>NZ_BTGG01000002.1:0-401869 GCF_042848195.1 Alteromonas sp. MTD1
ACACTTGTTCATGAATACGATGATGTAAGGAATACCAACCTGACGACCAAGTAGGATGTGCTCACGAGTCTGTGGCATAGGACCATCAGTCGCAGCTACTACTAGGATACCACCGTCCATCTGAGCAGCACCAGTGATCATGTTTTTAACGTAATCAGCGTGTCCTGGGCAGTCTACGTGTGCGTAGTGACGAGTAGGAGTATCGTATTCTACGTGCGAAGTAGAGATGGTGATACCACGTGCTTTTTCTTCAGGAGCGTTATCGATTTGATCGAATGCCTGTGCGTTACCACCGTAAGTCTTAGAAAGAACTGTAGTGATTGCTGCAGTTAGGGTAGTTTTACCGTGGTCAACGTGGCCGATTGTACCCACGTTTACGTGGGGTTTCGTACGTTCAAACTTTTCTTTTGCCATTTTTCTCGTTTCCTAAGTTAAAAGTCCGACCCACAAATAGACCGGACCGAACCTTCATTTAGATTAAATTCTAGATTCAATAATAGCCTGCGCCACATTGTTAGGCGCCTCAGAATAATTGAAGAACTCCATAGAGTATGAAGCACGACCTTGTGTTTGTGAACGCAAATCAGTTGCGTACCCAAACATTTCTGAAAGCGGCACTTTTGCACGTATTATTTTAACACCTGCTACGCCATCTTCCATACCTTCGATCATGCCGCGACGTCGATTAAGATCACCTACAACGTCACCCATCCAATCTTCTGGAGTAGTCACTTCAACTTTCATTGTGGGTTCAAGTAACACCGGATTTGCTTCTGCGGCGCCTTTTTTGAAACCCATAGAGCCGGCGATCTTAAACGCCATTTCAGAAGAGTCAACATCGTGGTATGAACCGTCGAACAAAGTAACCTTTACATCAAGTACCGGATACCCTGCAAGAACACCACTTCGCATCTGCTCCTGAATTCCTTTATCGACCGCTGGAATGAACTCTTTTGGAACCACACCACCGACGATTTCGTTCATAAACTCGTAGCCAGCCCCTTCTTCTTGAGGCTCAATGCGTAACCATACATGACCAAACTGGCCGCGGCCGCCTGACTGACGAACGAACTTCCCTTCAACTTCGACAGATTTACGAAGGGTTTCGCGATAAGCAACCTGAGGGTTACCTACGTTACATTCAACTTTGAACTCACGCTTCATGCGGTCGACAATGATATCAAGGTGAAGTTCACCCATACCAGAGATGATTGTTTGGCCTGTTTCATCGTCAGTTTTCACTTTAAACGACGGATCTTCTGCCGCAAGCTTACCTAGGGCAATACCCATTTTCTCTTGGTCAGCTTGTGACTTGGGCTCAACCGCAATTGAAATTACCGGCTCTGGGAATTCCATACGCTCAAGTGTGATTACATGATTAGGATCACACAACGTATCACCGGTGGTAACATCTTTTAAGCCTATAGCGGCAGCAATGTCACCTGCGCGTACTTCTTTGATTTCTTCGCGGTCTTTAGCGTGCATTTGCACGATACGACCGAAACGTTCACGCTTGCCTTTTACGGGGTTGTATACCGTATCACCCGTATTTACTACACCAGAGTAGCAGCGGAAGAATGTAAGCGTACCCACGAATGGGTCGGTCGCAATTTTAAATGCTAGAGCTGCAAATGGCTCGTCGTCGCTTGAATGACGCTCAGCTTCGGTCTCGTCTTTATCGTCAAGCACACCTGTAATGGCCTTAACTTCAGTAGGAGATGGAAGGTATTGAATAACAGCGTCTAGTACAGCCTGAACACCTTTGTTTTTGAAGGCGCTGCCACACGTGGCAAGAACAATTTCGTTGTTCAGGGTACGCTGACGAAGACCTGAACGGATTTCTTCCTCGGTTAGCTCTTCGCCTTCCAAGTACTTGTCCATTAGCTCGTCTGATGCTTCAGCAGCCGCTTCGATCATTTCGGTACGGTACTGCTCAGCAGTATCTAAATATTCAGCCGGAATGTCTTCATAGGTAAATGTCATACCCATGTCGTCTTCATTCCAGTTGATGGCTTTCATCTTCACAAGGTCGATGACGCCGTGGAAATTCTCTTCAGCGCCCATGTTGATTTGAATCGGAACACAGTTTGCGCCTAAACGCTTGCGGATTTGACCCACAACACGTTCAAAATCAGCGCCAGCCCGGTCCATCTTATTAACGAACACTAGGCGTGGCACTTGATATTTGTCAGCCTGTCGCCAGACTGTCTCTGATTGAGGTTCTACCCCAGAAGACCCACAGAAAACAACCACTGCACCGTCTAGTACACGCAATGAACGCTCTACTTCGATAGTAAAGTCAACGTGTCCAGGGGTGTCGATAATGTTGATTCTGTGTTGATCGAACTGTTGCTCCATACCAGACCAGAAACAAGTCGTTGCAGCAGACGTGATAGTAATACCACGCTCCTGCTCTTGCTCCATCCAGTCCATGGTAGCAGCACCATCGTGCACTTCACCGATTTTGTGAGACAGTCCTGTATAAAACAGAACACGCTCTGTGGTCGTGGTTTTACCCGCGTCCACGTGAGCCACAATACCAATATTGCGATAACGCTCAATCGAGGTCTTACGAGGCATAAATCTCTCTCAGTTAAATAACGTTGATTACCAACGGTAGTGAGCAAACGCTTTGTTTGCTTCGGCCATACGGTGAACGTCTTCACGTTTCTTAACCGCTGAACCTTTGTTATCTGCTGCGTCTAGCATTTCAGCCGCTAGGCGTTGTGCCATAGACTTTTCGCCACGTTTACGTGCAGCTTCAACCATCCAACGCATACCTAGCGCGTTACGACGAACTGGACGTACTTCAACTGGAACCTGATAAGTTGAACCACCAACACGACGAGACTTAACCTCTACTGTTGGGCGGATGTTATCAAGCGCTTCCTCGAAGATATCTAGGTGTGCTTTGCCGGTTTTTTCAGCAACAATATCAAGCGCACCGTAAACGATTTTTTCAGCGACTGACTTTTTGCCGTCGAGCATTACGACATTCATGAATTTCGCAAGCAGTTGTGAACCAAATTTTGGCTCTGGTAGGATTTTACGTTGACCTACGACTCTTCTTCTTGGCATTTTCTATTCTCCGTATGAATTCAGGGAAAACCCAAAACTCTAAAACTTCAGTTTGGCCTTACTAACGGAGAACCGTTAAGACTTAGGCTTCTTCGCGCCGTACTTAGAACGGGCTTGTTTACGATCGTTTACACCTGCGCAGTCAAGAGTACCGCGAACTGTGTGATAACGAACACCTGGTAGATCTTTAACACGACCACCACGGATAAGAACTACACTGTGCTCTTGTAGGTTGTGACCTTCACCACCGATATATGAAGAAACTTCAAAACCGTTAGTTAGACGTACACGACATACTTTACGTAGTGCAGAGTTTGGTTTCTTAGGCGTAGTAGTATATACACGAGTACATACACCACGTCTTTGTGGACAAGCTTGTAGAGCAGCTACGTTGCTTTTTTCAACGGGCTTTCTACGCGGCTTGCGCACTAACTGGTTAACT
The DNA here is from genome assembly GCF_042848195.1 of Alteromonas sp. MTD1. Classification (NCBI taxonomy): domain Bacteria; kingdom Pseudomonadati; phylum Pseudomonadota; class Gammaproteobacteria; order Alteromonadales; family Alteromonadaceae; genus Alteromonas; species Alteromonas sp. MTD1. The sequence continues at coordinate 3,521 of NZ_BTGG01000002.1, forward strand.
GTTGCCATTAACTAGCTCCTGATTAAAAACTACGAAAACCCAATCACTATGATTGGGTCCTATACTTGCGACTTTTTAACATTGTCGCCCTGTTGTTGTGAACATTGTGCTCGTCAACATTCACTAGGCGCTAATACAAAAAACCGCGACCGTTTCTAGTGCCAAATTTAGGCTATCAAAAATCGGGTCGCGGAATATTAATGATCATCGCCCTGACTGTCAAGGTGTACAAAGGTTAAGCAGAAAGTTTTCATGCTTTTTGTACGCCTGACATGCCAATTTGTTAGGAGCACGTTAACGCGCTCCCATGATCATGCCTTATTCGGCAGTATCTTCGTCTGCACCTGCATTAAGCGCTTCGGTTAGTGCCTGTTCTGCTTCAGCAGCAGATACTGACATCTCTTCGATTTGCTCTTTGCGTTTTTGTGCACGGCGCTCGTGGTAAGCGAAACCTGTACCCGCTGGAATTAGACGACCAACGATTACGTTTTCTTTCAGACCGCGTAGGTCATCTTCTTTACCTTGAACCGCAGCTTCAGTTAGAACACGTGTTGTTTCTTGGAACGATGCCGCTGAGATAAATGACTCAGTAGACAGTGACGCTTTAGTGATACCAAGCAGCTGTGTTTCGTACTGCGCTGGAATCTTGCCGTGTTTTTCAATTTCACGGTTAGCCACTTTCACGTTCGATACTTCAACCTGTTCGCCTTCAAGGAACTGCGTATCGCCTGGGTTAGTGATAATACACTTACGTAGCATCTGACGGATAACTACTTCGATGTGCTTATCGTTAATCTTAACACCCTGTAGACGGTATACTTCCTGAACTTCGTTCACGATGTAGTTTGCTACTGCTGAGATACCACGTAGACGTAAGATATCGTGCGGAGACTCTGGACCATCAGCGATAACTTCGCCTTTTTCCACTTTCTCACCTTCGAACACGTTAAGCTGACGCCACTTAGGAATCATCTCTTCGTATGCATCACCTTCAGCAGGTGTAATTACAAGACGCTTCTTACCTTTGGTCTCTTTACCGAAGCCGATAGTACCTGAGATTTCTGCAAGAATTGCAGGCTCTTTAGGCTTACGTGCTTCAAATAGGTCCGCAACGCGCGGTAGACCACCTGTGATATCACGAGTCTTCGAGCTTTCCTGAGGAATACGTGCTAGCACGTCACCTTCGTTAGCCACTTTGCCTTCTTTCGCTTCGATGGTTGTGAAGCTTGGAAGACGAATTTCTTGAAGACCGAATTCGTCGCTTTCAAGAATTAGCTTAGGCTCTTTAGAGTTTACTTTCGCAAGGTCTTTAACAACGATACGGGTAAGACCAGTAAGCTCGTCTTGCTGCATTTCGGTATTTGAGTCATCAATGTCTGCGAAGCTAATCTTAGCTGCACGTTCAGTGATGATTGGGTGACTATGCGGATCCCAGTTAGCAACAACGTCGCCAGCTGCAATAGTTGCACCGTCATCCACGCTAAGTACAGCACCGTAAGGTACTTTATAGCGCTCTTTCTCTCGGCCTTGCTCGTCGATAACAGTAAGTTCTGTTGAACGAGAAACGATAACCACTTTGCCGTCAGAGTTACGTACGAATTTCGCATTGTGTAGCTTAAGGCTACCCGCTGTCTTAACTTGTACGCTGTTCTCAGCAGATGCTCTTGATGCCGCACCACCGATGTGGAACGTACGCATGGTAAGCTGTGTACCTGGCTCACCGATTGACTGTGCTGCAATAACACCAACCGATTCACCGCTACCCACCATGTGACCACGTGCAAGGTCACGACCGTAACACTTAGCACAAACACCGAAGTCGTTGTCACAAGTGATTACCGAGCGAACCATGATTTGGTCAACTGAGTTAGCTTCAAGCATGTCTACTAACGCTTCGTCTAGAAGAACGTTACGCTCTACGAGTACTTCGTTAGTACCTGGCTTAAGTACATCTTCTGCTACCACACGACCTAGTACACGCTCGCGTAGTGGCTCAACAACGTCACCACCTTCGATTAGTGGTGTCATTTGAACACCTTCGAATGTGCCACAGTCGTCGTTAGTGATTACCAAGTCTTGTGCAACGTCTACTAGACGACGCGTTAGGTAACCCGAGTTAGCTGTCTTAAGTGCGGTATCCGCAAGACCTTTACGAGCACCGTGAGTTGAGATGAAGTACTGTAGTACGTTCAGACCTTCACGGAAGTTCGCCGTAATTGGGGTTTCGATGATTGAGCCATCTGGCTTAGCCATCAGACCACGCATACCAGCTAGCTGACGAATCTGAGCGGCACTACCACGAGCACCCGAGTCGGCCATCATGTAAACAGAGTTAAATGATGATTGCTCTTCTTCTTCGCCATCGCGGTTAATTACGATGTCAGTCTTAAGGTTATCCATCATGGCCTTAGCAACTTTTTCGTTGGCATTTGACCAGATATCGATAACTTTGTTGTAACGCTCACCCGCGGTAACAAGACCGTTTTGGAACTGTTCCTGAATTTCAATAACTTCTGCTTCTGCAGCTTCGATAATGTCTTTCTTAGCAGCAGGGATAACCATATCGTCGATACCAACAGACGCACCCGCGATCATCGCGTAGTGGAAACCGGTATACATGATTTGGTCAGCAGCAATTACTGTGTCTTTCAGACCTAGCGTACGGTAACAAGCATTCAATAGTTTTGAAATTTGCTTCTTGCCCATCGCTTGGTTGATGATTTCAAACGGCAGACCCTTTGGAAGGATCAATGAGAAAATTGCACGACCAACAGTAGTGTCTGTCAGTGTTACTTTCTCAGTTTTGTTGCCATCTTCATCGATGTCATATTCAGTAATACGTACTTTAACGCGTGAGTGAAGCTCAGCATTACCTGTACGGTATGCTTTTTCTGCTTCATTCGGGCTGGTGAATACCATGCCTTCGCCTAAGCCGTTTACTTTGTCACGCGTTAGGTAGTAAAGACCCAATACAACGTCCTGTGAAGGTACGATAATAGGCTCACCATTCGCAGGTGACAGAATGTTGTTCGTCGACATCATAAGTGCACGTGCTTCTAGCTGTGCTTCGATTGTCAACGGAACGTGTACCGCCATTTGGTCACCATCGAAGTCGGCGTTGTACGCCGCACACACTAGCGGATGAAGCTGAATCGCTTTACCTTCGATTAGTGTTGGTTCGAATGCTTGGATACCCAAACGGTGAAGTGTAGGTGCACGGTTAAGTAGTACCGGGTGTTCACGGATAACGTCGTCTAGTACGTCCCAAACCTCTGGTGCTTCGCGCTCTACTAGCTTCTTAGCAGCTTTAATTGTTGTCGCAAGACCACGTGCTTCAAGCTTACCGTAGATAAACGGCTTAAATAGCTCAAGTGCCATCTTCTTAGGAAGACCACACTGGTGAAGACGTAGCGTAGGACCAACTGTAATTACAGAACGGCCTGAGTAGTCAACACGCTTACCAAGAAGGTTTTGACGGAAACGACCTTGCTTACCTTTAATCATGTCTGCAAGCGACTTAAGTGGACGCTTGTTAGAACCGGTAATCGCACGACCACGACGTCCGTTATCTAGAAGCGCATCTACAGACTCTTGAAGCATACGCTTTTCGTTGCGTACGATAATGTCTGGAGCAGCTAGGTCTAGAAGACGCTTAAGACGGTTGTTACGGTTAATTACACGACGGTAAAGGTCGTTCAGGTCAGACGTTGCAAAACGGCCGCCATCTAGTGGTACTAGAGGACGTAGGTCTGGTGGAAGTACCGGAAGTACCGTCATGATCATCCACTCTGGCTTGTTACCAGACTGTTGGAATGACTCAAGCAACTTAAGACGCTTAGTAATTTTCTTACGCTTAGTTTCAGAGTTGATTGAAGGCAGCTCTTCACGCATAGCCGCAACATCTGCGTCTACGTCTAGTGCTGTAAGAAGATCGAATACTGCTTCAGCACCCATCTTAGCTTCAAACTCATCACCGTGCTCTTCAAGTGCATCCAAGTACTCTTCTTCGTTAAGAAGTTGGCTGCGCTCAAGCGTAGTCATACCTGGCTCTGTAACCACGTATGATTCGAAGTAAAGTACACGTTCAATATCACGAAGTGTCATATCAAGCATTAGGCCGATACGAGACGGAAGTGATTTAAGGAACCAAATGTGTGCAACCGGGCTTGCTAGCTCGATGTGACCCATACGCTCACGACGTACTTTAGTCAGTGTAACTTCAACGCCACACTTCTCACAGATAACACCACGGTGCTTAAGGCGCTTGTACTTACCGCAAAGACACTCATAGTCTTTAACCGGACCAAAAATACGCGCACAGAACAGACCGTCACGCTCAGGCTTGAACGTACGGTAGTTAATTGTTTCAGGCTTTTTAACTTCACCAAATGACCATGAACGGATCATGTCAGGTGAAGACAGACCGATTCGAATATTATCGAATTCTTCAGTCTTGTTTTGTTGCTTTAGAAACTTTAATAAGTCTTTCACATTACTCTCCCAGCGGAGTCAGTCTCTAGAGCCCGGCGCAAGCACCGGGCCATCTCATAACATTACGCGGCGATTGCCGTATTACTTTTCTTCAAGCTCGATGTTGATACCCAACGAGCGAATTTCTTTAAGTAGTACGTTGAATGACTCTGGCATGCCAGGCTCCATTCTGTGGTCGCCATCGACGATGTTCTTGTACATCTTGGTACGGCCGTTAACGTCATCTGACTTAACAGTAAGCATTTCCTGAAGGGTATATGCTGCACCGTATGCTTCAAGTGCCCACACTTCCATCTCACCGAAGCGCTGACCACCGAACTGTGCTTTACCACCAAGAGGCTGCTGTGTAACAAGGCTGTAAGAACCAGTAGAACGCGCGTGCATCTTGTCGTCTACTAAGTGGTTCAGTTTCAGCATGTACATGTAACCAACCGTAACTGGACGCTCAAACTCGCGACCTGTACGACCGTCGAACAATGAAATCTGACCGCTTTCTGGAATATCAGCAAGCTTCAGCATTTCTTTGATTTCAGATTCACGTGCACCGTCGAATACAGGCGTTGCTACTGGAACACCCTTACGAAGGTTTTCAGCTAGACGACGTACTTCGTGGTCTGTGAAGCTATCGATGTCAACTTCTTGGTGATTCTCACCAAGCTCGTACACCTTTTTCAAGAACTCACGTAGTTCAGCCAGCTCACGCTGCTCTTTAATCATGCGATCAATCTTCACACCAAGACCGTGTGCAGCCATACCCAAGTGCGTTTCTAGGATCTGACCGATGTTCATACGAGACGGTACACCTAGTGGGTTAAGAACGATATCTACAGGCGTACCGTCAGCATCGTATGGCATGTCTTCTACAGGCTGGATAGTCGAGATAACACCTTTGTTACCGTGACGACCGGCCATCTTGTCACCAGGTTGGATGTGACGTTTAACCGCAAGGTAAACCTTAACGATCTTAAGTACGCCAGGTGCTAGGTCATCGCCTTGAGTGATCTTACGACGCTTAGTTTCAAACTTCTTATCGAAATCAAGTTTGATTTCAGCGTGTTGATCAGCAATTTGGTCTAGCTCTAGCTGTGCATCTTCGCTGTTAAGTGCAATTTCAAACCACTTTTCACGCGGAAGGCTGTCAAGCTTAGCTTGGTCAACACCAGCACGTAGAAGTGCAGTTTGAGCACGGGCAAAGATACCGTCTGCAAGAATTTCAAACTCGTCAGTAAGGTCTTTCTTAACCTGACGTAGCTGCATGTCTTCAATCTCTAGCGCACGCTTATCTTTCTCTACACCATCACGGGTAAATACTTGAACGTCGATTACGGTACCGTGAACAGAGTTAGGTACACGTAGAGACGTATCTTTAACGTCAGACGCTTTTTCACCGAAGATTGCACGTAGTAGCTTTTCTTCTGGCGTAAGCTGAGTTTCACCCTTAGGCGTTACTTTACCTACAAGGATGTCACCGCCTTTCACTTCCGCACCAATGTAAACAACACCTGATTCATCAAGCTTGCTTAGTGCAGATTCACCCACGTTCGGGATATCAGAAGAAATTTCTTCTGGCCCAAGCTTGGTATCACGAGCGATACAGCTAAGCTCTTGAATGTGGATAGTAGTGAAACGGTCTTCCTGCGCTACACGCTCAGAAATAAGGATTGAATCCTCAAAGTTGTAACCATTCCAAGGCATGAATGCGATACGCATGTTCTGACCTAGTGCAAGGTCACCTAGATCTGTTGAAGGACCGTCAGCTAGCACGTCACCAGTAACAATCGGGTCGCCAACACTACAGGTAGGCTTCTGATTGATACATGTGTTTTGGTTTGAACGCGTGTATTTAGTCAGGTTGTAGATATCAATACCTGCTTCACCTGGAAGCATTTCGTCTTCGTCTACTTTAATAACGATACGGCTGGCATCAACGTAATCAACCACACCACCGCGCTTAGCAACTACAGTAACACCTGAGTCAACCGCGATAGTTCTTTCCATACCGGTACCAACTAGCGGCTTATCAGCGCGTAGTGTTGGTACTGCCTGACGTTGCATGTTCGCACCCATTAGTGCACGGTTCGCATCATCGTGCTCTAGGAATGGGATAATACTTGCAGCAATTGAAACGATTTGCTGAGGTGAAACGTCCATGTATTTAATGTCTTCTTTAGGCATCAAGGTAGTTTCACCGCGGTGACGACATGGAATTAGGTCGTCTACCAACTCGCCTGCTTCAGTTAACGCGATGTTAGCCTGAGCGATTGCGAATTGACCTTCTTCAATTGCAGATAAGTAATCGATTTCGTCAGTTACCACACCGTCTACGATGCGACGGAACGGCGTTTCTAGGAAACCGAAGTCATTGGTACGCGCGAAGCTTGCCAATGAGTTAATTAGACCGATGTTCGGGCCTTCCGGCGTTTCGATTGGACATAAACGACCGTAGTGAGTCGGGTGTACGTCTCGAACTTCGAAGCCTGCACGTTCACGTGTAAGACCACCCGGGCCTAATGCAGAAATACGACGCTTATGCGTTACTTCTGATAGCGGGTTGTTTTGGTCCATGAACTGAGAAAGCTGTGATGAACCGAAGAACTCTTTAACCGCTGCCGAGATAGGCTTAGCGTTAATAAGATCTTGTGGCATTACGTTGTCTAGGTCGCCTAAGCTTAGACGCTCTTTAACTGCACGTTCTACACGTACAAGACCAACGCGGAACTGGTTCTCTGCCATTTCACCAACAGAACGGATACGACGGTTACCTAGGTGATCGATATCATCTACTTCGTCTTTACCGTCACGAATCATTATTAGCTGCTTCATAACAGAAATAATGTCGTCTTTGTCTAGTGTACCTGAACCGATTAGCTCTTCACGGCCTAGACGGCGGTTGAACTTCATACGACCAACTGAAGATAGGTCGTAGCGCTCATCAGAGAAGAACAAATTATCGAATAGCGTTTCGGCTGCGTCTTTTGTTGGTGGCTCACCAGGACGCATCATACGATAGATTTCAACTAGCGCTTCTAGGCGGTTAGTTGAAGAGTCGATACGTAGTGTATCTGAGATGTATGAACCGTGATCTAGCTCGTTGATGTAAAGCGTTTCGAATTCTTTGATACCCGCTTGGCTTAGCGCCGCTAGGTTTTCAAGTGTTAGTTCTTCGTTCGCACTTACAATTACTTCGCCTGTGTCTTCGTTTACGTAGGTTGCTGCATAAACACGGCCAATTAGGTAATCGGCTGGCACTTCAAGCTCAGTAAGACCGGCTTTTTCAAGTGCACGTGTATGACGCGCAGAAATACGACGACCAGTTTCAACAACAACGTTGCCTTCACCGTCGATGATATCAAAAGCAGCCGTTTCACCACGTAGGCGGTCTGGCACGATTTCCATCATCAATTTGTCTTTATTTATACGAATCGCTACTTTGTCGAAGAAGGTATCTAGGATTTCTTCAGACGACATTTCAAGCGCGCGTAAGATAATAGTTGCAGGCAACTTACGACGACGGTCGATACGTACGAATAGGTTATCTTTCGGGTCAAACTCGAAGTCTAACCACGAACCACGGTAAGGAATTACACGTGCGTTATAAAGCACTTTACCTGACGAGTGGGTTTTACCTTTGTCGTGATCAAAGAATACACCAGGTGAACGGTGTAGCTGTGACACGATAACACGCTCAGTACCATTGATAACGAACGTACCGTTCTCAGTCATCAATGGGATCTCGCCCATGTACACTTCTTGTTCTTTAATATCTTTTACTGTACCTGGCGCAGCGTCTTTATCGAACAACACTAACCGTAGTTTTACTCTTAACGGAGCAGAGAATGTGACGCCACGAATTTGACATTCTTTAACGTCGAATACCGGCTCTCCCAGGCGATAGCTTACATACTGAAGCTCTGAGCTACCTGAGTAGCTTTTAATTGGAAAAACGGAACGAAATGCTGCTTCCAAACCGTATTGAGCATCTGCGTCGATCTCAATAAACTTTTTGAAAGAATCAAGCTGAATTGAAAGAAGGTATGGAATTTCCAATACCTGTGGGCGTTTGCCAAAATCCTTACGGATACGTTTCTTTTCGCTATAAGAGTAAACCATGGGTTCCTCAGCCTGCTGATTTTTGACCCAACCTGCTGCTAAATGCTTTAAAACGCGTGCTATGGGCTAAAAGCTACGTTCTAAATGGCGCAATAAGCAACAAACTTCCACAACCCTTTTTCGGGCAGATACACCAGCATACAACAAAATTTAACCAATTATTAGTTAACTTGTTGGATTTTTATGCTTTTTATGGGTATGTCCGAATGGCGCTTTTATGTAGTGTAGACAAGGGTTAAATTCTACACACTATACAGCGCAAAAAGGCTGGTGGTTTAAAAAACCACCAGCCTTGCCGTCTCAGGCAATAATTTGACTATGTCAAATTACTTGATTTCTACTTCTGCACCAGCTTCTTCAAGCTCTTTCTTAAGTGCTTCAGCTTCATCTTTGCTTACGCCTTCTTTGATAGCTTTAGGAGCAGACTCAACTACTTCTTTAGCTTCTTTAAGACCTAGGCCAGTCGCGCCGCGAACTGCTTTGATAACTGCAACTTTGTTGCCACCGAATGAAGTCATTACAACGTCGAATTCAGTCTTCTCTTCAGCTGCACCAGCGTCGCCGCCAGCAGCTGGACCAGCAACAGCAACAGCAGCTGCAGCAGATACGTTGAATTTCTCTTCAGCCGCTTCAATTAGTTCTACCAGTTCCATTACCGGCATTTCAGCGATTGCGTTTAAGATATCTTCTTTAGTTAGAGCCATTTTCTCTAAACTCCTGGGTATAAAATGTTAAAAAAATCAATATGCCAAAAACGCCAATTACTTGGTGTCTTTGACCGCCGCCAATACGCGCACAAACTTGCCAGGAACTTCGTTGATTGTTTGAACGAATTTCCCAACTGGTGCTTTGAAGGTTGCAAGTAGTTTCGCAAGCGCTTCGTCGCGGGTAGGTAGTGCTGCAACTGCGTCCAATTTCTCTGGACCAAGAAGACCGCTACCAATTGAAAGTGCAGTAACTTTAAGCTTATCGTTAGTCTTACCGAAGTCTTTGAAAAGACGTGCCGCACCGCCTGGTGCGTCGATAGAGAAACCATAGATAAGCGGACCAGTTAAGGCGCTGTCTAAGTCTGCAAATTGACTGTCTGCTAGAGCACGTTTTGCAAGAGTGTTACGTACAACCTTTAGGTATACGCCTTGCTCACGAGCTTTAACACGTAGTTCAGTCAGTTCACCAACTTCCATCCCACGGTATTCAGCAACGGCTACGGATAGAGCGCGAGACGCAACATCAGAAATTTCTGCTACGATCTCTTTTTTTGCTGCTAAACCTAGTGCCACTGAGTTCACCTCTTTGTATCTGACTTTGTTTGTAGTTATCTACATACGCCATCAGGGTTCACAGATTGATACCAATCCTCATGATTGATACCGCTCTACGGTGTTTGTTACCCCAGAGAGTCTGAGTCAAACCACCGTCTGCGCAGGTTGTTGTATTAAGCAGTATGTTGATTGTGAAAGTTCTCTTACCTCTTTCACCACACCGCACCTGCGGTCTAGGACGGGAGCTGCTTATTAGCACTGCTAAATGAACAGCTCCAACCCATAACCTTTAAGAGATTCCATCGAGCTTTCGCCCAAAGGAATTAAAGACCTACAGAAGCCTTATCAAGAGCAACACCAGCACCCATCGTAGTGCTTAGGCTGATCTTCTTGATGTATGTACCTTTAGCAGAAGAAGGCTTAGCTTTCTTCAATGCTTCAAGTAGCGCTTCAAGGTTTTCTTGAATCTGGTTCGCTTCGAACGCAATCTTACCGATGCTAGCGTGGATGATACCGTTCTTATCGTTACGGTAGCGTACCTGACCAGCTTTCGCGTTCTTAACTGCTGTTGCAACGTCAGGCGTTACAGTACCAGTTTTAGGGTTAGGCATTAGGCCGCGTGGACCTAAGATTTGACCTAGTTGACCAACAACACGCATCGCGTCTGGGCTAGCAACTACTACGTCAAAGTTCATTTCGCCTTTCTTAACTTGCTCAGCTAGGTCGTCCATACCAACGATGTCTGCACCAGCTTCTTTAGCAGCTTCAGCATTTGCACCTTGAGTGAATACTGCAACGCGAACGTCTTTACCAGTACCGTTAGGTAGTACAGTTGCACCACGAACGTTTTGGTCAGATTTCTTCGCATCGATACCAAGGTTAACTGCTACGTCAACGCTTTCTGCGAACTTAGCAGTAGCTAGTTCTTTAAGAAGCGCAACTGCTTCGTTGATTTCGTACTCTTTAGCAGAGTCAACTTTGTCGCGGATTAGGCGAGCGCGTTTAGTTAATTTAGCCATTCGATTAGTCCTCTACGTTCAAGCCCATTGAGCGAGCAGAACCCGCGATAGTGCGTACCGCTGCATCTAGGTCAGCTGCAGTAAGATCTGGCTCTTTAGTTTTAGCAATCTCTTCCAACTGAGCGCGAGTAACTTTACCCACTTTTTCAGTGTTAGGACGGCCAGAACCACTCTTGATGCCCGCTGCTTTCTTAAGCAGGTAAGACGCAGGAGGAGTCTTAGTTTCGAATGTGAAAGAACGGTCTTCGTATACAGTAATTTCTACTGGTACCGGAGCACCTTTCTCAAGGCTGTCAGTTTTCGCATTGAAAGCCTTACAGAATTCCATGATGTTTACACCGTGCTGACCTAGTGCAGGACCAACCGGTGGACTTGGGTTAGCAGCGCCAGCTGCAACCTGAAGCTTGATAATACCGCTTACTTTTTTAGCCATTTTACATGCTCTCTTGTTTGGGTCTAACGCCTCGCAAATACAGAGTTTATTTGCTCAATCAGCTTCCCGTTTCCATTTAAAAGGGCGCGCATTATATAAGGTGACCAATTACTATGCAAGGGCTAATTAGGATAAAAAACCATCTAAGGGACAGTATTTTTAAATATTCAAATAAGTAAATATTCTTAACGCGCTTAAGCGCTAATTTAAAATCAATATTTTACATTTGGAGAAAGATAAATGGAGTTACTTACCAAAGAGGAACTCAACCAAATATCTGGTGGTGATGGCTGGGATGTCGCATCAGGTGGACTCACTGGAGGTGGTGTAGGCGCCACTGGCGTTGGCATTGCTGTAGCAGTAGGTTTTACTGTAACTTTTCCTGTTGCGTTTGGTGTGATAGCTACCGGGGCAGCCTTAGGTGCAGCTTGGGAGTATTTTACAGATGATGAATAATTCGAATGTTCTTACAGAGGACCAGATCAAAGCGGTTTCCGGGGGAAATATATCGGAAGCCGCTTTTGAAGGAGCCATGGGAGGCGCTGCTACAGGTGCAGGGATTGGCGCAACCCTTGGGGGTTTTGCCGGACCAGTAGGAGCACTAATAGGCGGACTTATTGGTACTGGAGTTGGCACAATTGTAGGCACAGCAGATGCAGTGTCAGACTACAGTGATACATTGGACGAGTAAGTGAACCTGTCTCAATCAGTAAAGCTCAATATGGCATGCGCCATGTTGGGCCTTTTCACAGCATCAGCCTTTATAGATAACAATTATCCGCTTCTGATTTTAAATCAGATTGGAGTTTTATTGATCCTGTGGGTTCGTTTAATCCAACCACGACGAACAACAAGCAAAAAATACTATTTGAAATTGAGAAGGATAGTCGCACCAACTTTTATGTTCATCACAACACTCACCTGTGGATCACTCTTCAGTGACGAGTATAAATGGTACATTTTGATTTTCGCAGTAGCACTATTGGTTGGGCTATATAAATTTTTAGAGGGAAGAGAAAATACATAAATGGATAATTAGTATTGGCTACATTTCTGATATGGCTTTTAAGCTTATTGATAAGCAACCACGCACTGAAGCGCTTTTATCGAGTGAGTTTTTGGGCGTCGTGTGCAGATACAAAGCGTTTTAGCAGTTGTCACGGCCTGATAGCGCAGTATACGTTTATTTTCATTGCGATGCTGACTGCCCTATTGTTTGTTGTTTAACGTCGTTTAACTTTCCTATGTGATTCAACATACTTCACATAATGCGAATTACAGGTACAAAAAAAGACGGATAAACCGTCTTTTTTTAATTCTTCGAAAAGCTTAGCCTTTCTCTACCTGACCAAACTCTAGGTCTACTGGTGTAGAACGACCAAAGATAAGTACCGATACTTTTACGCGGCTCTTCTCGTAGTCTACTTCTTCTACTACACCATTGAAGTCTGCAAATGGACCGTCTGTAACGCGAACCACTTCACCTGGTTCAAACAGTGTTTTCGGTCTTGGCTTATCAACGTTTTCTTCAAGGCGATTTAGAATAGCGTCAGCTTCTTTCTGTGAAATAGGCATTGGACGGTCAGAGGTGCCACCAATAAAGCCAAGTACACGTGGGACGCTTTTCACTAAGTGCCAAGACTCTTCAGTCATTGCCATTTCAACTAAAACGTAACCTGGGTAGAATTTACGCTCAGACTTACGCTTCTGACCAGCACGCATTTCAACCACTTCTTCAGTAGGTACTAATACCTGACCAAATAAGTCTTCCATGTTGTGCATTTTAATGTATTCAAGCAGGGTCTTCTTAACGCGAGACTCATATTGTGAATAGGCTTGAACCACGTACCATCTTTTCTTTACTGCTTCTTCTTCAGACATACGCTTATGCTCCTATTCCAGTAATAAAGCCAACTACACGAACGATAATGCCGTCTAGTCCCCATAAAATCAGTGCCATAACCAACGTCGCTGCAAGTACGATAAGCGTAGTTTGGTTTGCTTCTTGGCGAGTCGGCCACACTACCTTACGAACTTCAGTGCGAGACTCTTTAGCAAAGCTTAAAAACGTGCTTCCCTTAAGTGTAGAAGCAGCAATAAAGCCTGAAACAGCAACTACTACAACAGCAGCGATAGCACGGTAAAGCACCGAGATCTCACCGTAAACTGTATTTGCGGTTACTAAACCGGCAAGTAGTGCAAATACCACTACCCACTTAAACATGTCCAATGAGTTGGACTGATTTTCCGTCTTTTCGCTCATGTTACGATCCTAGCACTACAGCGTCGTTGTCTTGCGCACCTAAAAGGGCGCAACTAATAAATTTGTTCATAAGTAAATTTGGCAGGGGTGGAGGGACTCGAACCCCCAACCATCGGTTTTGGAGACCGCTGTTCTACCAATTCGAACTACACCCCTGTGGTGTCTAAGTGACAAAATTTACTTACACTACCCTTGTGAATTGTGCGTCTTTTCGAAGGAAAGTGCGGTATCGCAAGGGAGGGACGCGTATTATACTTAACCACTTTCAAGATACAAGCGGTTTATCTCTTCACCTAGCAAGTAATCAGGTAGGTTTAAAATGGGTATAATACGCCCCGTCTACTTATTCAATACCTAAAAAGCCACCCGTTTGATGCGCCCATAGCTTGGCGTATATGCCATTATGCGCAATAAGCTCTGCATGGGTGCCCTGCTCTACTATTTTCCCTTTGTCTAGAACAAGTAACCTGTCCATTTGCGCTATAGTTGAGAGACGATGAGCTATAGCCATTACTGTCTTCCCTTCCATGACTTTATCTAAGCAGGTCTGAATGGCTGCTTCTACTTCTGAATCAAGGGCTGAAGTAGCTTCATCTAACACCAATACTGGTGCATCTTTTAATAGGACGCGCGCTATAGCAATACGCTGACGCTGACCGCCAGAAAGTTTCACGCCTCGTTCGCCTACATGTGCATCATAACCAGTGCGGCCATGACTATCGGTAAGTGTGAGAATAAAGTCGTGTGCTTCTGCCTGCTTCGCAGCCCTGATCATATCGTCTTCGGTAGCATCGGTACGGCCGTATAAAATATTATCTCTCACCGAGCGGTGCATCAGTGAAGTGTCTTGCGTCACCATGCTTATTTTTGCACGTAACGTCTCTTGACCAACATCGGTAATGTCTTGACCATCAATAACAATTTTACCGCTTTGTGTGTCGTAAAAACGCATAAGTAAATTCACAAGTGTAGATTTACCCGCACCTGAGCGACCCACTAACCCTACTTTTTCACCTGGTTTTATAGTCAAATCGAGCTTTTTGAAAACATCGATGGGTTTATCGTCGGCGCCAGAGTAAGAAAAATCGACTTTTTCAAAGTTAATGCCGCCGCCACTTACCTCAAGCGCATTAGCTTTGGGCTTATCTTTAACGGTGATCGGCTGCGCTAATGTATTCATACCATCTTGCACCGTTCCCAAGTTCTCGAACAAACCAGAAACTTCCCACATTACCCAATGCGACATACCGTTTAAACGCAAACATAAGCTTATGGCAATAGCGATATCACCAGGGCTTGCAATGTTTTCCATCCACAAGTACACAGATAATGCACCTACGGCAAATATCAAAATGGCATTGGCCATTTCTACACAAAATTCTAAAACAGTTACCAAGCGCATTTGGGGGTAAACCGTTTTTAGGAACCCATCCATGCTCTCTTTGGCATAATCAGCTTCGCGCCTACTGTGCGAGAAAAGCTTGACCGTGGTTATATTGGTGTAGCTGTCTACAATGCGGCCAGTCATGAGTGAGCGGGCGTCAGCTTGACGCTGAGACACGTCTTTAAGCTTGGGAACTAAGACACGCAAAATGCCGATGTAAACAAAGAACCATACAATTAATGGCATCGCTAATCGCCAGTCTGTACTGAAAATAAGCACAACCATGGAGATAAAATACACACTGATATAAACCAGCAAGTCGAGTACTTTTGTTACTGTTTCACGTACAGATAACGCGGTTTGCATAACTTTAGTAGCTACGCGCCCAGCAAATTCATCGTGGAAAAAAGTAAGGCTTTGCCCAAGCAAGTAACGATGAGCCTGCCAACGTATGCGCATGGGATAATTGCCCATTAACGACTGACGCGAAAACAGCGAACGCAGCAGAATGAATAAAGGGATGAACACCAAAACAGTGAGCCCCATACCTATAAGCGTGAACTTTTGATCGGCTAAGAAAGTCTCTCGGTTCTGCTGTGAGAACCAATCTACAAGTTGCCCAAGAAAACCAAACAGTGCTACTTCCAACATAGCAACTATAGCACTTAACACAGATACCGTTAAAATAACGCCCCACATGCCTTGGGTGTAGTATTTACAAAACGCAATTATACCCGTAGGTGGCTGAGTAGGTGGTGTATCGGGAAAGGGCTGAGTAAGCCTTTCAAAAAATGAAAACATGTAGAACTCGTCTGTTATTTGGTGGCAAACGCGTAAGTGCGTTTCGTATATCAGAATCAGTACGTAATTCTACACGATATGTTCATTGAATGTGATGACGCCAACGTACAATCTGCGAATTACCGTGCAGGAATATTTGTGTTTATAAACAAAGCGCAAGGATAAACACGCTAAGTTTTCGTTTATTTGCGATTAACCTGCTTTAGCAAATGCAGGGTTTTGTCCATACTTTGCGCGCACAAGAATTAAAACTAAAAACAAGTGACATCATTTTTCATGGACACCATGCTTTTTCCGCCAACGCGTTGGCAAAACAAAATTCGCTCAACCGCTTTATGTATTGCCTTTTGCGCCCTGCTTGCATCAACGCAAGTTAATGGGGCCTTAGACATTCAACTTCAATCTTCGCAACAAGTGTCGCAACAATCCTCTCAGCTATCTTCTCAACAGGGCTCCTCGGCGCCTCCAACAGTAGTGACCGAAAACCTCGATGATGACAAGGACAACGGCAGCGAACGTACCGACAGTCTAATAGTACCTTTTCTGGCGCAAAAAATAGAGCTGGATGGCATTATCGATGAAGATGCGTGGAATGACGCGGCGAAAATACCGTTAAACTACGTAACACGCCCCTTTGAAAATACAACGCCGCCAGTTCAAACCACTGCGCGCATTTTTGAAAACGGCGAAAATATTTATATTGCGTTTACGGCCCAGGATAACGATGCCTCTCAAATACGCGCATTGTTTCGAGACAGAGACAGTGTGTGGGATAACGACCTTGTAGGGGTAAAAATAGATACCTTTGGTGACAGCCGATTGTCGTATCAATTCTTCGTTAACCCACACGGCATCCAGTCTGACGCCATTGAAAATCAAATGACCCGCAGTGAAAGCGATAGCTGGAATGCCATTTGGGACGCCGAAACACAGCTTACCGACGAAGGCTATACGGTAGAGATTGCGCTCCCCTTTCGCATAATGAATTTTATCAACAGCAATGGCCCAAAGCAGTGGCGCGTTGAATTCGTGCGCTTTTATCCACGCGATAACAATTTGCGTATCTCTAATAGACCTGTAGACCGGAACAATTCTTGTAACCTTTGTCAGATGGGTAAAATGGAAGGCTTTGCCTCTGCCAAGCAAGGCAAGAATTTGTCTATTACACCCTATGCGGTGGCGGGTTATGCTCGAAATCGTGCAGCAAACACAGCTCCATCGAACGACTGGCAATATCAGAACAATCAGGAAGTAGGTGTAGACATTAACTGGGGTATTTCATCAGATATGCTGCTTCAGGCAACGGTTAACCCTGACTTTTCTCAAGTAGAAGCCGACGCAGGACAGTTAGGCATTAACAACCCTTTCGCACTCTTTTTCCCTGAGCAACGCCCTTTCTTTTTAGAGAACGCGGACTTCTTTAGCACGCAATACGATTTGGTTTACACACGAAACATTGGTGCACCCGATTTAGGTACTAAATTAACGGGCCGAGTAAATAACCACACCTTTGGTATTTTGGCCGCAAATGATGAAAGTACCACGTTTCTAGTCCCGGGAAACTTAGGTTCAAGCGTGGCAAGGCTCGATCAAGAAAGTACTAATATTGCGGCACGCTACCGCTACGACATATCAGACGATTTATCTGTGGGCGCCATTGTTACAGGTCGTCATGCCGACGATTATCACAATATAGTAACTGGCCTTGATACTCGCTTTCAAATTACACCAAGCGACACGCTTCGCATGCAGGTACTTCGTTCAGATACACAATATCCGAATCAGTTGTTTCAGGATTTTTGCCGCAACGACTGCAGTGAAGACACAGACAAAAGCGAAATTACACTGCGTACTCAGCAAGACGACGACTTTGCTGGCAGCACATACAAAATTGACTACCGCCACGAAGAGCGTGAGTGGTACATGTACGCCAATAGAACAAGCACACAAGCCGACTTTCGTGCTGATTTAGGTTTCGAAAGCACGGTAGATCGACACAAAAGCGTGTTAGGCGGCGGTTTAGTATGGTGGAAAGATAACGCGTGGTGGAACCGATTTGAGTTTTGCGGCGACTGGGATATTACGCATAACGATAACGGCGAGTTAATAGAGCGTGAAGTGCAGGCTCAAGTAGAGCTAAATGCTGCTTATCAGAGTTATTTTAACTTCCAGTGGGTTAAACGAGATACCGTAGGCTTGAGACAAAATGGCGCAAGCTTAGCCATAGACGGTAACACCACACGCTTTACCGAAGAGCAGTTTTCGTTTTATTTCGAAGCGCAGCCTAACCGTACCGTTTATTTCGAAAACTTTGCACGAATTGGCGACCGAATTGATTTGCGTAACAACCGTTTGGGAGATCAAATTCTACTTGAGCCTTCAATTACGCTGAATTTGGGTAACCATTTAGAAGCATCTGTCTCGCATGAATACAACAGAATAGACGTAAATAACGACATGCTGTTTACCGCTAACTTAACTGATTTACGATTGAGCTATCAATTTAGCGCCAAACAGTTTGTGCGTTTAGCACTTGTGTACGCCGACGTTAAACGCAACACCGATAACTATTTAGTGCAGGTAGATGCCCGTGACCGAAGCCTGGGCACACAACTAATTTACTCATACATGATAAACCCGTTGTCACGCCTTTTTGTTGGCTACGGCGATTCGGCCTTTGCTGATGATGAGAACCCCGGCTTAATGCGCACCGAGCAAGCGGTATTTATGAAATTTAGCTACGCGTGGCTATATTAGCGTACGCGTAAACTCAACTTCACCGTTAGCTATCTTCAAACCCCAGCGAAGCAAGCGTAGATTCTACTTTTTCTGAGTGCTGCGCTTGCCACTGTGAGAGTGACATAGCCTCGTCTTTGTCAGCGCGTGCTTTCGCAATTTCGAACGCAGATGCAGCTTGAGCTTGTGGAATCACGGCAACACCCTCTTCATCTGCAATAATGATGTCTCCAGCATTTACCGTTACGCCGCCACACTGAATAGGCTGATTAAGCGGCGAGACACATTTTTTAGCGCCGGGCTTTGGTACTACTCCACGGGCAAACACAGGAAACTTGTTTTCACGCGTTTCGGCCAAGTCACGAATAACACCATCAATAACAAACCCTTTAATGCCTCGTGATTGCGCAATAGCACACACGTTTCCACCAGCGACTGCAAATTTATCATCAGCTTGCACCACAATAATATCGCCCGGGCTTGCTCGATAAATGGCAGCATGCAGCATTAGATGGTCGCCTGGCTCGCACTTTACAGTAAAAGCAGGGCCTGAAATACGAGGCATACCTTGCCATAGCGGTTTAATGACGTAATCCATAAACTGCTCTCGTGGCAAGGCATCGGCATACTCACAGGGCGAAATAGAATCAAACGGTAGCTTCTGCTCAGACATAAGGTTTTCCTTGTATTCATGCATGCTTAAATAAAGCTAAAGCCACTATAGCGAATTACGCATTACAAGTTGTTACAAGCTGTGTATTTTCACCATAAACACTTTTTCTATTACCCCTTACATGCTACAAATTAAGCCAGCCAAATGCCGTAAGTAGGCAAGTATTACAGATGTGCCGCAGCAACGATCTGCCGCAATAATGTGTAGCAGCATTATTAGCAATAAAGTGCACATCGGCTTACTAGGCTCGAGCAACAAAACAAAAAGTCAGAGAATGGGTAATACGCCTATTACTTCTAGACAGATAAGATTGAAAAAAGGAACCTCACACCATGTTACGAAGCGTTTTAAGCTTAAGCGTGGCACTCGCGTTAACCGCGTGTAGCCCTCAAACTCCCCCCCCTGAACAACAAACTGAAGCTCCCAAAGAAGCGGCACAACAGCAAACGTTGTCATCAGGTATTATTAAAGAAAACATGGACTTGTCTGTAGACCCAGGTGATGACTTTTTCAGTTACGTAAATGGAAAATGGTTTGATAATTTCGAAATTCCGGCTGATAAGTCGAGCTATGGTTCGTTCGTCATTCTTCGCGATGAAGCGCAAGACCACGTAATGGATATTATTAAGTCTTCAGCAGAAGGCGATTTCAAAGTGGGCAGTGACGAGCAGAAAGTGGGTGACTTTTATCGTGCTTACATGGACATGGAAAACCGCAATGCCCTTGGCACAACACCGCTTAAGCCAGAACTTGAAAAAATTGAAGCCATTGAAGACTATACCGACCTTGCCGAATATTTTGCTTACGCGGCGCGATACGGTTATGGCACACCATTTAGCCTAACTCAATACCCAGACTTAAAGTCACCAAAAGAGTATTTGATGTACACATGGCAGTCAGGTTTAGGTCTTCCTGAACGTGAGTACTATTTCAAAGATGACGAAGCTTCTCAAACAATACGCGATGCATACGTAAAACACATTCAAACCATGTTTGAGATTGCTGGTTTTGATGCACCAGAAGCCAGCGCAAAAATGCTTTTCGATTTAGAAACACAAATTGCTCAGCTTCATATGAAAAAAGAGCAAGCACGTAATTTTGCCGCTAACTATAACAAGTTAACCATCGACGAGCTTAAAGCGCTAATGCCGAATTTCGCGTGGGACGCCTATTTAGCGCAAGCGGAAGTAACAGATATTCCAGCACTTGGTATTTTGCAAAAAGATTACATGCAAAACATAGATGGTTTGATTAAAGAAACTGCATTGGAAGATTGGAAGACATTTCTTCAGTGGGGGTTACTAAATGCGTCAGCAACGCGTTTAAACGCTGAGCTAGATGAAGCAAACTTTAACTTCTACAGCAAAGTCCTTCGCGGTGTTGAAGAGCAGCAACCGCAGTGGCGCAGAGCAGTAAGCTTGTCGAATGCTCACGTGGGCGAGCTTATTGGCAAGGTTTACGTTAAACAGCATTTCCCACCTGAAGCGAAAGAGCGCATGATGGAAATGGTGAATAACCTGCTTCTTGCTTACAAAGAAAGTATTGAAAACCTTGATTGGATGACAGACGAAACACGTGCACAAGCGCTTGATAAGCTCTCTAAGTTCACCGTAAAAATTGGCTACCCAGACGAGTGGAAAGACTACACTGCACTTACAGTAAATGCGTCTGACTTGTTCGGAAACCTTAAGCGTTCAAGCGATGTAAATTATGAAGAGATGCTTAAAAAGCAAGGTGGCCCGGTATGGACACACGAATGGGGTATGACGCCACAAACGGTAAACGCTTACTACAACCCACCGCTTAATGAGATTGTATTCCCAGCTGCTATTTTACAGCCGCCATTTTTCGACATGAATGCCGAAGATGCGGTTAACTATGGTGGTATAGGCGCGGTAATTGGCCATGAAATTGGTCATGGTTTCGATGACTCAGGCTCTACGTTTGACGGTGACGGCGTACTGCGCAACTGGTGGACAGATGCCGATCGCGGCGAGTTCGAGGCGCGTACTGCTAACCTTATTCAACAGTACAACGAATTTGAGGTACTGCCTGACCTTTACGTAAATGGCGAATATACCTTGGGTGAAAACATTGGTGACTTAGGTGGCATCAGCATTGCGCTTAAAGCATATCATTTGTCTTTAGAGGGTGAAGAAGCACCCGTGCTTGACGGCTTCACCGGCGACCAACGTGTATTCATTGGTTACGGTCAAGTATGGGCAAGCAAGTATCGTGAAGAAGCGTTACGTAGCCAAGTGCAAACTGATACGCACTCACCAACTAAGTTCCGTACAAATGGTGCAGTACGTAACGTTCCAGAGTTTTACGAAGCGTTTAACGTAACTGAAGAAGATGCACTATATCTAGCACCTGAAGAGCGTGTGAAAATTTG
Source organism: Alteromonas sp. MTD1 (assembly GCF_042848195.1). Classification (NCBI taxonomy): domain Bacteria; kingdom Pseudomonadati; phylum Pseudomonadota; class Gammaproteobacteria; order Alteromonadales; family Alteromonadaceae; genus Alteromonas; species Alteromonas sp. MTD1. Next base: position 25,088 of record NZ_BTGG01000002.1, read on the forward strand.
GTAACACTACCAACGTGAAATAGTATGCGCTTTTAATCATAAGCGCATAAATTTAGCCCCTCATCTGCGGTTCAGGTGTGGGGCTTTTTATTAAAAGGCACATAATGAAAAAAAGAATAGCCGTGGTATATGCAGTACTGTCTAGTATTTACTTAGCATCATTGCTTTTTAGCCCCTATGCTTATCAATTCGTACTTAAGGCGCTTCCTGTAGCATTGCTTACTTTAGCAGTGGTAAAGAGCACATCGGGTATGGCTCGTGTGGTGTTAGCTTTTGCATTAATTTTTAGCTTGGCTGGAGATGTTGTGTTAGCGCTTCCTATCGAGCACAGCTTTTTAGCTGGTTTAGCATGCTTTTTCTTGGCACATGTCACCTACGTTTTATCATTTTATTGCCTCACAAAACGCGCAGATCATTTACAGCATACAAACGCATTTTCACCATTGGCTAAAGGGCTCATTAGCCTGTATGTGTTGATATTTGCACTCCTTATGGCGATGCATATTCTTCCTGAAGCTAATACACTTTTCTTTCCGGTACTCGCTTATATAAGTGTTATTTTAACCATGGGTTTAAGTGCAATATGGCTTAGTAATACGCGCTTGATTGTTGGTGGTGCGCTATTATTTATTGTCTCAGATGCAGTATTGGCGCAGTCTGTATTTCGTACGCCTTTGCCATTCTCGCCGTTTTTAGTCATGCTCACTTATTACGCTGCACAGTACTGCCTTGCTGTTGGCTTAATGGCGGCGTTTAACCCTAAAAGCGAAAAACTAGCGGCCTAGCTTTTCTAATACCTGTACCGCAAGGTCAACCTTATCAGCAGGTACGAAAATATGATCGTGGTAATAAGCAGCTACTACGTTCGCACTTATACCTGCGTCACCCAGCGCACGAGACATAGCGGCAGTCATACCCACAGCATCTAAACTTGAATGCACTTCACAGGTTATACAGCGAAAGCGCCCTTCAAAAGGTAGCGCAAAGCGCTGTGCCTCAGCGGCCGATATAATAAGCGTAGTGCCTTCACTCTCTTGAAACACCCCCTTGGCAGCGGCGATAAGCTCGCTACGCACTTTGGCTTTAGGAAGCGTTGTAAAAACGTAATCTTCTTTACTGGCTACTGGTGTTAGGTTTTTCAGTAGTATTTTCAAATCGGTTTCAGCAACCACGCTCAATGTCCTTTTGCGTTTTATGATAAGCGTATGAATTAAAGCTTTCTTGCTCTAATTCGCTTGCCCTTTATTTTGCCTTCTCTGAACTGCGCCATCGCTTTTTTCACACTGCGGGCTTTCACAGCCACAAAACTCATACTATTTTGAACGGCAATTTTACCTACGTCATCACCCGGTATTCCCGCATCTTTGGTTAATGCCCCCACTAAATCACCAGGACGAAGTTTTTGCTTTTTGCCCGCACTTAATGAAATACAAGTGAAATCTGGCTGCGTTATTTTATTTTTATGGAAACGTAGGCTTTGCGCGCCTTTAATTGGAATATCACTTTCTTGAAGCACTTCAATTTTTCGCAAGAAGTGCTCTTCCTCGTCACTTACCAAGGTGACCGCCATTCCCTTAGCGCCAGCGCGCGCGGTTCTTCCAATTCGATGAATATGCGTTTCGGGCTCTTCACTTACCGTGTAATTTATTACACATGCAACGTCGTCAATATCTAAACCACGCGCCGCCACATCCGTTGCTACCAATACTTGCAGCGCATCGCTAGCAAATTGCATTAATACTGCGGTTCTCGCAATTTGTTCCATGTCGCCTTGTAACCCAGCGGCGCTGAAGCCGTCTTCTTGAAGCGCTTCAACCACTTCGGTTACTTGCACTTTTCGATTACAAAAAACAATCGCGTTCTTAGGCTGATAATGAGTGAGCACTGCTTTTAGCGCCTGCGTGCGGGTGTGCGCTAAAACACTGTAACCTAGTTGCGTGATCGCAGGCTTATTATCTTGCGCCTCTACTTTGCATGTAATAGGGTTTGATAGATACTGATTTGCTACGCGTTCAATTTGCTCGGTAAATGTGGCAGAAAACAATAAGGTTTGAACGCTGCTAGGCATTTGTCCGAAAATAATACGCAGGTCATCCTCAAAGCCCATATCTAACATTCTGTCGGCTTCATCTAATACGCGCAGTTTTACATTACTTAAATCGATACGACGCTTTTCCACATGATCCATTACACGGCCTGGCGTTCCCACAATAATATGAGGACTATGCTTAAGCGACTGGATTTGAGGACCCATGGGCTGTCCACCACACAATGTGGTTACCTTAACATTGCCTATTTCTTTGGCTGCCAATCTGCATTGCTCGGCCACTTGATCAGCGAGTTCGCGCGTTGGGCAAAGCATTAATACCTGCGTAGAAAAATTGCTTACTTCTATCATCTCTAAAGCGGGAATAACAAAGCAAAGTGTTTTACCACTGCCGGTTTGTGCTTGGCCTATTACATCTTTACCTTGCAGAGCGTCGGGAAGTGACTGTGCTTGAATAGGAGATAGCTGGTAAATGCCTTGGGCGTCTAGTGCTTTTACAATGGTGGGTTGTATATTGAGATGCTTGATTGTTTCAACTGTCATTAATTTGGGTTCCACAGGTGTACTACACCGTTTTCGGTATGATGAGCAATGCCAAAGTTCTGCGAGACCATTTCACTCCACGCAGAAAGCTGCTCATTATATTTTTTACTTTTTCTTGCCTTGGCTGAGGCAAGTTTCAGCTTCTCAAGCACTAACACGCACGTGTCGGTTTTAGACAGTGCCAAGTAAGCTGTAGAAATATCGTATTCACTGGTTAGCTTTATTGTCTCACATTTAAGCCCGTCAGGGTTACAACCAATATCAACAGCCCCCTGAGAACCGAACAGAACATCGATGTCATTTCTAAAAAGCCCATCCACCAGCGCTTGCCACGACTCATAGGCTTTCACCTGAAATCCCAAATCGAGAGCAATGTCATAACGATAATCTTGCGCTAGCGTGCCTACCCGATACGTTTTGGGTACATCTTGAATGGCAGCAAAGCGTGGCTTGTCGATACCAAATAAGCCATGCAAGTTCTTTGAGACTGGTGTCACCCAATGAAATACATCATCTCGTTCATCGGTTCGAATAACGGAAAAAACCAGCACATTCGACTTGGTAGTTGCTTCTTTTGCTATTCGTTTCCATGGCGCAGATAAAATGGCATCAGACATGCCCATTTCATGCAGTACTTCTCGAACAAAGTCTGCTGCAATGCCTTCTAACTCACCGCGCTCACTTAAATCGGAAAAAAGTGGCACCAAATCGGCTATCACCCACAAGTTTGATGTATCTGCATGTAACTCACCTACCAAACTAACTAACCCGTATTTTTCTGCGCTATTGGGAAAGTCTTTCGATAATTGCGCAATTAACGGTGATACCTGCGCATCAAATTCAGAAGACGTTTTAAACTCGCTGACTTTCTCGCTAAGCCACTCAGCATCTCGCAGACTATTGTCTGTTTTAGCGAGGGCAATATAGGCCACGCCAACGTCTTTTTCTTGGCTACCCGCATTGGGGGTACAAGCAAATAACTCGCTACATTCGTAGGCTAACATTGGCGAGATCCAATCATATTCAAGTTCGTTTTCTTTTGTTCTTACAAGGTTAAATATAATATGAGGCAGGTAGGCTTGCCCCTTTTGTTTTTGAGTTGCGCTTTTGCTTTCAAAAGAAACGGTTGGGGCAGCAGACAGCAATAAGCTTAAAGCAAACGCGTTAATTGAGTTAAGTTGCTCTGCAGGCACTATTGACTGTAGGTCATCAGAAAATGTATAGGTAAAAGATATACTTTTCGCCTGCAGAGCATGGCTCCACAGGCTGCTAGTGAAGAGGAAACAGACTAGAAGTAACTTTGAAACGCGTCGCGCAATTTCCATTGTAATGTTTGCCCCGCAAAAAATGGCACCATGTCGGTACCATCAGCTAAGGTCACTTGCTCTGGTACCGTCCACGATTCTTTGACTAATGTCATTGTAGTCGTATTTCTAGGTAAACCATAAAAATCAGCACCATAATGGCTTGCGAAGCCTTCTAGCTTATCAAGCACACCTAATTGCTCGAACACTTCTGCATAGAGCTCAATAGCCGACCACGCACTGTAACATCCTGCGCACCCACACGCGTTCTCTTTTTTATGTTTGGCATGCGGCGCAGAGTCGGTACCTAAAAAGAATTTTTTGTTACCGCTTGCTACCATCTCACGAAGTGCTTGTTGATGGGTATTACGCTTTAGTACAGGTAAACAGTAATTATGAGGGCGTACTCCACCAACTAGCAGGTCGTTTCTGTTAAGTAGCAAATGCTGTGGAGTGATTGTTGCGCCAACAAAGTCGCTCGCCTGAGCAACGAAATTGGCTGCATCAGAGGTAGTAATGTGTTCAAAAACCACTTTTAACTTGGGGAACGCTTCAACAATTGGGCCAAGGTGAAGATCAATAAACGCTTTTTCACGGTCGAAAATATCGATGTGGTGTTCAGTAACTTCACCGTGAATAAGCAATAATAACCCTTGTTCTTGCATAGCCTGAAACACAGGGTAAAGCGCTTGAATACCTTTCACTGCGGCATCTGAATTCGTGGTGGCCCCTGCAGGATAAAGCTTACATGCGGTAACCCCTGCTTTTTTTGCTTCAACAATATCTTGTGGCGTTGTTTGATTGGTTAAAAACAGCGTCATTAAAGGCTCGAAGTTACTGCCTTGTGGCCTTGCTGCTTCAATACGTGTTTTATAAGCCATGGCCATTTCTGCATTAACCACGGGCGGTACTAAGTTAGGCATAACGATGGCACGTTGGAAACAGCGCGCTGTTGCTGGAACAGTTTCGGCTAACATTTCATTGTCGCGAAAATGGAGGTGCCAATCATCGGGGGTAGTAATAGTAAGCGTTTGCATGCCTTAACTCTCTTAGTACTGTTTAAACAACGAAGATGCGCGCAATAATAGCACAATGGTGCCGCATGGCGCAGTTCTCCCCAAAACAAAAAGTACTTTTTAAATTAAAAAATTACGCTTTATCGTGTTCAACCCAAATGAGTTTATTTGTGTCATACCCTGCGTTTTTGGCAGTTTGTACAAGCGCCTCTACGGTTGCCTTGCTGATGTTTGGCGAGCGCGCCAAAATCCACAGAAAGTCTTTGTCTGGCCCGGTAATAAGTGCGTACTGATAGTCTTGCTTATCTAATTGCATTATCACGTAGCTGGCGTAGAACGGCCCAAAAAACGACACTTTTAAATGGCCAGTGCTGCTGTTGCCAACGAAATAAGCTTTGCCTTGCGCTTCATCCCAGCTACCCTCTTCTGCTGAGTACCCTCTGTTAATAACGCTTACACCGCCGTCATCGCGCATGGTGTAGGTTGCTGTAACATTCGAAAGCCCCTCTTCAAAGCTATGATCGAAACGCGCAATTTCGTACCACTTCCCCAAGTAGCGAGGAAGTTCAAAGTCTTGTACCGGGCTCACATTTGTGGGCACGCCCGTGCATCCAAATAAAAAGAAGCTCATCAAAGCTGCACTTGCTACTGACCTAACCACCAACCCGAATTTTTTCAGCATTTCTTCAACCTTTGTTTTCTAGTGCTTTTTGAAAATTACCAACTACTGTACGATGCAGGGCAATATCCGGCTTTATTTAACGTTAAAAATAAATGACAAAGCCTACAAAAATTCTTCGTTTTCATTGAATACTCAAGGACAACATTATGCTAAACGGCTTTCATCATGTAGCCATTATCTGCAGCGATTACCCACGCTCAAAGGCGTTTTACACTGACATACTGGGGTTTACTGTAATTGATGAGAATTATCGTGAAGCAAGAAAGTCTTACAAATGCGACCTAGCGCTACCTGATGGCAGTCAAATAGAGCTTTTTTCTTTTCCTGATGCGCCTAGTCGTCCATCACGACCAGAGGCTCAAGAGCTTAGACACCTTGCCTTTCAAGTAACAGACATAATGAGTGTTATTGATCTGCTAGAACAAAAAGGGGTGGCTTGCGAGCCAGCGCGAATTGATGAATATACGGGCAAGCAATTTACCTTTTTTCAGGATCCAGACGGACTACCGCTTGAGCTTTACGAGTCTTGAAGCATACGCACTTCCCGTTGAGGAAACGGAATTTCTACGTTTTCTCTCTGTAACGCGTTAAATATTGCCTGATTCAGCGCATAGCGAGTTTCAAAATGCTTAGTGGTTGGCGCCCATACGCGTACACCAAAATTAATGCTGCTGTCGCCGAAGTTATCAATACCGATAGTGGGTACTTTCTCGTCAGAGATTCCTTCTACGCTTTGCACCGCTTGCGTAATGATACTTGCAACATTATCAACGTCACTTGAATAAGCTACACCTATCTCAAGCTCAATAAGCATTTGCTCGGCTGAATTTTGAAGGATCTCCCCCACAATGAGTTTATTAGGTATTTGAATGTGTACATTGTCTTCATCAATCAATATGGTGTAGGGCAACATTACCTTATCAACCACGCCAGAGACGCCCTGCACACGAATGGTGTCGCCTAAGACAAATGGGCGAGTGATGATGATGGTAAACCCAGCAGCATAATTTGCCAGCATACCTTGAATTGCTAAGCCAGCACCTAAGCCAATGGCGCCAACCGCTGCAATAAGAGGCGTGACGCTAATTCCTACGTTACCTAAAGCAATGATTGTCACGACCGCAAGAATAACGATTTTAACAGCACCGCCAGTGAATCGGCTAAGCGTTATATCGATATCTCGGTTTACCATAAGATTTTCAACTGCAGTGCCTATTTTAGTTGATAGCCACCAGCCGATAAGAAAAATAAACAACGCCCCAACAATTTGGAAGCTGTACGTCACAGCAAATTCGATGAGGGTGTCATAAAGTACTTGGGCTTGTTCTAATTGTTCCATTCAGATACACAGATAATGCAGTTGAGACTAATGTCGAGAATAAACAACTGTGTCTTTCTAAACAACACTGCTTCTTTCAACCACATGCTTTTTTTAGCCACACGGCCTTTCTCAAAAACAGTCTTTGAAACATGACAAGCATTTACACTGTGCTGTTTAGATACAACTTCGCGCATGTAGACCTGTTTTTTAAAATTTATGAAGGAAAATATTTGCACCTCAAGCTTAATCGTTTAAGATAATTGTTAATAGTTGTTAACATATGCTTAAGACCAGCAAAAAATTGTTTGTGTCTTTTAAAAGCCATAACCGCTTGATGGCCAAGCGATTGCGAGTAACTTATGAATTATGCTGCCGACAGTAACGTTTGTTTAAACCGTATATTGGCTTCTACGGATTTATCTGATCTTTCAAAGAAAGATGCAGCGTTATTTACGCGCCGATTAAAAGCGCATTTTCCCACGTTGTTTCAAAAGTACACACACGTGTATGGTCATCAATACGATTGCTATTTCCACCTACAGCAGCTTGTCGGCATTCTTAAAGATGGCATAAAAAACCGCAAGCCAGCGCTAAAAGCGCTAGATGTTAGCCGACTCGAAAACCCGTTGTGGTATCGCGATGAAAGCCAAGTGGGTATGGCCGCCTATGTTGATTTAATGGGTCCAACGCTTAAAGACCTTCACGACCGTATTCCCTACTACAAAGCTCTAGGCATAACTTATCTGCATTTAATGCCGCTATATGATGCACCAAAAGGCGACAGTGATGGCGGTTACGCAGTAAGTGATTATCGCAAAGTTAATCCAGCGCTTGGTACTATCAAAGAGCTTGAGAAGCTTGCGACTGCCCTGCAGAAAGAAGGGATTAATTTGGTACTCGATTTTGTGTTCAATCACACTTCAGATGAGCACCGATGGGCTAAAGCTGCCCTCGCAGGTGATGAACAATACCAAAATTATTACTACCTGTTTGATGACAGGACCTTACCCGATCAATATGAGCAAACGTTAAGAGAGATATTTCCGCAGGTTCGTCGAGGAAGCTTCACCTACAACGAAACCATGGAGAAATGGGTATGGACCACATTTAACAGTTTTCAGTGGGATTTGAATTACAGCAATCCAGAGGTCTTCAACGCCATTACGGCAGAAATGCTGTTTCTCGCTAATATCGGTTGTGCAGCACTACGCTTAGATGCACTTGCTTTTATATGGAAAGAACTTGGCACTAATTGCGAAAACCAAGACAAAGCACATGTGCTAATACAAGCCTTTAACAGCTGTCTTCAAATAGCTGCTCCTGCAGTGGTGTTTAAGTCAGAAGCCATTGTGCACCCTGACGAAGTGGTAAAGTACATCGATAAAGACGAGTGTCAGTTATCTTATAACCCGTTGTTGATGGCGTTGTTATGGAATTCTTTGGCAACGCGTAAAACTCGCCTGTTAACGCGTTCAATGAAGAAAAGTTTTCCAATTTCTGATGAATGCACATGGGTTAACTATGTTCGCTGTCACGATGACATTGGCTGGACTTTCGATGATGCGGTGGCGCAAGAACTTGGCATCAATTCATTTGATCATCGTTATTTCTTAAATCAGTTTTACACGGGTCGATTTAGCGGAAGTTTTGCCAACGGTGTACCTTTTGCCGAGAATCCTTCAAACGGTGATTGTCGAGTATGCGGCTCGCTTGCATCATTATGCGGTCTTGAGGATGCGCTGAAAAATAACAATAAAGCGTCAATCGATGAAGCGGTTAAACGCATGTTGCTGCTTTACGGTATAACGTTTAGCGTTGGTGGCATTCCGCTGCTGTATTCTAGTGACGAGATTGCCAAACTGAATGACTACAGCTACCGCAATGACGATGCTAAAAAACACGACGATCGATGGGTGAATCGCATTGCCGTTACGCAAAGCGATACCGCGTTGGCACTTGCACCAGAGCGCGCAAAAACCCTTCAAGAAAAAGCCAGCATTGATGTGTTTCAAGGTCTTCAGCACATGCTGAATATTAGAAAGTCGAATGCGATTTTTGGGCACGCCAAAACACACATTCTCGAATCAGGAAATCAGCATTGCTTTGCATTTCTTCGTGAAGGGCAACAGAGCGAAAAATTATTGGTTTTGTGCAATTTTAGCGAGCACCAACAGCAGGTAAACGGCGCAATTTTAAATGCAGTTCATCATCAGGATTGCGATGACCTTTTAACCAGTTCACGAGTTAATGGTAAGAGTGCATCCATCAGTTTAGCGCCCTATCAGCAAATGTGGCTTCATGTAAAATAATGCTTTTGTTGTGCTGTTTACGCTGTGTTTAGTCTGCATAAACAGCACTTATTCTCTGTTTTTCACCGCCGAATTTAGCACATCTTTACCGTTCAAAAAACTAACAAACAGTTAAATTCTAAGTCTTCCAATTACTTATCAAATTTTTACTGTATTTATCAGCAGTAATGTAAATACCCTCTATACTTACCGTAAGCAAATAGAGTTGCTTTGGTGTTTTGTATTTAGCTAGCGCATGCTACTTTTTATGACGTTTACATGACGTTAAGACGTGCGCTCCTGACAAAATCGATACGGCTAAAACGCTGAGTCATACGGAAATGTAAACAAGCAATGGATAAGACTATGCAAAGTAGTGATGCTTTGGAGTATATGTGCCCCTACTGCGGTGCAATAAATAATTTTGAACGCACGGCAATACGAGATATGTATCATGAGCAGGAAACGTCGTGCGACTGCTGCAAAAAAGTGCTGGGTTTAACGCCTGCAAACGGTATTGGCGGAAGAATAAACTTAATTATCGAATCTTTAGAAGCGGAGAAATGAAACGCCGCTGTGCGTATGTGCGTAATAGGTTGCGTTTAAAAAACGACTCTACAGGAATAAAAAAGCCGCTCTGTGAGCGGCTTTTTTGCAATCGAATATTCTCAAACACTATTGATGCTTGGTAAAAAAAACTATTTCGCGAAGAACTCTCGCTTGAGATCTGCGTCTGTAAGGAATCGACCGCCAAGTGCCGTTGTCTTAGTGTACGAATTCGTATCGCGAATACCACGCGCTTTCACACAGTAGTGCGTGGCGTTAATGCTTACGGCAACATCTTCTGTATTGGTCAATGCTTGAAGCGCTACCAACACCTGTTGCGTTAGACGCTCTTGTACCTGTGGACGCTGCGCAAAGAAACCTACAAGGCGGTTTATTTTGGATAAACCAATAACCGTATCTTTTGGAATATAAGACACAGTTGCAACGCCATCGATTGTCACAAAGTGGTGCTCGCATGTGCTAGTAAGGCTGATGTCACTTACCTGCACGGGCTGGTCGATTTGCATCTTGTTTTCAATGGCTGTTATTTTCGGAAATTTCAGATAATCAAGGCCGCTGAAGACCTCATTCACATACATCTTTGCAATTCGGTTTGGCGTATCGCACAAACTATCATCCGCCAGGTCTAAGCCAAGCGTTTCCATAACATCACGCATGGCACTTTCAATGCGCTTGCGCTTCTGCTCGTCTGACAAGCCATTTTCCGCCATAGGCGTTTCAAGACCTTTAGCTTCTAATGCATCACGTACGCGTTGTGCAGACTCTGAAATAGAGGGGTCTAGTGCATCACGCACAATTACCGCTTCTTTTGCTAACATGTGTTTTTCCGTTGTTACTTCTTTTTTGATCTTCTACGATTGCCAAGTCGTTACAGATCCATTACACGGCAACAAAACTTTTATTTAACGTCGTTGCTACCAATCGTGCACTTGGCACAAAATTACATAAACCGTTAATTTAATGAAGGAAATCATTTTGAGCGCACCCATACTAATTACAGGCGCAAGCCAACGATTAGGTTTAGCCATGGCAGAAAGCTTGCTCGACAATCATCAAAATGTGGTTGTTACTTACCGAACCAACAAACCTTCAGTTGCGAAACTTAAAGAAAAAGGCGCAACGGTTATATGCGCGGATTTTAGCACTGAGGAGGCTATTGATCGAGCAATTGATGAGATTAAGGCAATCAGTAATACCTATCGCGCCATTATTCACAATGCTTCTGATTGGGCACAAGAAAAAGACAGTAACAATAAACATGGGCTTATGGCACGCATGATGACCATACATGCCATTGCGCCTTATAGAATAAATCTCGCTTTAGAAGATGCTCTGCTTCGTTGCCCTGAAGGCGCAGATATTATTCACATGACAGACTACGTACAAGACACAGGAAGTGAAAAACATACTGCCTATGCAGCAAGCAAAGCAGCTTTGCACAACCTAACACTGTCTTTTGCTAAGAAATTGGCCCCGAAGGTAAAGGTAAACAGTATTGCGCCTGCACTACTTATGTTTAACGAGAACGACTCTGAGGAATACAAACAAAAGGCAATAAAGAAGTCGCTATTACAAACAGTTCCTGGCGCACAAGAAGCGGTAAAGGCTATGCATTACCTATTTGACAGCGACTACATAACAGGTCAAACGTTGCATTTAAACGGCGGGCGCCATTTGAAATAGCGATCGCGCTGCAACATTAAATTAGTAAAGCGGAGTTGAATAATTCATCAACAGCAAGTACCTTAGCGCGCTTGCAAAAATAGTTATCAAAGGAATGAAGTACGTGAAAGCTGTTATCGCTTATTTGCTCCTCTTGTTATCTGCTCCCACTTATGCAGATAGCGACATACCTCCTCTTGAAGCCGATGAAGGTTATGCCGTCATTGCTATTTACTCAAAAGGTTATTCTGAAAATATAGTGCTTGAAGGCAGTGGCTTAATGAACAGTCACAAGTTTGGGCCGCTAAACTATGAACAACACATTGAAGTAATGAAACTCCCTGCGGGTACCTACAGGTGGAGTGAAATATACGAGCGCACTGGCTCTGTTGCTCAAGGCAATATTCTAAAAATATATTACGACATAACTGATCAAGACCTCTCATTCACAGTTCAAGCGGGCAAGTTAAACTACGTAGGCCTGTTGATGATTGATAAAATGGGCATGACCATGCGTACACGGTTGCTCAATAGAACCTCCATTATTCTTAAGATACTTGAACAAGACCACTCGCCGTATCTAGAGCAATATCCATTGGTCAACGGCATCTATCCGAATGATCATTACATTGGCTTTTACCAATCGCATGCTAAGAAAGAAGGAGCCGAATAATGAAGCTTTTTATATCGTTGACGCTCGCTTTTATCCTCGCACTTTCAAGCGTTATTTCAATAACTCACGCAGCATCACTGACAGAAGAGCAAGCAAAACTAAAAGACTTTTTCAGGGGCGCTAAGTACAAGCTTTTCACGGTTAATCCTTCAGGTACGGCCGTTGCTTTCATAGAGCCAAAGCTACGCACCTACGACCTAATTATTTACGATTTGGTAAATATGAAAGCCGATGAGCCTATTACCTTCCAACGTGCTCAACAGCAGGTAAACCATCGCAACGGCATAATGTCTTGGGAAAATCACTTTAATAAAATTTACGAAATGAAGTGGCTATCTGATAATTTTCTTTCGCTACGTCAGCATTCCAACGATCGCTTCCATCGATATGTCTTAGTAGAGTTTGCAGACCGTACACCTGAAGGAAGCCCCGCGTTTAGATTGTCATTTATAAAACAAAATGGTTACTGGGTAGATACACTGCCAAATCAGCCCACTAAAGCAATTTACGCTAGTTATGAGCCCAATGAAGACTACGATTACCACGTAGACTTGTTTAAGCTCGACATTAGTAAAAAAATCACGAGAAGTGATTTCAGAAAAAAACTAAGACTGAATAAAAGCGGGCCGAAATTACATGAATGGATTTTTGATGCCAAAGGCTGGCGCTTAGCTGGGACACGTGAAGTTGGTCAAGTAACAGAACTATTTGCGCGTACAGGCTCGAAGCCCCGCAAGTATCGGTATAAAAAGGTGTTCACAACCAACGTCAACGACCATCTTAGTGTGGTAGGTGGCAACAAAGAGGGCACAGAGCTACTTGTACTTACCAATCACAATAGCGACAAGATAAAGCTAAAGCGCTTTAACATAGAGCAAATGAGCTTTACTGATACGGTTTTTGAGCATGATGCCTATGATTTAACCGGCGCAATTACGCACCCTGAAACAAAAGATGTTATTGGTGTTTCATTCGTTGAAAAAGGTATGACTAAACAAGTTTACTTTTCAGATGACTACAGCAAACTTGCCTCACGTTTGAAAAGCGCAAACGATATTGATGGCGTATATGCAATAGGTATGGATGCAAGTGGCGATAATATGATTTTTGTTGCTGACGACAGTGCCAACCCCGGCAAAACGTTTTATTACAATCGTCAAACCGATGCGTTTTCTCCTCTTATTGAGTTGTACCCTTGGCTTAACGAAAAGAATCTAGCCAAAACCAGGTTATTGCAGCTAGAAACTGAAGACGGCGTTACATTAGAAGCGTTCTTGACCATACCTGATGTAGAAAACCCACCATTAGTTGTTATCCCTCACGGTGGACCCATTGGGATAAGCGACTCGCGACATTACTCAGGTAACATACAGGTGTTGGTAGACGCGGGTTATGCCACATTGCAGGTAAACTATCGCGGCTCATATGGCTACGGTAAAGCTTTTCTTAAGCAAGGCATGCAGCAGTGGGGAAGACTCATTGAAGATGACATTGAACTTGCGCTTCAACACACCAAAGACAACTACCCTGTAAATAAAGACAAAGTCTGTATTATTGGTGGCAGCTACGGTGGTTACTCCGCGCTTTACAGTATAATTCGCTCGCCTGAGTTGTATGAGTGTGCTGCATCATTTGCAGGCGTTACCGACCTTGCGCTTCGCTTCCAACGCAGTGACTTGCAGGATGACGACACCGTTCGCGCGCTTACTGATATTATGGGCGACCCTACTACGCAGCAAAAGCAGCTCTTTAGCTATTCGCCGCTATATCAATACAAGAAGATTACTAAGCCCGTGTTTATTGCGCATGGCACCGACGATACCGTTGTTGATATAGAACACGCATATCGATTGCACTTTGCCATGAAAGACAGCGGCATCGATCACGAGTGGATGGTATTGGACGATGTCGGACACGGCTTTCATTACACACCGAATGCAGCAGTGTACTATCATGCGCTTATCAAGTTTCTCGATAAGCACCTAAAACAGTCTGCCGTTGTAGTAAACACAAACTAAAAGCCTCTTTGATAATCGCTAGTGCTTAAAAAACGCACTGTTAAGCACTAGCGGTAATCGTCACCGCCATTTAATTTCATCACGACTTTTCTTGGTTGCGTGCAATGCCCTCGTTATAATCTACGCTTTATTACTTCTTTAAGCTTGTTGGAATATTACTATGCTAGGCAACCGCACAATGGCGCCTGAGTGGCACGATATCGACGCAGTGATGTTGGCGTGGCCACATGTAAAAACAGATTGGGCTCCTTGGTTAGACGACGCTAGAGCTACATATATAAACGTAGTCTCCGCGGTTAATCGCAATAACGCAGGCGTTATTATGCTGTGCGCACCCGAAGATATAGAAAGCCTAAAAGCGCTGCTTCCTGAAAACGCTAAGGTACTTATTATTCCTGCGTCGTATAACGACACGTGGATGCGTGACTATGGCTTTATTACGTGCAAAGACACCGATGGCAGCGGCTCGCCTGTAGAATTCCGTTTTAATGGCTGGGGCAACAAGTTTGATGCTAGCGAAGATAACTTAGCCAACCAACGTTACCTTGCTGCACTTTGTAAGGCTGTACTACGCAGCAGTCCTGTGGTTGCAGAAGGTGGCGCACTTGAAATTGACGAAGAAGGTCACTTGTTAAGCACTGCCCAGTGTTTGCTTAATCCTGAGCGCAACGGCGATATGTCGTTAAGTGCTTATGCCGACGCGTTTAAAGACGTGCTTGGCTGCAACAAAGTGACCGTATTACAACATGGGCATCTTGAAGGTGACGACACTGATGGTCATATCGACACGCTAGTGCGCTTTACACCAAATAAAGGCTTAGTTATTCAAGCGTGTAACAACCGCCCACTTGATAGTCATTATGAAGGGCTTAAGGCGCTATGCGATGAATGTGCGCTTGAATTACCCGAGCACGCACAATTTCATTTGCCTTTGCCTTATATTGAAAACGAAGAGGGCGATAGGCTACCTGCGTCATACGCCAATTACCTAATATGCAACAACGCGATTCTACTGCCAGTTTACGGTGAGCACGAAGACGCGGAAGCGATACAAGTTGTACAAAAGGCGCATCCAAATCATATCGTCGAACCTATCGACTGCAGCGTGCTGATTAAACAATATGGCAGTTTGCATTGTATTTCTATGCAAGTACCCACAAATACGCTGAAAGAATCGATTATTGCCACCTTAGATAAAGGAGTGACACTACATGCGCCCAACTAAACTAAAAGTTGGTCTTGTTCAGCAGGCCGTTGCCGACAACGATAAAGTAACGAACTGGAATAAGAGTGCCGAACAAATCGCGAAGTTAGCAGCCGAAGGCTGCGAGTGTATTTTGTTGCAAGAGTTGCATAGCACGCTTTATTTCTGTCAGCAGGAAGATACGGATGCTTTTGACCTAGCCGAGCCTATTCCAGGCCCAGCCACTGAGTTTTTTGGTGAGCTTGCAGAAAAGCACAACATTGTATTAGTCACGTCACTTTTTGAAAAACGTGGCTCAGGGCTTTATCACAATACCGCTGTGGTGTTCGATAGAAGCAAAGAAATTGCGGGTAAATATCGCAAAATGCATATTCCAGACGACCCGGGCTTTTACGAGAAGTTCTATTTCACGCCGGGCGATATGGGCTTTACACCTATTGAAACTAGCGTGGGCAAATTAGGTGTCTTGGTATGTTGGGACCAGTGGTATCCCGAAGCTGCACGTCTTATGGCGATGGCAGGCGCCGACTTATTGTTTTACCCAACGGCAATTGGATGGGATTTAACCGACACTGATGACGAGCGAGCTCGCCAGCACGGCGCTTGGGAGACCATTCAGCGCGCGCATGCAGTGGCAAACTCGGTGCCGGTAATTGTAGCTAACCGCACAGGTTTTGAAGCATCACCTGTTGACGGCGACCCTGGTATTCAATTCTGGGGGCAAAGCTTTATTGCAGGCCCTCAGGGTGAAATATTGGCAAAAGCCGAGGCAGATGGCGAAACAACGCTATCGGTAGAACTTGATATGGAACGGACAGAAAAAGTAAAACGCATCTGGCCCTATTTCCGTGATCGCCGCATTGACGCTTACGACGACCTTACTAAGCGCTGGCGCGACTAAAGATTGCAGTACTAGTCAAGAACAGGGCTACTAACAAAAATGGGACCAAAGCGGTCCCATTTTTTTGTTTGCGTGAAACGTTATTTTTACTGTGGTCGTTTTAAGCTTCGACAAGAATGATGATGACTTGCTGTAAGCGCTTAATTGGTCGGGCTAGCATTGCACGGTAATCTGATCTTTGATAACGTCTGGGCGCTTTTTAAAAAGCACTAATCAGCGATAACAAGTATCTGCAATAAAAGGATTTTTTATGCGCAAATTGTATCTACCTCTCGTTTTATCAGTATTTTTAGGCGCGTGCGCAACTAAAGGCTCTGCGCCCTACCTTACTTCTGAACCGCTCGCTAAACCAGACAGCGTAAGTAATTACTGGGTATCAACAAACAACGAACAGCCACTAAAATATTTAACTTACGAGCAGAAGGAATCTTGCGCAGAGCAAAACATAATTGTGAAAACCAAGTATTTAATTGACTCTAATGGCGATGTTTTTAATGTAGAAATTATTGAAGCAAATACAGATGCTGCACTTCAGCGCCTGGTAGAAAAAAGTTTACAGAAAAGAGACTTTCAACCAAGTAAAAGTAACATTGCCTTACAGCCTGTAATCGCCTATTCAAAACTTGAAATGAAGTGCGAGCAGGAAGCGTAAAGCGCTTTAACTCGCTACACAAACTCGCTATAAGCGCAGCGGCGTAAATATTCTTAATAGTAGATTTACGAATAGTAGATGCTCTTAGTAACCGCTGCCTTGTAGCCAACCCACTATTTCACCTTAAAAATAATGCTATCGCACAGCATAAAAGCATCACGTTTTGACGGTGAAATAAGGGCTTTTAACACGTCATCATCAATATCCAGGCCGCCGGTGAACTGCCCAAAAGCGGGCATAATAAAAAGGCTTTCGTTGTTTACAAAACACTTCCCAGAAAACCGGCGTCGTTTGATAGCGGTGCGCATTTTAGGATGAAAGTGACCAATCACTTGCGCTTTAGAATCAGCTACTTCTGGCTCGTGCCGAAAAACCATGTTGTCTAACACAATCTCAAAACACGATGTGCCAGGTATGCCTTCGGGTAAATCAGGGTCGTGGTTGCCTTCAACCCACACCCATTCGTTAACACGATTTATCAAATCACATAAGTAAGTACGGTCATGCTCTGTCATTCTCGACATGCTGTGTTTATCGTGAAAACTGTCACCTAAACTGATGACGCGGGTAGGGTTATAGTCGTCAATAATGTGTGATAAACGCTGTAATGTGGCGGTAGAATCTAAACTTGGTAAAGGGTTACCATAGCTTCGCAGAAAGCTGCCTTTTTCTAAGTGTAGGTCCGACACCACCAGCCAGTCACAGGCTGGCAAATACACTACACCTCGAGCGTCGAGCACCCATAGATAATCTGCGAATTTGGTAATGCTCAGTTGCCTACGCCCTAACTGCTGAGTAAGCCATGTGTCACTTATAGCCAAAACTTATTCCGTTTTTCCAATGCCGGGCATGGTTATGCGCTTGTCTTCATTTGCTGTCATGAGAATTGTCACCACCACTCTCATCACGGTTGCCCGACAACAATGCCCTTACTTCATCTAACATGCTTTCGGCTTCCGCATACAAGTTTGCCTGTTCGATAATAGCTTGTGCGCCCGCTCCTTTTACTTGTTCGCTGCGCACATCTAACACGATGGGAATAGCCATGGGTGAAGGCTTCTCTAAATTCACCAACATTGCGCTATCAACGTAGCGTATTAATAAGTTTGCCAAGCGTTTTAAGTCAAGCAGTTCACGTTCAGCATCCGCTCTGGCCACCTTCAACAAAATATGGTCAGGATCATGCTCGCGCAACGTGTCGTAGATTAAATCGGTGGAAAACGTTACCTGCTTCATGGTTTTTTGGCTTGCATGATAACGCTGTTCCGTTAAACCACTTACCACTGCCACCTGCCTGAATGAGCGTTTTAGCATAGGTGCTTGCAGCATCCAGTCTTCAAGCTCGTCACCCAAAATATCAGGCTGAAATAATCGCTGCAGCTGCTCTTGCGACACGGTATTTACTGACGCTACCGATAAACCATAATCGGTAACGCTAAAGCTTAGTGGCTTGATGCCCATTTTTTCCATACGTCTTGTAAGCAACATGCCCAAGGTTTGGTTGGCTTTACGCCCATCAAAGGTGTAATACAGTGTGTAATACGCCTGCCTAAAAGGGAACTGTTCTACTAATACTCTGCCTGGCTCAGGCAGCGATGAAAACGCTTGCTGCAAGGTCAACCATTCTTGAACTTGACTGGGTAACGAACGCCACGATGAACGCTTTGCTAGTATGTCTCGAACACCGTCAGCTAAATAGGTAGACAATGGCATCTGTCCACCCGCATAGCTGGGTATTTTCGGCTCTTTCGCCTTAGCTGGCTTTGCGTGAAGCTGCATATCTCTGATAGCTTCATATTTGAGCACCTCGCCAGCAAAGTAAAAGGTATCACCCGGCGTTAACTGCTGCGCAAAATACTCTTCTACCTCACCAATAATTTTACCCTGATTACCACGCCTAATACGTTTTACTTTTAACCTACCTGCTTCAACAATGGTGCCTATGTTTTGTCGATGACGCTGAATCACGCGGCGATTGGCGGGAGAGTATGTACCATCGTCATTTTGAGTAAGTCGCTGATATCGTTCATACGCGTTTAACGCGCTACCGCCATCAAGAGTAAACTGCCATAGCTTTTCAAAGTCACTTGGGTCAAGCGCTTGATACGGCGTTGCCTGCAGTATTTGTTGGTAAAGGGTATCGGGCGTATCGGCATTACTGCATAAGCAATTTAGAATGAACTGCGGAATAATATCTAGCGCGCCAGGCTGAGGCGACTCACCGTCTAATTCGCCTTTTTCAATTGCTGTGATAGCCGCCTGACATTCCAAGGCTTCAAATCGATTGGCAGGTATCAAAAGCGCTTCGCTTGGCTCATCCAGTCTATGGTTTGCCCGCCCTATACGTTGTAATAATCGACTAACGCCTTTTGGAGCACCCACTTGTATTACTTTGTCTACATCCCCCCAGTCTATACCTAGCTCTAACGCCGACGTACATACCACAGCCCGCAGCATACCACTTGCCATCATAGCTTCTGTTTTTCTACGCTGCTCTTTACTTAAACTGCCGTGATACAGCGCTACAGGTAAGGCTGCTTTATTTGCCTCCCAAAGCATTTGGAATAGCAGCTCTGACTGGGCGCGAGTATTTACAAACACTAGCGTAGTTTGCGCTTGCTCTATTGCTTGGTAGATGTCGTCGATGGCATATCGCGCCATAAAGCCACCAAAAGGCATACGTGCTTTTGAATGCAACATATCTACCTTTGGCTTTTCACCTGCTTTCACTTTCACAATATGTGCTTCACCGTCGCTTCCCGCTAGCCACGCGCCTAAAGTTTCAGGAAACGCAACGGTAGCCGACAGACCAACTCGCTTTAAGCTAGTTGATAATACGTTTAGCCTCGCTAACGCAAGCGATAGAAAATCACCCCGTTTATTTGCCATCAAACTGTGCGTTTCGTCGATGATCACGCGCTGAAGCTTTCCAAACAGTTTGTCGGCGTCAGCATAGCTCAACATCAGCATGAGCGATTCAGGGGTAGTAAGCAGTATATGTGGTGGCTTCTTTCGCTGACGCTGGCGTTTGTGTGACGGCGTGTCGCCTGTGCGGGTTTCTGCTGTTATCGGCAGCCCCATTTCTTCAATAGGCTGCAATAAATTACGGTGAATATCTTGAGTAAGCGCTTTTAACGGTGAAATGTATAAGGTATGCAGGCCTTTAAATTCTGTGTTACGCAGTGTTTCTTCTAGCTCAACCAAGCTTGGCAGAAACCCAGATAAGGTTTTACCCGCCCCCGTGGGCGCAATTAATAGCGTACAGGCATGTTGGTCTTTCTCTATTAGCATATCGCGCTGGTAATCGCGCAGCTGCCAACCTTTTTGTGCAAACCAATCTGCGAAGACTGAAGGCAGTGGTGTCATTGAATACTCATGCATTTTTTACAGCGTTATACGTTGGAAATAGCGGAAAGTTTATAAACCAGAGTTGGTCGAATTTAAGTATTAAACACGTATTCATTGCATTGTTAAACAAAGGAGCGACATCTGCAGTGCATCCATCTACGTGGTTAAAAATTAATGACATAGGCCTTTATTGTGAACCCGGCAATTTTTATATCGACCCTATGTCAGAAGTGGATGTTGCGTTGGTAACCCATGGTCATGCAGACCACGCGCGCGCTGGTCACAATACGGTTTACGCCAGCCCAGAAACACTGGCTATTATGCAAACCCGTTACGGCGAAGATATGGCGGTGCATCAGCATATTATTTCGCTGGGTGAATCTATTACCTTTAACGATGTTTCAGTTACCTTTTACCCTGCAGGGCATATTTTGGGCTCTACCCAAATTCTTATCGAGTACGGCGGCTACCGCGTTGTGGTATCTGGCGATTATAAGCGACGACACGACCCCACCTGCCCGCCATTTAAAGTGGTACCTTGTGACGTATTAATTACTGAAGCAACCTTTGGTTTGCCTGTATTTACCCACCCACCAATTGAAGATGAAATAGATAAATTACTTCATTCGCTTCGCGTATTTCCTGAGCGCTGCCATTTGGTGGGAGCCTATGCATTGGGTAAGTGTCAGCGCGTGATCATTGCCCTGCGAGATGCGGGCTACACCAAACCCATTTACCTGCATGGCGCTCAATTAAAACTGTGCGAACTGTATCAGCAGTTCGGCATTGATTTGGGAGCGCTTATTCCGGTTTCAGAGGTGTCTGACAAAAAATTATTGGCAGGGGAAATTGTCATTGCACCGCCCTCTGCCCTTGCCGACAGGTGGTCGCGCAGCTTGCCCAATGTGCGCACAGTAATGGCTTCGGGCTGGATGCAAATACGCGCTCGGGCAAAACAACGTAACGCCGAATTACCGCTTATTATATCTGACCACTGTGACTGGCCTGAACTACTTCAAACCATTGAAGAAGTGGCCCCCAAAGAAGTGTGGGTAACACATGGCCGAGAAGACGCATTAATGTATCAAGCACAAAAGATGGGCTTCAAAGCACGAGCGCTCTCCTTGGTAGGCTATGATGAAGACGAGCAAGGGGGAGACTAGTGGAAGCCTTTAGCCACTTACTTGAGCAGCTGTATTTCACATCGGGTACCAAAGCCAAAGCTCAGCTTATCGCCGATTACATTACCAACACGCCAGACCCCGATAGAGGGTGGGCCATTGCGGCAATGGCAGGTACGCTAAAATTCGATTTTTTCAAGCGCAACACGGTGAAAAAGTTGATCACCGAACGCACCGATCCCGAGCTGTTTGCCATGAGCTATGACTACGTAGGCGAAGTCAGCGAAACTGTCGCTCACCTTTGGCCGGACAGTGAGCCTGTAACTGAGTTGCCTTCGTTAAGCAGCATTGTTGATACTTTTTCTACTGTAAGTAAGCAAAAAGTGTCTGAAACACTAGCGAGATACCTCACAATGATGAGCCCTTCGCAACGTTGGGCGCTATTAAAGCTTGGTACACGGGGATTACGAATTGGGGTTTCCGCACGCTCAATAAAGCAAATTTTGGCAGACTTTGGCGGCAAAGATATTAAAGAGATAGAAACGCTGTGGCATGCTGTTGAGCCGCCCTATACCGAACTTCTCCAATGGTTAGAGGGCAAGGCAGACAAACCGGATATTCAAAATGCGGTGACCTTTCACCCTGTTATGCTTTCTCACCCTATTGAAGAAAGTGATATCGATAGCTTTTTGCCCAATACCTGGCAAATAGAAAATAAGTACGACGGCATTCGCGTACAGCTTGCCGTTAATACTGAAAAAGACAAGCCAGAGGCTGCGCTTTATTCACGTACCGGTGATGATATAAGTCACTCTTTCCCCGATTTACTAGAGTCACTTTCAGGTAATATGGTGCTTGATGGCGAACTGTTAGTTATTCATAACGCTAATGCAGCGACTTCAGAATCATTTGCCGAGCCAGAGGTAGACACGTTCAATGCACTGCAGCAGCGATTAAATAAAAAGAAGCCTGCAAAGACACTTATGCAGTCAAATCCGGTAGGGCTAATTGTGTATGATGCGCTAGTGCTAGACGGCGAACCATTAACCGAGCACACGCTGGCAGTGCGACGGGCCAAATTAGAAGACTGGTTTTCAAAGCGCGCAATACCACAACTGTTTCTATCAACCACGTTACAGGCTCATTCCCCCGCTTCACTTCGCAACCTACATAAAACGGTATGTGAAAACCGGGCGGTAGAAGGGCTAATGATAAAGCGCCTCGATAGCACGTATGTGCCCGGTCGCCCCAAAGGCCAGTGGTTTAAATGGAAGCGCGATCCACTAGTGGTAGATGCCGTTATGATGTATGCACAGCGAGGCCACGGCAAACGCTCAAGCTTTTACTCTGATTACACCTTTGGTGCATGGCAAGGAGACCAGCTTCTGCCTATAGGAAAAGCCTACTCGGGATTTACTGATGAAGAGTTAAAAAAGCTGGATAACTGGGTAAGGCGCAATGCAATAGGACGATTTGGGCCTGTGCGTGAGGTCAATAAAGCGCTGGTGCTAGAGGTGGCATTTGATGCCGTGCACCCTTCAAACCGTCACAAGTCCGGGGTTGCCCTTCGTTTTCCGCGTATACATAGAATTCGCTGGGATAAACCTGCTCAAGAGGCCGATACATTGGATAATGTGAAAGCCCTTATCGAAGAATAAGAAACAAAAATAAGTATTCAAAAGCTTCCTAACTGCTCGGAAATCACGGACAATCTTCTAGACTCTAGGCCATTGATGCGCCTGAATTATCAAACAATAGGAATTCGTTATGCCAAAGGCGAGTGAAATTAAAAAGAATAACACCATCGTATTTGACGGTAAGACCTGCATTGTACGCGACATCGAACGCTCTGTGCCCCAAGGCCGAGCTGGTGGCAGTATCTATCGCATGCGTATGTACGACGTAGTAACTGGCGCTAAGTACGATGAAACGTTTAAAGACTCAGACATGCTAGATATGGCAGACCTTACGCGTCGCCCAGCTATGTTCTCATATATCGATGGCGACGAGTACGTATTTATGGATAAGGAAGACTACACCCCTTATCACCTAAACAAAGACAGTATTGAGAATGAAGCGTTATTTATTAACGAAGAAACTGATGGTATCCAAGTTCTCATTGTAAGCGACGCGCCAGTGGCACTTGATCTACCGATGAGCGTAGAGCTTGAAGTTGTAGAGACCGACCCTTCGATTAAGGGCGCCTCGGCTACTTCACGTACCAAACCAGCAACGCTTTCTACTGGTTTAGTCGTTCAAGTTCCCGAGTACATAAGTACAGGGGAATGGATTAAAGTAAACACTGAAGAACGCAAGTTTCAAAGTAGAGCCGACAAGCACTAATTCACTCAATAGCTAGCGCCATACATAGCGGCGCTAGCTATTAGTAGATATGTTGACTACACCAAATTTGCTCTAGTAGGCAGTGCATCAAACGCCCCGTATTGTGTTACTGTGTAAGCACCGCAGCGTATGGCGAACTCTGTCGCTTCAGTAACATTTTCAAAGTCACTCACCCAATCATTAAATTCGTTGGTATTGCTCACTTTTGTGGTGACAAAGTGTAGAAAACCTCCAATAAAAGAATCGCCTGCCGCAGTAGTATCTTTCACATCTGCTTTAGGTGAGGCAAGGCTACCTGTAAAACTACTGGTCACATAATGAACGGGTTCACCACCGTCTGTGATAAGCACCACCTTCACGCCGTTTTCTAACCACTGCTGAACTTTCGTGTCGGCGTGTTGTGCACCATACAAATCAATAAGCTCTTCGCGACTAGCTTTAATGATGCTAACTTGCTTTGCCATATCGTCAATTCGCTCTGGCGCATTGCCTGTATCGTCCCAAAATGCAGGGCGGTAGTTGATGTCTAAACACACCATCATGTCGTTTCGCTGCGCTTTTTTGAGTATATAAGTCGTGCTAGGCAATAATTCAGGGCCTGAAACAGAACCAGAACACAAATGCAGTACGGTGTTGTCGTTGCAAGGAATAGTGGACAAGTCGTTTTCTGTGATGTGCTTGTGAGCAGCGTTATCAATATAAAAATCGAATGAGCGCTCTCCCTTATCGTCCAGGTTAACAAATGCTAGCGCTGTGTTGCCCAAATCGGTTCCCCACACATGATCTGTATTCACTTTATAGTACGTCAGCATGTTTCTTAGAAATTCGCCAAATGTGTCGTTTCCCACCTTTGAAACCATAGCACTTTCACCACCTAGCTTCGCAACAGCTACTGCAACATTGGCTGGTGCACCGCCTGCATAAGGTTGGAAGGGTTTCATGGTAGGCAATTCACCATTTGTATCAGCTACTCCTTGGCTCAGCATGTCTATTAATACTTCACCTAAACACAATACTTTCATACTTGGCTCCTTAACATTTCACTTTGATTGCAACGCAACATCTATTGCAAAGAACAACATATAGCTGTGCAGTATCGTTTATAAAAGCAATTAATTCAATTTAGTTGATTTAATCAAAAAAAGAAAAATTCACTACGCTTCTTTTACCGTAAATATTAACTTTATTTTGGTCGTAAGCTTCATAGCGTAAGCCGCTTTTATTGTGATAACCTCAAGTCATATCAAAAACCATACAACAACTAATTCAAATACCTTGAATAAAGATACTATCTACAACAAATCGAATTCGAACTTACGAGATCCACGCTCTACAAACGAGCGCATTGTGCTGTCGCTGATGAGGCAACATGGCGCCTTGTCTAAATCTGATATTGCGAAGCACACGGGGCTTTCAGCGCAATCGGCTAGCGTAATAATAAAAAAGCTTAAAGAAGACGGTTTGGTTAGCGCAATGGCAACTAAGCAAGGCGCTAAAGGGCAACCTAAAACGCCTTTTACCTTAAATGAAGATGGCGCCTTTGCTGTTGGACTTAAAGTAGGTAGGCGTAGTTATGATATGACGCTACTTGATATAAAAGGGCAAGTACGAGCCACTATCCACGAAAAAATTGACTTTCCCTCAGTAGACACGTTTCTGCACTTTGTGACACGGGCATTTGTTGTAGCAACGAATAAAGTGGGTCAGAAGCTGGTCAGCCGTATTCAAGGCATTGGCGTTGCCATGCCGTCTCATATTTGGCAATGGGCTGATGAAATTGATGCGCCAGCAGATGCGCTTGCCTCTTGGGAGCATTTTGATATTGAAAGGGTTTTATCTACTCAGTTCTCTCTTCCCGTTTTTGTGCTTAATGATGGTGCCGCAGCATGCGACGCAGAGCTACATTTTGGTAACAAAGCACAATACAACAGTTTCTTGTACATTTTTGTGGGCACTTTCTTAGGCGGTGGCGTAGTACTTAATAATACGCTTATTACTGGAAAATCGGGAAATGCTGGTGCGATTGGTTCACTCCCTTTCGTTAACATCGGGAATGACGCGCAGCTGATCTCTGGCGCATCGCTTTACGTGTTAGCCAACATGCTAAAAGAGAGTGGAGATAATGCAGAACACATTTTTGAGAACACAAGTAATTGGTCGTGTAACGAAGATGTGCTAACTAACTGGTGCTTAAAGGCCAGTGAGGGTATCGCATTTGCAGCGCATTGCGCGATGAGTTTACTGGATGTGGAAGGCATTATTATTGATGGAGCAATGCCCGCAGCAGTAAAATCACGCATAGTCGAAGCAACGCAAAAAGCCCTGCTTCAGCAGGATACGCGGGGGCTTATTCACGCGGAGCTAGCGTTCGGTAAAGTGGGCCCCAAAGCCCAATCGATTGGCAGTGCGCATCTTCCGCTAAGCGCGAATTATTTTTAATTAAAGCTGAGGTACGGGCAATGAAGTCGCTACATTTTCAACTTCTAGACGGTGGCATGGGGCGTGAACTACAGCGCATTGGCGCACCTTTTGAACAGCCTCAGTGGTCTGCGCTTGCACTCATAGAAGCGCCTAGCTATATAAAACAAGTTCATCAGCATTTTATTGCCGCTGGGGCAGATATATTGACTACGAATACCTATGCACTGGTGCCTTATCATATCTCTGAACCCGTGTTTTCAGAACGTGCTCTTGAGCTTGCAAACGCTGCGGCGCGCATCGCGCGAGAATGTGCTGAAGAGGCCAACAGCAAAACTTCGACGAAAAACGAAATACGAGTAGCAGGCTGTATTCCACCTGCATTTGGTTCATATCGCCCGGACTTATTTGATGCCGAACAGCTAGCGCGTATCCTTTCGCCCTTAATCATCGCGCAAGAAAACTACATCGACTTATGGCTTGTAGAAACCGTTAGCTCCATTGAAGAGGCGAACTGCGTTATTGAACTCATAAAAGCTAAGTCGACCAAGCCTATTTGGCTTTCCTACTCATTACAGAACCGACATGACTTTGCAGCTCCCGTAACACTGCGTTCCGGTGAGTTGCTTACCGATGCATTAGCCATAGTAAATCAGCTAGATGCCTTACTTTTTAACTGCTCGCAGCCTGAGGAAATGGAAGATGCCATTCGTCTTGCACACCAGCACAATGCATCGCTTACGCTAGGCGCTTATGCTAATAGTTTTTCTGAGGTTAAGAGGGAACATGATGCTAATGCCATGCTCTCTACCCTGCGTAAAGATGTCTCACCTGATAAGTATCGTTCGTTCGCCGAACGCTGGGTTGACGTTGGGGCTTCTGTCATCGGCGGCTGCTGTGGTATTGGGCCTGAGCATATTGCTGAGCTCAATAAGCTAAGAAGATGAAAACGCCTCGAAAAGAGGTTATGAGAAAGGGTTAGAAAGAAAGGCGCTAGTTGCGCCTTTCTTTTTCAATTTTAAATATTCTCACCTAAGAAGTCGAGCAAGCCCTGATACAATTCAGCACGGTTTTCTTCATCGTAAACACCGTGTCCCGCCTGTCTATACTGCAAGTATACTGGTGCTTTACCTGCCGCTGTCAGCCTGTCTGCCAATGCTTCTGAGTTGATCTCTGGCACACGTTTGTCTTTCGAGCCATGAATTAACATCACATTAGCCTTAATCTTATTAACATGATTGATAGGAGAGTAGTCGCGAAGCTGAGCCTCGTCATCGCCTAAAACCCTTTTTAAGTAAGACTTACCGCCCCAAATAGAGGGAATATCACTTTCGGTGAACATATAGGTTAAATCATAGATCCCTACATACCCAACGGTGCACTTATACATATCGGGTTCACGTACAACAGTCATGAGTGCAGCGTAGCCGCCGTAGCTTGCTCCATAGGCACACACTTTGTCACCATCAACATAACCTTTGTCGATAGTCCAGCGCGTAGCAGCGTTGATGTCGTCAATCATTTTGCCACCCCACTCGCGGTAGCCCTTTCGAATGAACTTACTGCCATAGCCGTCGCTGCCTCTGAAGTTAACCTGCAGCACAGCATAGCCACGACTCGCTAATAACTGTGTTTCACTGTTGTAACGCCAAAAGTCACGTGTTCCTGGCTGGTGAGGGCCACCATGAATCATTACTACAAGCGGCGGCTTTTCCTGCTTTTCAGCAAACTTTGGTAAGGTAAGGTAACCATTAATTGTTAACCCATCGTCAGTTTCAAAGCTTATTGGCTTCATTGATGATAGCGTTCTCGGATCTATCCAACTACTATTTGCCCAAATAAACTCAGCACTTAGGGTATCTCTGTCAAACAGATAGTACTCCCCAGGATTAACATCGCTGCTTACATGAACTAACAGTGTTTTACCATCTTGAGTACGACTTGGAATCCGCACGGTTTGATTGCCGAATGCATCAACCAGCATTTTATGAATTTGTGCAGTGCGTGAATCACCTTTCGCATACACATATTCACTTTTTCCAGGATAAGTGATGCCTACCGCAGGCATGCTGTTTTTATCAAATATTGAAAATTCTACGTCCGTACTATGGTCTTCATATACTTTTTCGTATTCACCGGTCTCTAGTGATAACTTGAATAGGGTTGCAATGCGATCTTCACCTGTTCTGCCCGATAAATACACATGTTTAGCATCTTCACTAACACCAAGCGGAACGTAGGTGTCATCAAAATCAAAGGTATTTTTGAAGCTTTGCCATGGCGAATCCATGTTTTCACGGTAGGCAGCGTAAAATTTATCGTTTTCATCACGCCAGCCCATAAAGTTCACATCACCAAACTTGTTTGCCAACGCGTAACTATGCGCGTGTGGTAGGGTTTCTAGCTTCTTCTTTCTACCGTTATAGATATTGAGCTTGCTGATAATGGGTTTCTTATTACGGTTGTCGTAATACGTCATAGCGATAAGTTGCCAAGGATATTCAATTATCAGAATATGATCATCGTCACCTTCAAGATAGCTTAATACCTCTTGCGTAGCGTACGTATTATCTTTATTTGAAATACGGCTACCCAGCTGCGCATCGCTAGCTCTAAAACCATAAATAAGTTCACGCTTGCTTCCGTCAACATTCATCGCAAATAACTCACCCGTTGGAACTGGTGAGTCAAGCTGGCTGAACTTTTCAGCGTATTCAAATATTAAACGTTCGTTGTTCACCCAATTCACTGTGTGCACAATATCGTTATTGGGCGGGCGAATACCGCTGACTGCTTTCATGGTTTTCGTTTCTAGAATCGCCAACACTATGCGGTTATCAGTTCTAACGCGAGCAGCAATATGTTTACCATCAGGAGATAGCTTTAGGTCTAGATAATCGCCGTGCTTGGTAAAGTATTCCAAGGGCAAAGTAGTAGATGAGGCACTAGCGCTTAAAAAGGCAAGCGCAATAAACGCAATCCATTTCATGTGAATCCCTGTTATTTTTATTAGTTCTAATTATCAGAACAGGAAAATACCGAATTTATCGCTGCTATTCAAATAGCCAAAAGGTTGAAAATAAAAAAGCCTCTAAACAAGAGGCAAGTTGGAATGACATAAAAGGTGTTTTTCAGTTGGACGAAAATCTAGCGCGTAACTACGTTTTTCGCTCCTTTAATCAGCGCTTCTTTGTCTATTTTATTGGGTACTTCTACACCTCGGCGCGCTGCTGGTCGAGCTTCTATACTGTTTTTCCAACGTATTAAATTATCTAAACCATCAATACTTACACCTGACCATTCGTAAGTCCTCACCCAGCACCAATTTGCCATATCAGCAATGCTATATTCGCCAGCCAAGTATTCATTCTCTGTAAGCTGCATGTCTAGTACCGTAAATAAGCGTCTCGCCTCATTTTGATAGCGGTCGATAGCAACAGGAATTTTTTCTTCCAAATAACGATAGAATACATTGGCCTGTCCCATCATGGGTCCAACGCCCCCCATTTGAAACATGAGCCACTGAATAACTTGGCTTTTTTGTTTTGGTGAAGAAGGTAAAAACTTACCTGTCTTTTCTGCCAAATAAATCATGATGGCGCCAGATTCAAATACTACATGACCATCGGCTTCTCGGTCGACGATAACAGGAATACGCCCGTTGGGGTTCATCGCTAAAAAAGACGGTGTTTTCTGTTCGCCTTTCATTAAGTTTACGCTGTGCGCCGTATAGTCTAGCCCCATTTCTTCTAATGCTACCGACGCTTTCCATCCGTTAGGCGTAGCTGCTGTATATAAATCTATCATTAGGCCTTTGCACTCGCTCTGTTGCTCACACTGTCATACCAGCGTTTTAGGTTTACGTGTTTATCGCCTACGCGAATGTTTACTACTCGTGCAAAATCTATTGCACATAACGCCGTTATATCTGCAATTGAAAAGTTATCACCCGCTATATATGGCTTCACCTCGAGCCTGCGTTCCAAAATATTGAGGTACTTTGCTGCATTAATGCCGGCTTCTTTACCGTATTCAGGCACGGGAACCATGCGGTCTTTAAAGTAACCTGTGGTGTGCTGAAAGCACATACCAATTTGCATCATAAAAGCGAACTCAACCTGTCGTTGCCACATCGATATTGTGGCTTTCTCTATAGGTGTAGTCCCCATGAGTGAAGGTTCAGGATGAAGTGCTTCGAAATATGTGCAGATAGCATCTGTCTCTGCAATACAGGTTCCGTCTTCAAGCTCTAAAATAGGAATTTTACCTAACGGATTTTTAGCGCGCATTTCAGCCGTTAAGTTTTCGCCTTTCTGAATATCAACTTGAACATAGTCGACATCAATGCCTTTTTCAGCCAGAAACATGCGAACCCTGCGCGGATTAGGAGCAGTTTTTGTTTCGTATATTTTCATTTTTACTCTCGCCAGATCCATACCGTATGTAGCTAGAGTAGTAACACACTGAACATCATTCAAATCACTCTACATAACGGTATGACTATTCAGTAATTTTATGGTTATACCTGTGAGTTCAATCAAATCTTCAGATGAACGTTAGCGAGTTAAAACACGCAACCGCTTTAATTCATTGGCTGAAAAATTTTCCTTTTCATAGCGGCTAACTGCTTCTAGAAGCTCAGCGCCTTCACCAATCTCTTTTGTGAGTTGTTGCTTGAATTTCTGATATGCCTTAACGCGAGAATCCCAATCCTCTTGTGCTTGCCACGTTTGTATTAAGCGGTCTGCTACATCATTACCAAATTGAGCAGCTACAGCATTATAGCGAGATGATAGATCGGGATATTTTTCTTTTATTTTTTTAAGTTCATACATATCTACTGTGGGTTTAAAGGCCTGGCGCTCATTTTCTGATGCATGCTTCAGCGAGTCCATAATTAGGCCTTTTCGTTGTTCACGTGAGAGAGATTTCTCTTTTGAAATTTGCAGTCTTTTTAAAGCTGCTCTATCAATAGAAGCGTCTTCACTGAACAAATAATGATATTCTTCAGCCGTAAAATACCTGTGTCTAAGGTCATCTCTAAAATCCAATTTATACGACACATCCGATAATTCGTGAGAGGTTAAGTCTACGTTAACATCTTCGGTAGAAAGCGCGATTTTATAGTCTATATACCGACTAAATAATGCTATTGCATAATCGACAGATGATTGATTAAAACGACTGCTTGCTTGTTCGCTGTATTTAATGACGACCGTGCTTGCTTCTTCTCCCTCGTGCTCCAAGATAAATCTGTCAAATTCATCTTTAAGACCGAAGTGTAGCTTGAAGTCAATTAACGATGCGCTCTTTGTTGAAGGAGAAGACAATAGAGATAGTGAGATGTCTCCGGTGTTGTTATCTATAGTCGCAACGATGTCGCTCTCATAATTGTACGCCAAGTCGTTGGAGTCAGTAGCAAAGTTTGAGTCTCGGCCACTTTCATCAAGGAATAAATATAATAACAGGGCCAAAGGCCCTGCTATCAAAATCAAATACTTCTTCACTACAGGCCGTGTCTTTTGAGTCTTTGTGCATGATTCAAAAACACAGCTACAGGGCTTGTTTCAAACCAGCTAGTGATACCAAGCGTTTGGTTCACCTCGTCCATATGATTCATTCGGTAGTTGTCTTTAAGCACTTGCCCTAAGTGTGAACTACATGAAGCCACCAACCCGTCGTTTGGCTCACCGTACTCTAAACCTGTGATTGTCAGCGGACCATCTACAGGATCGAGGATATTAGTTAGTGTTACTCCACCGCTCCAAGAGAAGTACACTACGCCATTTTCAGCATACTTTTTACCGTCGTTACGGCAATATGCAGACGGTACCCCTTCTGGGTATTTCTCGTTGAACTCAATTGACCCTTCGGTCGTAAGCGAATTTAACGCTGCAAGTGAGTCAGTGGGCTTGTCTCTTGGATCTGAACCAGATGCTAGTTCAATAAGCTCTGCGAACGCGTTAACCGCTAACCCTGCAGCTCCCTCGCCTATACTGCCTTCTGTTAACGTTTCTCGAAGTTGGTCTGCCGTTTTACTTCCCCAATTTACCCCGCCAACAGACGTAACCGAAGCCACTTTTTCAGGCGCAACACTAGCTACATAGCGCGACGTTGGGCTGCCATGACTGTGCCCGATCAGGTTTACCTTTTGTGCGCCAGTGATTGCGAGGACTTCATTCACATAGGTTAGAAGTTGCTCGCCGCGAACCTCTGAAGAATTAGCGGGAGAAACTTCGGCGACGAAGACGGTTGCACCATTACGCGTTAGACGTTGTGGAATTTTATAAAAATAGTCAGCGCCTAGGATATCTTCGTATCCGAATAAACCATGTACTAGAACTATTGGATATTTTGTTTTTGCAAACGTACCAGCACTAACGCCCCCGGATAGAAGCGTTGCGACTAGTAAAGCGGCGGTTAGAGCGCTTTTGATTATTTTCATCGGTATGTCTCACGGTAGTTACGCGGAACACGACAGGTGGTCCGACCTTGTAACTATCATGTAAATCAATTGTGAAGATCAAGCCTGATTAAATTACTTTAATGTAGCCTTTAAGTAAAAATTTAGCTAATAGGCCCACGGTGCAAAAATAAAAACGCTTTATTACATAGTGTTATCATTTTTTTAACGTATACCACTCCATACTATTTAAAAACTATATACGGTGAATAAACAGGACTTATGTAAACGCATTACCCCTATTCATGTTTCGAAAACGCTTGGATATAGTTAACACTCAAGCTAGGCGTAACTATCCATTCCCCCTTCAGAGGATTAAGCTTCATGCCTATTTGATGCTGTAGTGAAAAGTCAGTGCCTACCCATGCTTCAAGCTCTTGCGGTTTTACAAATTTACGCCAATCGTGAGTGCCAATGGGCAAATAACGCATCACGTATTCCGCACCAATAATAGCAATAATCAAGCTTTTCAGCGTTCTGTTTAATGTCGCCAGCACAAGCAGGCCACCAGGTTTTACCATACTGGCACATTCTTGAATAAGCTGCTGTTGATCAGGCACATGCTCGACTACCTCGGCATTAATAACCACGTCATACTGCTTTCCTTCTTTCACCATTTCGCTAGAAAGCATATGTTTGTAGGTAACATCGACATTATTTTGTGCGGCATGGCGCGTAGCAACTTCAACACTTACCGCGCTGGCATCAATACCCGTGACGTTGGCCCCTAAACCGGCCAAAGGTTCACTTATCAAACCACCGCCGCTACCAATGTCGATAATAGACAATGATGAGTAACCTTTTTTGTTGTGATGAATACCGAAATGACTATTGATTTGAGACTTAATGACTTCAAGCCTAGCGCGATTAAACTCAAGCGCAGTTTTGTATTTGCCCTTAGGGTTCCACCAGCTTTCAGCCAATGCATCAAACTTCTCAACTTCCTCTTCAGAAAAATTAACGCTACCTGTCTTTTGGCTTTTATCCAGCATATGTTTTTACCCTTTACCTACTATTTTACTTTCTTGTGGCACAGTGTCTGAAAGCACAGTCTTTCGAAGCCCAGCACCTCAAAACCCTTGGCTTCGAAACACAGAGCAGAGCGGTGTCATCCGTTTTCTGTCTTTTACGTACTGATTTACGAATAATCATCGAAACAGAATTACCCCAAGTTCTGGCTTATAGTTGACCCATGGAACCCACGAACGTAATGTGAGTCAACATTGCATAATACGTAGTTTAAGAGGTATTTGATTTTGGCGAACGCAAAAAATGTCTATGGACGTCCACTTCAGTTATGTTGCGGTAATACGGGATATACCCGAGAAGGTTTCTGTTATGTACCTAGTGCCGATGTTGGCAACCACAGTGTTTGCGCTATTGTGACCGATGAATTTTTGCAGTTCTCGCTTCGTCAAGGAAACGACCTTATTACACCATGGCCAAGTATGGAGTTTCCCGGTTTACTAGACGGCGACAGATGGTGTTTGTGTGCGGCACGATGGTTACAAGCCTATGAGGCAGGTGTTGCACCTAAAGTAAGGCTAGAAGCCACCCACGAAAAAGCGCTCGATGTTATTCCACTTGCGTTGTTAGAAGAGTACGCGGCAGACTAAGCCATAATGAATACAATTTTTACGGTTAACGCCGTAATATGTTTGAAAATAAAAAAGGCGCTTAGTGCGCCTTTTTCGATCTCGTTCGCTTTTTGCCTAGTTGTTTTTTTTGTTGGTTTGGAGGTTACAACATCGAAATTCAGAGGCTACGGCGTACGAATAACCATAAGTCTTGTTTCCGTCATATCCTCTATAGCATAGCGAATGCCTTCTCTACCTAAGCCAGAGTCTTTAACACCACCATAGGGCATATTGTCTACCCGCCAGCTGGGTACATCACCAATAACCACACCACCTACATCTAGCACATCCCATGCTTTATGAGCCTTATAGATGTCACGAGTGAATACGCCAGCTTGTAATCCATAACGACTGTTGTTGACCTCATCTAAAGCACTGTCGTAGTCGTCAAACGGCATAAGTATAGAAAGCGGGCCAAACGCTTCTTCGGCGCTTGCATCGCAGTCTTTCGGTACGTTTTCCATTACCGTTGCCTCTAACATAGCCCCGTCACGTGTACCACCACATAATATGGTTGCCCCTTTTGACTTAGCTTCTTCAATCCATCCGTGAAGTCGCTCGGCTTCACCTTCTGAAATCATTGGACCGATAAACGTATCTTCTTTTGATGGGTCGCCAGACACCAATGCCTTTACTTTGTTTACATAGCGCTCTTTAAACTCTTCATAAATCTTACTGTGCACTAATAACCGCTGCACGCTAATACAGCTTTGACCAGACTGATAATAAGCACCAATGATCACACGCTCAATGGCATCTTCTATGTCTGCGTCTTCATCAACAATGCATGCTGCATTTCCACCAAGTTCTAACACCACAGGCTTTTTACCGGCTTTCGCCTTCAATGCCCAACCCACATCTGGCGAGCCCGTAAAGCTAAGCAGTTTAAGCCGTTCATCGGTTGTAAATAAATCCGCACCATCACGGCTACACGGCAAAATAGAGAATGCGCCTTCGGGTAAATCGGTTTCTGCTAACACTTCGCCAATAATCAGCGCACCAATAGGTGTGCGCGACGCAGGCTTCAGTACGAAAGTACAGCCCGCGGCGATGGCTGGGGCTACTTTGTGTGCAGCTAAGTTAAGTGGGAAATTAAAAGGTGATATGAACGAACACGGCCCTATAGGAACCTTTTTCGTCATGCCTTGATACCCTTTTGCTCGCGCGGATATTTCAAGGTTCACCACTTCGCCATTTATTCTTACCGACTCTTCAGCAGCAATTTTAAAGGTATCAATTAAACGAGTAACTTCGCCTTTTGCATCTTTAATCGGTTTACCCGCTTCAATGCATAAAGCTTGTGCTAATTCATCGGCACGCTCTGTAAAGCGTTTCACGCAGTGCTCTAACACTGCCTGACGCTCGTAGGGTGCCATGGCTGTCATAGCAGGTTGCGCCTTTTCGGCTGCCGCTATGGCTTTATCTATTACGGTGGCATCGGCCATTGCCACCCTGGTGGCAACGTCACCCGTGTATTTGTTCGTTACGTCTAAATCGGTATTCGCAAAATAGGCTTTATTTGCAAGGTAGTAGGGATAACTGTCCTTCAACATGTATTGACTCCTTATTTGTTTGCCTTAGATTTACAGCTTCGCGCTTAATTCTTTTATGGTTTGATTCAGTGTTTTGTCATTCATACTGTAATCAACAGGGCAGTCGATAATATGCACCCCTGGCGTGTTTAAACACGTTTCAACCATAGGAATAAGTACGTCGGTATCGTCTACTCGCCAACCTCTCGCGCCATAGCTTTGTGCATATTTAACAAAGTTTGGATTGCCGTAATTTAAGCCAAACTCGTCAAACTGCATATTGGCCTGCTTCCATTTGATCATGCCATACGCATCGTCACGCAAAATAATGACGACAAGATCAAGCTTTAACCTAACCGCCGTTTCAATCTCTTGGCTATTCATCATAAAGCCGCCATCACCACACACGCTAACCACTGGAACATCAGGCTTCACTATTTTGGCAGCAATAGCCGAAGGAAGCCCTGCCCCCATAGTGGCAAGCGCATTATCTAACAGTAAGGTATTTGGGTGATATGCGGGATAGTTACGTGCAAACCAAATTTTATAAACACCGTTATCTAGCGTAACAATGCCGTTATCGGGCATCACTTTTCTTATGTCTCTTACGAATCGCTCGGGCAAAATTGGGAATCGATTATCATCCTCAGCCTCAGCCCTATGCTTTACATACGCGTCATGTACGTCTTGGTAGAAGTCTAGTTTCCAATTGTCTTGCGGGGTAATGCCTTCTTTTATTTGCCAAATACTATTGGCAATATCGCCAACTACCTCTAACTGAGGAAAATAAACGGGGTCGACAGCGGCTGTCTCGAAATTTACGTGGATCACTTTTTTGTCGTTGTGATGCATAAAGAAGGGGGGCTTTTCTACAACGTCGTGACCCACATTAATGATTAAGTCGGCACGCTCAATAGCACGATGCACAAAATCGCCGTCTGACAGTGCTGTATTACCGGCAAAGCGAGAATCGCTTTCGTTGAGTACGCCTTTGCCCATTTGCGTAGTAACAAAAGGAATACAGGTTTTATCGACAAACTCGCGCAACATTTTCGCTGTAAGCTTTCGGTTTGCACCTGCGCCAATTAGCAATAAAGGCGAGTGCGCCTCTTCTATCATGCTTATTGCATGTGAAATTGCTTTGTACTCTGCGATAGGCCTTCTAGACACACTAGGCTCAAGCAACTCTGCCGTTGTTTGTTCGGCAGCAATGTCTTCAGGTAATTCTATATGCACTGCACCCGGGCGCTCTTCGTGCGCTAATCTAAATGCTTCTCTAACTGTAGATGGAATGCGATCGCCACTAACAATCTGCGTAGTGAATTTGGTAATGGGTCGCATCATATCCACGATATCAATAACCTGAAAACGCCCTTGCTTGCTGGTTTTAATGGGTTTTTGCCCGGTTATCATCAATATTGGCATAGCACCTAACTGGGCATACGCCGCTGGCGTCACCAAATTAGTTGCACCAGGGCCCAGCGTTGATAAGCAAACGCCTACCTTTCCTGTAAGTCGACCATAAGTGGCAGCCATAAACCCAGCACCTTGTTCGTGGCGAGTTAAGACTAATTTTATAGAGGAGTTTCGAAGTGATTCTAGTAAATCGAGGTTTTCTTCACCGGGTATGCCAAATATGTATTCAACACCCTCAGCTTCTAATGCTTTAACGAATAAATCTGACGCTTTCATGTACTGCACACTCCTTGTAAAGTGTTGGTAAATTTGACGCGTTTAGTTCATTGCTACGGGTATAACCTTAAAAACGATTTATTTTTTAGCAACTTAGATGCACTACATTTAGTTCGCATCCTGTTGCGCCGCCCATGTTTCGAGCGCTTGCTGCGTTGCCTTATCTACATTAGCCTTGTTCTGTGATATCCACCAGCGTTCCATTATGCGCACATTTTTTTGATTGGCTTTGTAGAAAATATCGACAATATCTCCAATGAAGGGAATAAAGCCCAAAGCAAAGTCGATAACAGAATTTTTTATCATTTGGGCTATAAGTGCTTTAGGCATGCCAAGTGACTTGCCTAGCCACACGATGCGCAGCGAGATAAATAGCATAAGTGCGTCCCCCGCTCCGGGGATAAGGCCGATTAGCGAGTCTAAGCCTATTCTTATAGGAATAATGGGAAGCTTGACTGCCGTATCCAGCAAGTTAGCAAGCTTTTGTGCTTTTAACAGTTCACTTGGCGCTTTTACTTCCATGTCGCTCCCCTTTGTTTATCTTTATTTGCCTTTTCTGGTTTACTTACGCCTGATTAGCTATGGCTATTTATCTGCACCTAAAGCTCGAGCTAGACCAGCTCGTAGGCCATTGTCTGATTGAACAGTCCATCCGTGCAAATTTTCCTTAACGATATCGAAAAGCACATCTATATGTTCTTCATCACTATTTAACGCCTCGATATATTCGTAACGTTCGCCGCCTGCTTCCATAAAGTATTCGTGATTTTCTTCACCTATCTCTTCGATAGTTTCTAGGCAATCGGCAGAAAAGCCTGGGCACATGATTTGAATTGATTTGACGCCTTTACCCGGCAGCGATTTTAACGTTTCATCGGTATAAGGTTTTAACCATTCTTCACGACCGAAACGCGATTGAAATGTGGTCATGTATTCATCGCTGCTAAGCCCTAACTTTTCTGCAAGCAAACGAGACGTTTTGTGGCACTCACAATGGTATGGGTCACCATTCATAAGGTAGCGTTTTGGAATACCATGATAAGACAGTATTAACTTATCCGCCCTGCCGTGCTTTTCCCAATGGGCTTTTACCTTATTTGCTAGTGCAGTAATAAAGCCGTCTCTGTCGTTATAGCTATTTACAAAACGAAGCTCTGGCAACCAGCGGCGCGACGTAAAATCTTTGGCAATAGCGTCGAATGTAGAGCCTGTCGTAGAGGCGCTGTATTGAGGATAAAGCGGCAACACAACAAGCTTTCGCACGCCTTGGGATAACATGCGCTCGATAACGTCTGATATAGCTGGATTGCCATAACGCATAGCAAAATCTACCACCACGTCATCGCCATAAGTGGCCTTACAACGCTCTGCAATAGCTTCAGATTGCGCTTTGGTAATAGACAACAACGGCGAGCCATCTTCGGTCCAAACCGTTGAATAAGCCTCTGCTGAACGCTTTGGTCTAATGTTCAGAATAATCAGGTTAAGCACAAACCACCAAATGGCTTTTGGCACTTCCACCACCCGTGGATCTGACAGAAACTCTTTCAAATAGGGGCGTAAGGCTTGCTTCGTTGGCGCTTCAGGCGTACCCAAGTTTGTAACCAACACACCAATTTTATCAGCTTGTCCGTGGGTAAAACCCTTATTCGATTTATATTTCATTTACCGTTTTTCCAAGAAGTACTGCATATTTTGTCAGCAAGACGATGTTATTCAGCGGCGTTAATTTTCAAAGCTATGCTGAATCGAATTTATCTTTTACACGCCGACTACAATTTAATACTAGTAGTATACTGAATATTAGTGTTTTTTGATCTGAACACAGACGAAAACTCACAGATTAAACGACTGAATTTTGAATACAAAAAAGGCGGCTACCTATTCGGACGCCGCCTTTTTAAGTTTTACTGCTAGAGTCTTATCTATGGCTGATAATAAGTTGCCGCACCTGGGCCTACTGGCATACCTAATAGGAATACCCAGACGTAGAACAGTAAAGTCCAACCTACGATAAACACCATCGAATAAGGTAGCATCATGGCAATCAAGGTTCCCATGCCCAAATCCTTTTTGTAGCGCGCTGCCATAGCCAATATTAGGCCAAAGTAACTCATCATCGGCGCTATAACGTTGGTAACCGAGTCACCAATACGGTACGCAGCCTGAATAACCTCTGGCGCGTATCCGATTAGCATTAGCATGGGTACAAAAATAGGCGCTGTTACTGCCCACTGTGCTGACGCACTGCCTAATGACAGGTTTACCACACCACACATAAGAATAAACAAAATAAATACTGACGGACCATCAAGGCCAGCGGCTTGAAGTAGTGCCGCGCCTTTTACCGCTAATACCGTTCCTAAGTTTGTCCATTTGAAAAATGCAACAAATTGAGCGGCAAAGAAAACAAGCGTAATGTACAGACCCATTGCGCCCATACTTTTAGACATCGCATCTATGACATCTTTGTCGTTTTTCATCGACCCCGTTACTTTGCCATAAACAAAACCGGGAACCGCAAAGGTAATAAATATAAACGCTACAATGCCTTTAAGAAACGGCGAGCCAGCAACTTCACCCGTCTCAGGATGACGTAAAATACCGTTCTCCGGTACTACCGTTAGAGCCAAAATTGCACATACCACAGCAAAAGAAATACCTGCCCAACGCAGGCCTTTTTTCTCGATATCGGTAGGTGCATCCATAGACTGCTTACCTAAATCGATAGAGGCTTCAGACTCATCAAACTTCCCTAAACGAGGCTCTACTACCTTTTCTGTTACCAGCGCGCCCATGGTCGCGACAACAAAAGTACTGATAAACATAAAGTACCAGTTAACCTCTGGACCAACCGCGTAGTCGGGGTCAATCATATGCGCCGCGGCTTCTGTTATACCGGATAATAATGGGTCTACAGTACCCAGTAATAAGTTTGCACTATAGCCTGCTGAAACACCCGCAAAGGCCGCAGCAAGACCAGCTAGTGGATGGCGACCTAACGAATGGAATATCATTGCTGCAAGAGGGATTAGAACAACGTAGC
The DNA here is from genome assembly GCF_042848195.1 of Alteromonas sp. MTD1. Taxonomy (NCBI): domain Bacteria; kingdom Pseudomonadati; phylum Pseudomonadota; class Gammaproteobacteria; order Alteromonadales; family Alteromonadaceae; genus Alteromonas; species Alteromonas sp. MTD1. The sequence continues at coordinate 65,566 of NZ_BTGG01000002.1, forward strand.
CTAGTTCTGATGCCGTGTTTGAGATGATGCCTGCAAAAACAATGGCAAAGGTTACCGCGCGCTTTGATGCGTTCATAACAAGCGCACGCATGGCCGCTGACAGCAAACCAGAATGCTCGGCTACAGACACGCCAAGTAATGCAACAAGCACAGTACCAAGGGGAGCAAAGCCAGTGAAGTTTGTTACAAGGCCTGTAACGATGCGTTGTAATCCTTCAGCACTCATTAACGAGATAACTTCAATCATGCCGTCAGCTTCGCGACCTTTAGCACCTGCTGGACGTGGATCAGCAACGGCAATATCGAAGTACCCTAATACGCCGCTTAACACTACGATAAACAGCGAAAGCAAAGCGAAAAGTGTTACTGGGTGAGGTAGTAAGTTACCTAAAAATTCTACGGTGGTAAGAAATCGCGAGAATAAACCACCCTTTCCGTCGTTATTATCGACGGAAACTGTATTTGTGTTTTCGGTTGTCAAAACGTTCCCTCTGTCGTTTTATTCGCACCTGCTTATCGAATGCATCGCTGGGACGGCAATGCGTCGTACAAATGAGTGGTGCAGCTTTTTTTAATAATTCGGTGGTATTTTACCCGATCTCTAGTGATTTTGGCAGTGATAGCAGTAAATCAGCGCAACTCGCCATCACTAACCACGTAAAGACGGTTAAAGGTTAGTACGTAAAAACAGGGGTTTAAAGGTTTACAGCGGCATAAAAAAAGCCAGTCAATTGACTGGCTTTTCTGTCATTTACCTAGCAAATGTAATTAGTTGCCCTTTGACTGGTTCATGTATTTGAAGAAGTCGCTGTCTGGCGCAATTACCATTACATCTTGTTTGCTGTTAAAGCTTTGCTTGTAAGCATCCATACTGCGCAAGAAGCTATAGAAGTCAGCATTTTGCGAATAGGCATCTGCGTAAATTTGAGCAGCTAATGCATCACCTTCACCGCGAAGCTGTCTTGCATTACGCTCTGCGTCAGCAAGCATTACCGTTACTTTAGCGTCGATGTTTGCCTTAATCACTTCAGCCTGTTCCTGACCTTCTGAACGGTGCTCTCTTGCCACCGCCGCACGCTCTGCACGCATACGCTGGAAGATTGAATTACTTACTTCAGTAGGTAGGTTAATTTGCTTAACGCGAACATCAACAATTTCAATACCTAGCTCGTCAGATGAAGTAGAAGCTTGCTCCATTGCTTGGTTCATCAATGCAGAGCGCTCGCCCGACACGATTTGCGCAATGGTACGTGTACCAAACTCTGAACGAAGACCATTGTTCACTTTCTGCTTCAATAGTGCTTCAGCTTGTAGCTTGTTGCCACCTGTAGACAGATAGTAGCGAGCGAAGTCATCAATACGCCATTTAACGTATGAATCAACGATAAGATCTTTCTTTTCACTCGTTACAAAGCGGTCCGGTGTACCATCAAGGGTCTGAATACGCGCATCAAGATGGCGAACAGAGTCGATGAACGGCAGTTTAAAGTGTAAGCCAGGCTCGAACACGCGCGTATCGCCCGTTGCGTCATCGCGCTGAACTTTACCAAACTGAATTACAATAGCTCGCTCACCTTCTTTAACGGCAAACAAAGAGCCCGACGCTAGCAGTACAAGAAGGACAGCAGCAGCAATAAATAAATTCTTCATAGCTATTATCTCCCCTCTCTGAAGCTATTACCGCGAAGACCTGACGTCGGTGATGAATTACGGCTTGCACCGTTCGCATCAGTTACCGGCGCTTGTAGACCTTCTAGTGTGTTGCGCGAACGCGGCGTGTTTGAAGACTGTTGGCGCTCCATGATTTTATCTAGTGGAAGATACATCATGTTATTTCCACCTTTGCTATCCACCATAATTTTACTGGTGTTACCCAATACTTCTTCCATGGTTTCAAGGTAAATACGCTCACGTGTTACCTGCGGCGCTTTTTCGTATTGTGGTAGTAGCTCGTTAAAGCGCGCTACTTCACCCTGTGCCTCAAGCGTTACACGTTCTTTATACGCTTGGGCTTCTTCATTCATACGGTTAACTTGACCACGAGCACGTGGTTCAATTTCTCTTGCGTAGGCTTCAGCTTCACGAATAAAGCGTTGCTCGTCTTCCTGTGCAGCAATGGCGTCATCGAACGCGTCTTTTACTTGCTCTGGTGGGCGAGCATCACGGAAGTTCATATCAATAATCGATACGCCCATGTTATAAGGTTCGATAATCGACTGAAGCTCTTCCCAAACGCGTTGGCGTGTAACCTCACGACCGTCGGTAAGTACGTCATCCATTGTTGAGTGACCAACTACGTAGCGAATAGCACTGTCTAGCGACTGGCTTAAGCTTTGCTCAGGGCTTTCAACTGCAAATGTCCAGCGGTATGGGTCAACCACTCTGAACTGCATTTCCATTTGAACGCTAACCACGTTTTCGTCTTCGGTGAGCATAGAGCCCGATGAAGACTGGTCGCGGATAGATTGGACGTCAACAGGAATTACGGTATCGATAAATGTTGGTGCCCAACGAAGACCCGGTTCTACTTGCTGATGATATTCACCAAAGCGCAACACTACGCCGCGCTCCGCTTCACGGATAGTGTAAAAGCCGCTGATAAACCAAATAGCAACCAGTAGGCCTACAAGTATACCAGCACCGATGCCACCCAAGCTTTTGCCAGAGCCGCCACCGTTACCGCCTGATTTACCAAACTTGCCAAACAAGTTCTTAAATACATCGTCTAAATCTGGGGGACCTTGCTCTTTCCCACCGCGATTTTTCCACGGGTCGTTATTATTGCCACCCGGCTCGTTCCAAGCCATGCTGATACTCCATAGATTACTGTTATATTTTTTTGAAATTAGCATGCACCGCTGACGTTAACGCCAACTAATGTCGCACAACATACTCTGATATTCCGTTTTCTAAACGTTTTTCAAGCCTATTCCAGTCGGCAGTGGGCATTCTTACGTCAACAACCCAATCTCCCTGACTGTCGTATTCTTCATTAGCAATACAATTTAGCTCGTAAAGCACGCCGCGAAGTCTGCTGTGCGCTGGCGGAATTTTTAATGTGTAATTCACCATACTCTTACCTAAACACTCGGTAAGCGCTTGGCTTAACAATTCCGTCCCTTCACCAGTTTGTGCAGATAACCACACACGCACGGGCACGCCTTCATCGTTTCTTTCTATACGCGGATTAACATCGTCTAGTTTATCAATCTTATTACAGATTAGTAATTGTTGAATTTCACCCGCTTCAATTTCTTCAAGTACATCATTTACTTCGTCCATTGTCTCTCGATATTTCGCATCCGCGATATCTACAACGTGCAATAGTAGGTCTGCTTCTTGAGTCTCTTGAAGCGTTGCTTTAAACGCCGCTACCAAGTCATGAGGTAAGTGACGAATAAAACCAACGGTGTCTGCTAAAATAGCAGGCCCAACGTCTTTTAATTCAATTTTGCGTAGTGTGGGGTCGAGTGTTGCAAACAATTGATCGGCTGCATAAACGTGAGAGTCGGTAATAGTGTTAAACAGCGTCGATTTACCCGCGTTCGTGTAGCCAACTAAGGATACCGTTGGAATTTCTGCGCGTTTACGAGAGCGGCGACCTTGCTCGCGCTGCTTTTGCACCTTCTCCAAACGACGAAGAATAGCTTTTATACGACCACGTAACAATCGACGGTCTGTTTCTAGCTGAGTTTCACCAGGCCCACGAAGACCAATCCCCCCTTTCTGACGCTCAAGGTGGGTCCACCCTCTTATAAGGCGTGTTGAAATGTGTCTCAACTGAGCCAACTCGACCTGTAACTTACCCTCATGCGTTCTTGCGCGTTGCGCAAAGATATCAAGAATAAGCCCAGTTCTGTCTAACACTCTGCATTTACACGCGGCCTCTAAATTTCGCTCTTGCGAAGGAGACAATGCGTGATTAAAAATCACTACGTTGGCGTCGTGCGCTTTTACAGCGGCAGCGATTTCTTCTGCTTTACCTGAACCGACAAAAAACTTTGCATGGGGCGCACTGCGCGAAGTGGTAATAACTTCCACCGCATTTACGCCTGCAGATGACACAAGTAGCTCTAATTCACTTAAGTCTTCTTTGCTATTTTCATCGGAAAAATTTACATGAACAAGTACAGCCTGTTCACCGGCTTCATAACGGTCAAACAAGCGCGTTACCTTTAATTCTATTCACCTTTATTATCTGAATCTCCTGTGCTCGGCATTGTAATAGCACGTGCTGGCACTACTGTTGAAATTGCATGTTTGTATACCATTTGGCTAACTGTGTTTTTCAGAAGGATGACGAACTGATCGAACGATTCAACCTGCCCCTGAAGTTTAATACCGTTTACCAAGTAAATTGATACTGGAATACGTTCCTTACGCAAAGCGTTTAAGAATGGGTCTTGTAAAGATTGCCCTTTAGCCATTTGATATCCTTAGTTTTTATTATTTGCGGTGGCCTTAAATCACCGCAGTAGGTCTAATGTATAACACACTCCAACATTCAAAGTGTGACTTTTGCTGTAATTTTAGTCAAATTATCGTTAGCAAATGTGTCCAACCACGACACTTGCTCCCAACCTCTAAGCCACGTCAACTGCCTTTTTGCCAGCTGCCGCGTTGCAATAATTCCTCGCTCGCGCATTTCGTCTGCGTCAAGCTTGCCATCTAAATGCTGCCACATTTGTCGATAGCCTACTGAACGTATAGAGGGTAAGTCTTCGTGAAGATCATTACGTTCGTATAATTTTTCAACTTCTTGTTTGAAACCTTGCGACAGCATAATGTCGAAACGTTTAGCAATACGTTGATGCAGCACGGCGCGATCTTCCGGTGCTATAGCAAACTGCGAAATAGTGAAAGGGCATTTTCTACCCTCTTGCTGTTGCCACTCTGTTAACGTTCGACCCGTCGAGCGATAAACTTCTAGCGCCCGCATAATTCGCTGAGGATCGTTTGGGTGAATTCTTTCACCGCTTACTGCATCTACGCTACATAATTCGTTGTGTAAAACAGCCCATCCGTCGCGTTTTGCTTGTTCAGCTATTTCATTTCGTACCACTTCATCCGACTTAGGTAGTGGCGAAATTCCATTTATCAAGGCATTGAAGTACATCATTGTGCCACCAGCTAGTATTGGAAGCTTGCCTTTAGCCAGAATTTCGCCGATTAACGCGTTGGTGTCGTTTACAAATTGCGACACAGAATAACTTTCAGCAGGGTCAATAATATCAATAAGATGATGCTTAACACCGGCTTGTTCTTCTTGCGTTGGCTTTGCCGTACCTATGTCCATGCCTTTATAGACAAGCGCCGAGTCAACGCTGATTACCTCACCATTGCATTTTTTGGCAAGTTCAATAGCTAATCCGGTTTTACCAGATGCTGTCGGGCCCATTATCGCTACTACTGGCGATGCAGTTATTATGCCACTGGACACGCTTTGTACCTCATACATCTAGCAGAATAGTTAACGGGCGCACTTTAGCAAATTGCTCAATCGTTTCCCATTGTTTCACTTCGCTTTGCTGATCCAACCAGTACCAAATTTGCCCTGCAACATCAGGGTCAATAGCACTATCAGGTATATCAATACACGTTATGAATTCGTCTCGGCTCATGTCTGACTCAGCAGCGGATGTCGCCAACAAAAATTTGAACCACTTTAGCCATGGCATGTGACGTGTACCCGCAGGCACTTGCTGCAGTCGATATTTTCCTGCTGCTTTATTTACATCAAAATGAAGCGCACGTAAGTGCGCAAGTACCTCTTCACTTACGTGTTCGCTTGATATTGCTACCGGCATCAGTAGCGGCTGACTATGCTCTGCTTTTAAAAATAGTTCGCTTAACCAAATACTTGCAAGTTTTCCGGCGCTAAGAAGGAAAATTTTTTCATTTTTAGAATACAAACGCTGCGTTGCTGTTAGATTTAAACGCTCTAATGCGCTTTCTTTATCGCTGCTTGCATCTGCCATGTCGCCTTTTGGCGTCATAAGCGCGTTGTAGCTGCTTTGATATGCCGCACTTGGTCCTTTCGCTTGACGCTGGAAAGCGCCAACGCCACTTCTAGCGCTGGAAGATGCATTTCTACCGAAGCCTGTATTGTTATATCCACCTGAAGATCCTCCTAAAGGCGAGGCACTACCGGTTTCACTATACTGCGACGGAGTAGATGACTGTTCTTGTAGCGGTCTTATGTAATCGTGGGCGACGTTAGTATCGCCAAAACTGGATTGATGTGAAGTATTTGAGGATGCCATTTCATCAAATTCTTCATTTGACGTAATAGCATGTAGCGCATCGCCAACGGTTTTACATATAAAGTCATGTACCAAACGACCTTGCTGAAAACGCACTTCGTGCTTTGCCGGATGTACATTCACATCCACGTCTTTTGGGCTTAACGTAAGGTAAACAACAAAGCTTGGCTGCTCAATTACACCCCACACACTTTCATATGCTTGTCTTATCGCGTGCATAATGAGCTTGTCACGCATACCACGACCGTTTACAAAACTAAACTGGCAGTCATTACTGCTGCGAAGCATTGTTTCATTGCCAAGCCATGCATCAATAGAAATGCCATCGTATTCAGTATTAACGTGAACGGCGTTCTGTATAAATTTTTGACCTACTACCGCACCAATGCGGGTAGACAAACTTCCCGCTTTATCAGCGATAAAGCGCTTAACCACCTTGTCGTTGTGCTTTAAGATGAACGACACACTTGGGTAGCTAAGTGCAATGCGCTTAATCACATCTTCTATGTGCTGAAACTCTGTTTTCTCTGTGCGAAGAAACTTGCGCCTTGCAGGTGTGTTGTAGAATAAGTCGGCAACGTCAATAGTTGTGCCTACGGGATGCGCTGCTGGCTGCACATTAACTGCCATTTCACGGCCTTCGCAATATGCTTGCCACGCTTCTGTTTGCGCTTCTGTGCGCGACGTCAACGTTAAACGACTCACCGAGCTTATACTTGCTAGCGCTTCACCGCGAAAGCCCAGCGATAGAATTTGCTCTAGGTCATCTAATGTGGCTATTTTGCTTGTTGCATGACGGCTAAGCGCAAGCTGAAGTTCTTCTTTGGCAATACCGCTGCCGTTATCTTTTATGCGGATACGCTTGTGCCCGCCTTTCTCAATGTCGACTTCAATTTTTGTTGCACCAGCATCTAGGCTATTTTCCAAGAGCTCTTTAACCACTGACGCAGGACGCTCCACCACTTCACCGGCTGCTATTTGGTTAGCAAGTTGCGGAGATAAAAGCTGTATAGGCAATGTAATACCCTGTGATAATACTAATTCGTGTATATCACCACATTGCTATGTGATGATGCGTGATAACGTTAATAACGCTGTGCTACCAATAAAAGTGCCGTGCAATCAATAATGGGGGTCCCCATCCAGAGTAACGCTGCCCGTTCTATAACAATGCTATGCAATACGGCTAGATAACACAGATAATCGTCAATGCTATGTTCTGGGAATAGTCAGTACTTGACCAATTCTTACAACATCACTGTTTAGGTCGTTCGCAGCTTTGATACTGCTCACTTTTACATTGTAGCGCTGGGCAAGCAGCGACAACGATTCACCACTGCGCACTTTATGAGTGCGGTTATTCGCTTTTTCAGCGGCCCACAGTGTACCATCGGGCGGCATTTGTTTGAAATAACGCTTGGTAGCAGTAAACACAGCTGAGGCAAGACGCTCGCGATGCGTAGACCAGTTTAAGTTTTTTTCTTCCTGTGGATTCGAAATAAAACCCACCTCTACCAGAATGGAAGGAATATCGGGAGCAGTTAGTACAGCTAGGCTTGCAGCTTGAGGCTTCCTTTTGTGCAAGCTAGTTACCTTTTTTAATTCTTCTACTACTTTGTTACCCAGATCATGACTTGTGGCCATACTATGGTCCATCGACAGCCCAAGAATGGTTTCTGTTAAATAACGCTCGCTGGATTTATCGTTAATTACCTCAGCGGCACCACCAAGCAGTTCAGCATGTCGTTCTGATTTCTCTAGCCAGCGACCCAGCTCAGTATCTGCTCTTCGCATTGATAATACCCACACCGACCCGCCGCGAGGTTGTGGTTGACTAAACGCATCGGCGTGGATGGAAATTAATAGGTCGGCTTTTTTCTCGCGCGCTATTTCTGGACGGCGGTTAGGCGAAATATAGTAATCTTCGCTACGCGTCATTATTGCTCGCATGCCGGGTTCGGCGTTAATCATTGCCTGAAGTTTTTTGGCCACGCTTAACGTGATGTGTTTTTCAAAGGTACCGGCAGGGCCAATCGAACCAGGGTCGCGCCCACCGTGACCTGCATCTACTGCAACAATAATGTCGCTATCTCGAGGGCTTGATTTATCGTCTAGTACTACCGAATTACGCGTTGACGCCAACGATGTATTGGTTCGTTTAGGCTCACTGTCGGTTAAGTCGATAACTAAGCGATGGCCGTATGATTTAGCAGGTGCCATTGCGAACAAATTAGGCGTCGCCTTTCTATTAAGTTCAACAACAATACGTGCAGCTTGCTTATTCTTTGGCGTTGAATAGCGCAATTTCTTAATAAGATCACCGCTGTTTTCAACAGAGGAGAGTTTGAACGCTTTGTTAGTATTTTGAAGGTCAACAACCAAGCGCAGCGGATTTTTAAGGGTGAAATAGGTGAAGTCTGGATTCGACTTCATATCAAACACAACGCGCGTATTATCCGGCGACGGTGATATTCTTACTCCGTCGATACTATTTTGTGCGGCGTGTACAATTTGCACAAGCAAACACAACAATAAGACCGAAATTATACTGCGCACCATAATTTGCCTATATGCTTTTGTTTTTTTGTGTCTGGTTTTTCAACTGTTACTCAATACCAGTTTTACGCTAAATGCGCTTGCACTGCTGAAGCAGCTTTGCACCGTGGGCGCTTTTTGCTTCAATGGCGAACTGTCGACCAGATGGCGTAATATTTATACTAATCACTAAGTCAGGCGATGCCAAGTATTCGCCGCCTTTTTCAGACCATTCTACTAACGCAATGGCACCACCACCGAAATAATCTCGAATTCCCATGAATTCTAATTCTTCAGGGTCGGCCAAACGATATAAGTCAAAGTGATATATATTGACGCTTTCTAGCTCATAAGGTTCAACTAGCGTATAGGTTGGACTTTTAACGCTACCTGAATGGCCAAGAGACTGAATAAAATACCGGCTGAACGTGGTTTTACCTGCGCCTAAGTCGCCGTTTAAATAAATAACGGCATCGGTAGAGAGTTGGCTTGAAACGGCCTGTGCTAGGTCTTTTGCAAGCTGCGCAGTATCGTCTATTTCATTGGCGAAAAAAGAAGTTTGCGGGTAAGACATCAACAATTTTCCAATATAACAAAAAACCGAAAAACGCAGTTAATGCCTACCCGTTTAAGGGAAGATCACAGATGTTTGTGATTAATTAAAGCACGCACTGCGTCAAATAAATCGCTCGCTATCATACCACGTTGCCCATAGAGTTGGGCAATATCGTCACCCGCTTTTGCATGTAATACAACGCCGTACTTTGCCGCAATATCGGTTTCTACACCTTGTGCCAGCAGTGCACCAAGAATTCCACTTAATACGTCACCACTACCAGCCGTTGCCATACCTGGGTTACCGTGTCGGCATACCCACGTTTTCTTCTCATTATCAATAAGCGTACCTGCACCCTTCAACACACATACCGCGTGATAACGCTGTGAGCATTGTCTTGCGTAATTAAATCGGTCGCCTTCTACTTCATCTATCGATACACCAAGTAATCGCGCTGCTTCTCCAGCATGTGGGGTGAGTATGCTGTCAGATAGCGTATATGCTGTAGATTGCTTGCAAAGAATATTGAGGGCATCGGCATCGATAACCACAGGCTTGTTGTTTGCCTGACAGTGTTTCATTGTGAGTTCAAATGTGTGGTTAGCCCATTCGTCTTGTCCTAGCCCTGGCCCAATAACAACACACGTTGCCCATGCTAACGCATCTTCAAGATGAGAATCAGACACCATAAGCTCAGGGCGCCCAGCGCTAACTTGAATAACAGAAGATTCGTGTGTAAAGACGCGCACCATACCAGCTCCACTTCGCAAAGCGGCTTCACCAGCAAGGCGAATAGCACCAGCTGTACCTCGGTTACCGCCGATGCACAGCAAGCGGCCGTAAGTGCCTTTGTGACTGTTAATATCACGTGGGCCCATGCCTTTGAAATGGTCGATATTTAGCATTGTAGCGCTAGCCCTAGCCAGCGATTGAAAGGCTTTACCAATGCCTAAGTCGGCGTACACTAGCTTGCCGCAGGATTGCTTACCGGCACCTGTTACCAGGCCAGGTTTTATACCTACGAAAGTAACTGTAATGTCGGCCTGTACACACCTACCTAGACTTTGACCGGTATTCGCATCAAGACCTGATGGCACATCAACACTCACCACTGGCGTAGATGACGCATTGAGCGCGTCGATAACGTCAGCAAATTCATTTCGAATGTAGCTATTAATACCTGTCCCTAATAGAGCATCAATAACCACATCGGCTTTCTCAAGTAACGCTGAATCAAATGTATTTATTTTGCCACCAGCGTCAGTCCAGCGCTGTTGAGCAATACCTGCATCACCTTCTAACTTACGTTCTGGCTCAATTGCACACAAATGCACTTGTTTACCTGCAAGCTTGGCATTTACTGCGGCAATATAACCATCACCTGCGTTGTTTCCCTGCCCAACTAGTACTAAATAAACGTCGGAATTAGGCATTAGCTCTTGGCATTGTTTAAATACAACATCGCCTGCGCGCTGCATTAACGTAAACATGTCGCAGCCAGAGTCGGCAGCCGCCTGAGCCTCGTTTTCTCGAACCTGATCGGCTCTAAATAGTTTGTATGATAAACTTGACGTGAGTTGAGTATCTAGCATGAGCAAATGTCCGCAATTAATTCTATCGACCTCGTTGAGTTAACCAACAATATCAAGGCTTGGGGCATGGCGCTAGGCTTTCAGCAAGTTGGTATTAGCGATATTGATCTACATCATCACGAAGCGCATTTACAAGCATGGCTTGATGCAGGTTACCACGGCGACATGTCGTTTATGGAAAGCCACGGAATGAAACGCGCTCGACCTGATGAACTGGTACCTGGCACGTTGCGTGTTATTAGCGTTCGTATGAATTACCTGCCTCCTGATGCGTCTTTTGCGAAACATTTGAACAGTCCAGATATTGGGTACATTAGCCGCTACGCACTTGGCCGTGACTACCATAAAGTGTTGCGTAAACGCTTAAAACAGTTGGGTGAGAAGATTACTAACGCGCTGTCTGAGATTGACTCATCGACTACACAATACCGTCCTTTTGTCGACTCAGCACCAGTGCTCGAACACGCCATTGCAGAAAAAGCAGGCATAGGTTGGACGGGGAAGCATAGCCTAACCCTTAATAAAGAGGCCGGCTCTTGGTTCTTCTTAGGTGAGCTTTTTATTAATTTACCGTTACCGGTTGATAAACCAGTAGAAGAAAACTGCGGAAGCTGCACTGCCTGTTTAACCATTTGCCCTACCAATGCCATCGTGGCGCCATACAAAGTAGATGCAAGACGCTGCATTTCTTACCTTACTATTGAGTCAGATGACGACATTCCAGAGTCGCTTCGCCCACTAATGGGGAATCGTATTTATGGCTGTGACGACTGCCAGCTAATTTGCCCTTGGAATCGCTATGCAGATGTAACTACCGAGGCAGATTTTCACCCTAGGCAGGCATTACATGGACAGTCACTCAATACGCTGTTTAGCTGGTCAGAAGAGACGTTTCTTAAAAATACTGAAGGGTCACCAATACGTCGAATTGGCTTTGAAAAGTGGCAACGCAATATTGCCGTTGCGCTTGGTAACGCACCGTACAATGAAACGTCAATTTCATTGCTTAAAGAAAAGCGAGGCATGGTAAGCGACCGGGTAGACAGGCATATCAACTGGGCGCTTGATCAACAGCTTAATCGCAAAATTGATATACAGGAAAATCGCCAGCAGAAGCGGCTTATACGTGCGGTTGAAAAAGGCTTACCCCGCGACGCTTAAGTTAGCAAAAGCTTGTAGGAAGTTGCCGTTAATCGGCTGTAGGTTGCGTATTGTTTCGTTTATCAGCGCCTGCAGACTGTGACAAAAACAGCATGGTTATTTTCACACCCTTTTCCGCTGCTGTAGTGGTCAACGTGGGCGACATATAATGCCACCAAGGCTCTTGCTCTAATGCAGTTACTACTTCAGTAAGCTCGCTTTCACTTCCATAGTATTCACCCGTAAGCTCACACTGTTGTTGTTCACATTGAATACGCTCAAAAATAAAGGACGAGCTTGTAGGGTGAGAGGCAAAGAAATGACTCAAAGCTAACTCTGTCTCCGCTTCACTTTTAGATTGAAAAGCGGGCAATTTTTGTTGCTCGTCATTTAACGTATTCATGGAGTTAGGGTAGAAAGTTTTAAAGTCATTATTTGTTGTCAGCTTCGCGGCTGGCTTAATAACCTTTAACTCGCTTGTTTCTGTGACACGAGCGCGACTAAGCACGCTTGTTAAGCGTTCCTTTTCGACAGTAGATTCATTTAAATGCTGCTGGTAGCCGAGATATTTAAACCCAGCTACCAAAATAAACGAGACAAGAGCAAGCAGAAGCCATATTTTCATTGTTGGCTAGCGTGCGCGGCTGTTATTTGTGATATTGCTTGCTGAACTTGTGCACAGCTTCAACAAATACGCCTGCATTTTCTGGTGGCACATCTAAATGAATTCCATGTCCTAAATTAAATACGTGGCCAGTGCCTTCGCCATAACCCGCTAGAATTGTAGATACTTCCTCTTCAATTCGTGCTGCAGGGGCGTAAAGCATAGAAGGGTCCATATTGCCTTGTAGTGCTACTTTGTCACCAATACGAGCACGCGCCTCTTTAATGTCTATTGTCCAGTCTAGGCCAACAGCATCGCAGCCAGTTGCGGCAATAGACTCTAACCACATCCCACCATTTTTAGTGAATAAGGTTACCGGCACTTTTCGCCCTTCGCTTTCGCGAGTAAGGCCGTTTACTATGCGCTCCATGTACTGAAGCGAAAATTCTTTATAGTCGCGCGGTGAAAGTACGCCACCCCACGTGTCGAAAACCATAACAGATTGCGCGCCTGCTGCAATCTGAGCATTAAGGTATTCAGTAACAGAATCGGCTAGCTTCGCCAACAAAGCATGCAAGGTTGCAGGTTCCGCAAACGCCATTTTCTTAATCTTGGTAAAGGCTTTACTAGAGCCACCTTCAATCATGTACGTCGCTAGCGTCCAAGGGCTACCTGAGAAACCGATTAATGGTACTTCACCTTTTAACTCTCGACGAATAGTGCGCACTGCATTCATTACGTATTGTAATTCGCCCTCTGGATCGGGCAGCCCAATTTTATCTACATCGGCTTTACACGTAATAGGGTTTTTAAAACGTGGGCCTTCACCTGTTTCAAAGTAAAGTCCCAAGCCCATTGCATCGGGAATAGTTAATATATCTGAAAACAGAATGGCAGCATCAAGCGGAAAACGTCTTAATGGCTGAAGCGTAACCTCACATGCTAATTCTGCATTTTTGCAAAGTGACATAAAATCACCCGCTTCAGCGCGCGTAGCTTTATATTCAGGTAGGTAACGACCAGCCTGTCGCATCATCCATACAGGTGTCATATCTACAGGCTGCTTTAGCAACGCACGTAAATAACGGTCGTTCTTTAATGCAGGCTTTTCAATACTAGGAATATTTTGCGACATATAACTCACCTAAATAGCTCTAAATACAATGAACAAAGGCCGTGACGGCTCGAAGCCGAGGAGTATACCAGCATTATGTAAGGGGTGTGCTAAAACGTGACCTAAATTATGCTTCATGCGATGAAGATGAGACAAATTACGCTCAACATCACTTGAATTTGTAACTTGCAAGCGCTTTCATTGTTTGTTATTACTAGATTCGTAAGATAAAGAAGCCCTTCAAGGGACCGTGCTATACATACTGAAACCCTGCTTTTGCAGGGTTTTTTATTTGTTGCTAATTAGCGACAGTGTTTCTTCAATCAACTGCCCTGCTATAGAAATTTTAGGTGGGGTGTTAGGCAAATTATCTGCGTCAAACCACTGCGCATCATCAATTTCGTTTTCTTGGCAACGAATATCACCACCGTCATACTCAGCGATAAAACCTACCATTAAAGAGTGAGGGAATGGCCATGGCTGGCTGTTAAAATAGCGCAGGTTCTTTACGCGAACGCCCACTTCTTCGAATACTTCACGGTGCACAGCCTCTTCTAGACTTTCTCCGCTTTCAACAAAACCTGCCAATGTTGAATACATATTGGCCTCTTTGTGTCTTACGCCTTTTGCCAGCAGAATTTGCTGATTATTATGGATAGACACTATGATGCACGGTGACACACGTGGATAGCTTCGGTGGCCACATCGATGACAATGCATTGCCATTTCCCATTCTACTCTTTCGGCCTTAGCACCGCATTGGCCACAATATTGATGGGTACGAAGAAAGTGTATGTATTGCCATGCTCTGCCAATTACCGTGAACGCTATGTCTTGTTCAGTAAACAATAGAGAGCGAAGCGGTACGCGCTCCCATCCGTCTTCTTCGATATGCTGCGAGCCTAGGTCAACCACGAAAACTGGCACGTCTCGATGCGCCGAGTCGTTTAAAGGGGGAAGTTGATGGATATCATCAATATACGAATTCAGGAAAGGTAAATCGCTAAAATGCGCTACAGGTATAGTTTGAACACGTGTTTGAATAAGCAATTTGCCGCGGCTGAAAATAACCCACATGGCCTGTTGGGTGTCTAGATTCGCTTTACTTTGCTTAATCATCATTATTACTGCCTCCTGTTTTCGCCACTTACCTTAGCACAAATACAACAATATCTAACAAGTCACACTGTGGTAAATATTGCTCAAATACGGCTCATGTTATTCTTTTTCGCGCAAAATTTGTGTCACAAGTGCACAGTGTTATACTGAGAATAGGAGTCTCTTAATAGGTAACCATTAACATGTTGCAGCAACTAGAGAACGTTAAGAATAAGTGGGGCGGAAAACACCAAGTAATTGATAAATGGTTGCTTGAACGCCAAGCATTGCTTGTTTCGTACTGCAACCTTGCGGGTATCAATCAGAATAATGGCTGTTTGCCCGACGCAGATAAAATTTCGCAGTTTTGCGACGCATTGATGGATTACCTGTCGGCAGGACATTTTGAAGTGTTCGATATCATCGCTGGAAATGACAGCGCGGGTGAGGCGTTGAAAGAGCAACTTTACCCAAAGCTCAAAGAAACTACTGACGCATCACTCTTATTTAATGATACGTTTGCAGATGCTGTAACGGCAGAGCAAGCGTCACACTTCGATGCCGCGCTTGCGCAACTGGGCGAAACCCTAGAGGAACGCTTTGCCCTCGAGGACGAGCTCATAGCTCATGTTCACACTCACGAGGCGTGATCCTTAAACAGAGCTTTACAATAACAATGAAGGTAGAGTTGACGGTTACCATTAATGAATAAAACCACACTTATCCACAAGGCACGTGCTTATTGCGAGCAACGTGGCGCTAGATTTACCCCTTTGCGAGAAAAGGTTTATGAAATACTCGTGTCGAAACATGGTCCTATGGGCGCGTACGATCTTTTGGACTCATTGAAAGAGACTGAATCAAGCGCCAAACCAGCAACGGTTTACCGTGCATTAGACTTTCTTCTCGATTTCGGGTTCATCCATCGCTTAGAGTCAACCAACGCCTTTGTTGCATGTTACCATTTTGGTTGCAATCACCCGGTACAGTTTCTTATTTGCGACAGTTGCGGTGATGTCGCGGAAATTCAATCTGAAGGTTTACAGGAAACGCTTGAGAATCAAGCGCAACAACACGGTTTTCGTGTATCAAAACAAACAATAGAAGCACATGGATTATGCGCAGACTGCCAACAAACGGAAGATAGCCCTATCAAGGAGAATGCACATGAATGCTGATTTTGTGAACCCGTTTATTGCCGGTTTGCTTAATGTTATGGAAACAATGGCGCAGACCACACTTACGCCAGGAAAGCCTAAACGCAAACAAGACGATATCGCAAAAGGCGATGTGTCTGGTCTCATCGGTATGGTGGGCCCAAACGTGCGCGGCTCTATGTCTATTACGTTTGACGAGTCGCTTGCACTCACCATTATGGAAAGAATGGTTGGTGAGCGTCCAGAAAAACTCGACGCTGAAGTGGGCGACATGGTGGGTGAGGTTACCAACATGATATGCGGAAACGCCAAGCGAGACCTTGCAGAGCGAGGCTTTGAATTTGGCATGGCAACGCCTATTGTAGTGTCAGGAAAACAGCACTCTATTAGCCACCAAGTAGACGGCGCAAAGATTATACTTCCTTTCTTATGCGATGAAGGCCGAGCTCACTTGGAAATCTGTTTTGACAAATAATTTCTGGCAGTCTGAAAAAATTACACTGCCAGCATATCCCCGCGGTTTTCACCTTATCACTGATAAAGTGACAACCGCCATACCCAGTATAAAACAGGTGGAAGTAGGTTTACTTCACCTATGGCTTCAGCACACAAGTGCAAGTCTTACGGTAAACGAAAACGCAGATCCTACCGTAAGACAGGACATGGAAGCCTTTTGTAATTATGCGGTAAAGGAAAATTTATCTTTCTTTCAACATACTTATGAAGGAGATGATGATATGCCTGCGCATTTAAAATCGAGTATACTAGGCTGTCAGGTTACGATCCCTGTCCAACAAGGCAGACTTGCATTGGGCACTTGGCAAGGTATCATGCTTGGTGAGCACCGTAATAGCGGTGGTAGACGTACAATTATTGCCACATTACAAGGGATTGCAGCCTAACCCATATTATAAATGGCACAACTTGTGCTAGCCATATTGGCTAAACACAACATAAAAAATTATCAAAATTGATAATCACTCAACGTTAAACAGGATGTGACTATGAAACAGCACTTTAAATTGGCAGCGCTATCAATTGCAATGCTTACCTCTACGCACGCTCTTGCACAAGAAACAGCTGAACCTGAATACAAGCACTGGTTTGGTATGTCTGGCATGTACTACAACACTGATTCTGCTCGTCCAGCATCACTTACACCAAACGGCACCTATGACGATGGTCGCGGTGTTTCTTTTGAATATGGCTTTCGCTTCACACAAAGCTGGGCAGCACGTCTAGAGTACACTGCGCTTGGTCTAGATACTGTATCTGGCGGCGAAGAGAACGGCGCTTTAGTAGGTGTCGATGCATTATACTTCGCGCCAAACGATGCATGGTATGTTTTCGGTGGTGTTAAACGTCAAACTGCTGGTGTTTCAACTACGCTAGGTAACATGGGTATTGGTAAACACTGGGACCTTGCAGATTCTGTAAAAGTAATTACGGAAATTGCGACTTATCACGATTTCGGTGATGACTACAACGACTACAGCTTAAAACTAGGTTTTGCTGTTCCATTTGGCAAAAGCACACCTGCTGCGCCAGTAGACAGCGACAACGACGGCGTTGTAGATGGTAAAGACCAGTGCCCTATGACACCAGCTGGCGTTCGTGTTGACGCAATGGGTTGTAACGTTGATAACGACAACGACGGCGTAATGAATAGCGTTGACCAATGCCCTAATACACCGGCTGGTACAAAAGTAGATTCTACAGGCTGTGCTATTAAAGACGCTGATAAAGACGGCGTAGTAGACAGCAAAGACATGTGCCCTGACACACCTGCAGGCGTTAAAGTAGACGCTAAAGGTTGTACATTGTTTGATGAAGAAACGGTAGAAATCACGCTACGCGTTCTTTTCGACAACGAAAGTGCTGTAGTTAAAATGCCTAAGGATCCTGAAATTTCAGAATTCGCAGAATTCATGAAGCAGTATCCATCTACCACAGCAGTTATCGAAGGTCACACTTCTGCGCCAGGTGCAGAGTCGTACAACATGGACCTTTCAGAGCGTCGTGCAGCTAACTTTAAAGAAGTAATGGTTGATATGTACGGTATCGACAGCTCACGCCTTGAAACGATTGGTTACGGTGAAACACAACTTCTTGATACGGCGAGCAACGCTGAAGCACACCGTATTAACCGTCGTATCTCTGTAACGGTTAAAGGTACTGTGAAAGTAGCTGAAGAAAAATAATTCAGCTAACTAGCTAAAGAAAAGGCGCCATCAGGCGCCTTTTTTGTTCCTATTTATCGACTTTAACAGGCTAACTTAATATTCATCAGCGATAGCTGGGCCAGCGTAGTTGTCGAAACGCGAGAATTGCCCTTGGAATGTTAAACGGCAAGTACCGATAGGGCCATTACGCTGCTTACCAATAATAATTTCTGCAATGCCTTTGTATTCGCTGTTTTCATGGTAGACCTCGTCGCGATAGATAAACATGATAAGGTCGGCGTCCTGCTCGATTGACCCTGATTCACGAAGGTCTGAGTTAACCGGACGTTTATCAGCACGCTGCTCTAGCGTACGGTTAAGCTGAGAAAGCGCCACTACTGGCACTTCTAACTCTTTCGCCAACGCTTTTAGTGAGCGCGAGATTTCTGCTATTTCTAATGTACGGTTATCGCTTAACGACGGTACGCGCATTAACTGAAGATAATCCACCATGATAAGGCTTATACCACCACGCTCTCTAGCCAACTTCCTCGCTCGGCTTCGAACGTCCATTGGGGTCAACCCGGATGAGTCATCAACAAACAGACAATCTTTGTCTTTTAACATCGCCATGGTGTTTGAAATACGCGCCCAGTCTTCATCATCTAGTTGCGCAGTACGAATTTTGGTTTGATCAACACGGCTTAATGATGCAAGCATACGCATCATGATTTGTTCCGACGGCATCTCCAAGCTAAATACCAGTACTGGTTTGTCTTCCGCTAGCATTGCGTTTTCAACCAAGTTCATGGCAAACGTGGTTTTACCCATTGAAGGACGTGCCGCCACAATAATAAGGTCTGAAGGCTGAAGGCCACTGGTCATTTTATCAAGGTCGGAGAAACCAGACGTAACACCGGTTACGTCTTTATTGGTTTTTACTAACTCTTCCAAGCGGTCTATGGTTTTGCCAAGAATAGACTCAACGTCGCGAGGGCCTTCGTTTTCGCCTGTTCTGCGTTCGGCAATCTCGAATACTTTACTCTCAGCTAAATCAAGGATATCGGCGCTATTTCTTCCTTCGGGGTTATAACCCACTTCGGCAATTTCGTGCGCAACGCCAATCAGTTCTCGTGTAATAGCACGCTCACTGATGATTTGAGCGTACGATACAACGTTCGCAGAGCTCGGGGTATTTTTGGCAAGTTCACCTAAGTAGGCAAAACCACCTGCGTCGTCTAACTCGTCGTGTTTTTCCAGCTCTTCCGACACGGTAATCAGGTCGATAGGCTGACTGCTATTAAGCAAGCGGGTTATTGCACGGAAGATAATTTGGTGAGAACGATTATAAAAGTCATTGTCGGAAACAAGTTCGGCAACTTTATCCCAACTTTCGGGGTCGATGAGCATGCTTCCTAAAACAGATTGCTCCGCCTCGATACTATGAGGTGGAACCTTCAATTTTTCTACATTCTTATCGCCTTTAGGAGCAGAAGCCACAATACAACCTTATAACGTCGAACAAAAGTCAGTTGGTTATTATGCGCTTTTCGAGCTCTTCCCTCAATACGGGAACTCAGGAATTAGGGTAAAAACAAGAAAATTGAATTACTGCTAAAACACGGCTTTTTCAAGTTTTAAGAAGGTACCGTCAACATGGGTATAAGCTAGCGTATTTTCTTGATACAAAAGCTGTGAGCCAATTGAAACGCCATCGTTTGAGCATGATAGCTCAACTAAACTGATTTTATCATTAGAGAAGCCTAACAACGCATAGGAAACCTTGTAGTCTAATTCAATTGCCGATGGCGCTATTGTGCGCTCGGTGTACGTTGGTGCTTCACACAGATATTGGTCTAATCGCGCCGATACAGACGAATAAACCACCGAGCTACCAAGAAACTCATTTGGTTGGGCCGCACTCGATTGGGCCACGCCCAACTGGGCTACATTTGGCTGCGTTGTATGTTGAGTGGTTTCAACAGGCGGATGCGCTGCAGTCACTACCCAGGTACCTTCGTAATACGCGGGCTCATGCATTGCACAACCCAGCGTAAGCGCAGAAATGCTTAATGCACCTAGTACCAAGCTATGAAATCGCCAAAAGCGCTTTAAGTGCCCAATAATATTCAACTCGTTCTCCCGTATAATGACTTTTTAAAAACGACATCGGCAACTATGAGCAGTACACATTTACCATTAAAAGCTATCTTCTAAACACAAAAAAGGCTGCACTGATGCAGCCTTTTGCCAGTTGATTAATAAATATGGACAAAATTTACCATTTCAACTTATTTTAACGATTGTAATGGTGCTTACTTATTCACTTTTGGTCTAGAACAATTCGTCCGTGCACGGTTGAGATGTCTACATCAGCCGCACCGCCGTTATTGATAAAGCGAAGCGAGCGGCTAGGACCATACTTAGGCTTTTTAGCTTGCACATCACTGATTTTATTGATGATGTTACCACCAGCATGCGCACCAATATCAAATTGTGCAGACACATTTGGCTGGAATTGAAACTCCATTGCGCCGCCCACTGAATTAGCGTTTACGCGACCATTAGCATTTATTGATAAACTAGCAAACGTGCGGCCGTTTACGGTATCAATATCCAATGAGTCCACATCACCAAGTGCTAAATCGATGCGACCGTTCACCGTTTCAACCGTTACGTCTGGGCTATTAGTCTTTACTTCAACCTTACCGTTAACCGAGGTAAACGACACCGACGTGCTTCCAGTATGCTCAACATCTAAATCGCCATTAACGCTTTCAACTTCCAATCGTCCGCGAACGTTTTTAAGTTCTATATCGCCGTTCACCGACTCCACTTCAACACGCTCTGCAATGTCTTGAAGCATTACGTCGCCGTTAACTACTTCAACATCAACTGCACGAGTAATGCCACTTGCTTTAACATCTGCATTTACCGCAGTGTAATGTAAGTCGCTTGACGCAGGCACATAAATGGTAAGGTCGTCACCGTCTTTCACTTTCTTGTACCAGCTTTGGCTGCTGCGCTCTACTTCGACATGAATAACTACTACATCACCGCGCTGCTCAAAGATAAACTCTTCTGTTCGTTCACCTAACTCTCCAGTTACACGAACCTGCGATTTGTCCCATACACGTATTTCTGCCTTACCGTTAACGTGCTCAATGTCTACCTTCGGCGAACTAGATGTATCTATGGTTTTATCTATCATCTCGCCCGCGTAAACATTGGCGGCAATGGTAAGTAATAGCGTTACGCCAAATGCTTTTGCTACATTTTGAGAAAGTGTTGTCTTTAATATTGATTTCATCATCATACCCTTTTTAAATTTGCTGCCACTTTGGCGCGTGCACTCGCTCAATTAAGGCAATTTGCTGTTGATATACATGGTGCAACATTTTAATTAATGCCGAATTGTCAGGATCTTCCTTCAACGCTAACTTAACGGCATCTGCTGCATCGTCTAATTCTTTCAATTGTTGTTGCCAGTCTTGTGTTAAAGCTGGCGTACTTTCATAGCTAGCCAATAAGCTATTAACCTGCTGCTGTTGTTGCGTACTAAGCGCCTCTATCAGAGCATAAGTATCGGCCTGTGTGTTCTCGGTTTTAAATGCCAACGGCGCAGACAGCCAGATAACGGTAACTAAACATACGCTAGCGGCAATGGCCAGCCATTGATTATTCGTTACACCATTACTGCTTTGCTTCTCTTTTCCATTACGCTGTGCTTCAATACCAAGCTCTACGCCACGAAACAAATCTCGCTCAGGCGGCTTCTCTTTTGCAAGGCTGTTGAGTTGTTGAGAAAGCTGTTCATCGAAATTACTCATCGCCATACCCCATGTAATCTTTTAACAATTGCTTTGCACGAAAGAACTGTGCTTTGCTTGAGCCCACTGCCATATCGAGCATGGATGCAATGTCTTCATGCCGATAGCCCTCGATGGCGTGCAGTACGAATACCATTCTTGCTCGCTCGGGAAGCCTCACTACCATGGCTTCTAAATCTATATCAGTACTCTGCGATTCTGCCGCCATATCGTGAATACCGCTGGACTCTAAATTGAACATCCGCTGCACCCAACCTTTCTGCTTTCGAATGTAAGAAATCGTAATATTTGCCGTTACGCTGTGAAGCCACGTTGAGAATTGGCTTTGCCCTTCAAAGTTATCCAGCTTTCGCCAAAGCTGAATAAACACTTCTTGAGCCGCATCCTCTGCCATGCCTTTTTCGCCAGTGAGTCGGTAACACAAAGCATACACACGACCAATATGCATATCGTACAGTTGGCGAAAGGCATGTTTACTGCCTCGCTTTGCTTCCGATATCCAGTGGTCTTCGTCTTGCTTACCAAACACCACATTGGCGTGAACTACACGTTGTTGGGTGTGTTCCATTGTCTTCTCATATTCTTTACGTACTTTTCTGCTTTTTAAGCATCGCACTTGTTAGTGTTATAGAGTTAGTCGTACCCTATAGTAGAAAGGTTTAAATAAACAAAATATTTTTTTGGAGAAACCATGCTAACCACCTTCACTGTTGATGCTTTATTTGCTGGAAAGCCAAAGCCATTAGGGCCTAGAGGCGCACCAAGCAGTATAGTTAAAAGCCCGGTTAACACCTTAACTGTCAATATCGACGGTACCAATGAAGATGTACAAGCAAACAAAAAGCTACACGGCGGCCCAGAAAAGGTACTGCATCAATTTGCCCCTATAAACTATCTGACACTGGCAAAACATTTTCCCGACGGTGCTTTTGAAAAGGGCAGCATTGGAGAAAATATCAGTGTTGAAGGCATGGATGATTCAACAGTATTTATTGGCGACATTTGGCAATTTGGAGAGGTTGAACTTCAAGTGAGTGCCCCCCGAGCACCATGCAGCAAAATATCTCAACGCTTTGAAATAAAGAATTTGGATAGGTTCGTAGGCGAACGAGGGATAACAGGCTGGTACTACCGTGTACTTAAAACCGGCGTAATTCATGTTGGCGATTCCGTGACGTTACTTAAACGTCAAGAGAACTCGGTAAACGTACATACGCTCATGCAGTGCACACATTTAAAAACCGATAAAGCGCTGGCTGCTGAGCTTGCTTCATTGGCTGTATTAGATGATGAATGGCGCACTAAATGCGAGAAAGTAGCGAGTAGGTAATACCGTCAAAAACCTCTATTATGTGATGTGTTCTATTCTCAATGAATGGCGCTACTTGCGCTTCTAATTTTGAAGTGAGTGAGAGTAGCGCGTTCGGTGAGTTAGCATATAGTCGTAGCTCGCATACGTCGCCATTCCAGTAAACGAAATAGCCCACTTCTTTCGCAGTATAGCTCTCAAAAATATCGTCGAGTTCGCGGGCAAGCGTCATTCTTTTTGCAGCTTCAGGAACGTAAAACTCAATGCTTGTAGTGCAGCTTTCCTCACAAGACTTATAGGCAGGTAGCGTTGGCGCGGGCTCTTGCTTTAAGAAATAGCCGCACACGCCAATATACATTAGAAAGGCGATAACCAAGCCAGAAAAAGAAGCTGTTCTAGATTTAAACATTTTTCGTCCCTGAAAAAACTTCACCAAAGGGCGTTTGATGTTCAAATATTAGCCACGGCAGCCCGTAAGTGCAAGTGAATGTTTAAACGCTTGTTTGAAGGTAATTTTAAAATGAAGTGCTATCACCTTCATTTAATACTACCCAAGGCATTGATGTATTAAGTTGCTGTTTCATGTGCAAAAGACGAAAAAGGGCTGAGTGTGATGTTTTATCGCCCATACGCCAAGTCGCGTTTCCAAAGCCCCAGGGGATAACAACCTTACACCCCAGTTCATTCGACGCCACAATGGCATCTTCTGGTGTAGTGTGCACTTTTCTGTACCACCTAGGAGACTCTTCGCTGTGATAGGACGCAATTGGAAGCAGACAAATGTCGATATTCCCGTAGCGTTCATTTATGGTTTTAAAATGCGCTGAATACCCGGTGTCTCCAGCAAAATAAACGCGTTTACCATTGTGTTCTATTAACCATCCTCCCCACAGCGACGCGTTGTTATCCTCGTACAAGTAAGGCACCCATATACGATTACTAAAATGATGGGCTGGTACAAAATGTATTTGTGTATCGGCAAGCGCGTAAGACGCATACCACGGCATTTCGTTTATGCTGTAGCCATTATTTGGGAAATGTTCAGCAAAACCTAGCGGTACTAAATACTCGGTGTTGTTGCCAATTGTTTCAATATCGCTTTTATTAAAATGGTCGTAGTGAATGTGGGAATACAAAACCGCATCTGTTTGCATAATATCGCGCTGGCTTAACGTTGCAGGCATGTTTCTATTGAACCCTTCGGCCAAACGAAACGCCCAGTTTACCGGCCAGTCGAACTGCCCAAAAACAGGATCTACAAGAATTTGCTTGTTGTCGGGCGTTTTTATCACGAATGTAGCGTGTCCTAGCCATGTAATGTCGAAGCCCGTATTTAACTGAACCTTCGGGCGCTTCCCCACATATTGGCAATCCTGCATGTTGCTTTGGCACTTAATGTCCTCGTGAGGCGGGTAACAATTACCAGTGCAGGTAACGGGATAGTTTTTAACGTCGTCATACAGGTTGCGAAATCTATCTTCGTACCCCTCATGCTCGCTATATCTAACTTGTGAAGACTCTGATGAAACACGGTTAACCGTGTTGGTAGTTGAACAACCAAGGCTTACTAAAAGCGCAGCAGCACATAGGCATAGGTATTTCACAGATAAACCTTTTTTATTGTTGCCAATGTGCTTTTTATTGACGAGCTTTCTATTAACAAGAACTTTACCGAAGAAGAATTGCATTATTTCACCCACTACTGTCTACGTTGGTTACTTTACCGCACATTTCCTATTTCGGGTTGGTTCTTGTTACCACTAAACGTAAGAAAATATTAATTTTTTGCCGTTAATGTTGTACCTGTCTCTTCGAATCGTACCTTTTGGCCAGCACGCAATCTTTCTGCGCCTCTTACAACAACATACTGTAGTGGGTTCACATCACCGAACACTTCAATGCGCTCGCCTAAACCAACGCCTGTGCGCACCTTAATTTGCTGTGCTTCGTTGTTATCATTTAGCTGATAAATAAAGGTGCCCGTCTTTCTTAGCACAAGCGCGTCTCGCGGAATGGTTACGCCGTTGTGGGTGTCGCTGCTAGGTAAAGCAACTCTTACCGCGCTACCAATAGGAAAGTCGCCAGACTTTATGGCAATGCGAAGCTCCATCATCCTAGAGTTGGTATTACCAACAGGCACAATAGCCCTTATCGATTCTTCAACTTGATGCGTTTTGCTGTGCACATTAACGGGCATCCCACGCTTGATAAACGGAAGTACGGTTAATGGTGCGCGTACCTGTACTTCGATATTCTCTGGATTAACAACCCTTATTAAATCTTGCCCTACGCCGGTATATTCTCCGGGTGCTTTTAATCGTTCTACTACAAGCGCGGTATAAGGTACTTTAATTTGGCTCTGATCGATTTGATATTGCGTAAAGGCTAAATCAAGCTCTGCCTTTGCAAGTCCTTGTTTGGCGTTTTCTAAGTCGGCGTAAACCGTATCAAGCTCTCCGCGTGAGAGATTATTGTTCGCCTGTAGGTTTTTAAAACGCGATAATCGTGTTTCAAATAACGACACCTGAGACTGCCACAGTGCAATATCGGACTTATTTTGATTTAGCGTAATAGTCAAACGTGTATCGTCTAACGTTGCCAGTGGCCGCCCCGCTTCAATCACATCGCCAACGTTTGCCATCCATGTAATGCGACCATCTACTTCCGATGCTAAGTTTGCATCGGTTTGACTTAAGATAGTGCCCGGCACCCATGTTAACTGCGATATAGCTTGTTCCTTAGCTTCATCTACCTGCACCAGCACTGGTGCTGGCGTGTTTTCTTGCGCTGCTACAGTACTAGAAACCACCAACGCACTCCCAGTGCATAAGCCGAATATGGCTGCTTTTATTAATGCTTTCATGAGAGATATTCCTTATAAATGATCGCTGTGTTTTTTGAGTTTGGCTGCCTGAGAAGTACTTCCAGCCGCATTGTCGACTTGGGATATACGCGCTTTTTCAGGCATTTTCATTCGTAATAACGTGGGTAATAGAAGAAGCGTGAATACGGTACTTACGGTCATTCCACCAACAATTACTGCGGCTAAACCGCGATAAATGACACTTCCAGCACCAGGCAATAACAGTAAAGGAAGCATGCCGAAGATAGAGGTAAACGTACTCATAAAAATAGGACGAAGACGAAGTAAAACTGCTTGTTCCACCGCTTCATCTCGCGTTAGCCCAGCGTGTTCACCCAAGCGAGTTTGATGCACAAGCAAAATGGCATTATTCACCACTAGCCCTAGCAAAATAATGAAGCCAATCATGGTCAGCAAGTCCATGGGCTGGAAGGTGAATACATTCATAATTCGAATTGCTAGCACGCCACCAATTGTCGCTAGTGGAATAGACAGCACCACTAACACACTGTCTTTCAGCGACTTAAACAAACCTGCCATTAGCAACAGTAGTAAAACCATAGCGAACATAAAGTTATCAGCCATAGAAGCAATAGCGCCTTTTAGACTATCTGCACTGCCACCATAGGTAATAGACCCGTCTACCGGCATCATTGCCATAATGGCAGGCTCTACTTCCGACTTAATAACCGCCATTGCATCTTCTAAACTCATGCCCTCTGGTGGATTCACGTTTACGGTTAATGTACGACGACCATCAATACGCTGAATCCGACTTGGCCCCACTGCACGCTGAATTTCAACTAATTCACCTAATTGAACGACTTCGCCAACCGGCGTCATTAACGGCGTACTGTTTACTTCTTCCGGCGTAGCCCAAGGCTCTGAGCGAAAGATAATGTTCATGCGTTTAACACCGTCGAAGTATTCGCCTACGTACATGCCATCGCCCATTGCGCGTACAAGACTACCCATTGCACCTCGATTAAGGCCAACTTCCATCATGCGTGCATCATTAGGATAAAAACGAAGCTCAGGCTCAGCTTGCTCTAGCGACGGATTAGCTCTGGCGTTCGCATTTGGAAAGACTTCGCGTAGCTTATCTAGCCCGGCTTGTGCGGCCACGCCAAGCATGTCTTGGTCTATGCCCTGCAAGTGAATATCGATAGAACGACCATTACCAAAACCACCGAAAAGGTTTCCTTGCTGAGCAAATGCCTGTGTATCGGGAAGGTCTTTTAAAATCTCGTCGCGAACGATAGCTTCAAGTTCTTTCACCTTCGATTGGTCCTTAGCTCTTACACCAAGCGTGCCGCCATTAGGCCAAGTAATAATGTAGTAGTTCTTAAGCGCAGGTTGCTTGTCACCGTCCATGTAGGGTTTAAGGCGTTCGACAACAACAGGAATAACTTCCTCAGAGATGAAGTTCTCGCTTGCACCTGCCGGCAAACTTAAGAAAGCGTCAACAGCATCACGCTTCACAGGCGGTAAGTAATCCATTGACGGCATAAGCATTACGCTGCCAGCCACAGGCACTCCCATAAGCGTAAGCACCAGTATTATTCGACGGGTCTGCGTGGCAGAAAGTCGCATTATATTGCCGGTGATTTTTGCCCATAGCCGTTGAAGGCTATCTTCTGGCATATCGCCCTTCAAGTAACGAGATGCCACAACAGGTAGCACAGTAACGGCAACAACAAGCGACATGCATACGGCAATAGCAATGGTTAACGCTAAGTCTGCAAAAAGCTGACCTTCTACATCTTCTAGAAACATCACGGGTATGAATATAGCTACGGTTGTCGCCGTTGACGCCATTAACGCGCCAAACACTTCTTTTGTACCTTTATATGCGCTCTCTTCATCGCTTGTCACACTCGTGCGAGTTCGCACTATGTTTTCAAGCACTACTATCGCCGCATCTAGCACCATTCCTACCGCGAAAGCTAAACCAGCAAGAGAAATAATGTTAAGTGAACGCCCTGTAATTTGTAGAACAACAAAGGTGCTTAATAAAGAAATGGGAATGGCTAGTGCCACGATAAGTGTGGCGCGAAGCTGTCGCATAAATGCCCACAGAATTCCTATGGCCAACAGTACGCCAATAAACAGGTTGCTAGTAACCAACTGTACTGCTCTGTAAATAAATACCGACGCATCGAAGCTTTGTACCATTACCAACTGTTGGGGTGCTAGGTCGCTCTCGTTTATTTGGGCAACTCTGTCTTTTACCGCTTCTAATGTTGCAAGCACATTGGCGTCATTTTGTCTGTCTACACGGATTGAAATAGCTGGGTTACCGTTTTGCACGCTAGCATTAGCGCCATCAGCCCTAGTTATCTTGATATCTGCAATATCATTTAGCCTAATAGGGCTTCCATCTCGCCATTCAAGGATCATCTCGCCCATTTGCGTGGGCTGATAGCGCCCCTCAAAGCGCAACGTATAACGACGACGACCAACATCCACAAAGCCGCCAGATACGTCATTTGCTCGCCCGAGTTCATTAGCAACAGCCGTTAAATCAATACCAAGCTGAGCAGCCTTAAAAGGGTCGAATACAATTTGAAACTCCTCAACACCACCTACACCGCTTTCCATTCTTGCGCGAGCAACCCCAGGAATACTTTCTAATTGTGGTTTAATGACATCAGTAAAGTATGTTACGTATGAGTTAATTTCATTCGGGTTACCAGGCAACCGTTGTAAGAAAAAATAAGTGAGAGCAGGCGCATCGCCACCGCTGCCTGCCAGCATGATATTAGGTGACAACGCGTCTCGCGGAAGCGGTGGTAAACGGTTCATACGGCTAATGACTTCAATTAGCGTTTTTTGCATGTCGGTGCCTAAACCAAACTCCAAGTTAATCCATGCATTACCTTGGTTTGACCAAGTTCGCATTGACTCTAAACCTGGAATACCCTGCAGCACCTCTTCTTGTGGCTCAATGATTTCCGATTCAATTTCTAGTGGTGATGCGGCACGCCACGAGGTTTGAATGTTGATATTCGGACGTTCGATATCGGGAAACAACTGAACAGGTAAGTTAAACAAGCTATAAAGCCCAAGAAACACTAATAAAGCGATCCCTATGCCTACGCCAGTTGCGTTTTTAATTGCGAGCTTTGTAATGTCCATCTCGATGCACTTATGCTTTTTATTGTCCGGTTCACTATAGGTCGCACAAGTGACAGAAAAAGTTTAAAGCCGCGACAATAAGATTTTTAGCGACTATTAACATTTATTTAATATTTGGCCCAAGAACCGCTATTTATCGCAGATAATTGAACGGATAAAACAGGTTATTTATCGGAACGTGACACAAATAATTACAAGTACAGAGGCAAGGTTTTTTGAATAGATTTGTGAGTAGACAGTGTTGAAGCTATCTTCAGGCACAAAAAAAGCCGCTCAAAAGAGCGGCTTTTTTCAAATACGTCAGCGCTTACGCTTCAGCAATGATGATCACTTTGATTGAAGTGATAACGTCAGAGTGAAGTTGTAAGTCGATGTCATACTCACCAGTTTCACGAAGTGTACCAGTAGGTAGTTTAACTTCTGCTTTAGCAACTTCAACGCCAGCTGCAGTAATTGCATCAGCGATGTCACGTGTGCCAACAGAGCCAAATAGTTTACCTTCGTCACCAGCAGGAGCTGCGATAGTAACTTCAGCAAGCTCAGCAACTTTCTCAGCGCGTGCATTTGCAGCAGCTAGTTGCTCAGCAATTTTCGCTTCAAGTTCAGCACGACGTGCTTCAAACTTTTCTACGTTGCCTTTAGTTGCAGGAACCGCTTTACCCTGTGGGAAAAGGAAGTTACGAGCGTAACCAGACTTAACAGTCACTTGGTCGCCCAGGCCGCCAAGGTTGGCGATTTTATCTAGTAGGATGATATTCATCTTAGCTAACCCTTATTTTCGCCAAATTACTTGTGTGAATCAGTGTACGGAAGCAACGCAAGGAAACGTGCGCGCTTAATCGCAGAAGACAGCTGACGCTGATATTTTGCGCTTGTACCAGTAATACGGCTAGGGACAATTTTACCGCTCTCAGTGATGTAGTTCTTAAGAGTAGCGATATCTTTGTAATCAATCTCAGTCACACCTTCTGCAGTGAAACGGCAGAACTTACGACGTCTGAAAAAACGAGCCATGGGTGATCTCCTTAAGCGTTGTCTTCAGTGGTTTCAGTTTTCTTTTCCGCGCGGTCTTGGCGAGGAGCAGAATCGTCACGACGCTCACGACGAGGCTCTTCTTTCATCATTGGAGAAGGCTCAGTCACAGCAGTCTTAGTGCGCATAACCATGTTACGTAGGATCACGTCGTTGAAACGGAAAGCATTTTCCAGCTCATCAACAGCTTCTGCAGATGCTTCAGCATTGATTAGTACGTAGTGGGCTTTGTGCAGCTTTTCAATTGGGTAAGCCAGTTGACGACGGCCCCAATCTTCTAAACGATGAATCTGACCACCGTCTTGCTTTAGGATTGTGGTATAACGCTCGATCATACCAGGTACTTGTTCACTCTGATCAGGGTGAACCATAAATACGATTTCGTAATGACGCATTATAGCTCCTTACGGTTGTAGCCTCGACAGTACAGCCGACTGTATGGAGACAAGGAACGAATTGGGATGGCTGTAAGGGCGCGCATTATACGCAGCAGTTGTAAATTGCACAAGCATTAATCACCTTAAAAACATCGCCAATGCCGCACCAGCAAATAAATTTAACAGTGCAATGCGAAATACTGTTTATTTATACAGTATATTGTTGTACAGTTTTTGTGTCTTTAAAAAACAGGGGACCTACCATGGCCATTACTACACAGTACGTTGTAACACACAAAGGGGTAGAAAAATTGGTAACTACCGACAAAAAAGAAGCCGATCAATACGACAAAATGCTAGACGCAGCGGACAACTTGGCCGAGTACATCAATGCTAAAGGCATTAAGCTTGAAGATAATGTAGTAGAGGAACTCACTATTATGTTGTCGAAAAATAAAGACAAAATAAGCAAAATATTTAAAGGCGCAACTGCAGATAGCGTGCTAGAAGACGAAAGCGCGGAAGTGGTTAAGCTTCAAGCCAACGGCTAACACAATGAGCGCCGACTCATGGCTAAAATAGTAAGTTGAAACACACGAAATCCCGCTAGTAGCGCCACAGTGTGTTTCAATTGCCTTCTCTAATCTCACACAGGTTAGAAATCAATTTTCACTAGCGTCAATTCAAACTGTTTCTTCTCAAAATAAAACGTCACTTTTAAATAAGATGCCGCTCCAATTAGTTATTTGATAACATAACGACGTCGATATCAGCAAAGCGCTGATCTTAGTGTTGAGTTGCACACGTTACGGCTAATCGAAAGTCTTATAGTAGACTTTGTTTGGTCTACACGAATGAAAAGCGTGATGAATTTGGTAGGGGCAGACGTGTCGAATAGCAAAACAGATGAAAAAGCGCCAGCGTTAGCGGTAAACATTGATGCACTAACGTTCAGTTACACTAAAGGTAGCCCGCCCATACTTTCTATACCTCAATGGAAAGTGCCTAGTAATCAACATGTATTCTTATCGGGCCCTTCTGGCAGTGGTAAAAGTACCTTACTTAACCTTCTAAGTGGTACGTTAAACCCTACAAGCGGTAATATCACTTTGTTAGACAAGCCTTTCTCTTCGCTATCACCACGTCAACGAGACAAATTTCGTGCACAGCATATCGGTGTGGTATTCCAACAATTCAACCTTATTCCGTATTTATCGGTTGAGCAAAACATTAAAGCAGCGGTGTATTTCGCTAAAAAAGGCGCATCCATTACCGAAATGTACGAACGCATGCTTACACTGATTGATGCGCTTCGTCTTCCAACATCGGTATTAAAACAAAAAGCTGATGCACTGAGCATAGGTCAACAACAGCGAGTTGCTATTGCTAGAGCGCTAGTTAATAACCCCGAGCTATTGATAGTTGACGAACCCACATCAGCATTAGATACCGCGGCAAGAGATAGCTTTATGACTTTGCTTAAGAGCGTTGCAAAAGACAGCACCATGATTTTTGTAAGCCACGACATGGGTATGGCCTCGCACTTCGATACTACATTCAGTATTAGTGACTTGTCGGACACAAACAATTCACAGCCGACGGGAACGTTATTATGTTAGGCAGTATTGCGCTTGAAAGTTTAAAACGTAGACGCAGTACGGCGCTGCTTACGCTTATTAGTATCACCATTAGTATTAGCTTATTAATTTCTGTAGACATTATAAGAACGCAAGTGAAAAGCAGTTTTACCAGAACGGTATCAGGCGTTGATCTAATTGTTGGTGCGCCGAGCGGGCAGCTAAACTTATTGCTTTCTTCAGTGTTCAACATTGGGACGCCAACAAAAGGAATAGAATGGGAAAGCGTAGCCGCGCTAAAAAATAATCGACAAGTAGATTGGATAATTCCACTTTCTCTTGGTGATACCCACCGAGGATTTCGTGTTGTTGGCACGACAAACGCTTTTTTTACGCACTTTAAGTACGGTGATAAGCAAACACTAACCTTTAAAAACGGCGCAATGTTCAATACACCACTTGCTACTGTAGTGGGTGCCGACATTGCCGCAGACCTCGGCTACAAAGTAGGTGATAGCATTATCATTTCCCACGGCTTGGGTAATGTGTCGTTTAATAATCACGATGAACACCCTTTTGTAATTTCAGGCATATTGCAGAAAACAGGGACACCCGTAGACAAAGCCGTATACGTAACATTAGAAGGCCTTGAGAAAGCGCATAGTCCACATCAGGGACATGGCAGTGCCTCTACAGGCATTACCCGCCCAAGCGCAATACAAAACCCCGTATCCGAGCATGAGCATGAGCATGAGCATGAGCATGAGCATGAGCATGAGCATGAGCATGAGCATGAGCATGAGCATGAGCATGAGCATGAGCATGAGCATGAGCATGAGCATGAGCATGAAAATGCTACAGAAAGCTTGGAAGACTACAACGTTAATGCCTTTACTCCGGAACAGGTTTCCGTAGTGATGATCGGGCTTAAAAACCGCGTAACGGCTTTGCAGCTTCAATATCGTATAAACCAAAATAAAACCACGCCGCTAATGGCTATTCTTCCCGGAATGACGCTGGCTGAACTTTGGCAAATTATGGGTAATATAGAGGCACTTCTACTTGGGCTTTCAGCACTTATTGTGGCCTGTGCACTTATTGGCCTATCCACCATGCTGCTAGCGTCTATGCGAGAACGATATCAAGAAATCGCAGTGTTGCGCTCTATTGGCGCAGGTCCAGGTACCTTGCTGCTACTTATTCAATTGGAAGCCATGCTTTTAGCAGTAATAAGCACGGCACTTAGCGTAGGGTTGGTTGTTGCAATAATGGCGCTAATCAAACCATGGTTAAGCAGCGAATACGGAATATTCTTAAGTGGCGCGCTATTGGGTAAAAGCAGCCTTATAATTATTGCTCTGATGCTGTTTGCCACCTATTTAGTATCGCTATTTCCAGCGATAGCGGCCTACAGACGAGGTCTTCACTCTGGGTTATCTGGCAGATAGGAAATAAGAGTGGTGACGATTAGCAAGTGGGTGGAGCTATTCGCCCACCCGCCTATTAGTGCTAAAACGAGTAATTAGCTCGTGTACTTGATTAACAGTTTGGCGTAAATCATCACTAGCGGCTAGCGATGCTTCCGATGAACGCTGAGTTTCAGCCGCGCCATCTGCCACTTCAACAAGCTGTTTGTTGATATGCTCAGCCACCGTACTCTGCTGCTCTACAGCTGACGACATTTCAACAGTAGCGTCTGCAATACCTTTTACAGCGTTGTTTATTTCAAGTAGTGCCCCGCGTGTTTCTTCGACAATAGCGCTGCCGTGCTCCGCTGACGCTAGCCCTTCTGTCGACACGCGTACTGCGCGATCTGAGCGCTCGGCCAGTTCGGTAATGATATTGTGTATTTTGTCCGTAGATTCACGTGTTTTCGATGCTAGTGTGCGCACTTCATCTGCCACCACGGCAAAGCCACGTCCTTGTTCTCCAGCTCTCGCAGCTTCAATGGCGGCGTTAAGCGCCAACAAATTGGTTTGCTCCGCGATGGTAGAAATGATGTTAGCGGCTTCACCGATATCACTGGTTGACTGCGCCAGCTCAGTAACAGTTTCAGAAATAGACTCAACCGCCTTGCGCAGAGAAACAATGGCTTGCATGGCTTCTTCTGCTTTTTGGTTTCCTCTATTTACGTTTTCAGCCGCCGTTTGCGAACTCTTAGCGTTACTTTCAACACGCTCAGCTACCTCTTGAATAGCTTGGCTCATTTGCGTAACCGCTGATGCGATTTGTTGTGTTGCCTGATTTTGTTGAACTACCGCTGCACTGGTGTTTTCTGCCTGTTCGTGGGTTGTGCTAGAAATATGCTCTAAACCATCAGAGGCGTCTTTAATGCGAGCTAATGCAGTTCGCGTTCTCGCTAACTCGCACCCCATAGCAAGTTTAGCCTGTGCCAAGTGCGGGGCATCGGGGAAATAAGACTGTGCTACAACCTCATTGTGATAGCTCTCAGGGCTTAGATTTAATAGCTCGTTCCACTCACTACGGTTTTTCATGTCTTGCGCAACCGTTAACACACCAATTGCAACGAGCGTGATTAAACTGGGCACCAGGCCTGTCATTACCCCCATTACAATGGCAAGTAAAAGGCCAATAAGTAAAGACGGCCAGACTCTTCCAGCTGTTTGCGTGAAACGCTTAGTAGCACCAATCGCCGACTTTCCAGCCTGCATTCTTTCATAAATAGAAGAAGCGCGTGCAATTTCGTCAGGGAGTGCCGGTACACGTACCGACTCGTAGCCAGATATTGTTGTACCTTCGTAAACAGGTGTTACAAATGCAGATACCCAATAATGGTCGCCATTTTTCCTTCTGTTTTTTACAAGCCCAAGCCAACATTGCCCCGACTCCAATGTTCTCCACATTTCTTTAAAAACAGGCGCAGGCATATCTGGGTGGCGAATAAGATTATGGTTTTTACCTATTAACTCTTCGCGGCTGAACCCACTCGCTTCAATAAACTCTTTATTGCAATGTTTGATAACACCGCGTTTGTCTGTTGAAGAAATAAGCCTATGGTGAGAGGGAAATTTGTACTCTTTTTGAGTAACAGGCTGGTTATTTCTCATTGTACGCGTTCTCCGTCCAGTGAAGTCTGTTCCGTTAAAACTGAACTTATTCTTTTATTTAAGACTAGATCAAAATACGACTACGTCTAGTCAAATCAAAAATTTGGAAAACATTACATTTTTTCAGAGACTTATATCAAGCACTTTATACTTTAGTTTATTGCTATATGAAAAACGGTCGAACATGTCGACCGCTTTTTCATCTAAAATGGCAGGTAGGCTTAAGAAGCCAAACGGTCTAACAAGGACAGTAATCGTTCACTGGCCTGTTCCATCGCAACAAGTTTTGTTTCTGCTAATGCAACATCGCCATTTTGCTTTGCTGCAACAGCATCAATACCGTTTCTATGCATAGCAACCATCGGCGTCTCTAGCTCTCTAAAGCTGGCGGTTTGGCCAATGGCCTGGCTGGTGTTTTCTCTGTACCACATTCCGAGTCTAGAACTTGTGTGGTCGGTAAAATCTGACGCTGACGTATTACTGCGACCACTAAGCACAGCGTAAACATCGGCTTTCCACACAACGTGATCAAGCTTAACGGTTTGAATGAAGGTGCTTAGTGCGCTGTCGCTAATAGTAGCTCTCATACTGTCACAATGCTGAACCATGGTTTCATAGCTACTATTTAACTGCTCAATACCAGCTTCTAACTGTTCGTTGTTACCACGAAGTTCATTTACACCTGACACCGCTTTTGAAGTCGACTGAATAATTCCGTTTACTAGCTCCGATACTTCGGTAGCCGACTTGTTGGTTTCCGTTGCCAGCGCACGAACTTCATCCGCAACAACACTAAAACCACGACCAGCGTCACCAGCTCGTGCTGCTTCAATAGCGGCATTAAGAGCAAGCAGGTTGGTTTGGTCTGAAATACTGGTAATTGTAGTAACGAATTTATTGATGTTATCGGCAGTTGTGGATAGACCCGATATACGCTCGCTCATGCTGCCCATTTGCACATTTAAGCCGCTCATATCGCTTACAATCTTCTTTAGTGTTGCAGCAGAGTTAGTGAACAGCTCGTTAATGTTAGCGACTGACTGATTTTCGTTATCAATTCGCTGATAAGTATCTAATACTGATTCTCTGATGCCCGCCATTTGGTTTAAGGCGTCAACAACGCATTTCATTAGCACCGATTCATTTGACGACGGCTTTGCTTCTGCTTGCTCTAAAGATGCAACTAACTCGGCATTTTCTGCCTCAAGCAGCGCCACTTTATCTAAAGCGTCTTGCACACGTGTCTCTAAAAGGCGAGCTTCAGCCACCTTATCTTCATATTTACTGCGAGATACAAACATAGTTTCTTACCGAGATTTTTGTTCTAAAAATAATTACGCAAGAATATCAGACATATACAGCTTTATGCTATTAGCCTGAAGTAGCGCATTTAAAGGGTATCGGCAGCGCGAGTAAAAACTGATGTAACATTTTGACTAAATATACGTGCCGTATTTTTTAATGAGACATTAAGGTATTATGAAAGCGTTGTTCTTATTCTCTGCAGTATATTCAGGCGTTGGACCCCCACATGGACATCAACACACTTTTAATGGTTTTTGTTTTGCTTGGCCTGGCAACGTTACTTCAAACGTTAAGTGGTTTTGGATTCGGCCTTTTCGTTGTTTCAAGCTTTACGTTATTTAGCATAATGCCATTAACTGCTACTACGTTTTTGGTAAGCTTTTTAAGTTTATTTAACGCGGCAAGTTTGGTTTTTAAAAATGCTCATCAAGTCAATCGAATGGCATACAAATATATCTTGTTGGCGGGGCTTCCAACGCTAGTCATTGGATTTGCTTTACTTGAATATCTATCTAGTTCACAAAGTGACTTCCTGAAAGTCGTACTGGGAGTGTGTATTCTAGCCTGCTGCGCGCTGTTAATGATGAAGCGTACTCTTGCCCCCCCTTCCAAGCGCCGTCGTGGATTTGTAATTGCCGGAGCTTTGGGCGGTGTCCTTGGTGGACTATTTTCTACGTTTGGCCCACCAATTGTTTATCAATGCTACAGGCAAAACTGGCCAGTAGATGAAATAAGGATCACTCTTCTCGCGGTTTTTTCAACAACTGCTTTGGTAAGGCTAGTTCTCGTACCTTTTGGAACATTACCGCACTATGAAACATTACTATTTTGCTGTGCAGGGGTGCCATTTGTTTTATTAGTGACACGGTTTGCAAGAAGACTTTCCACGTATATTAACCCATTGTGGATAAGAGCATTGGCACTCATCACTCTTGCCTGTAGTGGAATAGCACTGGTATTAAGCAACGTTTCGTTTTAGCTACCCTTTTTTGTTTTGAAAATATGCAAACTGAACTTGCTTGGAAAATGTAAAAATAGCGTAAACATAAAATTTAAAAAAATGTTTCACACAATAAACCTTTGACCTAAGCCAATAAAAATAATATCCCGGTGAATATTTTATCTACGCCTTCCTCATACTAAATGTTAATTTTCTGGTAACACTATTGACCTTTACATTACACTCGCTTAATGTAATGTAAGCGCTTTCAATTAGCCCTTTTTATTTGACCGCAATTGTAAGCGCTTACACTCAATGTTGAAGTGGCTATCGCCGCAACGTAATGAACTCAATTTTTGCTCATATTTTGGACCAAGGCTGAGAATAATGACTAAAAAAGTAACTCAACTTTCGCAGATAGCAGCTGCGATATCAGTCACAACACTTTTTGGTTGCGGTGGTGGAGCTGAAACCTCTACCAATATCGCAGCGGTAGATGCATCCGTGCCCGTCAGCGACTGGCAGCTTGTATGGGGTGACGAATTCGATGGCACCAGTATCGATGATGATAACTGGACCCATGAAGTTAACTGTGAAGGCGGCGGTAATAACGAAGCACAGTGCTATACCGACAGCGCCGACAACT
This sequence comes from Alteromonas sp. MTD1, assembly GCF_042848195.1. NCBI lineage: Bacteria > Pseudomonadati > Pseudomonadota > Gammaproteobacteria > Alteromonadales > Alteromonadaceae > Alteromonas > Alteromonas sp. MTD1. The sequence continues at coordinate 103,872 of NZ_BTGG01000002.1, forward strand.
CTTTTGTTTCAGACGGTACCCTAAAAATTGTTGCACTTCCTGCTGAAGAAGGTGCACCAAAGCCTTATACCTCAGCGCGCTTAAATACGCGTTATAAAGCCGACTTTAAATATGGCCGTGTAGAAATGCGTGCAAAAATGCCGTCAGGACAAGGTAGCTGGCCAGCATTTTGGATGATGCCAACTGACGAAGTATATGGTGGCTGGCCTCGCTCTGGTGAGATTGACATTGTTGAAGCAGTAAACCTTAAAGCATCTACCTTAGAGGGCGGTCAAGAAAACCACATCTACGGTACGTTGCACTACGGCCAAGAGTGGCCAAACAACGATAGCTCTGGTCAAGCCTATGCATTACCTGATGGTGCTAACCCAGCTGATGACTTCCACACTTATGCTATTGAGTGGCAAGAAGGTGAAATTCGCTGGTACATGGACGGTTACTTATATGCCACACAACGTCGCTCAGAAGTGCGCACTAATGCGAATGGTGATGCGACAGGTTTGTCACACCGCGGTTGGTATGCTGAATATTATGAACAAGGTACGGGCGAGCTAACTACTCACTGGGACAATGCGCCTTTCGATCAAGAGTTCTACCTAATCTTAAACTTTGCTGTAGGCGGTGCATGGCCTGAAGCTGTAAACGACACAGGTATTGATGCGGCAGCGTTTGCAGAAGGTCAAACCTACGAAATCGACTACGTTCGCGTGTATGAATGTGCATCTGATCCTGACACAGGAAAAGGCTGTGAAACAATACGTCCAGGTTATGACTCACTGGAAGACGCGCTTGTTGAAGGTGCTGCACCTATTCCAACACCACCATCAACGGGTATTCCACAGAACCTAACTATTTTTGACGGTACACCAAACCCTAACTGGCCTGCATGGGACTGCTGCGGTGGTTCAACACCTGCACTGGTTGAAGATGCAGACGAAGGGCAAGTATACGAGTTCACCTTTGGCGAAGCGCCTACTGTTATGGGCTTTATCAGTCGTTCACAGTTTATCACTGACCCTGCGGGCGAAGCATCACCATTTGACGCATCACCTATTGAAGAAACAGGCAGCGTTAAATTTGACTTGAAAGTAACCTCACTGCCTAACAACACTGAAACGGCATGGTTATTTAAGATTGAAAGCTCTGAAGGCAGTACCTTTGCTGAACTTCCATTAATGGATGGCTATGTTGGACCAGCTGCAAGTGCAGGTACAACACCAGAGCAAGGCGTATGGGAGTCTTACGAATTCCCTCTTAGCACGCTTGCTGAAGCTGGCCTTGATACTAGTGCCATTGACGTAATCATGGTGTTCCCACTTTGGGATACAGGTAACGGCGCGGTGTATCGCATGGCAAATGTTGAGATTTCCCAAGAAGGCGGCGTAACCTACCCTGAACTGGTTATTTTTGAAGAAGGTCAAAACCCAGACTGGCCTATGTGGGACTGCTGTGGTGGTTCAACGCCAACTGAAGAAATGGATGACGAAGAACACGGTTTAACAGCAGAGTTCCGTATTGGCGAAGCACCAACGGTAATGGGCTTTATCACACGTCCTGCTGCAGGTGGTGGTGATACTCCGTTTGACGCAACAGCACTAACTGACGGCGGCCTGCTTCAATTCGATATGCGCGTAGTTAATGCACCAGCGAATGCCGACTCTACATGGTTATTCAAAATTGAATCAAATGACGCTGCAACAGCGGTAGAGCTTCCTCTAGCAGAGAGCGTAGAAGGTCAAGCACCTGTTGAAGGCGAATGGCAAACGTACACTTTCCCAATTTCTGATTTACAGGCTCGAGGCTTAGATGTAAGTGCTATCGACGTCATCATGGTATTCCCAGCTTGGGGCACAGGTGAAGGCGCAGTTTACCGTTTAGATAACGTTAAGTTTTACCACCCAGACAGCGGCGCTGAAGCACCAGCAGGCGGTATCACATTGTTCGCAGATACAGCTGCTGACCAATGGCGCATTTGGGATTGCTGTGGTGGTTCAACACCAACAGAAGAAATTGACGACGCTGAGCATGGCACTGTTGCAGAGTTCCGCATCGGTGAAGCGCCAACGGTAATGGGCATTATTGCTGATGACGGTCACTCTTATGATGCGTCTGCATTGCTTGCCAATGGTGTAGTGCGCTTTGAAATGAAAGTAAGTTCAATGCCAAACGATGCATCTGCGCCGTGGTTATTCAAGATTGAATCAATTAACGCATCAACCGCTGTTGAACTACCTATTTCAGCAAGTCTGGAAGGCGCAGATCCAGTTCAAGGCGAGTGGCAAACCTACACATTCCCACTACAAACCCTTTTTGATGCGGGTCTGGATGTCAGCGCGATTAACGTAATTATGATGTTTCCAGCATGGGGGCAAGGTAACGGTGCGGTTTATCGCGTAGATAACGTAGAAATTGCAGCGCAATAACAAAGAAGCTGTCGCCGTAAAAACAGCGGCAGCCTTTCATTGATTTGAAACAGTAGGGCAATTATGAAACACACAACTTTTAAAAAGACCCAGCTTGCCACATCGATGGCTTTGTTAATGGGCTCATCGCTTGTGCTACCTACCTACGCACAAGAAGCCGAAACCGCTACGCCGTCTGATGACGAAGTAGAAGTTATTCAAGTAAGCGGTATTCGCGGAAGCGTAATGCGTTCGATGGACTTGAAGCGCAGCTCTAACGGTGTGGTAGACGCCATATCAGCAGAAGAGTTAGGTAAGTTTCCAGATACGAACTTAGCTGAAGCACTTCAGCGTATTACCGGTGTAACCATTAGCCGTAACAACGGTGAAGGTAGCCAAATCACTGTACGTGGTTTTGGCCCAGAGTTTAACCTTGTAACGCTTAACGGCCGTCAAATGCCGGGCACAGGCTTTACACGTTCTTTCGACCTTGCAAACCTCTCTTCTGAAGGTGTGAACACGCTAGAACTGCAAAAGACAGCGCGTGCTGAAAACCCAAGCGGTGGCTTAGGTGCAACGGTAAACATCATTACTATGAAGCCATTGTCTCAGCCAGGACAAAACGCCACGATATCGGTTAAAGGCATTCACGATACCTCGGTTGAAGAAGGCGATGACGTAACACCGGAAATTGCTGGTGTTTACAGCAACACGTTTGCAGACGATATGTTTGGCTTTGGCGTTTCATTCTCGCATCAAGAGCGTGATTTCCAGCAACAATCGGCAAATATTCAAGGTTGGCAGCTACAAGAAAATGATGCGCTTCCAGACCTTGATCCATCGAATGTTGTAGACAACCGTACGAATATTACCAACGCCGCATTCTTCCCGAAAGACATGAACTATGGCATTAACGATGTTCAGCGTGAGCGTCAAAATGCTCAGGTAACGCTACAGTTTCGTCCAGTTGACGAATTTACTGCTACCGTTGACTACACAGCATCACGCGCCACCACTGGCACGAACTCTGTGGGCTGGGGTATTTGGAACAACTTCGGTGCCAACATCAATGCTTACGAGTTAGACGAGAACGGTACAGCTGTTTTTGCAGATATCAGTGGCGATGATGGCTCATTTACCGCTAGTCGTAATACAACCCGTGTTGACGCGCGCTCGCTAGGTGTGAACTTCGATTGGGCAATCAACGACAACTGGCATGTAAGCCTTGATTACCATGACTCATACAACGAAATTGATAATGGCTTTGACGAAGGCTTAGGCAGCGCAGGTCAAATCATTCTTGGTTCAAACCAGCTTGAATCAAAAATTTATGACTACCGTGACGGTGAAATTCCACAGGTTTTCGTAAACTGGAACAATGGCACCAACGAAATTCTGCCAAGTGAAATTGATTCAAACTTCAGTCAGTTTATCTATTCTCCTGGTCGTTCTGACATTGAGCAGCTTCAGCTAGACGGAACCTGGTACAACGATACGTTCGATATTCCACTTGTTAAAGTTGATTTTGGTTATGCACGCACAGAGCAGGCGCTATCTGGCTTTACAGCGTGGAGTGGATTGCGTGGCGGCCCGGGCTTCAACCCGTCATTTACGCAAATATTCCCAGACAGCATGTTTGTGCGTAACGACACGTCAGGTTTCCTAGACGCGTTTGATGGCGGCGGTGCTGGCATGAACCCAGGTTACTACTACACGTTCAACTTTGATGAAGCTATTGCAAGACAGCTACAAAACATCACGGCTGATGTAGTAGGCGAAGGCAATGCTTACTCAATCGACCCGTTCTTTATGGGCGCGCCATCGGTGAGCAATGTAGAGGAAATTACAGACTCTATTTACGTGCAAACCGAGTGGGACTTCGAGCTTGGCGATTACTTTGTACAAATCAATGCTGGTGTTCGTTACGAAGAAACTGAAGTACCTAGCTCTGCCGAAGTACGCGTCCCTACTCAAGTAAACTGGGTAGCGGCGTCTGAGTGGATCACGCAGTTCGAAGACGAGCTTCAGTTGCAAGATTTCACTGGTGAGTACGATGTTCTATTACCAATGTTTGACGTGAAAGTCGATGTGACCGACGACGTAGTTGCACGCTTCTCATGGGGTAAATCAATTACACGTGCCCCAATTGGCCTACTACAGGGCGGCTTGTCTTTCAGCGGTAGCCCTAAAATTGGCGCGCGTACTGCTTCTGCGGGTAACACAAGCTTACTGCCGTTTGAGTCATCGAATATCGACCTTTCATTAGAATGGTATTACGACGAAGCAAGCTTTGCGGCAATTGGCCTATTTAGAAAGTCAGTTGAAAACTACATCACTACAACAGGTCAAGATCGTCAGTTCGAAGGACTGCGTGATATCTATCAAGGCCCTCGTTGGAATGAGGCAGTAAGTGCTATTGAAGCGTCTGGTGAACAAGCTACAGACAGCGCTATTTACGACTACTTCGTAAACAACGGCTATGCTGACGAGAACGGTGTTGTAACGCCTGATGCTAACGACCCGCTAATTACATGGCGTACCACACAACCAGGTAATTCTAGCGACTCGAAAACGGTTGAAGGTATTGAGCTTGCTATTCAGCATACCTTTGGTGACACAGGCTTCGGTTTTGGAGCTAACGCAACATTGGTTGACGGTGACGTAGAATACGACCCATATAACCTTGAAGAGCAGGATCCGCTTGTAGGTATTAGCGACTCTGCAAACTTCCAAGTGTTTTATGAAAAAGAAGGGCTATCTGTAAAAGTAACCTACGCATGGCGTTCTGACTACGTGGTTGGTATTGGTCAAGCACAGGGCTCATCAGACAACCCAGCAACGCAGTTCGATACCTTTGGTCAGGTTGATGCAAGCATCAACTACGACGTAAACGAACACCTAACGGTATTCTTAGAAGGTATTAACATTAACGACGAAACCGAGCGTGGCTACGGTCGCTTTGAAGAGCAGTTCCTGTTTGCTCGTCAATACGGTCCTCGTTACACGCTAGGTGCTAGATACACGTTCTAATTTCTGTTTATCGTGTGAGTAAAAAGCCGCTTTTAAAAGCGGCTTTTTTATTTAAAAATACCAGTCAAATCCGGCTCTTGCTCTTACTTCTTTGTTTACGCCGCTATCGAAATGCTCAAGTCTTACATAAACGCCATATTCATTGTTTGGCTGAGCAGATAATTCAGCTACAAAGTGGTTTAGCGGTTTTCGTACCCTGTCTGAAACTGTCACCGACGCTTCAAATCGAAGTGACGATTGCCAGGCTAAATTAACAAACAACCCGGCATTTAAGCGGCCATATACGATGTCTTCGCTCAGTCTGGTGCCAAAACCTGCCTCAGCGGTTCCGTAACCAATAACATCGCGATGAAGCCTTAAACTTTTGCCCAGGCCGCCTTCTAATGAGAAAAAGCCTTCGTCATTTAGCGCATCGTCAAATGCTTGTTGGTAGCCAATAAATAACGTACCAGACCACCTTGGTAAGCTTTGCGTTGACGGCATATATGATTCGAACGCATAAAGTGTAAAGCGGTCCAAGCGCACATTGCCAGACTGTGTGTTTACCGACAGCTGTGTTTCAGCAATACGTAGCTCTGATTCGTTGAAAAATTGTGGCTCTGATGTTCTCAAGTAGTGCGAAGCTGGTAAGAAGGATAGCACCGCTCTTTCGGACTGATTAAACCGCTCAACCCCTATACTTAAAGCACTGTCTTGCACTGTATCAAGCGGGTTTTTCGCTGTTTTTCTGTTAAGTTGAAACTGCTCATGCCTATCTAGAAGCTTATCAAAGTCGCCGTACTTATAAGAATCCGATGGCGTCATCTTTTGTTCTATTGCGATTAACCGCTTCACATACTCAAGCTCCAGCGGAGTTAACGCCTCAAACCGGCCATAGTCAGTACTTTTCCTTTCTGAAAGCATACGCTTTAACTTGTTAACTTTACGTGTACCTAGCTGTAGCTCTAGTGCTGCTACTGCCCATTCGTTGGCTAAATTCACCTTCGATTGCGCAATTAATTGCACCTTAGCGGCTGCTTTAACCACATCTGCAGGAGTTACGAATAGCGTTTCTTCTACTTTTATTTCCGGCTGAACTATGCCTAATAGATACAGGGTAAGCGTTGCACAGTTATAGCTTTGAAAGAGATAGGTAATATCAATGTCTTTTAGTTCCCATAGGTGAAGCTGCAGGAGCTGTCTAGCATCTTCATCAAGGGAAAGGGTATATTCGAATACATTCCTGCCTTCGGTATTTAAATATCGTACAAGCTCTTTTTCATAAGGCCTCACAATAAAGAAGCCCGGCATTCCCTTTACTAGCCCGTTGTAGATAATTGAAAAAGGGTTAAAGGTGTCATATTCGGTAAAGAAGGAAAGCGCGTGTGAAACTTCATTTCTTCTGTAATTTTCACCTTTCGCTTTAAGAAACACATGCCCCATCATACTCGAGGCTGAGGACAACACTTCTGAGGCAAAAATGATTTCAACCGAGTCAAAAGGAACGTGATTTATATATTTATTGAGTTCAGCACATTCGCTTACATCAAGGTGTTTTGTACTATTATTCAACTGCTTTTTCAGCCAATACACGCGAGCAGGAAATCGACAAGTGGCTTCACTCTCAGACGCATTAACATAGGCTATCAGTGCATCAAGTTCAGCGCGTGGTGAGAAGTGTGGTGCTGATAAGGTAAATTTAGGGTCTGATATTGCCGATTCTTGACCTTTTACATGCAAAAGAGCATGCCATTGCGGTTTCGACGCTATACGCTCACGCATAGTTTCATCGGCTTCTACGCTTTCCGCGCTGCTATTACCCGCAAGAAGTGCCAAAAAAAAGAAAGCTGGCAAAAGCCAGCTTTTTACTACGTAATTCATGTTAGCTTATTGCGCGCACTGAACTTCTACGTTGTCAGCATAATCCCACATTTTACCGGTAACGCCGTCAGTGGTAGAGCCAAGTAGGCCACCAATTACGATATTACCAAAGAAAACAGGTGTTATAGACTTTTTAATTGGTGTAGCAGTGTCACAGCCTTCCGCTTTTGTGCGTACTACTTTGTCTTTACCGTCACGAAGAACCACAACCATACCAGGTGCTGTCACTGTTTTATCGTCAACAGTTACTTCTGCAGGCTTGTTGTTACTTGTGGTAACGTTAATTGATTGGTTCTCTGATGTCATGACACTGGCACAACCAGATGTCATCATTGCAATTGCTGCAAGTAGCGCAATTTTTTTCATTTTTATATATCCCTAGTTTGTTACTGCCAAAACCTTGGCGGCGATTAATCTATATAAAAATGAAAAAATGTCAATCTGAGCGTATAGTTTGTCGCGTTCATCGCAAAAAAAAGCCCTAACTCAACGGAAAGGGCTTTTTAAACGTCATAGTCACTACTGACAGGATATATCAGCTTCCTTGGCACTTTCCGGTGTAAATTGAATATCTGCAACACTCAAGCTTGCTTTGCCTGCACTGCCAAGTTCGAACGGTACTACAAGACCGGTAAAGTCAATTCCCGCATCCACGAAACACTGCAAGTCAATGCTGATAGTAGACCAAGTGTCGATTGGCATCGCCATAAGCTTACTGCTTATATCAATTTGTGTTGAGCAACTGCCGGCCACATCGCCTTCACCCTCACAGTTCATACCGATAGTAACTGGCGAACTTATGTCTGAATGACGGTTAACGATAAACGTTAATGCTGCGTTGTTAAGAAGCTGTGCGCTGAGGTCTTCGCGGAAGAAGCTTTTGCTTGCAAAACGCATAGCAGCGAACTCGCTTCCATCGAAACTCACTTTTCGCGCATCTTCCTGTACTTCTTTATCAACTGTGCGATAAGAAATGGCGCCAATAGTATGCGTGCTCGCATTTACAGATAGTGATTTGTCACCAGAGTACAGCCACAGCTCCCAAGGTGCCTGTACGGCTCCTTTAAGAATAGACATAGGCTCTTGAGATTCACTGCTTACCTCGACTTTGGTACTTAATGTATCACTCAGTACATCGTTATCATCGAAAGTTAAACCAAAGCCATAAGGTAACAGTGGCGCGTATTCTTCATCACCTATATTTACAATTTGCTGCGGTGATGCAGGCCACGAAAATGGAAGTTTTCCTTTAAAGTCTTGTTTGCCAAAAATCACATCGGCTACCGCAGCCCCTTCAGAGCCAGGCAACCATGCAGCTACAAAGGCGTCAGACGCATTCAGTTCTGCGTTTACCCACATCGGGCGCCCGCTAATGAATACAGAGACAACAGGAATGCCTTGTGCTTTTAGCTTTTTAAGCAGCGCAAGATCACGCTTACTACCATGCTGATAGATGAGCGTTTCTCGATCGCCATGTCCTTCGGCATATGGCTCTTCTCCAAACACTACAATTGCTACGTCTGGCTTGGTTTCAAACTCACCATCAATAGAAAGCACAGCTTCGCCGCCCTGCTGTTCGGCTAAGCTCTGTATGCCATCGAATATAGACGTTCCACCAGGAAAATCTTCATTCGTGTTATTGGTACCTTGCCACGTTATCGTCCAGCCACCCGACTGCTTTCCAATATTGTCTGCAGCATCACCCGCCACCAAAATGCGTTTACTCGCGTCTAAAGGCAGTATTTTATCTTTGTTTTTCAACAGCACTAACGACTCGCGTACTGCTTGTTTCGCCACTTCACGATGACTGTCTTTGCCAATTAATGAGCGGTCACCAGAGAGTGGTCTATTTGCTGGGCTTGGTTTATCGAACAGGCCTGCACGCACTTTTACACGCAAAATTCGGCGTACAGCATCGTCGATACGAGCCATACTAATGGCCCCTTCTTTCACTTGTGAAATAGTGGTGTCGTACAATACTTTCCAGTCGCTTGGCACCATGAAAATATCTAGTCCAGCATTAATAGCTTGTGCACAGTCGTTGTTATTACACCCTTTTACTTGCCCGTGGCCGTTCCAGTCACCAACAACAAAGCCATCAAACCCCATTTGATCTTTCAATACATCGGTTAGCAAATATTTATGGCCGTGTAACTTTTCACCATTCCAACTATTAAACGATGCCATAACAGATTGTGCACCAACCGTAAGGCCGCCTACATATCCTTGTGCATGAATATCAAACAGCGCTTGTTCACTTGCAATATTGTCGCCCTGATCGTCACCACCAACAGTGCCACCATCGCCCACGAAGTGCTTTACCGTGCTAATTACACGCTGGTCGCCTAAAAAGTCTTTATCTGCAGCACCCTGAAGCCCTCTTACCACCGATGCAGCATACTCGCGCACTATAGCAGGGTCTTCTGAATAGCTTTCGTAAGTTCTGCCCCAACGGTCATCACGTACCACTGCAACGGTAGGCGCAAATACCCAGTCGATACCTGTTGCCATTACTTCTTTGGCAGTAATGTGTGCAATCTCTTCCATTAATGCTGGGTTATTAGTCGCACCCAACCCGATATTGTGGGGAAACAGCGTGGCACCAATCACATTATTGTGACCGTGTACCGCATCTGTACCCCACATGGTGGGAATTGTTGAACCATCTAAACTGTCATCAACCGAGGCCTGATAAAGCGATTCAGCCAGTGCTACCCAATCGTCTGGGGTTGCATGTTTGTCGTTATTGGGAAATGCACCACCACCATTAAGGTAAGAGCCAAATCCGTATTTACGCATATCCTCAACTGAAATATTGCGAATCTCAGGCTGAATCATTTGCGCTACCTTTTGCTCCAGTGTCATTGATGACATGATGTCTGAAACTTTAGCTTCAACTGCTTCATCGCGTTTAACTTCGATATCAAGCTTCGGCCAAATTTGCGCTGCTTTAGTGCTTGGCGCAGTGGCGTTTTTTTCACTAACACTTGCTGCAGTGTTATCTTCAAACGAACAACCTGTAAGCAAAACACCACCAGCCAAGCTGAGAACGGTGCTAGCAACAACGTTAGCGAGAGTCGTTTTTCGCATTGTTATTCCTCAATTAAAGTAGTTTCAGATACACGGCTTCCCACTAATCCATAATAGGCAATGAAAACGTAGCATGAAGCGGGTAGCAAAAATGACAGCGTAACGCCTACTGCGTCAGCGAGCATGCCTTGGAAAAGCGGGATAATGGCACCGCCTACAATAGCAAGACATAGAATTCCAGAGCCCTGTGGCGTGTCTTTTCCTAATTGCTGTAGCGCTAGGCTGAAAATAGTTGGGAACATGATGGAATTGAATAAACCCACACCAAGCACACTGTAAAGCGCCACATCGCCAGAACTTGAAATTGATAGCAGTATTAATGCAATAGCCATTACCGCATTAAATGCCAGTACAGTACCGCCCGATACTTTTTGCATTACCAATGCACCAATAAAGCGACCCACCATGGCTCCACCCCAGTAATACGCTAGCAGCTTTGATGCGCTTGCCTCGGAAAGGCCCGCAACGCTTGGGGTTGCTAGGTAATTAACTAGCATACTACCAATAGCAACTTCGGCGCCTACATACATAAATATACCAACCGCACCCAGCACTAGATGCTTCTGTTGCCATGCACCACCTTTAAATAAGCTTGGGTTGCTGTTTGTGTGATTAAGCGAAGGTAGTTTTAAATACAAAAACACTAGGGCAAGCATTAACAATGCAGCGGCAAGAATAAGGTACGGCACTTGTACGTCTGAGGCTGACGCTGTGGCGGCGCTATGCTCGCCAGCTGCACCGTACATCAGGTAAGAACCGAAGAATGGTGCAACCGTAGTGCCTAATGAGTTAAAGGCCTGAGTCATAGTAAGACGTGATGATGCCGTCTTTGGATTGCCTAGCGCGGTAACATATGGATTAGCAGAAACTTGTAGAATAGTGATGCCCGATGCCAATACAAATAGGGCTAACAAAAATACCCCATATATCTGACTTTCCGCTGCAGGATAAAACAATACACAGCCTAAACACGCTATCCCTAATCCAACAACAATACCCTTTTGATAGCCAATGCGCGACACCACCATTCCAGCTGGCAGAGACACAATGAAATAGGCACTGAAGAAGCAAAACTGGATAAGCATTGCTTGTGTGAAACTAAGATTGAAAGCCCCTTTCAAGTAGGGAATTAAAATGTCGTTCAGGCAGGTTATGAACCCCCACATGAAAAACAGCGTGGTAAGAGAGATAAGTGCAAAGCGGTATCCACCGTTCGCTGTAGCATTTTCCGCTACCGTATTGTTTGGCTGCGCTGGCGTGTCCACGAGTAACCTCTGTTTGCTATTTTTGTATTAAATGTTAAATTATCTGTGTAAGCGCTTACAACTCAACATTAACAAGGCTGTAAGCGCTTACATGAAATGGATAATTACATGAAGTAATTCTAAATTCAATGTAAATATCATGTTATTTACTTAATCCGCACTAGTATAAGAATAGTGCAAATAGTAGAGATTCGTTAACCCCAAGGTAGCTAGCAAATGCGAACGTTCAACCTTCCTGCCAACTCATTAATGCGCTCAAAAGACTTTTTGTTTGGCGTGGCGACATCTAGCTTTCAGATTGAGGGAGACAGGAAAGGTCGAGAGACCTGTATTTGGGACACTTTCTGTGCGCAGTCCGGCAAAATTTCAGATAATAGCAACGGTGACGATGCTTGTCGGCACATTGAGAAATGGAAAGATGATGTAGAACTCATTAGTTCACTGGGCGTTGATGCATATCGACTATCCATTTCATGGCCGCGCGTTATGACCAGTGATGGTGACGTCAATGAAATGGGCATGCAATTCTATGTAAATTTGGTTGATGAACTTGTTCGAAGAGGTATAAAAGTATTCGTCACTTTATATCATTGGGATTTACCACAGCATTTAGAAGATAATGGCGGCTGGTTGAATCGTGACACAGCCTATGCATTTGAGAAGTACGCTACCGCTGTTGCAAGCACCCTAGGCGATAAAGTATACGCCTATGCCACGTTAAACGAACCATTTTGCTCTGCTTATTTGGGTTACGAATTAGGTGTACACGCACCAGGTTTAACCGGCGTCGGAAGAGGTAGGAAAGCTGCCCATCATTTACTTTTAGCCCATGGCCTTGCTTTGAGAGTATTGCGCGCCACGTGCCCTAATAGTCTACATGGAATCGTACTTAACTTTAGTACTTGCCATCCTGCAACAAACAATGAAGAAGATAAAATTGCTGCAAAACTGGCTGATGAATATCACAACCAATGGTACTTAAAGCCTGTCATTGACGGCCAGTACCCAAGCATAATCCATCAACTGAGGGATGTGGATCGCCCTGACATTGAAGAAGGTGATATGGATATTATCTCTCAACCTATTGATTACCTTGGCATAAATTATTACACCCGCACTGTGTACAAAGCCACGCCGAGCGATAGCGCTGACGTTAACTTTGGCTTTGAAATAGTTGAGCCTACAAACACGCCTCTTACAGCAATGGGCTGGGAGATAACACCCGATGCCTTTACTGAGTTACTTGTAAACTTGCACCAGCAATATGCGTTGCCTCCTATTTACATCACCGAAAATGGTGCAGCCATGGACGATGAAATGATAGACGGTGAGGTAAACGATGTGGATCGCATTGACTATTTCAACAGCCATTTAAATGCGGTCAATGTGGCAATTGAAGCCGGCGTAGACATAAGAGGCTACTTTGCGTGGAGTTTGATGGATAATTTCGAGTGGGCTTTAGGCTATTCAAAACGGTTTGGCATTGTTCACGTTGACTACGACACTCAAAAAAGAACGCTCAAACAAAGCGCACATGTTTACTCAGAACTGGTTAAGAACAGAATTAATGGTACATTAGCAGTATAAATAAAGGATAAGTACCGAATTTCATGGCAACAATATACGAAGTATCAGAAGCGGCGGGCGTTTCTCTTGCTACTGTCAGTAGAGTGATGAATGGCAACGCAAAGGTCAGTGAACGCACAAGGAAGAAAGTGGAAGACGCCATGGCAAAGTTGGGCTATCAGCCTAATGCCATTGCACAGTCGCTTGCGTCAAATCGCACAAACAGCGTAGGCCTTCTGGTTTCTGAGTTACATGGCTCGTATTTTGGTGATTTAATGAGTACCGTTGAGCAAGTGCTTAAAAAGAATGGTAAGCATGTAGTCATTACCGCCGGCCACGTTGATGAAACCCGTGAAAAGGAAGCGATAGAGTTCCTAAAGAGTCGGCGCTGCGATGCATTGATTCTTCACGCCGAGGCTGTATCTGATGACTACCTTAAAAGTTTAGTAGACGGCAAGGTACCTGTTGTTTTAATTAACCGTAAAATTGACGATATTGATGACAATTGTTTTTTTGTTGATAACGAAACTGGTGGTTACATTGCCACGAAAGCGGTTATAGAACAGGGTCATAAACACATTGGTTACGTTAGCGGCCCGCTGTTTAAGAAAGATGCTAGCGACCGCCTGAAAGGCCATAAACGAGCACTTGAAGAAGCAGGCATTACCTTTTCAGAAGGCGCGTTGTTTGAAGGAGACTATCACGAATCATCAGGCCAAGAGGGCATGCAGTGTATTAGTGAACAATTTCCACAGATGACCGCGCTTGTTTGCGCAAATGACGAAATGGCATCTGGTGCAATGACCGCAGCACGAGAAGCCGGTAAAGCGATCCCTTCACAGCTTTCCATTGTTGGGTTTGATAACGTGCTTTTCTCACGCTACCTGTACCCTAAACTTACCACGGTAGATAACCCTATTCAGGCGATGGGCGAGATGGCTGCACACTGGGTGTTAGAGCATGTTTACGACATAAAGAGCCAAACTCCAATAAAGCATTTATTCGTTCCACAAATTGTGAAACGAGATACCTTAGCCGCAGTATAAAAATATGAATAAAACCTTTCCACCTTCGCTGTACTATACCCTTATTGTCTCATTGGGAGGCTTTATATTCGGGTTCGATGCCAGCGTAATATCGGGTGCAATAGGCTTTATTGATACTGAATTTGGTTTAAGTGATTGGCAACAGGGCATTGTTGTTAGCTCTCCAACGCTAGGTGCACTTATCGCGATGATTTTTGCTGGCGCCATAAGCGATGCTATCGGTAGGCGCAAAGCACTTATTATTATTGCCGCGCTTTATGTTGTTTCCGCAGTGTGCTCTGCACTTGCTCCTTCTTTTGAGCTGCTAGTGTTAGCAAGGTTTATTGGTGGCATCGCATTTTGCTCGCTCATTATCGCGCCTATGTACATATCAGAGATAAGCGCTCCAGAAAATCGCGGAAAAATGGTCTCGGTTAACCAGCTCAATATTGTTTTGGGCTTTGCGATTTCCTACTTCACCAATTATTACTTATTACAGCTGAGCTACAGTGACGCTGACTGGATAATGCAGCTAGGTATTAGCACACAAACTTGGCGCTACATGCTTGGCCTTGAGGTGCTTCCAGCCTTACTGTGGCTTGGGTTATTGCTAACCGTCCCACGCAGCCCTCGCTGGTTAATGCTCAAAGGAAAACACGACGAAGCAAAGCAAGTTATTGCTATCTTGTTTGATGAAAATCAGGCACAGGCTCAGCTTAACGACATTGAGTCGTCATTATCTGAAAAGTCTTGGTCTACAAAAGAGCGCTTCGGCTTTCTGGCAGCAAAGGCCATGCGCTTCCCTTTGATGATTGGCGTTATTCTTGCCATCGCCCAACAAATCACAGGTATTAACGTTATCTTTTTCTACGCACCTACCATTTTTGAACAAAGCGGTGTAGGTACCAATGCGGCTTTCATGCAAGCAGTATGGATTGGTATTGCTAACGTGGTTTTTACCATTGTGGCCATGGCTACCATAGACAGATGGGGACGCAAACCTCTTCTTATTGTTGGCTTATGTGGCGTTATTATCAGCATGGCGATATGTGCGTATGGGTTTAACAATGCAACCTATACACTTACCAATGAAACTGTTGTAGCAGCAACGCAAAACATGGAAGGCGTAGCTGAGAAAATTGCTAGCATGGTGAATCAAACGTATTACTCCGATGTTTCATTCAAACAGGCGCTACTAAGTGCACTTTCGCAACAAGAGTATGATGCACTTCAGCAGACTTTTTTAAGCGGCAGTATTAGCATGAATGCACTTTTGGTACTGTTTGGTATCATAGCGTTTGTAGCGTCTTTCGCAGTGTCACTTGGCCCGGTTATGTGGGCTATGCTTGCAGAAATTTACCCCAACCAAACGCGCGGCCTTGCCATATCGTTAGTGGGTGTTGTTAACGCGCTAACCAGCTTTGTTGTACAGCTGGTATTTCCTTGGGAACTAATGAATTTTGGCGCTGCCATCACCTTTGCACTGTATGGCGCATTCGCAGTCATCAGTTTATTTCTAGTGGTAAGGTACTTCCCAGAAACAAAGGGAAGAACATTAGAAGAGATTTCACTGTCTTTAGCGTCTAGATAATAACGAGAAAAAAGCGTTTAGCATTTTGCTAAACGCTTTTCCCACATCCATTTTATTCGTATTTGTAATTCAGCGTAACGCCGTTGTAAGCATCATAGCCTCTAACGCCAATATGCCATGTACCCGCTTCTGGATTAGTGAAGGTACACACTTCATTATTGCCATAACGGTATGGACGACAATCCCACCGATTGGTCTGAGTTTGAGCGCCAAAGTTAAGGTATAGATCTGCGTCACCGTTACCGCCTTCAATAGTTACTCTCAATACTGTTGCCGTCGCTGGTACATCGACTTCAAAACGCTTCCAACTGCCACGTGAACCACTAAGGTTTGTTACGGTCTCGTCTAACGAGGCATTCTCTTCTACTGGTGGTTCTGGCTCAGGTGTAGGTTCTATAACAGGCTCTTCAGGTAATGCAGGCGCTTCACATCCCTCATTAGCAAGCGTAGCAAGTGCGTCTGTAATTTGAATAAGACCATGACCATAGTTAATGTCGTAACCTGGAGCGCCTAAATCTTTTGCACTGCTGGCCATAACACTTCTTATTTCTTCTCCTGTGCACTGTGGATAGAAGCTCCATACCAATGCCATAGCGCCAGCTACATGCGGTGATGCCATTGAAGTACCACTCAGTGACGCATAGCGTGATGACGGATAGGTAGAAAGCACTGAGGAACCAGGCGCAGATAGCTCTACTTGGTCGTTAAACTGTGAATAACTCGCAACCGTTTCACTGCTATCCAATGCTGCAACCGATACTACTGCATCGTATGATGCCGGATAAGATTTATCGCTGTTACCGTCGTTACCTGCCGCAGCAACCAGTATCATGCCGTCGTCGACGAACTGCTGCATAGCATTAGCCTCAGACTGAGATGAACCACTGCCACCTAGGCTCATATTAACAACATCAGACCCTGCTTGTTTACACTGGTCAATACCATCAATCAGATCAGACGCAAATGTCCATTGCCCCAAATCATTGAAAATTTTTACGATATGCATGTTTACACCAGGGTAAACACCAATTACACCTTCTTGGTTATCCAACGCTGCAATTGTACCGGCAACGTGAGTACCGTGGCCATTACCGTCGCGATTCCAACTGCCCACGGCGAAGTTATTTGATTCGCCTGTTAAGCCATCGTTTTGGGTTGGTAAATCGGGATGACCTAAATTATATCCGGTATCAATAACACAAACGCGTTTGGCTTGTGTGTCGGCCTGATTTACTTGATCGGCCTGTACCATCGGAATGCCATAAGGGGTCGTTTGCGCTTTCAGGTAACGCTTTACATCAAGTTCAACGCTTTCTACCAATGGGTGGTTCAGAATTGCATTGAACGCTTGTTTGTCTAATGAGATTGCAATGAGCCCATGTTTATCAAGTACTTTATTAACCGTACCGCCTAAGGACGCTGTTAAAGTGTTTGCTACATTTTCAAGTGACGAGTGTGTAAGAGCAGAAGTTTTAACCTCTACAAGGTACCTGTCGGTTGGTGTGTTACTTGGTGCGATAATCCCGGGTAAATCTTCTGTTTGGAAATGCCTAGGAAGGCCAAGTGCGTTTGATGTTGCAGATACGCCCAATGCAGACATTACGGCACCAAAAACAAGAGTTTTGCTAGATTTCATTTTCAACATGGTACAACCTATTTTGTTTTTTCATCGCATTGCGATGCTTGGTATAGGTGCTTAGCAGTTAGTTTTATCATCCATTGTGTACAAAATACTGCTTAGCGACTTTACGCTGTAAGCTTACATTTACACTTCAAAAATACTTACAAACCGTAAACACAGACTGCGTATTGTCGCGTGAAAAGAAAATAGGTAGTTACCCTTAGTTACTGATATCGCAAACTAGGGTTCATTTGTTTTTTATGTTGTCGACATTGCCTTGCATGTCGCGCTTTGTGGTGAAATATACGAAACGCCCAACTGCGGCGAAAAATAATAATTAGCCATAACATCAAAGCTATGTTTATTATTAGGGAATAACTCACAGCCGCGACATGGAATGATCCGACACATCATCACAACACTGCTTTGCTTGAGCCTCATATTTCAAAATGCTTTGGCATTTGGACTGGCTTCTTTTTCGATGCAGCAAGCTCAAGCCTTCACTGATGATGATATCGAGTTGATCTGTACTGGTACGCACATGCGCTACATCTCAGTAAGTGCTTCTGAGCTTGAGGGTAGGTTTGTTTTTATTAGTCCAGACTTTGAAGATGGATTCGAAAGTCCACCGCCACACAATGTTGATTGTATCAATAGTACGTTAGCTGATATTCCCCAACCTATTACACTTACCGCGGACCTTACGCTTGTAACGAGAGAACTTCGTCATCAAGCTCTGTTGACACGTATTGCACAGCGTCCCTACACTGCATTTGCGTATGCCGCACCTCATGGCCGCGCCCCGCCTCATAACATTCTGTAAATAAAATCGTATCGCACAATTTTTACGTGCCTCTTTTTTAGTATTTTTTGGAACTGTTATGAAAAAAACTGTTGTTGCAACAGCATTGTCTGCTGCGCTTTCTACTTTGTTATTACCAAACTTAGCATCGGCTACTGAAGTTATCACTGTTATCGGCTCCCCTATAACGCTTACCGAGCAAGCTACTATTGTACCTACCACTAACACACAAGCTGATTTTGGCGACCAGCTAGTGCGCCTCCCAGGTTTGTCTATTTCCAGAAACGGCCCGGTTACCGCGCTGATTCAATATCGTGGGCTATTTGGTGACCGCGTAGGCGTATCTATCGATGGTGTCGATATTAATGGCGCGGGGCCAAATGCAATGGACTCTCCATTATCGCATGTCCTACCCGAACCAGGACTTACGGCAACACTATACAGAGGAGTTGTCCCCGTAAGCGCAGGTATTCAAACGCTCGGTGGCAAATTGAATATTCAGTCAGACGCAGCTGGCCTCTTTTCTATGGCTAACGGTTTTCAAGGTAATATAAATACCAGTTTCACAACTCCCGGTAGTGCACAGCAGGTTCAAGGCAATGCGTTTTACGCCTCTGACAATGGATTTATAAGCGGTGCTTTTATGCATCAACAGCGTGAAAAGCGCGAGTCTGGCAATGATTTGGAAATACCTAACAGCAATTACCTACGTAATGACGCGAAACTGCGGGCGGGGTACGAGTTAGGCAAACATCAATTCGATGTGAGTTATCAAACGCTAAACACGAATGAAAGCGGCACACCAGCACTTGCGATGGATATCAAATTTATTGACGCAGCATGGTATCGACTTGGCTATCGGTTCAGTCAAACAGACGATCGCGTTTTATCAATAAGCGTATTTGGCAATGACAACCAGCACATTATGGATAATTTTACTCAGCGCATGCCAATGACCCCAGCTATGGCAAGACAAAACGATACCGATTCTGTGGCTCAGGGAATAAGTGCCACTTACGTTCAACCTTTTATGTCTGGCGCACTAACACTCGGTGTTGACGTACAACATCACAGAAATAACTCCGTTATCACTAATCCGAACAATGCCATGTTTTTCGTAAATAATTTCACAAATGTAGAGCGTGACACGGGTAGTGTGTTTGCACAGTGGGATATCGCATCATCAACTTATGAAAGTACGTTGGGTATCCGCGCCACCCGTGTTGAAACTGATGCAGGCCTTGCTGGCTCAAATATGGTAATGATGAACGATGCCATCGCTACACTAGTAAATACTTTCAACAGTGCAGATCGCAGTCAAAGCGACAACATGATTGATATTGCAGCTACCACGGCATATCACTTTACTGAGTACACTAACATCGTGCTGGGCATTTCACAGAAAAATAGAGCGCCAACGTACTTCGAGCGATATACATGGCTGCCGTTGGGAATAACGGGCGGTATGGCAGACGGGTTTAATTATATTGGCAGACTTGATTTAACCCATGAGACAGCAAGACAGTTTGAAATTGGACTGGACATGTCATTTAACAATTGGACTGTTTCCCCTCGCTTGTTTTATCAGGATATTGAAGACTACATTACCGGTAACCCCAGTCAGAATATGGCAGCAAACATGGTGTCCACGATGATGTCAGGAAGAACGCCATTTCAATGGACCAATACCGATGCCGTAATAGAGGGTGCAGACATTACCGTCAATGGTGAAATTACTCGTTCGCTCAGCCTAAATATGGTTGCAAGCTTTCAACATGGAAAGCGAGACGACATTGATGATGCATTATTCAGAATCGCGCCTGAACAATTGATTACTCGCGTTCAGTGGGCATCTACACTGTTTAATTCACCCGCGTTTTTTCACTTAACGTCTGAACTTGCAGGGCGACAAAGCCATGTATCCATGTTGCAAAGTGAGCGTGGAACAGGCGGCTATGGGTTAGTGCATTTAAGCGCACTGTGGCAATTAACGCCTGCCATGCAAGTTACGGTAAGTGCTAATAATGTATTCGATAAACACTACACACCGCATACGGGTGGCGTTAATAGAGTGATGAATACCTCAGTTGCAGTAGGTGATCGTTTACCAGGCGCAGGGCAAGAATGGCAAATGTCATTCAGCTATCAATTTTAAATGAGTAGCATACATTGTTTGCCCTTTCATAAAGGGCAAACAATGGTTAGCTACCCAATCTACATACTTTGAAAAGCCTGCCATAACAGCCTAAAAGCAAGTAAGGTCACTACCAGCTTGAAAGCCAGCATGAATTTTTGTGTTGGAACACGCTTTAACACTTTCAAACCAACGTAAGTGC
Source organism: Alteromonas sp. MTD1 (assembly GCF_042848195.1). Classification (NCBI taxonomy): domain Bacteria; kingdom Pseudomonadati; phylum Pseudomonadota; class Gammaproteobacteria; order Alteromonadales; family Alteromonadaceae; genus Alteromonas; species Alteromonas sp. MTD1. The sequence goes on from NZ_BTGG01000002.1 coordinate 124,460, forward strand.
CTAACGCTCCGCTTAGTACCATTGCGACAATCAACCCAGCCCATTGCACAAACGAGAACCCAACAAACGTAAACACAAAGGCTTTTAACCCATGTTGAAGCGTCATGCAGCTAGCAAAAGTGCCAGTAATTTGCATTTTGCTGTAGTTGTTCCGATGAACGAAAGCAGCAACCAACGGCCCAGTAGCACCTACGAACATCGATACTAATGTAGTAACAAAACCGGCCATAACCCGTCCTGCGGGCTTCATTTCTTGGGCTTTGGGTTTACTTCCCCAAACCAAAAATAAAATAAACGCCGCCACGGCGAATTGAATAAACACAAGCGGCAGCTGCACTACAACAAATGATGCGAGAAAGGCCCCAATTACTGCACCTAAAGCAAAAAATTTGAGCATATTCCTGTCTATATGCTTAAGTGTCATCACAGCTCGATTGCCATTCGAGCCTAGCTGAACAAGCCCGTGAACAGGGATTAACGCCGCAACTGGAAGGCTTCCGGCCATAACTGCCAAAAGTAGTACACCGCCGCCAATACCAACCGTTGCTGTCATTAACGACGTGAAGAAAGAAGCCACAATAAGAACCAGCACTACTGAGGGAGCAACGGCTTCATTTGCCGTTAATAACGTTTCCAACATATCCAATTAACACTTCCCCTACAAATGTGACAATTTGGGATCGTTTAGATTATAAAAACTAATCCTAAACAAAAATAATACTCAATTGCTTAAGCTGAGCACATGGTTAAAATGCGCACAACTTTTGATGCTTTTTTGATTAACACTTACCCTACAGGAATGGTCATGTTTAAATTTTTATTACCGCTTTTTGCTGTTACTGCAATTACATCTACTGCGAATGCTTTCGAGTTTGAGCCAAGCGACAACTCCGAATTTACAAAGGCTTGCGTTGCAGCAGCAGAATCTAACAGCTCACTTGAAGACGTACTTCGCCAAAACAACATTCGCACAATCAGCCAAGACCAAGTACTGTGCAACGAAACACCAATTGCTGATTTCGCACGTGCTTACAAAAAAGCAGAGAAAAGCAATACAAATATTAATGCAATTTTCGAAGAAGGGACTCAGTCTTTCGAAAGCAAACTATGCATTGCAGCTGCTACATCTAACGTTGAGTTCACGAAAGCTAAACTAGCAACTAACGTTAACCCATCTGAAGTAGCTTGTAACGGTATGGCACTTGCAAAATTCGCTAAGCAGTACAACAAAGCATTTAATGGCTAAGTTTATATTGCTTTGCAAAAAGGGCGCTTTAGCGCCCTTTTTTAATTTTTTTAATAATTAAACGCTTAACCAAACTTGATAGAAAGGAATGATCGCACCCCATTTTGCATACGTTTAAGCCTAATACCGTTGCTCTGGTGTATTTGTATGTCTACAGCTCCCTATTTAGATAAAGCGTTAGCAACGCTACTTAATGAAGATAGCACCGAAAGTGCCAAAGATATTGCTAAAGAAGTACTAACCAACGGTGGTTTAACTGAAAAAGACATTCAGGACTGCATAAAGCAGCGTACTGTTTTTGTTGTCTATATCTTTGAAGCTTAGACCCAAACATTTGTTTCCACTACCCGCTCTAATTGCTGGCTATAACCAAGCGTCGTCATCTCTGCTGAGTTCGCTCAGCGCTCTAACACTCCCTTAGTTAATCAACACCTTTACTCTTTAATCATTCATTCTAATTTATAGAACAAATAGAGTCTCTTTTACGCATTTTAAACAAAACAAATAGAACATAAGATTATTTCCAAGGTTTACGAAGTACCTCAATCTCTTTAACCAATAGGAAAGCACTATGTTCAATTTCAAAAAATCAATGGCAACACTTGTAACGGGCTTATCACTACTTGCTCCATCTGTTCACGCAGGCGAACCAGCATCTAGCCTACTTACTCCAGATAACCACACAGTTATTTTAATCGACCATCAGCCTCAGATGGCCTTTGCTACTCGCTCTCACTCTATAGAAGATGTGCGCAACAACGTTACCGGCTTAGCTAAATCAGCGAAAGCGTTTAACGTACCTACTATTTTAACGACGGTTGCAGAAAAATCATTTAGCGGCCCTCTGTTCCCTGAGTTAAAAGCGGTGTTTCCAGAACAACGACCTATCGACCGCACAACCATGAATACATGGGAAGACAAGCGGGTAACAGACAAAGTTAAAAGCTTCAAAAAGAACAAGATTGTTATCGCTGCATTGTGGACTGAAGTGTGTGGCGTAGGCCCAGTATTATCAGCCATTGAAGAAGGTTACGAAGTGTATTTCGTTACTGATGCATCTGGCGGCGTCTCGAAAGAAGCACATGATATGGCGGTTCAACGCATGATACAAGCCGGCGCACAGCCAATAACGTGGTTGCAATACCTACTTGAACTACAACGTGACTGGGCTCGCACTGACACCTACGTAGATGTAACTGACATTGCAAAAGAACACGCAGGTGGTTATGGCCTAGGTCTTATCTACGCTACTGAAATGTTTAACGCCAAAGAAGGCCAGTAAACCTTACGCTAACAAAACGCTTTGCGGCAGCAATTAAAAGGCTGCCGCTTTCAAAGTAAGGAGCATGTGATGAAAGCGACCACTCTATTTTTCATATTCTGTAACTTAACGGTTTTGGCCACTGCCAGTGCCAGTGTAGAGAATACACAATACGCCCAAGGGCAGGCGCTTTCACAATACTGTATGGGCTGTCACGGCGAAACGGGCATTTCTACTATCGAAAGCAATCCCAACTTAGCAGGACAAAACAAAAAGTATTTAGTGTATGCGTTAAAAGCCTATAGAGATGGTAAACGCAAAGGCGGGATGGCTAGCATCATGCGTCCCAATGCGTCGGGTTTAAGCGATGCTGACATCAATGCGCTTGCCACTTACTTTTCATCACAAGCAGGCAAACAGGCACAGCCTTTAACTTCTAAGGAAAAGTAATGATTAAAACTCTTCTTACTGCCATAACGGCAACAACGTCATTGTTCAGTGCAGCACTAATGGCCGCTCCTGAGCTTATCGTTGTTAACGCTAACATCACCGATTTTCATGGTAACCACTATTCTGCTGTAAGTGTTGATGATGGCGTGTTTAGCCAGTTTTCAAATAACGCAGATGCCCTGCTAACCGAAGCCGACGACAACACCATCATAATTGATGCCAAGGGCAAGCGGCTCATTCCTGGTATTAATGACTCACACCTTCACGTTACACGGGGTGGCAGATTTTATAATTTAGAAACCCGTTGGGAAGGTATCACCACGTTAGAACAAGGCCTTCAAATGATTAAAGAGCAGGCTGAACGAACGCCTGAAGGGCAGTGGGTACGAGTGGTTGGCGGTTTCAGCCCATACCAATTTAAAGAAAAGCGTTTGCCTACCCCACAAGAGCTAACCGCTATCGCACCGAACACGCCAGTTTTTGTGCTACACCTTTATTCTGGTGCAGTGCTCAATCAAAAAGCGTTGGAAGTATTGGGTATTACGCGTGAAACCCAAGCTCCAGAGGGCAGTGTGATTGAACGAGACGCAAACGGTACTCCTACTGGTGTTTTGCTGGCACAGCCAAACCCAATGATTTTGTATAAAACTATTGCGGCTTTGCCTCAAATGGATGCAGAAGCGCAGTTAAATTCTAGCCGCCAGTTTTATCGTAAATTACTGAGCCTTGGTGTAACCAGTGTAGTTGATGCAGGAGGTGGCGGTCACAGTTTCCCAGATGATTACATTGCTAGCGAAACCTTAGCGAAGCAAGGCGAGTTACCTTTGCGTGTATCAAACTATCTTTTTCCGCAGGTTCCCGCTAATGAAATGCTACATTTTATGCAGTGGATGCATAAATTTGAGGCCAACGAGAACCATCATTCGCACTTAGACAATGGCTATGTGATAGAAGGTGGCGGTGAATTACTTACCTACAAAGCATCAGATTATGAAAACTTTCGTGCCCCGCGCCCTGAACTTCCAAGTGAAGCCGAGCACGCTTTAGAAGAGGTCATTCGTCTTCATCTTCTTGAAGAATGGCCGTTCAGATTACACGCTACTTATGATGAATCGATAACTCGAATACTCAATGTTTTGGAAAAGATTAATAAAACACAGCGTGTAGATAGTGTACGTTGGATAATTGATCACGCTGAAACTATTACCCAAAGCAATATAAAGCGCGTTAAAGTATTGGGCGGTGCTATTGCGGTGCAAGGTCGTATGGCATTTGCAGGCGAAGACTTTGTTTCACGCTATGGCAAAACACAAGCTTCCCGTACACCACCTATTCACGCTATGTTAGAAGCGGGCATCACAGTGGGCTTAGGCACTGATGGCACTCGGGTTTCAAGCTTTAACCCTTGGGCCACCTATTACTGGGCGGTAACAGGTAAAACGATTGGGCAGTTTGATATTGGTAGTAAGCCCATTAGCCGTTTAAAAGCTCTCAAGCTTTTTACTCAAGGTAGTGCTGCATTGTCGGGGGAAGAAAATGTGAAAGGGCAATTAGCCCCCGGGTTTTATGCTGACTTTGCTATTCTTAATCACGACATATTGAATGTTAACGAAGATGCATTGCTTAACACTCAATCTCAGCTTACCGTTGTAGGTGGTAAGGTTGTATTTGCAGATAAAGACGAATTTACGCGTTTACATAAGGCACCAATAAAAGCGATACCTTCGTGGTCGCCGGTTAATTTCACTGAACAACGCTAAGCGAGTTTACCCATGGCAAAATTGATTACATCACATAAAAAAGATTTAGGCGGTTTCTCGGTTAGCCGAATCATTCCTCATATTGAAGCAAGAAGCATAGGGCCTTTTGTTTTTGTTGACCACATGGGGCCCGCGCACTTTCCGGCTGGCAGCGGGATTAACGTAAGACCCCACCCGCATATTGGGTTAGCCACCATTAGCTATTTGATGGAAGGCAGTATGCTTCACCGCGACAGTTTAGGCACTATTCAAGAAATTCAGCCAGGCGATGTAAATTGGATGACAGCAGGTAAAGGTATTGTGCATTCGGAAAGGGAAACCATAGAAACACGCGGCAGCGACCACGTGTTAAACGGCCTTCAGTGCTGGATTGCGCTACCGGAAGAGAAAGCCGATATGGAGCCCAGCTTTATTCACGTCAATAAAGCTCAACTACCCTATATTCATCGTGAAAAGGTGCTAATGCGCTTAATTGCAGGTGAGGCTTACGGTTATACCTCACCGGTAAAAACCTATTCGCCTATGTTTTATCTAGACGTCATAACTGAAGCGGGCGCCGAAATAGAACGTCCTTGCGGCACGTCGCAAACTGCTTGCTATGTTATTTCAGGAAGTGTGGAAATGGGTGATAGTACTTTTGAAGCTGGCGAATTTGTTTTGCTTGATGACGAAAGTCATATTACCACCTTACAAAATAGCCGTTACTTTTTACTGGGCGGTTACGCGCTGCCGAAACAACCTATTTTGAAATGGAACTTTCTTGCTTATTCAAAAGAGAAAATTGAAGAAGCTGAAGCGCGTTGGAAGAATGGACAGTTTCCTACCATTCCGGGCGATGATCGCGAGTTTATTCCGCTGCCCTAATACAAAAAAGGTCGCCTACATGGGGACCTTTTTCTTTATACAATCAACGATTAATCGTGATTGTGATCACCGTCGTGATCATCATCCGGTGCTTCTAAAGGCGGAAGCTATACAATGGTCGTCTCTGCATCACCACAACCAACCAGAATAAGGGCGCTCGTTACAACTTAGAAATAGCCACGAACACCAAACGCTAGGTTTCTTCCAGGGCGCGGCGCAATGTCTTTAAGAAATGAAGTGTGAACACGTGCTTCTTGGTCAGTTAAGTTTTTACCACTTAAGTAAACCGATAAATCTACGTCACCTAATGGCACGTCGTAAGTTACAGTGGCATCGACCAGCGTGTAACCATCGGTTTCGGTCTCGAAAGACGAGATGTCGTCTTGCTTCGCGAAATGGGTAACTTCAAGGTCAGCACGAACATTATCTAGGGTGTACTGAATGTGTGTACCAACACGCATTGGCGACGTACGAGGTAGCGCCCCGCCATCTTTAAGACGCGCTTTAACGTAATCTGCAAATGCATCCACTTTAAGTGTTTCAGTAGCTTGCCAACCAATTTGAAACTCAAATCCATGCAAAATAGCATCAGCTGAACGGAATAGATAAACCGGCAGCTCATCGCTGTGTTCGTCGCCATGATCATGCTCGTCGCCATGACTGTGCTCTTCACCGTGAGAATGGTCGTGGCCACTTTCGGCAAACAAGCCTGTTCCATCTTGGTAATAGTAGTTATCTACTTGGTTGTAGAATGCGTTGAATACAAAGCCCACATCGCCCTGAGTTTTTCTGAACGTAAGGTCAATGTTGTTAGCCGTTTCTAGGTCGATAGGCTGCTCAGAAAGCACGAACTCGCCTTCTTCAGACAAATCAAACAGCGCACCAATTTCATGGGTACGTGTACCAATGTGTGGGCCAAAAGACAGAAGCTCTTGCGCTGACGGTGCTCGCTGTGAACGCGATAATGAAATGCCTACGTTGTAGTTATCATTAATTGTGTAAACCGCACCTGCTGACAATGATACTGGCGTGAACTCTTGCTCGGTAGTGAACTGACGAATTAGCTCGCTTTCGCTGTGGTCGTGGTCGTCGTCATGGTCATGCTCATCGTTATGGCCTTCTTCATCATGGTCGTGGTCTTGGTCTTGGTCTTGGTCTTGGTCATCGTGGTGCTCATGCGCGTCTAGCTCAGGAAGTAACACACTTGCTGCGTCAAGCGTTACACGCTCTACTCTTCCACCAAGCTGAACTAGCAGGTCGCCGAAATGACGTTCTTCCATAAGCGCAAGTGCGAACATTTCCATTTCAGAAGGTGGTGTGAAAGCCTCTTCACCCTGCGCAAAAACATCTCTGCCCTTGTAGTGAATGCTCAGGCCACCTTCCCACCCCATAAAGGGCTGGTGAAGTACTTCTAAACGGAGCTCTTCAGTTTCGTTGCTGAATTCCGTACCGGCAAAATTACCTTCAATTTCGACGTGCTCATAATCGGTAACGCCTGCTCGAACGTGAACACTTTGAATGTACTCACCACGCACGTCATATTCACCAAGCAGTTGAACACGGGTTTGCTCAAGGTCTGCAAAAACAGAGTCTACGCCGCCATGACTATGACCAGGAATACCGTATTCACGATTAAACTGTTCTACGGCTACCCCAACGTAGCCTTTATCAAACAAATAGCTGGTGCCAAGGGTAAAGCCGTTAGATTCTTCACCACTGTTTTCAACTTTTCGTTCGCCGTCAGGATCGTCAATATCTGGGGCAACTGGTGTTTCATAATCGTTGGCATCACGATAAAAACCATCAAAGTACACGCCAATATTATCTGTGCCAGTGGTCATATTAAATGTAGCTAGCTTTTGATCGTTGACGCTTTGCGACTCAACAAGAAACTCGCCACGAGTCTCTGAAGATGTAGATACACGCTGGTCTACAACGTTTACTACACCACCAATAGCACCGCTTCCGAAGAACAATGTTGCTGGGCCACGAAGTACTTCAATTTGCTGTGCTGTAGACGCTTCACCCGCTACCGCATGGTCTGGACCAACACGCGACACATCACTTACATCCAACCCGTTTTGTGTAATCAGCACACGAGGACCACTTAGACCGCGAATTACTGGCGTACTGGCAACGTTACCGTGGAAGTTCGTTTGAACACCAGGTAGCTTTTCAAGGGTGTCACCTAATGTTGCGGCTTGCTGGCGCCTTAGGTTTTCGCCCGACAATACACTAACTGGTGTTGCTGATTCCATTACCGATAGGTGCATAGGCGTTGCATGCACATCAATCACTTCAATGGCACTGTTTGCCAGTACAAAGCGCGACATTGTATCTGACGCGTTGTCTACCTGAGTTTCTTTGTGTAAATGCGCAAAACCCGGTGCGAAAATATGTAGGTCGTAATTGCCCGCAGACAGGTCAGAAAATACAAATTCGCCTTTCTCGTTTGTTGAAACAGAGCGCTTTAAACGCTCAATTTCTACCGTAGCCTCTGCAACTGGTTTTCCCTGAGTATTTGTCACAATACCCTTCAAGGTTTGCGCCATTAGCGACGCTGGCAATAACAGCGATATGCCTACTGCCACCTGAGTAAGTTTCATTAATACAGCCTCTGCAAATAAATGTGATAATATAACAATTGCCAATTATGTTATGTTACAATATAACAATTAAGCAAGTATTGAGTGAAAATCATTTGCAATAAGTAAAGTTTTTAGAGAAGGGTGACGATGACTATTTTTCGCTTAATTGCCGTTATGGCCCTATTTTCTGCACCATCTTATGCTGCTGTGCATCAGCATGGAGTTGGTACGCTTCAGGTTTTGCAGGCGGGTAAGGATTGGCAGTTTGTTTTGCAACTTCCTGCGTCTGATGTACTAGGTTTCGAGCATACACCACAAACCGAAGCACAACTTTCAGCCGTTGCCGCTTCCAGAAATACATTCGACGATTTCCATGCTCTATTTACTCTCGATAAAAAATGTTCAGTTGTAGAGACGGTGGTAGAAGTGCCTACAATTTTTACCGCCGCCGCAACACGTGAGCATGAGCATAAACATGAACATGAACATGAACATGAACATGAACATGAACATGAAGAACATAGTCATGAAAACGATAAACATGAAGATTTTCGTGCTGCCTATTTACTTAAGTGTGCAAACGGCATCAACAAAGCAACATTTAATGGCTTTGCGATATGGCAAGCGCTACATACGGTGAATGCGCATTGGGTAACAATGAATCAACAAAGCGCTGTAAAGTTATCAGGTAATCAGGCTGTTATCAGATTTTAAGCAGTACGCTAAGGCTTATTTCTCTTTTAACCTTTAAACCCGAAATCATATCTTAAAGAGGAGCGACAATGTCACTCGTAACCTATCAAAATAGCACTGGTAAAACACAAATCATGTCCGACCGATTGGCCATGGTGCTGTCGTCACTTTGTATTTTGCATTGTATTGCTACCCCTTTATTACTGGTAGCTGTGCCCTCTCTAGCCGCATATAGCATTTTTAGCGGCGAAACCCTTCATCATGCGCTTTTATTCTTTATCTTACCTGTTGGTCTTCTCGCTCTCACTCTGGGTTTTCGTCATCACAAACAAGCATGGGTATTAAGCATGGGCATCATTGGCCTAGTTCTGTTGTGCTCACCAATGTTACTTGAAAGCCCACTTATGGCACCTTTGCACATAGACCTGCACGACTTAGGCGAAAACAGCGAAACCTATATCACCATTGTTGCTTCCATTTTTGTGGTTATCGCTCACACCGCAAATTATCGACTGCGTCAAACCAACACGTCATATACGCAGGCATAATAAAGGGCACGCCTTCTTCTTTTTTTTGATTTTCTGAGGAATTAGTTTTGTCATCAAGCGCTTCGAATGTACCGTCACTTCCTGATATTACCACCGAAAAGAACACGCAATTAGGCGGAAAAATTGACCAAGTAGGTATGGCTGGCATTGCCATTCCGCTTTCAATTAAAAGTAGTAGCGGTCAATTATTGGCAAGTCAGGCAACAGTAGATGTAACTGTAAATCTTGATGATGCGGATGCCAAAGGCATCCATATGTCACGCCTATATAACTTGCTACAATCACACCTAAGTAACCAAACGTTAACCACAGATACACTCAAGCCTCTTATGCTTGCGCTTATCCAGTCACAAGCGGGACTTTCATCTGAAGCAATTTTAACGCTGCATACTGACTTAGTATTGCTGCGACCTGCACTGGCCAGTAAGGCATCGGGCTATCAAAGCTACAAAATGGCGATTACTGCACACCAACAAAAAGCGCATTTAAATTTAACGCTAGCGATAAGCGTGCCCTACTCAAGTACGTGCCCTTGTTCGGCGTCGCTGTCGAGAAAAGCACTTGCCGATGCATTTACGCAGCAATTTAGCGATAAGAATATCGATGCAGAGACAGTAAGTGCATGGCTTGCTTCAAAAGAAGGAAGTATCGCAACAGCGCATGCACAGCGTTCTTTTGCTGATGTAACACTAATACTTAGAGATCCTGAACTTCCCGACTATACTGACATCATCGATTTAATTGAAAACACATTAGGCACCCCGCTGCAAACGGCAGTGAAACGCGAAGACGAGCAAGCTTTTGCCAAGCGTAATGCTGAAAATTTGATGTTTGTTGAAGATGCGGTAAGACGCTTACACAACGCGTTTAGTATGTATTACCAAGCAACGTATTTTCATGTAAAAGTAGAGCATCAAGAAAGCCTTCACGCACATGACGCCATTGCACAAAGCAGCGGTACGGTTATACAGCGTTAAAAACACAGTGTTTTTTGTTAAGGTTATTGCTGCTTAATACTTATAGAAAGGATTTTGTTTTGTTACGTTTGTCGCTTAACTTACCTGCTACTTGCTTGATTAGCAGCGCTGCTATGTTGCTAACCGCATGCTCAAGCACACCGAATACCCCTCTGGCCGGCGCAAAAGCGCATTCGGTATCATCTGCTGTTATATATCAAACAGAAAGTAAAGAGTACCCAACGCTAGCGCGGTATGTGTATTCAAACGCTATCGCGGCACTGCCTTCGGCGTTCAACAACAATGATGTGGTGGTAATGGACGTTGATGAAACCGTATTAGATAACAGCCAATATCAACGAGAACGTGAATCGGCTGGGTTAGGATATTCGTCTGAAAGCTGGAATGCATGGGTTGTTCGCAAAGAGGCCACATTGGTGCCCGGCGTAAGCAACTTTATTCAACGCGTAATTGAAAGAGGCGGCAAAATAGCCTTGGTTACGAATAGAGACAAATCGCTTGATAACCACACGTGGGAAAACTTACTTGCTCTAGGTTTACCCTTAACCCCTGAGAATGCGTGCATGCTGGGAAGAACACCGGCAGATAAAGCGGCGATGGGCCAAGAGGGCATAATTAACGATAAAGACTTACGTCGCCTGTCGGTTAAGAAGGGAACGGTTAACTGTAGTATCTCAACAAACCAAAAAGCGTGGTCAACACCTCATAACATTGTTATGCAAGTGGGCGACAACATTGAAGACTTTGCAAACACAACGCAGGAATCGGCCGATGTAGATGAACTGCTTCCTCATATCGGCAAAACGCTTTTTTTACTGCCTAACCCGATGTACGGTTCTTGGTAGTTGTTATTACTAACTGCTCTTTATAATGAAAAGCAGCACGTAAGCACCTCTTAGTTAGCCAAGGCTCCTTCTAAATGAAATGAGCCTTGCGCGTTCTTTCCGTCATACTTTGCGATATGAACCGCATCCAAAATATAGGCTGATGTTCCCTGCGGATCTTCATACAGCCCTGTCGTTAACACACCTGAAAAGGTATAAGCTTGCTGTATATCAATGCCACTTAACCCCACCGAGCCTAAGTTAATAAAGACAATTTGGTTGGGCGGCGGAGGTGGATAGTGAATACATGCGCCAAAGTAAGGCACTACGAAAAAAGCCGTGATTTCACGTTCTGCATTTGCCTCTACGGGTACAATAAAACCGTTCAGACTCACAGGCGTGTTGTTGAGTGCTGACACTGTATTGGTTGAAACTAGGGCCTGCTGATAGTTGCTATCAAACGTTCGCTGAATAGATTGAAATACTTGCTCGTGAAGCGGATTCTCGCTTGAAGTAGACGGTTCGGTGGCTTGCCTACCGATAAGTGCTTTTTCATTTTCAGGAAGTAACGCTTCCCATTCTATATCTGGGTAAGACTCACGATTAAAGCCATTATCATATGCTTGGTAAATAGCAGTGCTATTACTTGAAAACAGGGTTAATAGCCCAGTTACCAGCCCGGCGCCTTGCCCAGTTATCCATAACCCTGTAGCACTACCCAACAACAAAAACACCACAACGAACATCAATTGTATAAGCGTTATTGTGAAGTTTCCCTTCTGCATAACCGTATTGACTGCCTAAAAGTGCGTTGACTAGCTTACGATAACCTTTACTTTGCGTGTGTAGGTTACCGGCACATTACTTTTAAGTGCGTACACTTTTAAAGTCAGTTCATGCGTTCCTTGCGAAAGCGCTTTAAAACTTATGTTTTCTTTACCCATGGTACTGTTTATTTTAAAACGCTCTTGTGACAACAAGGCCAAACCATCACTAGTAGTAACATCAACATTAATTTGCTCGTAACTAGGCGGTACGGTGAATCGTAATGGTATGTCTAGCGATTCATTTTGCTGCATTGTGCGTTTTCTATCGATACGTAGTCCAATTACCGCGTCGCGTTTGGGCGCTAAATGTTGCTGCATCAACGGATGCTGAAAGCCAAATCCCATTCCTTCCATGCCAGCGTGAAGCTCACAGGCTACACCTGGAAAAGAGGCTGTGAAAAAGCAGAATAGGCCTATAACAAAGCGCTTAGGAAGTATAAAAGGCAAATTATGTGTAATAGTGCGTGACATTATTATCACTCCTCGTAGTACTCAAAATGATGAAGGTTCAACGAGTAAGCAGATGTACCTATTGCACTCTCGTGACGCTCAATTTCTACGGTCCCTTCAAACCAAAAAGGGTCATAGAGATTTTCAATTTCAATCCCTTCTTCAAACTCAACAAATAGAATTTGATTCGGCGGAGGCGGCGGCATGTGCAAACATGCCCCAAAATAAGGGACAATAAAAAACGTGGTTGCCTCTTGATTCTCGTTTTGCTCAAGAGGAACAATGAACCCAGGTATTCTAACCGCTTTTCCGTTAAAAGCATCGATAACACGAGTAGAGGTAAGGGCCGATTGATACCGCTGCGCTTGTTCGTCTTCTAACATTTGAGATTTAAAATCGTCTACCGAGTCTTGTGCAGAACCATCAGCAATATCATTTAAAAATTCAGGTCGATTCATAAGTGCGCTTAAGTCATCTTCTGGCATAAGTGCTACCCAATCGATCTCCTCATACTCTGGCGCATTAGCCGCGTGTGCAACATTAATTTGACCAAAAATTGAAGTGGCTAGCGCTACAAAGCACATAAACACGACGCTTGTTAAAAAAGCACGACACACAGTAATCATAACCTACGTTTTTTTCAAAAGTTAAACACGATATAACATAACACTAAATGACAGCTCACGCTAAACGCTTATCGATGTTTGATTTGTAATTATCGCATGTTCTGCAAAAAGCGACGCTGTGTGTAAAACGCTACATAGTGGTAGGAAAAAAGTACATATCTCTTAGGTTCATTTCACTTTATCTCTTATCAATCAATCAGCTTAAAATACATAAAAACATTAAATTTCAATAATTTAATTTATTTTCAGAATCATATTTAAGCAATGGCACGGATAACGCATACATAGAGGTAACGGACAAAGACGATGTGTATCACGACGTACGGAACGCGTTAGTAAGGGAAGACCGAAATACACATAGCGATAGCAAGGTTGTTGAAAGAAGGCGCAGTTAGGGCGAATTTTTTCGAAGGATTAAACGACACGGATAAAAGGATGTTGCGGTTATCACTATTAGGAAGTTGTCGAAGGTTCGTCGTATCGCTTGATGGTGATGTGGTGAAGTCAGTGAAGACTTCACAAAACTCGCAGGACGCAGAGCACTTGTTGTATACGGATTGCAACTAAGCGCTGAGTACCTACACCACAAGTTCGACATTGATGTCTTGCAGAGCAAAGGATTGTAACCCTATTTGGATTCGTTGGATGTAAATGTGTGTTGCTTCAGCGAGACCATGCGAGGACACTGGTAACCTTTTATCAGTGCGTTGTCACAGTGCAACATGCCTCTCCCCTCAAAGGCTTATCCCGGCCTTTACAAACCTCTGATTTTGGCCCGCCTCTGGCGGGCATTTTTTTGTTTCATGCTCCCCACACTCGCAATGCAGTAGGCAATGCCGCAAAAGACAAGGCAATCTCTGTGTTATACTCGCCGTGGATCAATCCACCTTCATCAAGGCGTTCCTTTTTTGCAATCGACAGCTTCCAGCTCCATAATTTTTAAAGTGCTTTTTTGCGCATTACTTGCGACATCTGTTGGGCAAAGTGTCATGTTAACTACGCTTCCATCGTTGGGCCGTGAAGCGTCGCTCTCTGAGTTCCATATTGCAACGATCATGTCGAGTTCAGCGCTTATATTTGCGCTAGGCACTAGTGTATGGAGCAAAGTAGCCAAACGGGCGGGGGTCAAGCGCATTCTTATGGTGGGCCTAGCTGGCTACAGTTTAGGTACATTCGCTTTTGCAAGTGCTTGGATGGCAGGATTTTCAGGCATTATAGGCGGCACCAACCTGTTTTTAGCTCTGCTTTTCTCGCGCAGTATGCAATCTACTATTATGTCGGCAACACCACCCTCTGCTGTGGGTTACGCCGTAGCAATAAGCTCACCTAAGGCAAGAGTAAGCGCTATAAGTAAAGTCACATCTGCCAGCAGTGTAGGGCAAATCATTGGGCCCGCTTATGCTGGTTTATTGGTAGGTTTTGGGCTTCTTGCGCCGCTGTACAGCATTGTTCTACTTACGCTACTGGCATTAGTGCTTGTTTATTTCAAACTTCCTGTACTTACCCCTACCTCAGCGCAGCATAGCAACGCGAATGAAACGGTAAATGAAGCGCCATCCTCGAAGATCCCGTATGTATTTGTTGTAGCGTGTGTGTGTGTATTTTGTGCTATGGCCATGATGCAGCAATCAATAGGCTTCTTTTTTATAGACTTTTATTCGTTATCACCTGTTGAAGGTGCAAGGCTTGTGGGTTTTGCAATGATGGTTAGCGCAGTAACCTCACTGTCGGTTCAGTTTTTTGTAGTGCAAAAAGCCCGAGTAAGTACCGAGGCTATGATACAGGTTTCCTTACCACTGTTAGTCATTGCGTACATTTTGCTTTTTCTTCAGCAGTCTATTTCCATGATGTATGTGGCAATGGCTGTTATGGGCTTGGGGATGGGGATGGCTTATCCCTCTTTAGCGGCTTCTGCCACAACCTATTGCACACCTGCACAACAAGCTAAAATTACCGGGTTAATTACTGCTACCACCGCGATGGGATATGTGGTTGGTCCGCCCGTAGCTGCACTGCTTTATCAATACAGCATTGCGCTTCCATTTTTGGCTAGTGCTATTACCATTGCTCTCATAACCTGCATTGTATTTATGACGCTTCGTGCGGCAACACATCAAAATAGCGCTAGGTAACCGTGTTTTTCAAACGTCTATAGGTATTAAAAATTTTACCTATTTATTTTCAAACAAGCGGAACCTTTTTGTTTTTACGCTATCTTAATTAATACGTAAGGTCGTTGAGTGTGCGGCTTTATGTATGTAAATGTGTTTTCCAAGTTATGTTGTGGTTTTTAAGGGGCTATATAGCCCCTTTTTCTTTGGCTAATTAAATGTTTGTTTTAACACTATTCGTCGTCTTGAGGCGCTAAATTCTCTTGCACTTCACGGGCGTCAAAACTGGCCTGTCCTGCTGGTCTTGTACCTTTGCCCATCTCAATATTTAGCACCGTTTCAATTTCACTTTGTTGAACGCCACCAACATACACGCCAGTTTCAAACTGCGTAGTAGGGTGATAAGAGGTACGACAGCTCAACAACCCACATGATTTAACGCGAGTATAACGCTGATTGAAACCACTAACAGGAGCAGTTTGCACCGTCTCTTTGTCTATTAGCGTTTCGCGACTTGTAACCACAAACCAGTCATAGCTTGCCAGCAACGTAAGCTCCGACGCACGCAGCATGGCATAATCCATCGCTTTGCTCTTATCAGTACCTTTTGCTTTAAAGTGAACTCTGTATTGCGTGTCGCTTAGCTTACTTTCTGTATAGCCATAACCGCCCTTTGCAGCCTGTTTATAATCAGGCTGACTGGCACAGCCAAACACAGAAAGTGTGATCAACATTGTCAGCATTAACCGAAATATATTAGTTTTCATCTTTAACTCCTTCTTTGTTGCTTTGAACAAACCAACCTTGTTTCACCGCGCCTCGCTCTTGCTCACGCGTTAAAGGCGCAGAAACCATTAGTGCATCAAGTTCTTCTTCCATAAGCTTAGCGCTACTTGCCGTTTGATACAGCGCATCATCTGTGCCCGAGGCACCTAATTTGCTTGCAACCAACTGCCAACCGTTTGATTCATCCTTACAAGCAATCATTACGTTTAACTCTTCACTCGACATCACTTCAGCTTGCCTACAATACTCAAGCTTAGCATTCACAAACGAAAGCTGTGGCGTTACTGAAACATCACCCGAAAAACGCGCTGTTTCGCCAGTTAAATTATTATTGAGCGCGCTAGACACGTTAGCCCAGTGGGAACCTTGCGGTATTGGTTGATTCTCTTCGCCTAACTGAAAGAAAACTAAGCCCGCAAGTAAGGCAACACTGGCGGCCAATGCCATTGGCATTTTGACCCAAGAAGCCTTTTCATTATTGCTTTGAAGTTTGGCTACCGATTCACTTTGCGTATTTACACTGTCTTTCGCCGACGATTTTTCCTGCTTTACTAATTTGGGTGCAGTTAAATCGGGCTTCGCTAAGTAAGTCACATTTGTAACAGCGTTGTCGCTATCCGTTGCCAGTAAATCAATAATCTCTTTTGGTAATGCTGTGGCCGTTGCTTTTTCTGCCGCTGCCTTCACTACCATATCTACTTCAGCCAAAGCCGCTAGTCTGTCGGCAATAGCAACATTTTCTGCTATGGCATCACGCACGTTATCCATGTCGCGGCTTGATAGCTCCCCGTCTAAAAACGCAGATAGCATTTCATCGCTTACTTTCATGACAGCACCTCGTTTTGACCATTTAACAAACTTGAGAGCTTAGCGCGAGCACGCGCCAGCCTGCTCATTATGGTGCCTGTAGGCACTTGAAGTACTTCAGAAGCGTCGCTGTAGCTCATTCCTTGCACGGCTACCAGAGACAGGGTTTCTCGCTGTTCGTAGGGCAGTTCGTCCATAGCACTAGACACTTGCTTTAGCGTAACACCATGCGTAATAGCTTCATCCATTTCCACCTGAATCTGTCCTTCTTTTATTTCGTGTTCTAATGCCTCTTTCGCGTTCACGCGTACTTTTTTTGCTCGATACTCATCAATCCAGCAATTTCTGCAAACCCGAAAAGACCATGCCATTAATGTTGCTCCCTCGGGCACCGATTTGCTTAATAGCTTTTCCAGTGTGCTCTGAAGCAAGTCGTCAGCATCGTGCATGTTGCCTGTAAGCGAATACGCGAACTTTCTTAAAGACGGTACGAGCTTGGTTAACTCATCTTTCATTTTTAAAGCCCTATGCTAATGAACCGATTTATGTAGTTAACGGGTCACTTTCATTTTTATTCCTACCTTATGGAATTTTTTTGCTTGTTTGGCGTTATTCTTTTAGTTGCAACTAGTGCAAGAAGAAAGTGAAACCATATAGAGCATGGCACAATTTGTGCCATGCTTACTGTTGTTTGCATGGCAGTTATTGTTGATGAGGTAAGATAATGAAATATGCAAAACTCTACGCTTGTTTATTGTCGTTCGCTAGCACCGCAGTATCTGCTCAAATACTTCCTGCAGCGGGTCAAGTCATTACACCCGTTACACCAGTTATAGAGCGATTACCTTCAAACTTTTCGCGCTTGCGAGAGCAAGTTGAAAACAATGCCAAAACGAAGTTAGAAAAAGGCTCATTAGCAACACAAACTCTTGTTTCAAATACAATAAGCGGTGTGACACCACGTTTTACTGTACCCAATGCAAGCACCATTTTGTCGGTTGATGGCGAACCGATAATTCAAGAAATATCGGTTGAAGACGGCTTTATCGCGGTAGAAAAAGAGTGGTTATTCATGGGAGAAGAAAGTGACATCGACTATTTTAACCACCCAGCTATTTCGGTTCTTGAAAAGCATTTTATGTCGTCGCTTTCTAAATGGCTTTTTCGTGTAAAAGTGGAAGGTGATACCGATACGGTGTCGTTAATTCGCAACAGTTTGCCAGAACCGCTTCAAGCACAAGTTGTTAGGAATCACATTTATTTATCACAAAGCAAGCGTGAAGCTTCATTGCCTAAATCTGCCAACGAACACCGGTCTGTTAACCACGCACAAACTGAAAGCACTGGAGCGGAAGATAGCCACACGGGTTATATCGAATGTGACAGCCCGTTAAGAATGGGAATGATAGATACACACATCACCAGTGATCACCCTTTGTTTTCGCATATACAGATAGAGCAAGCGTCGTTCTTAATTGAGGGCGCAGAAGGCTCAAGTGAACACGGAACGTCAGTTGCAAGCTTAATGGCCAATGTATTGCCGCCAGGCAGCCAGTTGTTCAATGCCAATGTTTTTTATACTCGCAACAGCATAAGTCGAGGCGCAACGCTTTCGGCACTATTGAAGGGAATAAACCATTTAGCATCGTTACAAGTGGATGCTATCAATATGAGTTTGGCTGGGCCAAATAACCCGCTTTTAATGGCCGCTATTACTCAACTTGACGAGTTAGGAATACAGGTTATTGCCGCCGTTGGAAACGAAGGGCCAGCGTCACTGCCTTTATATCCTGCTGCATACCCACAAACGTTAGGCGCGACAGCGGTAGACAGCGACAATCGAATTTATCGCTGGGCAAATCAAGGCGAATATGTCGATTTCGCAGCGCTTGGTGTATCTGTCGAAACCGCATTGCCTCCAAACAAAACAATACGACAGACAGGAACGTCTATGGCTGCCCCAATAATCGCAGCAAAATATGCATGTTTACTGCGAAAAAATAAAAATAGACAGAGTGCGTTAGCGTTGATGCAGCGAAGCGCCATTGACGCAGGAGCACCTGGCCGCGATACCGTTTTTGGTTTTGGCATTCTATTAAGATAGCCTCTACAAACCACTGTCTTCTCATGAGTGTTTAGTGTTTGGCGTTTGCCGCTTACCAGTGTTGGGAGTTAGAAATGCACATTTACACCAAGCTCTGCAATAGTCTCTTCATAGTCAGCGCCGGTGAATGTTGAGGCATAGTCACCGTATTCTGTAGAAAACGATAGTTTCACATGTTTATGCACTTCATAGTTCGCTTTTATCTCAACGCGGTGCCTGTCATCCTCTCGCGGTAAATCACTTTGTGACGCGCGACTATAGTTGCGTGAGTCAAATGTATAAGTGAAAGATAACGACAACGGCTTATTCAACATCGACAATGGGTGGGTATACGCCACGTCGGCGCCAACACTGGTAAAATCAAATACGTTGTCGAGTGCATCTTCTTTTTGATACTTCAAAGCCAGTTGAATGAAGTCGCTCGAATCGAAGAAGTAAAAAGCGTCGCTGCGCAATGCATTTGCTTCGCTGTCACGCTCCTTTGCTACATCAAACGTCTTATCAATATTATCCGCGCTTACTCTTAAATAGGCCTGTTTACCCAATTGCTTCCCGGCCGAAACGCCTTGTTGTTGATAGGTAAGGAAGCCTTCTCCGCCTAAGTGAGCTTCTGCGTGGTAATAGTGTGCACCAAGCTTTGCTATGTCGAAAGCATAGTCGGTTTGCACTGAATAAGTGGTTAGACCCAAATCGAAGTCATCTAAATTATTATAGTGAGTGTCGGCACGAGATACAGAAAATGTAGACGTCCACTTCTTTGTAGGTGCGAGCTTTAATTGAAGTTTACCGTTGGTTTGAAGTGCGTTATCTGACAGTGCAGTATTGGTATCTAGTTCGCTCACACTTACGTTAGAATCGTGACGAACCCCTACATATGCTGATCCAGACAGCGTGTACTTTGTGTCTTTTTTAGCGCTTTGGTTAGCGCTATTATTAGCGCTGGCAGAGAGTGATAACACGATAGAAGATAGCACGCTGACACTTACAACAAGAGTACACTTGTTATTAGCTTGTCTGTTCAATATCTGTTTACAATGAAGTGCATTCATAACTGTAACCTTCCAAACACGTGCCCCCGTAACGCAACATCATAAAATCTAGATTTCTGATTAATTGATAGCGCGGTTAGGAGTACATAAAAACTGAAGAAAAGCGGCGAGAAGTAAAACGCCTTGGATAGAAGAAGTACTCAAGCCATAACAATGTTATGGCTTGTTATGCTTGTTGCTAATTTAGAGGCCGAGAGCGCCATCAACTGCTGAGGTAACCGAGTTGGTTACTGTTGCATTTACTGTATCTTCGATGCTACCAGATACAGTCTGCTCAACTGTAGATGCAATAGCGCCATCTACAGACTCACCTACGGTATTCTGGACGACAGTGCCTACGGCGCTTTCAACAGAAGTCCCCACGGCGTTCTGAACAGATGCCCCTACCGTGTTTTGGACCGCTGTACCTACAGTATTTTGAACTGACGAGCCAATTGTGCCTTCTACTGCCCCTTGCACACTACCTCGTACAGCTTGAGTTGCAACAGTTGCTGCCTGTAAGCCACTCGACGTTGCCGTTGAAACCGCAGAAGCTGAAGTTAATAAAGAAGCGTTTTGGGTTACTGAAGTAACCTGATTAAGATTACTGCCTGCCTGTTCGGTTGTGTCATCAGCAACAGTATCTTCTGAAGGCATTGCCTCATCTTGTTGCCCGTCTTCACTGTTAATTTCAGAATTAACTTGTGCATTCTGATTTGCGCTTGCTGACGCGCTAGGTTGTGATAGCGACAATGAGGTTGAAACAGAATTTTCTGTCGATGCGTTAGAAGTAAAGCTAACTTCTTGTGCAACAGTGTGTGTAGTGGCTAAACCTAAGGCAAATAGTACTGCTGTATTTAGTGATTTCATCCTGTTATCTCCTTTTATTGATAAGGACAATGAGATAACGGATAACGCAGGGCTTTTATTCCGCTTAGTTAAAAATTTTTTTTATGTACATCTAAAAGCTCAACGTTGGAAGATCGTTAGCTTGCGTTAAAAATCCACTTTATTTCTTAGCTTTTTCTTGGCGCTTTGCTGTTTTTTGGCGTCTCCACGCCTTGCTTTTACTGCACGGCTTACTTTTGTTGCTTTTCGGGGCTTCTGCTCGACCGTTGCCGCTTTTATCCAGTTGCATAAGCGCACTATTGCGTCTTCCCTATTTTGCTCTTGGGTACGAAAATTCTGCGCTTTTAAAACAAACACGCCATCGTTGGTTACTCTGCTGTCGTTAAGGGAGAGCAACTTGTCTTTTAAGTCGTCGGGTAAAGAGGAGCCGTTCACATCAAATCGAAGATGAATTGCACTACTCACTTTATTTACGTTTTGCCCGCCACTACCTTGGGCGCGAATTGCCTGCATATCAATTTCACTTTCATCAATTGATAAATGTGCAGTTATGTTTATTTCCATCGACATTCCTGAGCATATTTGCTTTGAATTTTTGATAGACATCGCAGGTTAAAAGGATTTCTATCTTTAACACGCATTCAGTATAAATGAAGCTTATGACCAGTGATAGCAGCTTGCTAGTTGACGCGTAGCGCTATTGAAGATAGTTTGAATTTCATACGTGTATGCAGAGAAATAATATGTTTGTTGTGTTGCTGGTTATCGTTTTACTTATTGGCCTTGCGGTGTTTTACACTCAGAAAATTGATAAAAGCATAGAGTCTCAATTCTCACCGCCAGGCAAGCTTACAACAGTAAACGGTGGTGTTATTCACTGGCAAGTAAGTGGCAGTGGCCCAGCCATAATACTCGTACACGGTCTTCTTGGTAACAGTAGAAACTTCTACGAGCTGGCCAACATTCTAGCGCAACACTACACAGTATACTCTGTCGACCGTCCTGGAAGCGGATTTTCCAGCAGGATGACTTCAACGCCATCAACATTTGAGAAGCAAAGCCAAATGCTACTTGAATGGATGGACAAGGAAAATATTTCCGAAGCGGCATTGGTTGGTCATTCAATGGGAGGAGGCATTTCATTGCGCATGGCCCTTGATGCACCTCAGAAGATTCGTGCAGTCACCTTAATATGCCCTTTAACTACTATGCTCAAAGGCGGTGCAGGCCCTTTGTCAATGTTGTACATTCCAAACCATACCGCAAGACGCGCCGTCTCAAAAACTATCGCAAGCCCACTTCGGGTAGCCATGGGCCGAAAACAAATTGCGCAAATATTTTCTCCAGAGCCCGTTCCAAAGGACTTTGCAATTACTGGTGGAGGCCTTCTTTCATTGCATAGCCGTCATTTTTACGAAGGTAGTCGCGATACAGTATCAGCGCAAGGAAGCTTACATAGACAGTCATCAATGTACGGAAATATAACGTGTCCTGTTGGTGTTCTGTATGGGGGGCAAGACGTTATATTAAACCCCAAAGACCATATCCAAGCTGTAGTGGATAAGTTGCCTTCGGCGCGCACGCAGATTGTTGCCGAAGCGGGACATATGTTACCCATGACACAGCCTGCATTATGTGCAAGCTTTATTGAGGAAGTGCTATTTGACAGTGAAGATGCGTGTGCATGAACAGACAGGGCTAATGTACGCGTACCCTTTCGCCGCCAAGTGCTGATGCAGACAGCTTCTCGCTTATTGCCGAGTATGATTCGTGATTAAGTTCACTGCGTAACTTCACCGAACGCAAAAGGTCGCTCACTTGCTCAATCCCTTCGTGCGTTTTACAGCAGTCAAATGGCGACGCTTCCAAAGCAATATTGAACTGGGCAAACCAACGTGTCATGTATGCCGTGTCCCCTTCTGACACACTAATGAGTAAATGATACATTCGAATAAACGCTAGCTGCTTTCTATATTCAGGCGTATTGCTTTCAAACCCAAGAAGCGTAGTTTGAGCAAGTGAAGCAGGTGAAATACCAAGTATTTCAGATGCTTGAGATAACTCTAAGCCTAGCTCTTGATAGGCCCATGTGAACGCTTTCGTAACAACACTGGTGGGGAAGAGTGTTTTATACATACTTCTTGCTCCATTGTACTGATAGGTTTCTCTATACGGTAAAAATCTAGTGCGAAAAACATACCACTATGGCGTTTGCTTTTAGGGTGTAACAGGAACTTTCGCTAAATGCTCTTCTAGCTTTGATTGGTCTACTTTGTAGCCATTTTCGGTAAGCCAAACCACTGCTTCCGTTTCAGTATCAAAAAAAGCGAAATCAACGCCCGTTTTTCCATACATTTTCTTAAGCTGAGATCTCGTTAACGAACGTGCAGTAGAGCGCCCGATAACAATCGCTACGTGACATAACCCTTCCTGCGCAACGGCTGTAATAGCAGCTTTTAATACAGCTTCTGCTTCGGGAACAAACAACGACTCTCCAATGTGCGAGACTATGTCTGCCCATCGCTTATTCTCGAAGATAGCTCGCTCTTCGCGGTAATCGTTGGCAAACTGTTTAATACATTCAGCATTCCAAGGACCATGCGCCTTTACAGCCATTACATCACCGCAACTTGTTATTGCATATGCACCATGCGCACTTCGCATAATCTTCTCGCCCCATAAAACAATTCGAAATCATGTGCTTTTTCGATTTCTTCAGCGTTGTTTTTTGTCTGTTTCAGTATGGTCTAGATTCATATAAAAAGACAATTTACCCAACGAAACTGCAGTTAACGCAAATATAGGCGCAATAATCGCTAGCACTAATCCTTATTGCACATCAATTCGTTTAAGCAAACCATGAAAATAAGCTTAATTTTTATCAAAATCTCGCAGTTCATTCTAAAAAAAAGAACAAAACTGCTGAAAAAATGCAATATTCAATCTGTACCGCAAAACATATACTTTGCGGTATAACTTTTCGTATAGGACGAATATGAATAGCCGCTGGCCGAAAACCATCGTAACTTTGCACTGGATAACTGCGCTAATTGTTATTGGCATGTTTGCATCAGGCTTATGGATGGTTGACCTAACCTATTACAGTGACTGGTATAAAACTGCGCCTCATTGGCATAAAAGCGTTGGCCTAATTTTGCTTGCCGCTACGCTGTTTCGCTTATTGATAAGGCTTAGAACCAAACGCCCGGCACCCCACGGCTCAGCAATTGAAAAGCGCTTAAGTAAGGTTGGGCATGCTGCTATTTATTTTGTTCTACTGAGCTTATTTATGTCGGGGTACCTTATCTCGACCGCAGATGGCCGCGCTATAGAAGTATTTAATTGGGTATCGGTGCCTGCACTTGGCGAACTGTTTGAGAATCAAGAAGACGTAGCGGGTGATATACATTTCTACCTCGCGTGGACACTGATTGGTCTTGCAGTAGTGCATGCGCTCGCTGCATTAAAACACCACTTTATCAATAAAGACGACACCATGAAGCAGATGTTACGGCTTCACTAATTATAGAACGTAAGGAGATACAATGAAGAAGTTAACACTTGCACTTGCTGCTGCGCTTTCACTTGGTACTGCGAACGCCGCAGACTATGTCATTGACAGTAAAGGCGCTCACGCGTCGATTAATTTTAAAATTCAACACCTTGGTTATTCGTGGCTAACAGGCCGTTTTAACGATTTTAAAGGCACGTTTAGCTATGACGAAGCAATGCCTAACAATGCCAAAATTATGGTAACCATTGATACCGACAGCGTAGACTCAAATCACGCAGAGCGCGACAAGCACTTAAAGGGTGATGATTTTCTTGATGTAGACACTTACCCTGAAGCGAAGTTTGAAAGCACCAAGATTGTAGATAAAGGTAATGGCATGATGGACGTAATGGGTAACTTTACGCTTCATGGTGTAACTAAGCCTATTTCTATCGAAGCTAAGAAGATTGGCGAAGGTAAAGATCCTTGGGGTGGATACCGTGCTGGCTTTATGGGCACAACCACCATTGCACTAAAAGATTATGGTATTAATTACGATCTCGGTCCTGCATCTCAAACGGTAGAGCTTGAGCTACACGTCGAAGGTGTTAAGCAATAATTGCCAATCACATCTCTGAAGAGCCCCAAACAATGGGGCTTTTTTGATTTTTACTATAAAATTATCGCTTAGTGTAGTTTCAGTTTAGGGCTTAACGCGTGACTGAGTTTTTTCACCACCAGCTTTAGCGCACCTTTAACTTTTCCATGAACGGCAAATTGATGCATGTTATACAACGACACGTAAACCAGTTTAGCCAAACGCCCTTCAATAAACATACTGCTGTTAGACAGCGAGCCCATTAAACTGCCAACCGTACTGTATTTACTTAAGTGCACTAACGAGCCGTAGTCTTGATAAGTAAAATCTTTTGTCGACTTACCGTTAAATAACGATGTTATATTATGTGCAACTACATCGGCCATTTGATGCGCAGACTGCGCTCGCGGCGGTACCCACTTTCCATTGTTTTGCTGAAATCCACAGCAATCACCTAACACCCAAATGTCGCTATGTGTGGTACTTCTAAGCTGTTTATCTACTAATATTTGGTTGGCGCGGTTAGTCTCAAATATATTCATATCTGTTATAAAATCAGGCGCTTTTACGCCTGCTGCCCACACCATCAAATCAGCATCAATGCGCGAGCCGTCTTTGGTAATTAGGCCTTTTGCATCAGCTTCTGCCACCATGGTCTGTTCTTTTATGTCTACACCCAGTTTATACAGTGCTTTTCTTGCCGAATTGGCAATGCGCTCTGGCAACGCTGGTAAAATACGCTCTCCTGCTTCTACGATAGTAATTTTCAAACGTAATGCTGACATGTCTGGCATACCGTAAGCTTTTGATAAGTTGGCAACATGATGAAGCTGCGCGGCGAGTTCAGTGCCTGTAGCACCAGCACCCACAATAGCCACATCAATTTTTGCGTTTTTATCTTCTTGCTGATTAATACGGATAAGCTGATTTAACAACGCGCGGTGAAAGCGCTCTGCCTGCTTTAGCGAGTCTAAAAAATAGCAGTGTTTAGCTACGCCCGGCGTATTGAAGTCGTTACTTACACTGCCTATGGCAAGAACAAGCTGGTCGTAAGGTACTTCACGTTCAGGCAGCACTTGGCAGCCTTCTTCGTCTATCAGTGGCGACAGCGTTATGGTTTTTTTATCGGTATTCAAGGCGCACATTTCGCCTAGCTGAAAACGATAGTGATGGGACGCAGCGTGAATAGCGTAATCCACACCGTCTGAGTGTTTATCTATGACGCCCGCTGCTACTTCGTGTAACAAGGGTTTCCAAATATGCGTTCGACTGCGGTCGACTAATGTGATTTCAGCGTGTTTTTTTCTCCCGAGCGTGCGGCTTAAACGGCTGGCTAACTCAAGGCCACCAGCACCGCCACCAACGACAACTATTTTTTGCATGGGTTTTACCTATTAACAATCATTCCACGTATAACGACTGCGTTGAAAACCGTTATACGAGGCAAGACTGTAACCCATGCGAATAGGCGTTACGGACACTAAATGTGTAGGTATTAATAACGCTAAGATTACGCCTGAACCGCTTGAATAACAAGCAGTTCAGGCAATAGCTTTGGTAAATTACAATGCGACAGACGCGCTAAACATAACGTTTCGAGGACGCCCAGGAAAAAAGCGTGGACCAGTAAAACTAGTAAAGTCGGCACGCTCTGCATATTGCGTATCTAGCACGTTATTCACTCTAGCAAATAGGGTAATTGTGTCGCTCAGTGCATAGATAAAGCGAGCATGCAGCAGGTCATGACCTTCGTAGCTATTCTGATTTTCTGCATCAGTGAAATAGTCATCAACATACTGCCATTCTAACTGGCCTTGTAATGCGTCGCTAAACGCATAGCTCACCCTAGTATTAAACTGGAGCGCTGGTGCGGTATCAATGTCATTGCCTTTAATATCAACTTCACCTGAAAGCTGGCTATGCTCGTAGGTGTGTTTCGCATAGCTGCCCGCGAAATCAATACGCCAGCTGTTACCGAAAGCCTGGCTTAACTCTAGCTCTATACCGCGGTGCCATGTTTCTCCGTTACTTACATTGAAGAAATCACTATTGCGATAGATAACGTTATCTTTTCTAAGGCTATATAAAGAAACTGTATAGCGTCCACCTTCAGTTAACCCTTTTACACCTACCTCGTAGTTTGTTGCTTTAACTGAGTCTAAATCGGCAACCTGTTGCGCTCGCTGCAGACGATAAAGCTCTGTAGCCTGCGGCGCACGATAACCACGCGATGCTCCCAGGTACAATTGGGTTTTATCGGTAAGTTTATAGCTTGCTGAAAACTTGGGGCTGAAATTACTAAAGCTGTTTTCGCCACTTTCTGGGCGTGAATATCTGCAACCACCAAATCCACAGGCAGTGCCATCTTCTCTTACGCGCCCAACATTCATATTGTTGGCGTAGCGGTACTGCATATCCTCATAACGACCGCCAAGTGACAACAACCATGTATTTTGCTGCCAATTTAAAGCAAAGAACGGGGCGATTAACCTTGCATCAACGGTGTAGTCGTAATGCTTTCCAACAGGCACTGTTTCGACCAAAAACGCTGAGCCAACAGTTTCACTATCTTGTGCCTGCATAAGCTCACCATCAGTAGATTCTGCATCTATACCTATATCAATATTAAACGCAGGGTTCACTACATAGTTAAACTGCGACAGCACACCAAAACCGTCTTGTGCATTTTGTTCAAGCGGCTTGCCGGGTAAGAAATGCATACGAAAATCCATTTCTTGATTGCGAATATACGGTGTAACAGTAAGCGCATGCCCATCGTCAAATGTCATATCTAGCTTGCTCCACAATCGCAAACTGGTGGCATCGCGAAACGCTTCAGGGTTAGGGTTGCTTTGCGCTATATCTTCATCTTTGTAACTATCTTCACCAACAATAAAACCCGCTGTGTCTTGTTCGAGGTTGGTGTAGGTCATTCCCGTAGTGACAGAAAAGGCATCGCTTTCAAAACGATGGCGAATATTTACTTTTTCTTGATCGACACCCTCGTCGTCTCTATAACCAGTGTCGCGCGTGATACTGGCATTAATGCCTATACCGCTGTTGCCAAAGTCTTTCCCTTGGCGAAACTTAAGTCGATGATATCCAAACGAACCATAGTCAAAAGCGGCAAGCCCACCGCCTCGCGTGGTATCTGGAGTAATAACATTAATAACGCCATGTATAGCGTTTGAACCATACAAAACAGAGGCAGGCCCTTTTACTACATCTATGCGCTCGGCCATTTCGCCATGAGCTTCAAAAAGCTCGTTAATGTTACAAAAGCCAGCGGCACGCAAAGGAACGCCGTCTTCAGCGGCTAAAATGCCGCCACAGGCACCGGCACCTGTTAGCACGGGCGAGCGAAGTGCGGGTAAGTATTCTTGGCCATTACCACGCTGCACGCCTGCACCTGCAACATAATTAAGGCTTTCTTGAATATGCTGAAAGGATAAAAAAGACAACGTATCTTCATTAAAAGATGACACAACGTAGCCGTTTGCATTTGCTTTACCTATTAAGCGCGACGACGTCGTTTCTATACGCTCAATGTTTTCTGCGTCACGTCCAGCCCGTTGTATTCCGCGTGGAGCGCTTTCAGTAAGCTCTGCGCGCTTTGTTTGGGATGCAGTGGATGTGTATTGCCCATAGGCAATGGCTGGCACAAATGCAGCCCCATAAATAGAGGTAAAACATAGTGCTAGAAGCGACCTTGTAAACAACGGCTTTGCGGTCATCTTTTATCCTTACAAATTTAAATCGGCGGTACTATAGAACATTGTGCAACATAAGCGTGTTTGCATACGTTAAAACTCTATAATTTAAAGACAAAGCTGTGTTTATTTTGCCAATTCATCCAGCACTGAGAACAATACGTTTGCGCCAATTCGCGATACCTCTTTGTCATACTTGTGCTCTACATTCACTCCTTCTTGACCACCGGCTAAGTCACTAATTGCACGTATCACTACCCAGTCGACATTGTTAACCGTGCACACTTGTCCCACCGCGGCAGATTCCATCTCTGTTACTTCGGCATTAAAAACCTCATGTGTCCACTTGCGATATTCACGATTATCCATGAATACCGAGCCGGTAACGCCGTTTCCGCCAACATGCAGTTTGGCGTCGCGTTCATCAAGCACTCGTTGGGTTGGAATGCTTGCTATGGCATTTCTCGCAGCATCAAGAAGCGTAGGGGTTGCACTGAAATATGCCGTATCCTTAGGCTCATCCATACCATCCTTTACAATTAGTACCTCGTCGGGATGAATAAAATGAAAAGGTTTATAGTTTGGAATGTGTGGGTCTTTAGCACGTCTTTCTTCCTGCTCACTCATAAACACGGCGTAATACTCAGGCAAAATGTATTCACCGGGTCTCTTTGGATCTGCGTTGGTATATACACTCTCGTCATGGTAGTACCAACGCTCTGGCACAATCACATCACCAGGCTGCCACTTGGGGTTTACGGCACCAGCAATACCCATATACACAACTTGCTTTACGGGAAAGTAATCTAGCGCCATTTGCATTGTCATGGCCGCATTCGCAATGCTCATTCCCGTTGCAAAAACCAAAATAGGCTCGTCGTGATAAGTACCTAAGCGATAGGTCACGCCCTTAATGCTGGTAGTGGTATGAATGTCAGCATTAGGGTCGGCCTCTATACGATTTAAAATACCGTCCATTTCTGGCGCATAGGCCACAGTAATTGCAGTAAAACTTGGCTGGGTAAAATCCTGTGTGCCAAAAGACGGCTTTGCCGATTTATGAACAATGACGCAGCCATTTAGAAAAAATAAAATAAGTAAAATAAAGGCAGCGTTTTCAATGCGTTTCATTCTTTGTTCGCTATACATTTTCAATGTACACATAACGTATCACTAAATGCAGATTAAAAAACGACAAAAACAGCGAGGATGTGTTCAAACAGGATATAAAAATAGGTGAGTAAGAAGCTTGAATTAAAAAGGCAGCGTAAAGTGCTGCCTTTGTTTCAAATGGAAGTAAGTGCGATTTTAGAAACGCGTATTTAGCTGAACGCTTAAAATGTGGGCTGTTGCCGACTGCGTTCCGGTGTATGTCGAAGTGAAAGTACCTTCTGCATTTAGCGCGCGCGTTTTATCGATGTTTGCTTCACGACCATTGATATACACATAAGCTGCATCGATAGACGTGTCTTCACTTACAGTATACGTGAAGCCACCCGACACCCAATGACGATCTGTGTCAGGAATACTTAGTGAACGATTCTCTACCGTTACTACGCCATCGTCATAGGCAAAGCCTGCTCGAAGCGTAAACTCGTCGTTGAGTATATAAGTAGCGCCAAGCGCTGCACGCCACGAATCGTCGAAGTTCTCTTGCTTAATAAGAAAATCAGTACCGTCGGCTAGATTTGCTTCAAGCTTTTCAAACGTACTCCAATCAGTGAATACTGCGCTTGCTTGCACCGACCATTGCTGATTTATTTTCTGATCGATAGCGAGCTCTGTAATAGCAGCTAAATTTAGATCTAGGCTACCAGGCTGATTTAGTGATGCTGTTAAGCTAGATGTCACCTCACCATCAAGTGTTAACTTAGTTTCAGCGCGATGCGATAACGCAATGTTAGTCATCTCTGTAGGTTGCCAAAACACACCCACATTCCAACCATAGCCCCAATCATCACCCTCAAGCTTGAAGATAGATGTAGTGGCAGGGATGGTTGTCTGCGCATTTGCACTTAAAATTGGTGATAGGCTTTCCGATACTGCAGAATTAATTTGAGCGTCAGCAAAGGTTGCACTTAAGCCTAAGCCAACCATCAACGTATCATTTACTTTGTAAGAAACAGCAGGGTTGATAGTTACCGATTTAACTTCGGCTGTATCTGCAAAATGCAGTGCATTGAAGTCGTCTGAATAATCTGACGTTAAGCCGTAGGTAGTGAAAACGCCTACACCTGCAGAAACGCGCTCATTAATAGGACGCGTATAGAAAAAGCTAGGCACAATGGCTGTGTTGGCAATGTCATCTTCGCTTGCGTCAGCTGCTGCAATCACTTGGCCGCCTACGGCATAGTTAACTGTTCCGTTTACATCAACATTTGGATCGATGAAACTTACTGAACTACTGAACTCGGCTTCTTTGAAAACGCCAATGGCTGCAGGGTTTGTTGCAAGGATTGAAGCGTTCTCTGGCTTCGCTGCCTGACCGGCCATAGCACGCCCTAAGCCATTTGCACTGTGTTCGTTGACTTGAAAACCAGCAGCAAGCGCAGAAGAGGAAGCTAGTGTAGCTAACGCTATGCATACTGAGGTACGTAAAGAGAACTGTTGCGTCATAAAATACCCATGGTTGACGGAAAAAATGCAGCGCGCATTCTACGGACATGAGTTCTTTTGTTCAATGTAAGTTAACGACATTCACGCTTATTTATCGCATTTTTCACAACTTTAGCTGCAACTTCGATGCATTTAAAAGCAAAATTGATAACACAAAGTTAACCTTAGATCACAACCTTGTTAATAGATCTTTAATGGCACTTGGTTAAGGCTTATTAAGGGTTGATAACGTCGAAGAGAAAGATGATGTTATCGACGAGGCGAAAGCACGTAACACGCTTTCCCTGCTTCTTTAGCCTGGTACAGCGCTTTATCAGCATCATCAATGAGCAAATCTATATTTGTACTTTCAGAATTGTTTATTAGAACAGCGCCTATAGAACAGCTCATGTTATTATGCTGTGCATCCTTTGCATGGGGCATTTCTTCGTCTTTCCACGCCTGTAATAATGCTTCACAACGCTCTTTTACCTGTGCTTCAGTCACACCACTTAACACTACGATAAATTCTTCACCGCCGTATCGGCCCAGTATGTCTGACTCTCGTTTAAAAACCGCCTTCATCATGGCTGACTGACGCCGAATTGCTTCATCACCTTGTTGGTGACCAAAACTATCGTTATATTTTTTAAAATCGTCTAGGTCTATCATTAAAATAGCGATAGATGCATTGTGACGTCTACTGAACGCAAGTAATTTAGTACTTTCTTCCCGTAACGCTCGTCTGTTTAAAAGGTTAGATAGGGGGTCGTATTTACTCAGCTTCAGCAGCTTGTGATTTGTTTCTTCAAGTAGGGCAAGGCTTCTATCTAATCGATACTTAGCGTAAGCACACACAAAAAGTGAACCACCAACAAATGCCGTCGATATAAGTACTCTATCGCCATACACAGGGGCAATGAACATTAAAACGGCAAAGCCAATTACGTTTACGGTGCTGGCCATTAGCGCCATTTTAAATGGAATGCCTAACGCAAAAACACAGTAATAGGCGTATAGAATTGTGCCCTCGTAGGGGAAATCGAACTTAAAATTATGCCAACATACCCAAATAAGCCAGTAATTGCTGTAGGTGAGCGCAATAAGGAGAAACGTAAAAAAGTAGTGCTTATATTGCGCAAAACCACGCCAATATGAGCCAGCAACCATTAAGAAGATAATTGGTAATTGAAGAAGAAGGCGGTCGAAGGTATACAGCTGGTGCATGTCTGCTGGCAGTAACATATAGTCAGCCACCATAAAGCCTACAACAAGGCATCCTCCGATAATAAGCGCAATACGCAGGCGAATTATTTCACTGGCTTTATTTAGCTTCACGTATTTCACCCATAGCAAATGACACTTATGTTATCGACTGATGTCGCAATACTCTTAAATGAGTGTAACGTGCAAATAGTGCATTTGTCTGTTTGCTAATAATAAAGGTTAACTCGTTAGAGTGATTGTAAGCTTTCCCTAAGCGCTTCTAACGTAACAGGTTTGGTAACAATACTATCCATTCCCGCCTCTTTAAAGAGCGTATGACGTTCTTTAAACGCTTCTGCAGTCAAGCCGATAATAGGCACCTTAGCATTATCTTCGTTCATTTTGCGAATGCGACGTGTGGCCTCAATGCCATCCATAACAGGCATATGCACATCCATAAAGACTACATCTATACCACCCTCTTCAACCCGAGTTGCTGCTTTTAAGCCGTTGTCTACATGCTCTACATTACACTTAAGCTGCTCAAGTAATGCTTGAGCAACCACTGCATTAATTGCGTTGTCTTCAGCAAGAAGTACACGTAGCCCCTCTGGTACACTTTTAATGCCTTTTGCGCCCTGGTCCAACTCTGATAATGTATTCTCTGGTAAGCTTCGCGCCTGTACTTCGGCGGTTACCGTAAAACATGACCCCTCACCAACGGTACTCACTACCTTAATATCGCCTCCCAACAGCTGTGCAAGCTCTTTGGCAATCGATAGACCAAGGCCAGTTCCACCATATTTTCGAGTTATAGACGAATCAGACTGCGTGAACTTATCGAAAATATGACTTAAGCGTTCAGGCTCAATACCTATTCCCGTATCTTTTACCGCAATCACAAGATTATTGGGTGATGAAGAGGCTGTAACCGGCTTTTTCAGTTTCGCAGACACAAAAACACTGCCTTTGTGAGAAAACTTAATAGCATTGCTTACTAAGTTGATCACAATTTGACGCAGCTTAGTGATATCGCTGGTAACCCGAACAGATGCCAAGTTTTTGCTTTGATAACTTAACGACGTACTGTTTGCGCTGGCATTGGTACCTAGAAGCGTGATGAGATCGCCTAGCATAGTGTCTAAATCGAATTCCGTAACATCAACTTCTGACATACCCGATTCAATTTTTGATAAGTCGAGTACGTCATTAATGACGTTAGCAAGAATAGTGGACGAAGCCCGTAAATCAGTAGCATATTTATGCTGTTTATCGGTAAGAGAAGTGTCTAACAGTAGCGTTGCCAAACCTTGAATTCCATTAAGTGGGGTTCTTATTTCATGACTCATTACCGCCAAGAAATCCGTTTTGGCTTTGTTGGCCTGCTGAGCTTGATCAACATATTGTTCAATTTTGGCAGACATTAACTCAACATCACGGGCTAACTCGCCCAATTCATCGTCCTGATTTAAGTCAATCTGTACCGCTTTGTGCTCGGTTGCTATTCGACTGGCTGCAGACTTAATTTTTTCTATGGGAGATAGCACCAATACTTGTGTAACACGCCCCATAATTAAACTTACAGTAGCCACAGCGAACAATATGACCAGTACCGTCATCCAAGCAATTTTTGATAAAGACGCTTGTAGTGCATCGGCCTGTTGTATAACCGTAACTTTCCATTCCCATGGGTCGGATTCAGCACACGCAAAAAGTACATCTTGTCCATTTGATAGCGACTCACCAAAGGCCACCAAGTGCCCGCTAATTGTTGATTTCTGTGCACCTTCTGTATTTGGCCTGAAGCTCTCATCTAAGGTACTAAAAACGATAGTATCTGTTTCTTTGCTGCTTATCGAAAAATGCCTACCGGTGGCGATATGCAAAGCGTTTAATTCTTCAAACACCTCTTTTTGATAAGCCGTAATAAATACAGGTTCATTTTCCAACCCAGAATCTATCAACAGTTCTCTGCGCTCTTCTATCAAAGCTAACACAGAGAGGGTGAGTGTTTGAGTTAGCAACTTGTATTCGCGTTCTCGCACCGATTCATACGCGGTTAAATACGCCCAGTAACCCGTTAATGCCATTCCGATTAATAGAATAGGGATATACATCACAAGAAGCTTTGACTTAATACGCATAAAAATTTCTTTAAGGGCTCTACTGATAAATGTGATTTTTCGAAAGCTTGAGGTAATTCGAAGGAATTGGCAGCTTTAGTTTTATTGCAGTAGAAACATTAACGGCAACCGTGTAAGTGTCCATTTTTGTAACTGGAATACCCTCTGCCGACTTACGCTCTAAAATGCGCTTTGCTTTTTTTGCCGCTGACTTACCAATACTTTGAGGCTCAGACACCACACCAAGCAGTGCGCCTTCTTGCACCGCCTCTATATTTTCAGCAAAAAGCGGCAGTAACTCAGTCTCGTTAAAAATGTTATCTACCAAACCGTCTAGTTCTACCAACGGACCAGATGACAGCCAATATCCATCAAGTTTTCCCTCAAATTGATGCAGCGACGCGGTTATGTCTGATGACATGCGTAATAGGCCGTCGCGCCCTTCTATAAAGGGCGTACTAATGGCCACTAGGTCAATGTTCTCATACTCATGTTCAAGCGCCATCAGCTGATTCACCGAATTGGTGGATGAAGGATATGTTGAGTGAATAAGGGCAATCGATAGCGGTTCAGAGATATTGGATGCCCTTAAAATACCGTCAAGCATGTCTAATTTAACCTTTGCATCAAGCACATGAGCCTCGCCTGTAATATTGCGAGAACTGACTTCACCTAATGCGGAAACAATACCTTCTTCTACAGGTGCAGAAACCACCATAAAGAGTTTTGGTGTTTGAATAAGTGCATCGGCACTATGCAGCGCTCTTGTTGCCAGTGTTGCCACAGAAACCACAAGATCAGGAGGCGATTGAGAGGCTATGGCTGCAAGAATATCTGTGGCCATTTGCTCAGAGGCTTGTGCATTGTAAACGGAAAACTGAATATGCTTTTCAGGCAATAGACGCTGCAACTCATCAACAAAAGCCAGACGAGATTCTGTCACAATATCAACAGAAAGCGTTTCAACTATGGCAATGTTCACCGTTTCTTTGGCTACTAAGAGAGAACTAAACGACAAAAAGAACAAGGCACAAAAAATTCTTATCATTGCTTGCCCATTTAATTTAATGAAAACAACAGAATACATTGTGCATCATATGTTTATTCGCTTGGGTTTCAAAGGAAGTTCGTAGCGAATATTGGCTTTTTCCTCACAACTTGGGCGCTTTTAACGTAGTCGTTAATTAAAAAACAACGTTTTCCACGTTCTGTTACTGGCTATTGGGGCAAGAGAACAAAGAGGTAGTAAAAGAAATTTCACGCTGTACAAAAGCGCAATCAAAAGTGACGCAATGGATACTTCTGGGCTGAGCAGAAACAAGAACACCACCTTCACGCACTGACAGAGAGCGCGATAAAGATGGTGTTTGAGATTTTAAAGGGTGTGGGATTTACCGCGTCGCTTATTCAACCGTAACTGACTTTGCCAAGTTACGCGGTTGGTCAACATCGGTACCTTTAATTAACGCTACGTAGTAAGACAGAAGCTGTAACGGAAGCGTGTAGATAATCGGTGCAATGGGTTCTTCACAATGCGGTACGTCAATAACACGCATAGTCTCATCGCCCGCAAAAGCAGCATCTTTATCAGCAAACACATACATAATGCCGCCACGTGCTCTTACTTCTTCCACATTCGACTTAAGCTTTTCTAACAACTCATTGTTTGGTGCAACAACAATTACCGGCATTTCGTCATCAATAAGCGCAAGTGGACCGTGTTTTAACTCGCCAGACGCGTACGCTTCAGCGTGAATGTAAGAAATTTCTTTAAGCTTAAGCGCACCTTCCATTGCAATTGGGTACTGATCGCCACGACCTAAGAACAAGCTGTGGTGTTTATCAGCAAACTCTTCTGCTAAATCTTCAATTCCACCCGTGATTGCCAGGGTTTCTTCAAGTTTTGCCGGCAAGCTGTGAAGGGCAGATACAATGGCGTTACTGTCGGCATCGGTCATGCCATTTTCTTTACCCAGCGCTAACGTAAGCATTAGGAACGCGGTTAGCTGAGTGGTAAATGCCTTGGTTGAAGCTACGCCAATTTCTGCACCTGCGCGGGTCATAAACGCAAGGTCTGATTCACGCACCAAAGATGAGCCAGGTACGTTACAAATTGTAAGGCTAGACATATAGCCTAGCTCTTTTGCTAAGCGCAATGCTGCAAGGGTATCTGCTGTTTCACCTGACTGAGAAATAGTAATGAGCAAGCTGTTAGGATGTACCACCGACTTGCGGTAGCGGAATTCAGAAGCAATCTCTACGTTACATGAAACATTGGCGTACTGTTCAAGCCAGTAGCGTGCTGTCATACCGGCATGATAGCTAGTACCACAGGCAATAATTTGCACGTGTTTTACTTTGCTAAAGATTTCTGCCGCACCTTCGCCAAATACGCCAGGCATTAGGCCGTTCTCGTCTATACGATTTTGAAGTGCATTGCGTACAACGGTAGGTTGTTCGTGAATTTCTTTAAGCATGTAGTGACGGTAACCTGCTTTATCACCGGCATCATGCTCGATATTAGATTCAATAACTTCACGCTCAACGGCATTGCCGTCTTTGTCGAAAATTTTCACTTCACGACGCGTAATTTCTGCAACGTCACCTTCTTCCAAGAAGATAAAACGACGGGTAACGGGCAATAGTGCCATCTGGTCTGAAGCAATAAAGTTTTCGCCCAAACCAAGACCTATCACCAATGGGCTGCCAGAACGCGCTACTACCACACGGCTTGGGTCTTCTTTATCCAAGATTACCGTGCCGTAAGCACCGTGGAAGGTTTTTACCGCACTTTGCACAGCTTCTAGCAACGCTTTACCCGATTTAAGCTCTTCGTGCACAGTGTGGGCAATAGTTTCAGTGTCAGTGTCGCTAGTGAATGTGTAGCCCTTATCAGCAAGGTCTGCCTTAAGGTTTACGTAGTTTTCAATAATACCGTTGTGAACAACTGCAACGCGGTCATTAGAGAAATGAGGGTGTGCATTCGCCTCAGTTACGCCGCCGTGAGTTGCCCAGCGCGTATGCGCAATACCTGTGCCGCCCAATGCCTCTTCTTGTGCTACGGCATCAGCCAGTTCTTGTACTTTACCTGTACGGCGAATTCGCTTCAGGCTGCCATCATCTTGAAGTAATGCAACACCAGCCGAGTCATAGCCTCGATATTCAAGACGCTTTAATCCTTCAAGAAGTATTTCAACAACATTACGTTCGGCTACAGCGCCAACGATTCCACACATAGTTATTCTCCATTTTGCGGTGCAACAATAACTGCAACGCCTTGATTTTCTATATTTTGCTTATCTTCATCCCGAATACCTTCATCGGTGATCAAGACTGAAATTTGTGACCAACCTAACTCTAAATTAGGCATTTTGTGATTGAGTTTTGATGAACTGGCCATTACGACCACTTTGGTAGCCGCCTTCGCCATCGCGCGAGTGACGCCAGTGAGTTCATTAAAAGTGGTAGTGCCTCGGTTTACGTCAATACCTGCCGCGCCAATAAAGGCAACATCGAAGTTGTATGCACTAACAAGTTGTTCGGCCATTGCGCCCTGAAAAGACTGTGATTGTGCATCCCAAGTACCTCCGGTCATCAGCACCGTGGGCTCGGTTTCACAACGAGTAAGAAAGTTCGCGGTAGCCAGCGCATTGGTCATAACCACTAAGCTGTTTTTATTCGATAAAAATGGCAACAAGCTTGCTGTTGTTGAACCGCAGTCAATCACCAGCTTATGCCCTGACTTAATTAAGCCGGCTGCGGCTTTACCGATAGGCAATAAGGATGTTGTTGATTTTTGATGAACATTTTCTGTTGCATCACCCTCGATTATTGCACTATTTGTGAAACCTGAAGCGGGTACCGCCCCGCCAAACTGACGAATAAGCTTGCCCTGCTCTGCAAGTGCAGCTAAGTCTTTACGAATGGTAACTTCAGAAGTATTGAATTGAGATGCAAGTGTCTCGACCTGCGTATGACCGTGCTGGTTCACGTGAGCAACAATGTTATTGCGACGTAGCTCGACCGATTTACTGCTTTTCACTTAACAAGCACCCACAATACTTAATAATTTATAAAAATATATTCACTGAAACCAAATAATAACTTTCGAAACGAAAGTTATTATTTTCAAAGCGAAAGAATCGTAATTTAATGTGAAACAGAGTGCAAGCTTTTTGTTTATATAAGCATCAGTCGCTGCTGTTGTTTGTTTGCCTCTATAGCCATTTCTATTATCTGAATGACGGGCACAACACTCTCTGCACTAACTGGCAGCGGCGTGTCATTTTGTATAGCGCTGGCGAGTTTTTCATAAAATGCTAAATACTTTCCATGTTTAGTTGTAATCACTGAACTCGACTCGCCGTTAGCGAGTACACCGTGTTGTGCGCTAGGTGTATTTGCCCAATCACTGCTGTTTATTTCCTTACCTTGGCGCAATTGGTCTTCTTGAGGATCTAAATAGAACTTGCGGTAACTTGCTTTTGTACCTTGTATATCAAATCGAAGAGTTTGCCCTCCTTGAAATGCAGAGCTCCCCAACTTCACCACCTTATCTGCGTAGTAAAGTGTAATGTCGAACGCATCGTCGCTTTGCCCTTGGTCGCGTAATGTATAAATATCGGAAGACACTGACAAAGGGTTTCCGAATAACTGAAGCGCTTGATCAATAAGATGAGGCCCTAAATCCCAAAAAATGCCGCTGCCAGGGCCTGCATTTTCACGCCAGCGGTCTCTAGGTACGGGTCTAAAGCGGTCGAAGCGACTTTCAAAGCGCTTGATTTCGCCCAAAGCGCCTTCTTTAATAAGTGATTGCAAGGTAATGAAGTCGCCATCGAAACGTCGATTGTGATAAACACACAAATGCTTTTGCTTTTCTTTGGCTAAATTAACTAATGCACTGGACTGTTCGGCGTTTAGCGTAAACGGCTTTTCCACTAAAACGTTGCAACCATGGTTAAGTGCAAGCTCTGCCTGTAGCGCATGCAAATGATTAGGTGTGGTGATGATGACTAAATCGAACGCAGGGTGAGCTTGGTTATTAGTTTCAAGTGCTTCTTCTAGCGAACTGTAAACCTTTGCCAAGGGTAATACGTGTTTTACTTCACTTGGTCGCGATGACACTACTCCATCAATAGAGAAATCAGAAAGATAGGACAGAAAAGGAAGATGAAAGGTTTGTGCAGAAAAGCCAAACCCAACTAACAGTGTAGAAATCATAGCGACTCCTTAAATTTAAGCCTTAGTAAAGCATATTCAAAGCAGACAAACCCGTTTTACACAATCGTAAATCTGAAAGTGGAATATAGCGAAATAAAAAAGCGGCACGCATTGAAAAGATAATGTGTGCCGCTTTTGAAACCGTAACTTAACACCGAGCAAACAGGTTTTGCTGCTGTGAGTAACTAGGTATTTTTTTTTTAACTATGTGTTTTTATTTTTTAGTAGGTCGAGGCCAGTTAGCGATGTTGCGCTGTTTGCCGCGTGCAACTGCAAGTGCTTTGTCTTCAACCTCGGTGGTAATCACCGAACCAGCACCTACCGTAGCTCCATCGCCTATTACAACAGGCGCTACTAATGAAGAGTTAGAACCTATAAACGCATTCTCTCCAATACGTGTTTTTGACTTATTAACACCGTCGTAGTTACAGGTAATGGTGCCTGCGCCAATATTCGCGTTAGGCCCAACCTCTGCATCGCCTAAATAGGTAAGATGATTCGCTTTTGCACCTTCGCCTAACACGGTTTTCTTCATCTCAACGAAGTTGCCAACTTTCGCCTGCTTGTGCATAACTGCACCCGGGCGAAGTCGTGCATAAGGGCCCACATTACATGCTTCACCCACCTGCGCTTCTTCTATTATCGAGTTAGCTTCTATTACCGCGTTATCGGCAATATGGCAGTTACGCAAAATACAGTTAGCGCCAATAGTCACGTTATTACCTAACGTTACGTTGCCTTCAACTATAACGTTTACGTCTATAACAACATCGTTGCCGGTGTGTAGTGTGCCGCGAAGGTCGAAACGCGCTGGGTCAAGAAGCGTTACGCCGTCCATCATAAGCTCATTTGCCTGACGACGCTGTAGAGCACGCTCTAAATTAGAAAGCTGTAATCGGTTATTCACGCCCTCTACCTCAACAGGAGATTCAGGCTGTGCCGACTGAATACGCTTGCCTTCGGCAGCAGCCATTGCGATTACATCGGTAAGATAGTATTCGCCTTGTGCGTTGTCGTTGCTTAAGTTACCTAACCAGCGCTTAAGGTCGGCACCTGACATCATCATCATGCCAGTATTTATTTCCTTAATTTCACGCTGCGCGTCTGTAGCATCTTTGTGCTCTACAATAGCGGTGATATTGTCATTCTTGCGCACAATACGTCCCATGCCTGTTGGGTCGTCTAGTTCAACAGTAAGCAGCGCTAAATCGCAACTGGCTTTCACCGCTTTTAATGCGCTTAATGTTTCTTCGCGAATTAATGGGGCGTCACCCACTAGAATCAATACGTCTTCTTGGTCTTTAATGTGCGGAGCGGCTTGCTGCACTGCGTGACCTGTACCCAACTGATCTGCCTGTAAACACCAGTTTAGGTTATCTTCTTTAATAGTGGCTTGAAGCTGCTCTCCACCGTGTCCATAAACTAGGTGTATATCATCTGCACCCAACGACTTCACAGTATTGATTATGCGCTGAACCATCGGTACACCGCCAACTTTATGTAGTACTTTGGGCAAGTCAGATTTCATTCGCGTACCTTTGCCCGCCGCCAAAACAACCACTGAGAAAGCCATATCATTCCTTTTTTGTGCAAAATAATAAAAACGCGCATAGTTTAACGAAGGCGCATAGAGATGTCAGCGATTCATTGCTTTTAATGACACGAGGAGGTTGAAGAGGACAAAAAAGTTTTTAATCTAAAGTTTAAGCTATTTACCTAGTAGTTCATTTTACCAGCAGGTATACTTAAAATTAAGAAAGGTTCAGTCAGGCAAGGGAGCATGCGCAGTCTGTGAACACATTTAGAACACTTCATCGAAGCATACTAGTGCTATTTGCGGTAGTGGTAATCGCAATTGTAACGCTGGTTCATTTCAGTATTTCAAAAATTGTTGCCGAGCAAAGCCGCGCACAACAGCAGTCTCTTTCGCCTGCTATTTCGCTTATTGTTGAGCAGATACTTAAGCCTTTGCATATTTCCGAAGCACTAGGCCACTCAACAGAACTGGTTGACTTAATGGATGGTGAAAAGGTTAACGAAGCCACCGTTTTTAAGACACTGGATCGTCTTGAAAAAGAATTTGGCTTATCCTTTTTTATCGCCAGTGAAGCAGAACGCAAACAATATAACTCAGACGGCAGCATCATTGACCTTATTGAAGGTGAAGTAAGCTGGTATTTTAAATATAAAGACGCCCCACAAGACTCGGTTGCCGATATTGGTAAATGGGAAGACACGCATTTTTATATCGACATAAAAATACACGACGAAGCAGAACGTTTTTTAGGGTTCTTCGGTGTGGGCAAAAGCTTGCGTAGTTTTATTGAGATTTTTGATACATACAAGCAAGAGTACGGATACGACTTTTTGTTTGTCGACGGTTCTGGCGATATTATGCTGTCGTCTGACGAGTCGCTAATTGCATCGTACTCAGACTTTACCAACCTATCTGAGCTTCCTTGGTATTCAAGCCTTCCGCTAACTATTCAAAACGAACAAGCGCTTAACAATAAATTGGTTACTATCGATCAAAAAGACTACCTAATAGCCGAAGTTAAGTTGAACCAGTTTGGCTGGACAGTATTTCTATTAAGCCCGTTAGAAGATAGACAAGCTGAAATTTCTCAAGCGTTCATATTTAGCGTTGTAACCTTGCTGGTTGTGGTATTCTCACTGTTTTTGCTTATTTACAACTTGCTGTACTACTTTAGAAAAGACATGCAGCCTGAATTAGTGGTTAGGCATACTGCACGCCTTCCAGAAAGAGACAACTTAGAGTTTATCTACAAAAATCTACTTTCAGAGCATAATTCACTTAGCGTGATGTTGATTAATGTAGACCATTTATCTGACATCATTGATACGCACGGCCGAAACACGGGCGACGATATTCTAGAAAAAGTAGTGTCTTATTTAGCCGAAAAGCTTCGCGAACAAGATATCTTAGGCCGTTGGAGCAGCACTGAATTTATCGTGCTTTTACCTAACACAGGCCCTCACGTAGCCTTTGATCTTGCGCAAAACTTACGTCATGGCGTTGCTACGCTGCCTCCTTTGGTGGAACACCCTGATTTGCAAATTACTGCGTCAATCGGCATATCGTACACCGCGTCAACTCGCCCAATGCAAGAGGTGACAGCGCACGCTGAAGATGCGCTTTACCAAGCAAAAAGAGACGGCTGTAATTTAGTACGCTCTCAACTTATCGACTAAGCATACTTTATGTCTTCACTAGCCGCGCTTCGCTTTGAATCGCGGCTTTTTAGCCACACCAGTAGTTAGTGCAACACCCAGCAAAATCATACTACCACCCACAATAGTTTGAGCAGAAAGCAACTCTTGCAAGAACACCACGCCCCAAATAATGCCAAACAGTGGTACTAAATAAGCCACAGTAATAGCCTTGGCTGGGCCAATATCAGCAATTAGTTTAAAGTACAAAATGTACGCAATACCTGTACCTGCAATAGCTAACGCTACTGCACTAAACCACGCATTAGTACTGGGCATAGCATCTGGAAGTGTTGCTAGTGCGAAGGGGGCCAACACAACCGTTGCCATTGCCTGACTCCCCGTTGCAACCACTAATGGCTTCACGCCTTGCAGCCATTTCTTCATCATACTGGCTGCAATACCGTATCCTAGCGTTGCCAATAGGGCGGTTAAAATGGGCAGAAAGCTTATCTCGTCCTCGCCTAGCTTTTGCTGACTAATAACCGAGACACCTACAAACCCGATAAACAAGCCGACAATAGCCGATTTACTTAGTTTATCGCCTAACCAGCTCCACGCGACAATGGCACCGAACATAGGTGCAGTAGCATTTAAAATAGCATTAACGCCGGCTTCTAAATGCAAACTGCTGTAGTTAAACAGTACAAAAGGTATTGCGGTATTTGCCAGCCCCACCAGCATAATTGCAAGCCAATGCTGTTTTATATCTTTCACCGAACCGGTGAGTAATAGCAGCGGCAATAACACAGCGGTAGCCAACAATGTTCGGATGGCAACCAGCACATAAATACCAAATTCAGGCGCTGCAACTCGCATAAAAATAAACGACGCCCCCCAAATACCCGCCAGCACCAAAAGCGCGATAACATGTTTTACTGCCATAGTACCCCTTGGGCGCCCTCCAAATTTAGCAAATACTGTTTTCGTTCAAGTCCACCAGCATAGCCAGTTAACG
Organism: Alteromonas sp. MTD1; assembly: GCF_042848195.1. Taxonomy (NCBI): domain Bacteria; kingdom Pseudomonadati; phylum Pseudomonadota; class Gammaproteobacteria; order Alteromonadales; family Alteromonadaceae; genus Alteromonas; species Alteromonas sp. MTD1. The sequence continues at coordinate 168,393 of NZ_BTGG01000002.1, forward strand.
TTTTGTTACTGCCGATTATACGGTGGCAAGGCACTATAATAGCAATAGGATTACGACCGTTCGCCATACCTACAGCACGAACACCTTTAGGGTTACCAACTGCTTTGGCAATATCAAGGTAGCTGGCTGTCTCGCCATAGGGTACGTGTAGTAATGCGTGCCAAACCTGTTGCTGAAACTCTGTTCCATTGGGCGTAAGTGGCAAATCGAATACTTGAAGCTTCTTACTGAAATACGCTGCAAGCTGACGTGACGCCTCTTGCGTAATAGCATTCGGGCGTACGCTTTCTGGCGCCGTATCTAAAAAAGCAACTGCCGTAACGCCTTCATCGTTTGCTGTTATCAGCAGTGGGCCTTTTGCTGTATCAATACATTGCGTGAATTCCACGGCTATTTATCCTTCTCTTTTTTTCGTTCTTTGTTTTCTGTTTTGCCCTGCGCGTTATCGCTTAATTTCCAAAGCTGAAGCGTTAAATAGCTTCGCCATGGTGCAGCTTTTTCAGGTTCAACTGGATGTAATGCGGCCATTTTTCTTACAATTAGATCGCCTTCTAGGTACACATCTGGCTGTCGCTCACCACGCATTTTTATATAATCAAGCGTCCAAGACCCAACCCCTTTCAAGGCCAATATCTCACTGTGTTCTGGTGAACTATTCTCTGAAAAAAGCTGAGCAAAGCGCCTCAAGGTTTCGCGGCGTGCATCAGGCATTCGTAAGAAACGTAAATCAGCTGAAGCAACAGATTCAGGTGTAGGAAAGCAATAGGCGTCTTCACCGCTAACATTGTGTATGCTGCTGTTAATGCGAATGGCGTCAGGCTTATCTGTTTTCGCGGTTTTAGCTTTAGCACCTAACGTATGTACCAACAAAGAAACCTGCCCAATAGCCGCTTTTACGCTTACTTGTTGACCTAAAATAGCTCTACAACCGCTTTCAAAAACACTCCATGCACTGGGTAGCCGAATGCCACTTAGCACCTCGTTTTCCGATAAGCCTGCCTGAACTAGGCTGTGCTGAATAAGCGCGGGGTCGGCATTAAGGTCTAGCATGCCTTTAATGTTTTCAATAATACTGTGTAAATGCGATAAATCAGGTATGTTGATAGCTACCTTAAAGCCGTTTCTAGCGTTTATATGCTCAACGCGCAAATATCCTACTTCACCCTGAAGGTTGAACCATCTTTCGTATCTGTTTTCGGTTACGTTTTCCATGCCCGAAATAGCACGCATACTTAAAAACGCTCTCACATACGCCCAGTCATAAGGCGGTCGATAAGATAGAAAAAGTGTTATGTCACTGTGCGCTGCTGCCTTCGTTTTGCGAAGTGCAGATGGCGTGGTATTGCAGTACTGTGCAATGGCGCGCTGAAGCTGGCGAAGTGAATCGTAACTCGCGGTGTGTGCGATGTCGGTAAACGAAAGCGCAGACTGTTGAATTAGCTGCTTAGCAAACAGCGCTCGCTGCATGTTTTGAAACTGTTTGGGCGAAATGCCGACAGCGCTAATCATTAGTTTATTTAGGTAGCGTTCGCTAATGCCAAGGCGCGATGAAATATGAGCGACAGACTGTATGGGCAATGCTGATAATAATTTCATAGCACGGCTTAACGTTGTATTTACACCTTCCCATGCACTTGATTGTGGTGCACTGTCGGGGCGACATCGGTAACACGGTCGAAAACCCTGCGCCATAGCCGTTGTAGCATGGGTGAAATACGTTACGTTTTCCTCTTTTGGCAATTTGGCTGGGCAAATAGGTCGGCAAAAGATACCTGTGGTTTTTACCGCCACAAAGAATTGACCGTCAAACCTGGGGTCGCGACTCAAGCGCGCTTTAGCATAAACACCTTGGTTAACTTTAGTTATTGCGAGGCTATTCTCTTGCATTGGTATTTTCTTGCACCCTTGTTTTGGAGATCAATAGCTTTTGAGCGCCATAGCTTACGAAGTCAATAGTATTCAAAATACTCTAACGAACATTAGTTCAGCGCCACTGGCCTTGTCACTCTGTAATGTGCAAACAAGTGTAACGCGCTTTAATCAGCAACGTGCGACAAAATCAGAACTCACTATTATGCGTTGCAACTGAAGTTTTCAGTGTGCTAGCAAAGTATTCAATTTGAAGCACATTTGATCATTGAGCGCGCTATCCGCATAATATTGCAAATAAAGAGATTGCAAACAAAAATCCAACGCGCCTATATTTTTTATTCATACATCACCGAGGTTAACGAGCTAAACCTATGCTGAATTACATGCGCATATTGAAGTGGCGCTTACCGTTTATGTGCAAAGCACTATTGTGCTTGTTGTTTACCTCGCACACCTCAGCAGATTGGCTTGACGACTATGCTGGCTATGTAAAAAAAGAAGCCACCAAATACAATGTTCCCGGTTACGCCTTTGTGTTTTACGAGCAAGGAAAGGCGCCTCGTGTTTATGTGTACGGTAAAACGCGTAAACGAAATGGAAGCAGCATAACCAAAGACACGGTTTTCCGTTTAGCTTCTGTGTCTAAAACCTTCACCTCTATTCTTTCTGCAAAATTGGTAGAACAAAACCAATTGTCTTGGCAAACCCCTATTACAACGTTACTGCCGACTATTCCATTTACCGGTAAGGGTATGCAAAACCTTCAGCTTCAGCATATTGTTGGGCAATCAAGCGGCTTTATGCCAAACGCTTATGACAACCTTATTGAGGCAGACTATTCTCTAGAGCGCGTATTAACTTCGCTAGGTGAACTTGAACCTCTTTGTAGCCCAGGTGAATGTTATACCTATCAAAACGCACTCTTTGGGGCGCTGGAATACTACTTTAGCAACCACAACACCTCGTACTCAGCACAGCTACACAGCCAACTTTTTGCACCGCTAGGCATGAAAACGGCCAGTGTGGGTAAAGGTGAGTTGCTAGCATCGTCGTCGTGGGCGCAACCCCATATTGCAATTGCACGTAACAAGTGGCGCGAGGGCAAGGTTGAAAGCAATTATTATCGCTTCGCCCCAGCCGCCGGCGTTAATGCAAGCATTAGCGACATGACGGTTTATCTTCAAGCGTTGTTGGGCGAGTTTCCTACCATCGTATCACCGGAAATGATTGAATTTGTTACCACCGAGCGAGTGAAAACAAAGCGTGAAACCTATCGTCGAGGATGGCGAGGCATGATTGACGATGCCTCTTACGGACTAGGTTGGCGCATTTACGATATTGATGGCGTTAAGCTGAATTATCACGGAGGCTGGGTAAAGGGCTACCGTGCTGATGTAGCCTTTTCGCCAGAGCATAAGGTGGGCTATGTAATGCTTATGAACGCCGAATCAAACATGATTAATAACACCACAGCGCAGCTTTGGAAACGCTATTTCGAGAGCGTCGGCAAACAGTGAGTTTGCCGACTTAATCAATCAATTTTGCTTTAAGTAGGTATACCCGTTTAGGCACTTTTCATAAAAGTCTGTCCAGCGTACACCCTCACGAGGATTTAGCTTTCCGTCCCACACCTGCTTATCAATCAAACGTTTTACGTCTGATGCCATAGCACGCGGGTTATACTGCATTACGTTAAGTACGTCTTCTACCGATGACCCCTTAACAACTTCTTCAATATAGAAATCTTCTGGGTCGTCGTCGTAGCTGTAAATATGCACTTCGTTTAATCGACCAAACAAGTTGTGCATATCACCCATCACGTCTTGGTATGCGCCCGTTAAGAATAAGCCAACGTAGTACGGCTCGTCTTTCTTAAGCGGGTGCATAGGCAGCACGTCGGTAATTTCACGGCCAATAGTGAATTGGTCAATTTTGCCGTCACTGTCACAGGTAATATCAACAAGTGAGCAATTTACCGTAGGCTCTTCGTTCATGCGCGTAAGCGGCACAACCGGAAGAAGCTGGTCGATAGCCCACGTGTCGGCCGCCGATTGGAAAATAGAGAAGTTACATAAGTACTGCGAAGATAAGCTGTAATCAAGCTCCTGAAGCTCTTCAGGCACGTACTCTTCGTTGCGATACCACTTTTGCAAACGCTCCATGATTTGCCAATAAAGCGTTTCAATTTTACCTAGCTCTTCAAGAGGCAACACGCGAAGCTTAAAGGCGTCTAACGCTTGCTCTTTATACTGCGATGCATCGTTGTAAATTTCGTGCATGTTGGTTTGCTCGTCGAACGTGTCGGCAAGCTCACGCATATTTTTCAAGAAAATATGCTCGCCCTCTCTCGCAGACGTATCCATAGTCGCAGCATTAGACTTAATCTCACCAACAATTTCGGTAATAACACAGCTGTGGTGTGCGGTAATAGCGCGGCCACTTTCACTCACAAGATGAGGATGCGGAACGCCTTCAAGGTCGCACATTTCTTTCATGCCATACACAACGTCAGCTACGTATTCTTGCATGCTGTAGTTACGCGATGACTCATTCGTAGAGTTACTACCGTCGTAGTCGATACCTAAACCACCACCTACATCAACGTAGTCTAATGCAAAGCCCATTTTGTGAAGGTCAGCATAAATGCGAGCACCTTCAGTAATCGCTTCTTTTACTGCGCGAATATCGGTTAATTGGCTACCAATATGGAAGTGAAGCAGCTTCAAGCAGTGCGCCATGCCTTGTTCTTCAAGGTAGCGCGCTGCGTTAATAATTTCAGTAATGGTTAAGCCAAATTTAGCGCGTTCGCCACCTGAGCTTTCCCATTTTCCACGACCTTTAACCGTCATTTTAGAGCGCACGCCAATGATTGGTTCGATGCCCAACTCTTTCGACGTTTTCACCAATAGCAGTAATTCGGTGAACTTCTCAACAACTACAACAACCTTACGTCCTAACTTTCTACCAAGTAGTGCTAGACGCATGACTTCATCGTCTTTGTAGCCGTTTAATATCGTTAGCGACTGTTCATTGGTATTCATTGCCAATACAGTCAAAAGCTCGGCTTTAGAGCCTGCTTCTAATCCGTAGTTAAAAGGCTTGCCCGCATCAACAATTTCTTCAACTACTTCGCGCATTTGGTTTACTTTAACGGGGTAAACACCTTGATATTCACCTCGGTATTCGGCTTCCTCGATGGTGCTTCTAAACGCTTTGTTTAATCCTGCCACTTGCGAGCGCAGAATATCGTGAAAACGTACAACAACAGGAAACTGTACGCCTTCTTTTCGTATATCTTCGATTACCGAATTAAAGTCAATCTGGATACTTGGATCCTCTGGCACTGGAGTGATGTGAACGTTGCCATTTTCACCAACTTTAAAATAGCCGCCACCCCATTGAGACACGCCATAGACGCGCTCTGCTTCTTCGATGCTCCAATCTGACAATGTATTCACCTATTGTTAAGTGGGCTAAGTAATGCTTAGCATAGTATGTGCAAAAATAAGCAGCGTATTATAGACAACACAACATTTGTTGCGATGTAAAATATCGATTGTCGCGACTAATTTTGTTTATCGAAACGTATCGTTTTCAATCCACGAACGGATGTACGACATAACCACTTCATCTACCAGCGTTTTGCTATGCGTCAAAAATACCTGCTCATCCTTAGTACGTGTTAACGAGAATCTTTGTTCGCTAAAAAATTTATTAGCAATGTGGTCGGCATCAGTGTCTTCATTCTCTAACCACACTTCGCTCAATTGGTTGCGTCTATCAAGTTTAATCGGCGCTTTCATTTGGTTGAAGGAATCTGATTTTGGTATTTGCCATGTGCGCATATCAACCAAAAGGTGGAAGGGTCTTCCCCTGCGGCGTTTTAAGCTCTCTGATAGCTGAGCAAGGTATTGAATATTGGTAGCCATGTCCCACTTACCGCGAAGTGTTACCAAGAGACAATTATGAAATTGCTCGATGTTAAAAGGGGCCGTTGGCATAAGTTTCTACATCTCTTCTTTTTCGTTGCTGTGCCGTTACCTGTCTATATGCGGCATTACTACATGAACTTGGGGAGGTTAATGTTACAAAATCACATTCCCACAACAGACATACCATACTAGTAGCGATAGCGTGTTACTACAACCTTAGTAGATAGGTTTAATCTTATCTGTTTGTAAAGCGCTTACGATTATAAAAAAGCACAAAAAAAGGGGCTTTTGCCCCTTTTCATTGTGTGTGAAAAGTGAGTAAAGATTTAATCGTCACCAAATTCACGAATAATGCTGTTAATAGTGTCTTTTGCGTCACCTAGCACCATGCGAGTGTTGTCTTTAAAGAACAGTGGATTATCCACCCCTGCAAAGCCTGCGTTTGCAGAGCGCTTCAACACAAATACCGTTTTAGCGCGGTGTGCTTCAATGACAGGCATACCGTAAATAGGGCTTCCTTTCATTTCTTTTGCAGCTGGGTTAACCACATCGTTTGCGCCAATAACAATGACCACATCGTAATTTTCCATACGAGGGTTCACATCATCCATCTCGTATAACTGATCGTAAGGTACGTCGGCTTCGGCTAACAGTACATTCATGTGTCCCGGCATACGACCAGCAACAGCGTGAATAGCGTAATCCACCGTACAGCCATTTTCTTCAAGTAACGATTGTAGTTCACGCACCGCATGCTGTGCTTGTGCTACCGCCATACCATAGCCAGGCACAACCAATACCGCTTGAGCAGCTTCAAGTACATAAAAAGCATCTTGTGCTGCCAGTACTTTAATTTCACCTTCAATTTTTTCGCCGGCTTCAACTGGCTTCGCAAAACCTGAAAGCAACACGTTCATCAACGAACGGTTCATGGCTTTACACATTATATTGGTCAGAATAAGGCCTGATGCCCCAACGAGTAAGCCTGTTACAATCAAAATAGTATTGCCTGTTGCTAATCCCGCAGCAGACGCTGCAACACCGGAATAACTATTTAATAAGGCAATAACTACCGGCATATCTGCACCACCAATAGAAATAGTTGCCCACAAGCCAAAACTTAAAGACAATGCGATAGCACAGTAAATCCAGATATCGTTGCCAGGATCGGTTGCAAATAGATAACCCACGACTACCATGGCAATTAGATGAAGAATAGATAGTTCTCGAAGGCCAGTAAAAATAACGGCTTTAGAACTCATCTTACCCGATAGCTTACCCCATGCTACCACCGAGCCTGAGAAGGTAATACCACCCACCAAAATAGTGAAAAACAAGGTAACGAAAGTAAACGTGCTTTCTGTATTTAAGGTAAGCACATTCATACCAGCCAGCGTTGCCCAGCCAAGCAGTAGTGATGCGGCACCACCATAGCCATTAAACAGTGAAACCATTTCAGGCATGGCAGTCATTTCTACGGTTTTTGCCTTCCATGCACCAAAGGCGCCACCAAGCACGAAACCAAGCAAAATGTAGTGGTAGCTAATAATTTGCTGATCTAGCAGTGTAACAACCACCGCCACCAGCATACCCAACGCCGAAACAAAGTTACCTTTTTTGGCAGTATCGGGATGGCTTAATAATTTAAGACCTGTAATAAATAGCGCCGCAGCAGCTACATACGCAAGGTTGATTATGGTTACGATATCACTCACTTGCGTACTCCTTATTTATCTTTCTTTTTGAACATGCTTAACATGCGGTCGGTTACCAAATAGCCGCCCACTACGTTAATACTGGCCAGCGCAACCGCGGCAGTACCCAAAATGGTGGTAAGCAAGTTGTTGTCGCTGCCCGATGCCACTAACGCGCCAACTAGCGTAATACCAGATATCGCATTAGAGCCCGACATAAGCGGCGTATGTAACGTTGCAGGCACCTTTCGAATTAACTCAAAACCCAAAAAAGCAGCTAGTAACACAATGAAAAGTAAGTAGATGATTTCCATGATTAAGCTCCTTTATAAGCATTAAGTAGCATGTCGTTTGTTATTTTGCCGTCATGTGTAATTACACAACCTGCAAGAATGTCGTCCTCTAAGTTCAGCTCAAACGTTTTGTTTTCATCATTGAAGAACTCATCAACAAGGTTGTAGATGTTGTTGGCATACATATCGGTGGCTGCTTTTGCAACGTATTGACTCCAGTAGCCATTACCGATGACTTTCACTCCATTCACTTCAACGGTTTGCCCGGCAACCGAACCCTCAACGTTGCCGCCAGAAGTTGCAGCCATATCAACCACTACGCTACCCGGCTTCATTAGTGCCAGAGTGTCTTTTGAAATAAGCACCGGTGGTTTGCGGCCAAATAGCTGCGCGGTGGTGATAACAATGTCAGAATCGGCAATAGCATCACGCTGCGCTTCTTGCTGTTTTGCTTTTTGCTCGTCGGTCAACTCTTTGGCATAACCATCTTTAGTTTGCCCGGTTTCACCAATATCTATTTTTAGAAACTTGCCACCTAGCGACTCTACCTGCTCTGCTACAACCGCACGCGTGTCGTAGGCAAGTACATTGGCACCCAAACGCTTCGCCGTAGCAATAGCTTGAAGGCCAGCAACGCCAGCACCAATAATAAATACTTTGGCAGGTTTTATGGTGCCAGAGGGCGTCATCATCATTGGCAAAATTGAAGGTAGTTGGTTTGCTGCCTGCATTACCATGACATAGCCTGCAAGGCTGGCCTGAGAACTTAATGCGTCCATTTTTTGCGCGCGAGACGAGCGCGGTATCATTTCAACAGAAATTGCTGTTAAGCCTTTTTGCGCAATATCTTCAATAAGCGACTGCTGAAAGAAAGGGTCGAGGTGGCCAACCACAACGGCCCCTTTTTTCATCAGCGCTAACTGATCGGTAGCCGGCTTATTTACTGCAACCAACATGTCTGCGGTTGATAGAGCATCATTCACATCATCAATAATAGACGCACCTGCATCTTCATATTGCTTATCTAAGTACCCAGAGGACTGACCAGCGCCTTTTTCAAGCAGTATCGTCGCCCCCTTCTTTACCAGCCGCTGCACACTACTTGGTGTAACTGCACAACGTTTTTCCACATTGTTTAGCGGATCTGGCGTCTTCGACTCATTGAGTATTATGATTTTCACACGCTTCTCCTATTGATTCATCTACCCCGAGAATGACACTCTTTGTTCACCCAAGAGCCATTTAATTCGCTTATACCTAGCATTACTTGGCGAAATTTAAACCAGAAATGGTTTAATTTTGGCTGTAATAATATTGCATTAGTAATGCCCTAGTAGGCCATTACAGGTCAGTTTTCGCACTGACCAGCGCCAAAATAGCGTGGAACGCCCATTGAGCACTAGTATCGTTTACTTAAAAGACATAACTAATATTTATATAAGAGAGAACATTGGTTTTAGAGAGTGTGTTTTGATTTGCGGTGTTTATTCTCAGCTTCCAGCAGAGGCGAACAAAAAACAAACAAACGTAAAGGTGAGAATAACGTTAAAGGACTAAACCCCGTCGCCTATACTCAAAGACAATATCAATAGGATGTGATCGAATTTCATCCTTCTATCGTTAATTGGGTAACTGTTTACATATGAGATAACCAAGATGTTTGGCCTTTTTAAATCAAATCCCACCAAGAAACTGCGCAAGCAATACGATGCGTTACTAGAGAAAGCGATGCACGCTCAGCGCAATGGCGATATAAAAACTTATTCAATGCTTACTGCACAATCTGAAGAGCTTTGGAAAGAAATAGAACGTTTAGAAAACACAAAGTAAAGCTTTACTCGCCCTTTGTGCTTCATGCCCTTACAATAGCTCCCAAGTTGAGCAAGTGATTTTAGGGCAATTCTTTATGCAGCTTCGTTGCATCATCAAAAGTAGCGCACGCAAGTGCATCACATACCTTGGCATGATTACTGTCTGCATGTTTTCTTCAATGCCCGTTCAAGCCATAGAGGCGGGGCAGTACTACTACTTTATTTCAGATAAATGTGTTGCAAAAGGCCCCCAAACACCTGAGGCCCGCGGCGCAGCAACGCCAGACATCATGTTGTTCGAAGTCATTCCCGCAGGCATAAGCGATTACTTTGTAAATATGAACACCAAAGCACTTATTCATTATGCTGAAGAGGGGCAAGCGTTCCTTTCATCACTTGAACAAGAGCAAGCATATACCGCAGGTAAGGGCGATATTAATACGCAGCTTAGCCACGCCAAAGACGGCAGCATTATTCATCATGACTTTATGCTGCAACGAGAAAGCATCGATTTTAATACCTTTGTGGCAACATTAAACGGCTTCTCACAGCTTCAAACTGACAAAGGCCGTTATTTTAAAAAAATAGTGAGCCTTGGAAACGCCAAACCCGCTTACAAGGCAGTGACACGAGTACGACTAACCGATAATGGTATGGATAAACGCATGTTACTTAGCGACTATTCAACAAGCTTTTATCCGTTGAATGAAGAAGGCGTTGCTGAAGAAACCGCTTTTATCACCGTTGATCATAACAGTGCTATGCGCGCTAGCATTCATGAAAAAAGCAACCCTTATGCGGTTTATGCTAAGCACTATGTTTGTGGTGAGAAATGGGAACCTGGAAACTAGCAAAGATCAGCGCAATTTTTTACGCTTTTACCTATATTCACTTCGACACACCAAAAGCGCTTCTACACTCATAACAAAGTGTTGTTTTGGTAACTTGCTCTGAAAAAAAGTCATTTTGTACCAAAGCGTATATATTCTTTGCGCTACACATTGTTTATATGCTCTCTATTGCACTAGTGGCATTGATATTCACCGCCGCGGGCACCGTGTATTTTTTCAATAAACAGCACACCCTAACTACACAATTTCAATCGCTTAAACTTATTGCACAAGACATTGCTTATCATGATGAAGTACTTACTATGTCGACGCTGGTTGCCACACTAGATGATGACCCAAGATGGCGAGAGCGATATATAAGATATGAAGTTACGCTTGATGAGCTACTAGTGAGAGCGAAGGCTACTGACCCCAAAATTGCCCGCTTCTTTGAAGAGACCGCTCAAGCCAATGACCAATTAATTGCTATGGAGTCGCAGGCGTTTGAACTGGTCTCAGACAACAAACGCAGAGAAGCGCTAGCGTTACTTAAAAGCGATAAGTACCAGCAATACAAAGCCGCTTTTAGTCATGGACTAAGCAGTGGCATAAATGAAGTGTTGACCAACACCCAGTTTAAAATAGATGAAAACCAAGAAAAGCGCGGCTTTTACCTTATTATGTCGATGATAATTGCGTTTTTCGTTGTGCTAGTGCTGTGGTATTTCCTTATTCGATATGTGCGCCTTACGGAAAAGGCAATAGTAGATATTGCCAAATTAGATGAACTATCGGGGCTATTAAACCGCAGAGAGTTTAGCCGTATTGTTGGTTACGAAATCAATCGCGCGTATCGTGAAAACAAAATTTTGATGCTGGTTATTTTAGATTTAGATGAGTTTAAAAAGTACAACGATAAATACGGCCACCCCGCAGGAGACAATGTTATAAGGGAGGTAGGGGAACTATTTCTTAGCTTCAGCAGAAGAACAAACGAATATGCTTTTCGAACAGGCGGTGAAGAGTTTGCTATTGTAAGCACTTGTAGCAGCCGCCAAGAAGGTATTAAGTTTTGTAAGTCTCTGTGTGACGAGGTACGCAAATTCAATATAGAACATGCCAATAATCCACCGCGTTATAAAGTTACCGCTTCATGCGATATTGCGTTTTCCACACAGGGCGAAAAGCCACTGTCTATGAACGAGTTATATTCCCGCGCCGACCAAGCGCTGTATAGAGCGAAACATGCGGGCAAGAATCAATGTGCTGTATTTGACGACGCTGTACCTGTTGACGCTACACAAAACACCGCGCCAAATTCTTTGCAAAACTAACACTAGCACCGCGCTAGTGATCATTTTGCGCCGTAGTTTCGTTCAATTTGTGCGCTACTTCTCGTCTACTTACTGCGATACAAGGTTTTTATTAAGTGATAGCCAAATCGCGTTTTTACCGGCCCATGCACTTTTAACACTTCTTTTTTAAACACCACGTCATCGAACGCTTTAACCATTTGACCGCGACGAAATTCACCTAAATCGCCGCCGCGTTTGCCAGATGGGCAAGTAGAGTGACGTTTAGCAAGCGTCGCAAAGTCTTTCCCTTTTTTTAATTGCTCCAAGATTGAGAGCGCTTCTTTTTCGGTTTTCACCAAGATATGAATAGCAGATGCAGTAGCCATAAGCCCTTTACTTTGTTTGCGGGTAATAGAGTAATTATATCGCACACCCATCTGCAGAGTAACTAATTCTGGCGGCGCAAGCTCTTTTAAATATAGCTTTCAAACACCGCTTTTAAACACCACTTTCAAAGAAAGCAGCCCTCCCATTTTTCACAATCGTTTACAAAACAAGCTTACTAATTAATACATTTTCCGTTAACGTAAAGGCTGGAGCTAAGTTTCAATAATATAAGCGCTTTTAAAAAACCTTGGATAACAAAAAAATGAAACGATTTTTTAAATGGATAGGCACCGGCTTGCTGGTGGTGGTACTTGCTGGCGGTTCGTTTGCCGCTCACGAATGGTATGCCGATAAACCTTTTTACTTTAACAACCTACTAAACCGAGAAATGGTGAAGGTTGCTTTTGAGAGCCCTGAAACACTCACTTCACTAGGGTTTCTTGAATCGATGGGCATTAAAGGCCACAACGCTAAGCTAGACGATGCTAGTCTTGAAAAAGGCAAAGAAATGTTTACCAAAGCCCGTCGTATCCGCGATGCAGTAAATGCCTACAGCGACGAAGACTTGAGCAAAGATGAGCAACTATCAAAAGAAATTACGCTGTACTTGCTTGATTACCTTATTAGCAACGAGCCATTTCAATACCATAGCTATCCAGTAAACCAGCTATTTGGTGTACAAAACGGCTTTCCTAGCTTTATGGAAGCTCAACATCAAATTAAGGACGCTACAGACGTAGAAAATTACTTAAGCCGTTTGCGCGCAGTGGACGAAAAGTTTGCTCAAGTGCTAGAAGGCTTAAAGCTACGTGAAGAAAAAGACATTATTCCTCCGCGCTTTGTGATTGACCGCGTACTTGATGAAATGAACGGGTTTGTATCATCGCCGCTTGAAGACAACATTTTGTATAGCTCGCTTAAAGACAAAATGGCAAAGGTGGAAACACTTACCGCCGAACAACAAGATGCCTATTTAGCGCAAGCACAAGAAGTAATTAATGACGATGTTGATCGCGCTTATCAGCTATTTATCGACTATTTTACCGCGCTTCAAGCTAAAGCTGGCAATGACCACGGTTACTGGCACTTGCCTGACGGCGATAAAGTGTATGCTAATGCACTTCGCTTTTTCACTACCACCGACATGACAGCCGACGAAATTCACAACCTTGGCTTAAAAGAAGTCGCAAGAATTCAGGGCGAAATGTTGGCCATACTTGCAGGCGAGGGCTACGACATAACGCAGGGCTTCTCGGCAGCCATGGATGCACTAACGGCAGACCCTTCACACTATTATGAAGACAGCGATGCGGGACGCGAGCAAATTCTGAAAGACTACCAAATTATTCTGGATGAAATTGACGCTGGCATTAGCGAAGCATTTAGAATTCGACCTGAAGCTGGCATGGAAGTAGTACGTATTCCTGAGTTCAAAGAGAAGACTGCGCCAGGTGCTTACTATCAGCAGCCAGCGATTGACGGCTCTCGCCCAGGCCGCTTCTTCGCAAACCTTTACGATATTAAAGCAACGCCTAAATACAGCATGCGCACGCTGGCCTACCATGAAGGTATTCCAGGTCACCACTTCCAAATTGCAGTAGCAATGGAGTTAGAAGGCATGCCGTTTATTCGCAAAATGTCGCCTTTTACTGCCTACACCGAGGGCTGGGCACTGTATTCAGAGTACCTTGCGTGGGAAATGGGCTTTCAAGACAAGCCGCTTGATAACCTTGGTCGATTACAAGCCGAGCTATTTAGAGCGGTGCGTCTAGTGGTAGATACTGGCATTCACGATAAGCGCTGGACCCGCGAAGAAGCCATTGAATATATGGTAAGCAATACAGGTATGGCACTTAGCGACGTAACGGCTGAAATTGAGCGTTACATTGTTATGCCAGGTCAGGCTACGTCTTACAAGGTGGGTATGATTAAGATTTTGGAAATTCGCGAGAAAGCCAAACAGGCATTAGGCGATAAATTCGACCTACGTGATTTCCACGACGTTGTACTTAAAAACGGCGCGGTACCGCTTGCCATACTTGAAGAATTGGTAGACGACTACATTGCTGAGAAATCAGCAGAATAACGCGTTAGCGGTCAAAACAGGTCATGTGAGGAAAAGCCAATAAACTAGAGCTTTTCTTTCACATGGTCTATGGCGTCTTTCATTAAATGGTAAACATGATTATCTGCCAAGCTGTAGATAATGTGTTTACCTTCACGTCTTGTCTTCACCAAGTTCTCGTTCTTCAAAATTTTCAAACGCTGTGACACCCTAGACATCTGCACTTGTGTTGCCAGTTCCGACATGCACGCCTCGCCTTTATACAAAACAGACAGCAGCTTTAATCGTTCTGCATCTGCAAATACTTTCAACAATAACGCTCCCCGCTCAAAGGTGTCATTACTTTCTGTTAGGGCATCACGTAATGTTTTGTGCGGGTGATGTACAGGGTTTGAGTCATCGTCAGTGTCGTGTTTAGACATTGTTTTCTCGGTAGTTGATAAATTTAAGCGCGTAAGCAGTCACTGTGACAACCATGGCCCTTTGGAAATACTATCCAAAGGCTAAATTGAAACCCGTGGCAGGACAATAGATACGAACAAGGCGCTATTTCAACGAGTAGCGCCTTTCTTTTTGATTGCTTTCAAGCATATTGACGAAAACACAAAGGGTGAACTAATTTTAATATTCGGTAGCGATTTTATCATTCTACATACGCCAGTCGTCGATACAAAATACACATTAACGCATTTCGTCATCGCGCTTAATTAAGTACAGAATTCCCGCTAATAACAGTCCGATAGGCAGTCCAACAGCCAAATCGTGCCCTCCGACCATAAGAAACCATGCTGCAGAAATCAGTGAGAATATTACAAGCGCTGCACCTACCGCTTTTAATAAAACCATATCAACTGCTCCTCATTTAGTTCTTAACAAATTCTACATGGTTAATTTTTGATCTCATTCAATTTTTCGAATGTATTCACGTCATGTTAACTAACTATTAACATAAAGCACATTAAAAATTAACAAGCGCGAGTGTGAGATTATGAACATAAAATTGAACTCCATATCAGCAATAAAAAGTGGTACAGACAGAATAAGCGGGAAGGCCAAGGTCGTAACTGTGGCAGCATTAGCGTTGCTCACTCCTGGCATGGCACATGCCGCAGCAAACTTACAACCCGACGACTTTGTCGGCATTTCATTTTGGCTAATTTCTATGGCACTGATGGCTTCAACTGTTTTCTTTTTATGGGAAACACAGGGCGTAACAGCAAAATGGAAAACCTCTTTGACTGTATCGGCGCTTGTTACATTTATCGCAGCGGTACATTATTTCTACATGCGTGATGTTTGGGTAGCAACGGGTGAGACACCAACAGTGTACCGCTATATTGATTGGCTTCTTACTGTGCCGTTGTTAATGATTGAGTTCTATCTCATCCTTCGCGCAATTGGCGTAGCTAGTGCAGGCATCTTCTGGCGTTTATTGCTTGGTACACTTGTAATGCTGATACCTGGATACCTTGGCGAAGCAGGTTATATGGATCTCACCCTCGGGTTTGTTATTGGTATGGTGGGTTGGGCATACATACTTTATGAAGTATTTATGGGAGAAGCAGGTAAAGCCGCTGAGGCAAACGCAAGTCCTGCAGTAAAATATGCATACGGTGCGATGCGTTGGGTCGTAACTATAGGGTGGGCAATATACCCCATTGGCTATGTATTAGGTTACATGGTTGGTGCGGCCGATGCCGACACGCTTAACATCGTATACAACCTTGCAGACGTAGTTAACAAAATAGCGTTTGGACTATTGATATGGTACGCAGCTACTAACGAAAGTGAAGCTAACCCAGTCAAGAATGCTTAAATATAACAAGGGCACTCATAGAGTGCCCTTCACCAAGTTATAAATGACACTGCAACATTTCTAAAAATGCAAGGGCGTAAAAATGTACAAATCAGAAACATTGTGCACGAGCAAACTTGAACGTACACAAATTGAAAATGTGGAACAGTGGCTTCTCTCTGCATCATCAGCAAGTCCTGCTGCATATTATCATATACAAAGTGGTGGCTCTCGTACTCGCGCTAAGTTGTGTATAGCAACGTGTAATGCCTTGGAACTTCCTTTAAACACAACACTTGCGCTGTCAACGTGTGTGGAACTGTTACACAACGCTTCTTTGATACATGACGATTTGCAAGATGGTGATGAAGTTAGACGTGGGCGCCCTAGCGTTTGGAAGCGTTTTGGAAAAGCAATTGCGTTGTGCGCTGGAGACTTAATGCTATCGAACGCTTACGGAGCATTGAGTAAGGTTGAAGAGACAAACAAACTACCCATTCTTATTTGTCGTGTAAGCGAATATGTGTCGTTGACTATTGAGGGACAATGCCAGGATATTCATCAGCATTGCAAAACATTGGCCGAGTACGAAAGTATTGCTGCCGAAAAATCCGGTCCGCTTCTACAACTTGCGCTTTGCTTGCCGTTATTGACATCAGGCAATAGCAAGGCTGCAGAAACTGCATCTATGGCATTACGTAATTTTGCCATTGCTTATCAAATTGTTGATGATTTAAATGATTGGCCGTCGGATGAAGCGACAGGTCAGCTTAATATCGTAAATCTCCTAGCAAGGGAATCCAATAAAGAACAAGCGTATAGCCTTGCTCGAGCCAGGGCTCAATACTTACTGAAACGCTGTGAAACCGAGTTAGCGACCTTACCTTGCGACAGTGGCGCTGCTGCACAAAATGCATGCCAGCAGCTCTTTGGCAAAGTATGTAGGAGCCAATATGAGTAGTGCTCTGGTAATAGGTGGAGGGTTTGGCGGTATTGCATCAGCGCTTCGTCTTCGCGCAAAAGGCTACGATGTCACATTGGTAGACAGGCAATCTCAGTTAGGCGGGAGAGCCCGCACTTTCGAGCGAAATGGTTTTATTTTCGATGCTGGCCCCACGGTTATCACTGCACCTTTTCTTTTCGAAGAACTATTTACACTGTTCAATAAAAACATAAATGACTATATCGACATTGTGCCCGTCGAACCTTGGTATCGATTTGTTTATGACGACGGAGATACCTTCGATTATGGCGGAACTCTCGACGATACGTTAAAAGAAATAGAACGGATATCTTCTCAGGATGTACCTGGTTACTTAGCTCTGTTAAAAGAGTCTGAAAACATTTTTGATGTCGGTTTCAACCAATTAGCCGACAAGCCGTTCCACAACCTTTCAGAAATGCTAAAGCAAATTCCCAACCTCGTTAAATTACGTTGTCATAGAAATGTGTGGCAACTTGTCTGTGAGCATTTAACTAGTGATAAGCTGCGCCAAGCATTTTCAATTCAACCAATGTTAGTTGGTGGCAATCCTTTTGACACCACATGTATTTACAACTTGATCCACTTTTTGGAACGAAAATGGGCAATACACTTTGCCATGGGTGGCACGGGTGCGCTCGTTAACGCGCTATCGATGCTAATGAGAGAGGTGGGCATCAAAACAGAACTTGGCACTACAATAACGTCTATAGAGACTAAAGATAAAAAAGTAGAACGTGTTATTTATGATGACGGAAAAACATGCTCGTACGATATTGTAGTGTCCAATATCGATCCGAAGTTTTTATACAAAAACCTCATCAGTGGTAGTGATCAAAACATATCAGCCAAAATAAAAACAAAGCATGCCAAACTTTCTATGGGTCTTTACGTGCTTTACTTCGGTACCACTAAAAAATATACCGACATTGCCCATCACACCATTTGGTTGGGCAAACGCTACAAAACTCTGCTCGATGACATATTTAACAAACATATCTTAGCCGATGACTTTTCTTTGTATCTTCATAGACCAACGGCTACAGACCCCAGCATGGCACCAGCAGGGTGTGACAGTTTTTACGTTTTGTCGCCTGTTCCTAATTTACAAGGCGACGTCAACTGGGATGAAACACGTAGGGATTATGCTGACAAAATAGTAGATGCCCTTGAACGCACTTTAATGCCAGGCCTTAAGTCGTGCATCGTAGAACAGTTTGATATGACCCCCAAGGAATTCGAAACAGATTATTTAAGTGTGGATGGTGCGGGGTTCTCCATCGCACCAACACTTACCCAATCGGCATGGTTTCGCTACCATAACAAAGCGGAAGGCATAGAAAACCTTTATCTTTGTGGGGCAGGTACACACCCCGGTGCGGGCTTACCCGGTGTGCTGTCCTCTGCCAAGGTACTGGAACATTTAATCCCTCAAGCGCAGCACACACTCAAAGCTTCTGTGCACCACTTAAACAAATCCGCGCATACAAGTATTCAAGCAAACGAAAATAAGCCAGAGAACGTTCATGTCAAATAACACATATGCGCTCTCTGTGTTGTCAAAGCACGGCAAGTCCTTTCGGTTTGCTGGACACTTTTTATCTAAAGAGAAGCTTGAGCAGGCTGCGAGACTCTATGCTTTTTGTCGCTACATCGACGACATTGCAGATGAGAGCGTTGATAAAACACAGGCGTATGCCGAGCTATGCGACATACAAACTGCAGTAGAGAATGAAACACACTACAGTGACAAAGTTGACGATTTCGTTTCTCTCAAGAAAGAACTAAACATTAATTCAGTAGCACCGCTACAGCTCATTGAGGGTGTTAAAAGTGATTTATCAACCGTTGCTTTTGCAAATGAGCGAGAACTCATTCGATACTGTTACAGAGTAGCGGGCGTGGTTGGATTAATGATGTGCCCTATACTAGGTGCTAACAAAAAAGGATATGGCAACGCGATTAATTTAGGTATCGCAATGCAGCTTACCAACATTTCGCGAGATGTGATGGAAGATGCTCAGATGGGCCGACGCTATCTGCCAGCAACATGGTGTAGTACAAGTGCACAAGACATTGTATATAACAGCAAAGCTACACAACAACGCGTAATTCGCGGGATACAAAAAGCGCTGAACCTTAGCGAATATTATTACGCAAGCGGGTGGAAAGGTTTACCGTTTCTTCCGAAAAGTAGTCGCAGTGCTATCGCAATTGCAGGCTCCGTTTACCGACAAATAGGCCTCGAATTAGCAAACGTAGAGTACTGTTACTGGAAAGGGAGGGTGAAAACATCCAGTTTTAAAAAATTATTTATTGCTGGGAAAACGCTGACCGTTGGCGTTTCCTCGTCGGTAGAAAAGCAAACTGACATGCCGACCAAAATGCTACATACAAATATTTTTGATCTCATGCCATTTGAAGTCTAAGGATGAAGACAGAGCACTACGATATTATTATAAAAGGCGCAGGGCTGGCGGGTTTGTCGCTCGCGCTGTCACTTGCTGAAAATGGCTACAAAGGTCGAGTGCTTATTGTTGAAAGAGCGCACTCGCCCAATACTAGTAAAACGTGGTGTTTTTGGGGACGAGAAAATGTACCACCGTACCTCTCCCCCCTTATCAATAAATCGTGGCAATCATGGTCTGTATCATGCGAAGAGACAGGTGAAGAGAATACCTTATTTTCATCAACGGACAGCTATTGTTGCATTATGGGAGCGTCTTTTTACCAATATGCCCTGTCTCGATTAGAAAAAAATAAGCATTTTGACTTTCATTGGGGCGCAACTGCTCAAACTGTTTCCAATATTACTGAAGGAGTTGGAGTAGTTATAGATAAAAATCTATTTACCGCGGACTATGGCTTCGACAATGCTTGCCATCTTACAGCAGCGAAGGCCGATAGTATTAATCAGTACTTTGTGGGGGCTTGGATATCAACATCAAATCTTAATATTTCAACAGATACCGTACAGTTGATGAAAGAGATGAAAGCAGACAATCAAGCTTTTGAATTCACTTACGTTCTTCCCTTTAACGAGCAAGAAGCTCTCGTAGAATTAACGCGTTTTTCAATGAATGACGAATCGCTCGACACAATGAAAAGCATGTGCGAACAAGAAATATTGCGCGGCAGCTACGGCAATAATGTCAATATTAGATGTTGGGAACAAGGTGTGTTGCCCATGGATACTAGACGCAAAAGTGTACAGAGCGCTAACTGGCATAACATCGGCATCAATGCCAATATGATAAGAGCTTCATCGGGTTACGCTTTTATCATCATACAACGTGCAGTAACAGAGATTGCTCAAGCCTTAGTTCACAAGCGAAAAGTACCGGCCTCATTAGGAAAGCATGCCATTTACACTGCACTGGACAGCATATTTTTGCGCGTACTTCGCCATAATATGAGCCAATCCCCCGCCATTTTTAATGCAATGCTCAAACAAACAAACGCACATACGTTTACGCGTTTTATGACCGAACGCGCGAGTATTCTTGATATTCTGCGGGTCATAAAAGCGATGCCTACTGATTTATTTGTGCGGGCATGTATACCGAAAATGAAGTGATGACGACTTTCCCTTTGTTTAGAAACTTCACTTTAATAGCAGCAGTGCTGACGTTTGGTTGGCATAGCAATGTTTACTCAAATGATATTTTAACGGTCCTTGCACTCATTTCCATTTTTATATTCGGTATGCCCCATGGCGCACTCGATATTATTTTACTCAAAAGGATAAGTGGTTATAGCAAACGAAAAAGCATAGTTCTTGGAAACAAGGCCGCGGTGAGAGTGATAGTGACAACGTCAATTTATCTATTTGTTGTGGTGGTCAGCTTTGCAGTTTGGTTGGCGTATCCAACACTCTGCTTAGTGGCGTTTTTAATAATAGGTATATTGCATTTTCGACATGACTGGGGGCTGAAATCATCACGTCTGGCTTATTTAACCAGTACAGTAGTGGTATGTTCACCATCACTTATTTATGGCACACAGATAGAACAAATCTTCGTGTGGCTATTAGTACCACCATTACACGCACAATATATTACGCAACTTATGTTTGGCGCGTGTTTAGCAGCCACCTTTGGTGCTGTAGGTACTTTGTTAGTCACAAAGTCTGACGTTAAAATAATATCAGCGCTATCGCTCATCATTATCGCGGCTTGTCTACTACCACCACTGCTCTTTTTTACATTGTACTTTTGCGCCATTCACGCCGTCTATCATACGAAATTAGTACAAAAACGTAATCAAATGACAATGCAGGAGCTTTACCAAACAAGCTTATTTCCAATGGCGGGTACTCTTGTGATATTTGTATTGGCATACTTATTTCTGCAACAAATCAACACGCAAAATAGCTGGACAGCGTTAATATTCATCGGCCTTTTTGCTGTCACCATTCCCCATATCATCATTGAATTTATCGCGAGCAAGCGGCTTTCAAAGTTTACATACTAAATGACACCGCACGTTTCTCTTTTTGACTTTACAAGTTTAAACAGTGCTGAAAACCACGCGGTAAATTTGTCGGGAGAATGAAATAGTGCTTGCTCCAACTCATCCTCACCAACCCACTCTACATGACTAACCTCGTCAGGGTTGAGGCTGAATTCCATGGATTGGTCGTCTGCAATATGGAGAAAAACATGATCGAACTCATGTTCTGTTAGCTCATTATCTAGTGCTTCCTTATACTGAAAAGCACCAAGGTACTCTAACGAAGAAAGCTCCTTCAAACCTAATTCCTCATAGGCTCGCCGTTTAACTGCGTGTGATAGTGGTTCATTTTGACGAGGATGAGAACAACATGCGTTGCTCCATTTCCCGCCGCTGTGGTACTTGTTAATAGCACGCCGTTGAAGAAGATGTTGAAAGCCGCGTTGAGTCCGCTTTATAACAACAAGTGAAAATGCTAGATGCAGCAACCCCTTTTTATGCGCCTCCATTTTCTCACAGGTACCCATTTGGTTGCCCATGCTATCTACCAAAATAACGAAATCACTCATATGCATACCTTAATTTAACGTGTTATGGACGCTTTTCGGCTTATAACCACTGTGTAAATTCTTTTACGCGTAGAAAGCGTGTTTCGTTTTTAAATAAATTACCGGCATTAACGACAATACATACTTTTCGACACGTTTAGTCATGTATGACCAACATCTGCAATCGGCGTCTAGGTAATAGGTACAAAAAAGGCGCTACTCATCGAGTAGCGCCTTTCTTTTAAGCGTTAAGCTTAGGGGCAGATTACATCATGCCGCCCATTCCGCCCATGCCGCCCATGTCAGGCATTGCAGGTGCGTCGTCTTTAGGTAGCTCAGCTACCATTGCTTCAGTCGTGATCATTAGTGAAGCAATTGACGATGCGAACTGTAGTGCAGAGCGCGTTACTTTAGTTGGGTCAAGGATACCCATTTCTAGCATGTCGCCGTAAGTGTCGTTACCTGCGTTGTAACCAAAGTTACCTTCGCCGTTTTTCACTGCGTTAACCACTACCGATGCTTCTGCACCTGAGTTGATAGAGATTTGACGCAGAGGCGCTTCCATTGCACGTAGTGCAAGCTTAATACCTACGGTTTGGTCTTCGTTGTCACCAGTAAGGTCAGCAAGTTTCGCTGCTGCACGAACTAGTGCCACACCACCACCAGGTACCACACCTTCTTCAACCGCTGCGCGTGTTGCGTGAAGTGCATCTTCTACGCGGTCTTTCTTCTCTTTCATTTCAACTTCAGTTGCTGCACCAACTTTAATTACTGCAACACCGCCTGAAAGCTTAGCAAGACGCTCTTGAAGTTTTTCTTTGTCGTAGTCAGACGAAGACTCTTCAATTTGACCTTTGATTTGAGCACAACGGCCTTCAATCGCTTCTTGGTCGCCGTTACCGTCAACAACTGTGGTGTTGTCTTTGTTGATAACTACGCGCTTAGCAGTACCAAGGTCTTCAAGCTGCACTTTTTCAAGGTCTAGGCCAATCTCTTCAGAGATTACTGTACCGCCAGTTAGGATAGCGATGTCTTGAAGCATTGCTTTACGACGGTCACCAAAACCAGGTGCTTTAACCGCTGCAACTTTAACAATACCGCGCATGTTGTTAACTACTAGTGTAGCAAGCGCTTCGCCTTCAACATCTTCAGCGATGATCATTAGCGGCTTACCCGCTTTCGCTACGCCTTCAAGGGTAGGAAGTAGTTCGCGGATGTTAGAAATTTTCTTGTCAACCAATAGGATGAACGGGTTGTCTAGTTCAACAGTACCGTTTTCTTGGTTGTTGATGAAGTATGGAGATAGGTAACCACGGTCGAACTGCATACCTTCAACAACATCTAGTTCGTTTTGAAGTGCCTGACCTTCTTCTACAGTGATAACACCTTCTTTACCTACTTTTTCCATTGCTTGAGCAATGATGTCGCCAACTTCTGAATCAGAGTTTGCAGAAATAGTACCTACTTGAGCGATAGACTTGCTGTCTGCACAGTCAGTAGAAAGGGCTTTAAGCTCTTCAACTGCTGCCGCTACCGCTTTGTCGATACCGCGCTTAAGATCCATTGGGTTCATACCCGCTGCAACGCTCTTAAGACC
This sequence comes from Alteromonas sp. MTD1, assembly GCF_042848195.1. Classification (NCBI taxonomy): domain Bacteria; kingdom Pseudomonadati; phylum Pseudomonadota; class Gammaproteobacteria; order Alteromonadales; family Alteromonadaceae; genus Alteromonas; species Alteromonas sp. MTD1. The sequence goes on from NZ_BTGG01000002.1 coordinate 191,946, forward strand.
TTCAGTTACGATTGCTTGCGCAAGTACAGTAGCAGTAGTAGTACCGTCACCCGCTTCGTCGTTCGCTTTAGACGCTACTTCTTTTACCATTTGAGCGCCCATGTTCTCGAACTTGTCTTCAAGCTCGATTTCTTTCGCTACAGACACACCATCTTTAGTGATAGTAGGTGCACCGAAAGACTTGTCTAGAACAACATTACGGCCTTTTGGACCTAGTGTTACTTTTACTGCGTTAGCTAGTGTGTTTACGCCTTTAAGCATTTTACTGCGAGCGTCATCACCAAAACGTACTTCTTTAGCTGCCATGATTAAATTCCTCTAAAATTCGTTTTAACGTTAGTTGTAATTACTCAACAATCGCTAGAATGTCGCTTTCGCTTAGGATTAGTACTTCTTCACCATCCAGCTTTTCTGTTTTAACGCCGTAACCGTCGTTGAAAATAACGGTGTCGCCAACTTTAACGTCAAGCGCTTTAACTTCGCCGTTCTCAAGAATGCGACCGTTACCTACTGCGATTACTTCGCCGCGTGTAGATTTTTCTGCTGCAGAACCAGTCAGAACGATACCGCCTGCAGATTTGCTTTCTTGCTCTGCGCGCTTAAGGATTACGCGGTCGTGTAAAGGACGAATTGCCATTTTCAAGTCTCCTGAAAATTCCACTATTCAAGTTTATGTGATTACCAACATTCAGACTGCCTGAATGCTGTGTGCCTGGGTCGCTCATTGCTGAGCAGTTAAAATCGTTTCTGCACGGATAGATGGGGTAGTACCCAGACAACTTCAAGGGTTTTTGAGCAAAAAAATGTAAAAAATTTGGTTTTTACCGCTAAAACGATTTTGTTTAGCGACTTATTGTGGGTTCAACAAAGAAAATTGCCTGAAGTGAAGCGCATGAACAGGCAGCTTTAAAACTACCTTTTGGGCGGTGAACTTGTGTTCGAAACTCAAGCTTTCAGAAGATGAAAGGCAAAGAAAACGCGCGCTATTTAAGTCGCTTGTCAGGGTCGTTTGTGGTGTCGTCGGTGAACTCGCCTTCAAACACGTCACCATTGTCGTTTTGTGACTGCGATGCATTAAACGGATTTTGCCCGAATGGATTATGCTGGTTGGTTTGATTAAACCCTGCTCCTGGGCCAAACCCCGCACCCATACCCGGTACTACCACACGCATTTTCATATGTTTGCTAACTTGTGCAGCAAGTAAGTGCCTTGAGCCCGGCAGTGCAAACATAAAACCGATGATGTCGGTAACAAAGCCTGGCGTTACCAGTAATACGCCCGCCACCACCAACATTAGGCCTTCAACAAGCTCTTTGCCGGGCACTTCATTTCGCTGCATTTTGGCTTGCGCGGTTTGTAAGGTGCTAATGCCTTCGCGTTTTACAAAGTACGCACCAATAAACGCCGTTAAAATAACCAAGCCAATGGTATTCCATCCGCCGATAATGTTTCCTACATTAACCAGCAGCGCAATTTCCAAAATGGGTAGTACGGCAAACAAAATAAATAAAAACCGCAAAATGCTTCCTCTCTTAAATATTCATAACCTGTTATAGGGGCTTTGAGCGTAATAACAAGAAAAGGTGCCGCCTATTTCGGTTAATTGGCGCACATAAGCGACCGACAGCAACCGTGATATACTGCCGCTGTGAAAGAATAGTCATGCTATCTAGGTCTTCTTAGCATCAGCGTAGCCTATGTAAGTCTTCATGTCAGCCGCTACTCTTATTACGCACAGATAGCGCTAAAACAGGTAATAAAAGGGTTTACTATGACCATAAAAGTTGTGCTTTGCACTGCACCAAACGAAGAGGTAGCACACGATATTGCCAAGCAGCTAGTTGAAAGTAAGCTGGCAGCGTGTGTGAATATCATTAGAGGTGTGCAATCAGTTTACGCGTGGGAAAGCAGCATTCAAACTGACACCGAATGCCAGCTCATTATTAAAACCAATTCACATTACGTGCTTGAAGCCTACGATAAAGTGAGCGAGTTACACCCGTATGACGTATCAGAATGGCTTGAACTTAATGCCGAAGCCAGCCACAGCTACGGCACATGGCTACAACAGTATTTACAAAGCACCAAATAAAAAGACTATAACAATGATCAACGCTTTACTTACCCACATTATGCCGCCCCCCCGCCTTTCACGTTTATGGTTTATGTTTTTACTGACATTTGCATTACTGACATTAAGCTTTTCATCACAGGCACAGCTTAACGAGGCGTTTAACGACCCATTTGCCAATGAACCGCAGTTTTTACCAGTAGACCAAGCTTTTATGCTGGACTACGCACAAAAAGGCGATGAACTTACCATTAGCTTTACGATTGCCGACGGTTACTATTTATACCTTAAGCAGTTTAAATACGTAGCGAAGCAGGCTGAAATTGGTACGCCTGCTTACCCTGAAGGGGTAACCATAGAAGACGAGTTTTATGGTAAGTCGGAAGTGTTCTACAACAATGTATCTATTACCGTTCCGATAGAAAGCGCGTCTAAAGATGGTGTGGTAAAAATTCGTTACCAAGGCTGTGCAGATGCTGGGTTGTGTTACCCGCCCACCGTTAAAGTAGTGTATTTAGAAGCGTTGGCTAATGGGCAACAAAGCCAGACCCCAGAAACGCAAAATGGTGCTGGTGAAGAAGGTGTTGCAAGCCAACAATTCAACTTAGCCGAGCAGTTAATTAATAAAGATAATTTACCGCTTACGCTAGCGCTGTTTTTCGCACTAGGCGTTGGCCTAGCCTTTACGCCGTGCGTTTTCCCTATGTATCCCATTGTGTCGGGCATTGTAATTGGGCAAGGTAAACCTAAAACCACGTCGCACGCTTTCTGGCTTACCTTTGTTTATGTTCAAGGCATGGCCATTACCTACTCATTGCTGGGGCTAGTAGTAGCAGTAGCGGGGGCACAGTTTCAAGCTGCACTACAACACCCCGTTGTACTAGCTGTATTCATTGTATTGTTTGTGGCGTTAGCCGTTGCATTATTTGGTGGTTTTGAAATTCAGCTGCCCGCCAAATATCAAGAAAAGCTCACGCATATGAGTAACAACCAAACTCCCGGCAGTTTTGTTGGCGTGTTTGTCATGGGCGTATTGTCTGGGCTTATTGCGTCTCCTTGCACTACCGCACCGCTTACCGGCATTTTGTTATTTATTGCTCAAACGGGCGATATGACCCTGGGCTTTATTTCGCTATATCAATTAAGCATTGGTATGGGCGTACCGCTTATTCTGTTTGGTATGACTGGCGGCAAGCTGCTACCAAAAGCTGGCAACTGGATGAACGTAGTAAAAGTAACCTTTGGCTTTATGATGCTTGCCGTTGCCATTGTGTTTATTGAACGACTTTGGAACAGTGTATATACCGACTTCCTTTGGGCAGGGTTAAGCATTGGCTTATTTGGTTACTACTGGGCTATTAATCGCGCGTCACCAAACACAAAAATGAAATTAGTGCGTGCCATTATTGTGGCCATGGGCGTTATGGGCAGTATTGGCTTGACGCACCAAGCCGGTATTAATGCAGGTTTATGGGGCGAAAAGCAAAGCCACCCTGAATTTGTGATTGCCAGAGACTTAAACGACCTTCGCCAAAAAATTAGTGAAGCAAACCGCGACGGAAAAACCGTGATGGTAGACCTTTATGCAGACTGGTGCGTGGCGTGTAAGGAATTTGAAAAGTATACGTTCCCCAATGAAAAAGTAGTTAGCGCACTTAGCAATACGGTGTGGGTGCAAATGGATTTAACCGATAACACGCCTGAACGACAGGAGATTTTCGATACCTTTAATGTACTAGGCTTGCCTACCATACTGTTTTTCAATCAGCAGGGCGAAGAACTTCAAAAAGCGCGAGTGACTGGCTTTATGAATGCAGAAGCCTTCTCAGATCACGTTAACGCATTGGTAAATGGGCACACTGCACCGTAAACCTATTGCTGCTTCACGAGGCTTTTTTACGCCTCGTGGGGCATTGTTTGCTTTATTGGCAGGTTTACTAGCAGCTTTACTGGTATATTTATGGCTCCAACTGATAGCAGTCTCAGCTTCGGATGCAACGTTAGATAAACGAGCCCCCAAACAAAATGACCAGCCGCTTTCAGACAATTCGGACGAATTAGAAAAGCAGCGCTTAAACCAAGGCAACAATCAAAATAACCCTTTAAATACCAAAGAAAGCCAAGAAGGTTGTTTTGACAACAATCGCTTTTGTTTTGAATTAACGCCATCAGTTAACAATGCTGAAGTTTGGCAGTTAACGCTTGTAGGAAAAACAAACCTTCCTGTTGCGGTTACACTCTATTCCAAACAGTTTTATTTGAAACAAGCGGGCAATGGCAATGGCAATGGCAATGGCAATGGCAATGGCAATGGCAATGGCAATGGCAAAAAAGTAGAGCGCAAGAGCCATATCAGTACGTTTTTATCCTCGAACAGCACTGTATCACTCGGTTACATTGATGATGCAGACGCATTTTGGAGGAACATGCGTGTTAGGTGGACTGTTGGCACTATAAACGCACAACACGAGAGTAATTTTGCCTACAAGTCACCTCTACAGCCAGCAAGTAAATACAGTATTGTGCAGGGGTTTAATGGCGCATTTAGCCACAGTGGGGCTTCTCGTTATGCCATCGACTTTGCAGCACCCGTGGGCACGCCAGTGCTCGCCGCAAGAGAAGGCACAGTAATAGACACAAAAGCCGATGGTAATAAGGGTGGTCCAACACCAGACTATGCCAGCCACGCTAATTATGTGGTGGTACTGCATAGCGATGGCACCACCGGCGAATACTACCATTTACGCCACCAAGGTGTAGCGGTTGAGCGTGGGCAGTACGTGCAGCAGGGGCAACTTCTTGGCTATTCGGGCAACACCGGCTTCTCTTCGCTGCCACATTTGCACTTTGGCATCTATGTGGCGAAGTATCATGGGCGCTACATTAGCGTGCCTTTTTCCTTCAAAGACATCGCCATCAACTAGCGTGTGATCACCTGACCTATTGGAAGTCTTGTGCGTCAGCGTAAGGAATTTCAACACTGTCGCAATGCGCGAAAGTGTCGCGAAGAGCATCAATTGACAACACATTACCTTCGTATGCCCCAGCCTCTTCACACCCTTTGGCTAACACAATGGCATCGAAAGAAGGTTTGGTATCTATTTTGTGCACAAAAAGCCTAGCGGTTTGTGGTTTAGAAGGAAGTGAAACGCTGAACCAATTTGCTTTTTTGCCAGCGTTTTCTGACGCTTCGCCATCGGCAATGATTAGCTGCTCGACCAACACTGGCGTAGCATATTTCACATGCACTTCTTTTTTATCGTTGAACAGCATGGGCTGCCCACCACGCTCAAAATGATCGATGAAGAAACGGGTTTTCAACGTTGGCGTTTGTGACGTGGCAAGTTCATTTAAGTCGAACTGTTCTGGCAGGAGTGTCATTACTGCTTGTCCATCGCTTCGCCTGTTCTCGTTAAGGTATTGCTGAATCTGTTGTTCTACGCCCTTGTCGTAAAACGCCAATCTGTAAACAATTTGAAAGTCGTGGGGCTGACGATACAACGGTAAATGACTGGCGAAAATAGCGCTGTCATCAGTAAACACAGCCATGCCGTGATAGCCAATGCGTGAATGCATGGCATGTTCACTCTGGTGCTTTTCTTTGTATTTTTCTTTATGGCTGTGTGCTTTAGTAAGTGGTGCTAATACAAAGAGGAATAGCATGAATAATAATTTCAACGATAACGACCGCACGGCAGAGCCCTTAATTATTGATAAACAGCGCAATGATACATGAACAAAGCACTTGATGTGCTTATACCTCTTTTGCGGTAACGCAACGCCGCAAACGCATTTGTATACTTACTTATGCTTAGTGTCCCTATCTTCAGGGTCTCTTTACCGTCTCTTCATTGATTCATGCTGCTAGACACTGCGCAGAACCTCGCATCACCGGATGTAAACAAATAGTAAAAAGCAAAAAACTTTGCACCGAAAACACCTGATTAGACCAGTATTTTGCTGCGAAATCTTTTGCTATCTCTATAATCGGTAGTCAACACCATAAACGAGCAAAAAAATTGGCTTTTTTTCGTGCAACTGTCATAAAACTTTGTTGAAATGACAAATACCATGACATTTTCCCGAAGATAGCAGCAAACTACATGAATATTTTGTTATTGAATGGCCCTAACCTAAATATGTTAGGTCAACGTGAACCTGAAAAGTATGGTGCGCAAACGCTTCAAGACATCGTTGATGACTTGCAGGCACAGGCGTCGTCTAGCAGCGTTACGCTTGAACATTTTCAATCAAATGCTGAACACGCATTAATTGATCGCGTGCACGCCGCCATGGGTAAGGTTGACGCCATCATTATCAACCCTGCTGCTTTCACGCACACCAGTGTGGCGCTTCGCGACGCACTGCTTAGTGTCAATATCCCGTTTATTGAGGTGCATTTGTCGAACGTTCACGCTCGTGAGCCGTTTCGTCATCATTCCTATTTTTCTGATGTTGCAGCCGGCGTTATCGTGGGCCTAGGCGCAATTGGCTATTCGCTAGCACTAACTGCAGCAATCAACTTACCGAAATCGAAAAAATAACGCAGAGACAGAACATGGATATTAGAAAGATTAAAAAACTTATCGAACTAGTGGAAGAATCAGGCATTGCTGAGCTTGAGATCACTGAGGGCGAAGAGTCTGTACGCATCCACCGTGGACCAACGGGTGTTCAAGCGCCAGTAAATTACAGTTTTGCAGCACCAGCGGCACCTCAGGCGGCACCTGCTGCAGCGCCAGCACCTGCACCAGCAGCGGCTGCAGAGCCTGCGCAACCAGAAGGCCACGTTGTTAAATCACCAATGGTGGGTACTTTCTATCGTGCATCTTCTCCAACAGCAAAAGCATTTGCTGAAGTGGGTCAACAAGTAAAAGTGGGCGACACGCTTTGTATTGTTGAAGCAATGAAAATGATGAACCAAATTGAAGCAGATAAAGCCGGTGTGGTTAAGGCAATCCTGGTTGAAAACCAAGATCCTGTAGAATTTGACCAGCCAATGTTCATCATTGAATAAGCGAGTGCTTCACTATGCTAGATAAAGTACTGATTGCTAACCGTGGTGAGATTGCCCTACGCATTTTGAGAGCCTGTAAAGAACTAGGCATCAAAACCGTTGCGGTGCACTCTACTGCGGATAAAAACTTAAAGCACGTGTTGCTGGCTGACGAATCAATTTGTATTGGTAAAGCATCGGCAACCGAAAGCTACCTGAACATACCTCGCATTATTGCTGCTGCAGAAGTCACAAACTCTATTGCAATTCACCCTGGTTACGGTTTCCTAGCAGAAAACGCAGACTTTGCTGAAGCGGTAGAAAAGAGCGGCTTTATTTTCATTGGCCCTAAAGCTGAAACTATTAACCTTATGGGTGACAAAGTTTCTGCTATCAACGCCATGAAAAAGGCAGGCGTACCGTGTGTACCTGGTTCTGACGGCCCGCTAACTGACGACGTAGAACGCAACAAAGCCATTGCTAAACGCATTGGTTACCCAATCATCGTTAAAGCTGCGGGCGGCGGCGGTGGTCGTGGTATGCGCGTAGTGCGCAGCGAAGGTGAGCTAATTAAAGCTATTGAAACAACGCAAGCGGAAGCTGGCGCTGCCTTTGGTAACTCAACGGTTTACATGGAAAAGTTCCTTGAAAATCCACGTCACGTTGAAATTCAGGTACTTGCCGACGGTCAAGGTAACGCTATTCACCTTGGTGAGCGTGACTGCTCTATGCAGCGTCGTCACCAGAAAGTGGTAGAAGAAGCACCGGCACCGGGTATTTCAGAGCAAATGCGCACTAAAATTGGTGATCGTTGTCGTCGTGCTTGTATTGAAATTGGCTATCGCGGTGCAGGTACTTTCGAGTTCCTATACGAAAATGGCGAGTTCTATTTCATCGAAATGAATACGCGTATTCAGGTTGAACACCCGGTATCTGAAATGATCACGGGCGTTGATTTAATTAAAGAGCAACTTCGTATTGCCGCAGGTCAGCCTTTATCAATAGACCAATCGCAAATTCAAATTCGCGGTCACGCTATTGAATGCCGTATTAACGCGGAAGATCCAAATACCTTTATTCCAAGCCCTGGTCCTATTGATATGTTCCATGCGCCAGGTGGTTTAGGTATTCGTTGGGAGTCGCACATTTATGCAGGCTACCACGTACCGCCATATTACGACTCAATGATTGGTAAGCTTATTACCTTTGGCGAAAGTCGCGACGAAGCTATAGCACGTATGCGTCATGCCCTCGAAGAGATTGTAGTAGAAGGTATTAAAACCAATATTCCACTTCAACGCGCTATTATGGCCGATGAAAACTTCTTTGCAGGTGGCACCAACATTCACTACCTCGAGAAGAAATTAGGTTTAGCCTAATCCCCCTTTGGGCCGCACGTCACATTATGTGCGGCTCAATTTTCCTCAAAAAATTTGCTATACATTCTACTTTTCCGATTACAACAATCAATTTTTAGCAATTTTTTCATTCAATCTGACGCTCTATACTTATCACATGTTTTGAGACATCTCCCTGTCCCAAGCTATTGAGTTATGTGTATTCCCGAATCGCTCTGTTGAACCGATTCAAAACTTATTGGAGTCCACCTCCACTTATGCCGGCAGCCTTGTCGGCTTTTTTTTACTTTAAACCCGTATTACTTCAAGATGCGTATACACTAAACAAAAATTAATGTACTAAGGATTGTGCGTGCGCGGTACCGCCGTTTTTCTACTTTTCAACGCTTTGCTTACAGCCTGTTTTATCTTCCCAGTAAGTGCAAACACAGCTGTGTTTTCACAGAAACTCGACATACAAATTCGTTACGATAACCGGTCAAATAGACCCAGCCGCGAACAATATCGCCTGCGCTATTACCCTTCGCTAAATGTGACTGATGCATGGTCAATCAACAGTTTCGTGGTAACAGGTGACGACTTTTCATCTAGTCATAACACTTTTGGCAGCGAAAGCACGGACTACATTTATGCGCGTCGTTTGTTTATGCGTCACGAGGGAGACTACGGAAAAACAGAAATAGGGGTTATTCCTACTTTCAAGGGCCGAGTTTCTTCTACGGGTTTATCAAAAGACGGTTGGATAACAGGTGTTAGGCATGTAAGAACGCTTAAAAATAACAGTGCGTTAGAAGTGGTGATTGGACAATTAGGCAATGCGCAGGCCGACCAAGCTTTTACCTTCGGTAACGAAGACGAATACGTAGAAATTGAATATTCAGCGCGCATGAATCAGCGTCATAGCTATGAAGCCAGTATTGAGCGGATGGTTAGCGGCAGCTTTATAAGAGGAGAATATCGTTATCGATTAAACGATCAAGATACTGCTTTTATCGAACTGGTTCAGCGCGTAGACAGCCCTGCCGAAAAATTGGTTGTTGGTGCAAGTGGTGAATTTACTCTTTTTACTAGCACTTCGCCTTACCCGATAGAATATTTTGCGTACTATTCGTACATAGATGATGATTTTGGCGCTCGTGCTGAATTAATTGAAGACTTTCTCGGTACCGGACATGGCGGCTCTATTGAGTTTAGCGGAGTTGTCTCAGCAACTCATGATTTAGAATGGTTTGTTCGTACCGATGTTGTAGATAGCGTTAGTCGCATACTAGCAGGCATCAAGCTATCTTTAACACAATAAAAAAAGGCCCATCAAACGATGGGCCAAACAGCAAGAACGCGTACACACTTTAACAGTGCATAATGGGTTACGCTTCACACCTTTGCAGAGTTCATAAGATTCTTATTACGTATTTTTAATCTCATCGGCTTTCTTAAAAACACCTCGTTTTTTATACTTTAGTATAAGTTGAAGTCGAAGTTCGTTTCGACACGTACAAATGCAACGTGAAGTGAAAGGTGCAATTGTGATCAGCCGATACGCTCAGTTAAAAGAAAAACTCCCCATATCCCGACTTTCAGACGATGTGCTGCTTGCTTTTCGCGTATTATTCGACGACCCACTAGACATTGTTGATTTAGCACAAGACATTGCAGACCTAACACTTTATCCAGAACGGCTAACAGACAGCTACAGAAAAGAGTGGGAAGCATACGTGGTAAAGTCGCTGGCACTAGAGATAAAAAAGCGTCCAGAAATGACGCCATCAGAGTTTATCGAAGACCTAATGCAACGGGTAGAGAAGCTGCAGGCAGAAAGCGATACTTACAATAATCTTTGGCGACAGGTACATCACGCTAAATCAATTGCGCAGTCGTCCAACACTATCATTTTTCCAAGTCCGCTACGTCAGCAGCTTATGGCGTTTTTGCTGCCAATCACAACCGTCACCCCCACCGACAGTGGCGAACCTGAAGAGTAAGAGAATAACTTTTTAGGAAAGGCTTACTATTTTGAGAAAACTTACTTGTTGGCGCCCTTCGGCTTGTACTGAGACGGACAATATCCTCGGTCCACGCCCTCTGGGCGCAAACTAGCATGTTTGGTCTTTCTTCCAGTTACCCGAGCGCGCCAGTTTTTAAACGTTTTTTGCTTAAGGTTTTTACGCATAAGCTTAATAACGTCTTTCTCAGGTAAACCGTATAGGCGTTCAATTGCCTCGAAAGGGGTTCTGTCTTCCCACGCCATTTCAATCACGCGAGATTCTTGTTCTTCAGTTAAACTCATTATTAAAACTCAATACCACACAAAACACCCAATATTACGCACAACGCGCGTTTTCGTTCACTTTTAGGTGATGAACGTTGAGGTAGTTCTCAGGCGCTATTTATCTTGCTGACTACAGCTTCATCGTCTTTTTCAAAGGCAAGTTTCAATAGCTCTGCCGCCGCTTTTGCATCGCTTAACGCTCGGTGGTGACGTTCCATCGTGATCTCAAAGTGTCTAGTAAGGTTAGCAAGAGAATAGGACGGCAGCCCTGGATAAGTGCGGCGTATTTCGCGCACCGTGCACATTTTCGGTCTTCTATATACCTGCTCTAGTCGTGCAAATTCTTGCTTAATAAAGCCGTAATCAAAATTAACGTTGTGGGCTACAAAAACCGCATCTTCTGTAAACGTGGCAATATCGTCGGCAACTTGTTCGAAAACAGGTGCATCGGCCACCATTTCGTCTGAAATACCAGTGAGCCTAGTTATGTTGGAAGGAATTCGACGTTGTGGGTTTATTAACGTTTGATAGCGTGCCACTTCTTCGCCCGCTATTAATTTAACCATGCCAATTTCCGTTATGCGGTTGTAGCTGTTGTTACCCCCTGTCGTTTCAATATCTACCACCACGTAGGGCTGAGCAGGGTCGCGTACCCATTCCACCGTGGTTACCGCCACGTCAAAACCGGCTTGCTGCAGACGCTGTATAGACACCAACTGGTTTCGTCTTAGTTGATCGCCCGGTGCTTTAATTTCTTCAAACCGCAGCGTGCCATCAAACACCATTATGTCTGGAAAGCCATCGCGCAACGATTCAAAATCGCGACACATCATGCGTAACAGCGCGTATATGGCGTCAAGCGATGCATGCTCAATTAACGCTTCAATAGGCGTAAGTAAATGGCTAGACCACATAAATAAGCTGTTCACTTTGCCATAGTGCATCGTAGCCATTTTGTGCACGTGAAAGCGTAACTTTTCTTTGCTATCGAGTTGCGTTAACAGTGCTTCAATGCCGCTCTCAAACTTGGCATAAAAGTTATTTTGCTTTAGCGAAAGCGGCCTTCTGTCAAACTCTGTTACCAGTGTATCTTCTTCGTAAAGCAGCTTCCAAAATGTTAGTCCAAACAAACTACGCCACAGTCTATTTTCAGTACGCCAGCCAGTAATGCCTTCACGGGCATAATGGGCAAGTACACCTCTTTCCACCTGCTGATTTTGGCTCACATCAATAGCAAGTGTGCGGCTTGCATTGCGCAGCATATCAGTAACCGTGCTGGTACGTTTCTTATGGTATTTACGCGCATAAAAGTCTTCGGCAAAAGCAAGAAGCGTATCAGACTGAGGGTTATCAATAATTTGCTCAAGTGCGGCTTTGACCTCTTCCACCTGACCATCTTTATAGCTTTCTCTTAACCATTTTTCTTTGGCTTTGTCGCTCTCGGCAAGCGACATGATCCGAAGCCCGTTTACCCTATCTATATCCATCAGCTTAAGGCTTAGCGCATAGAGAAACTGATCTTTAAAAAAACAGGCCGACACACCGTCAGTGGCGGGGAAGTCATCGTGTGACAAAGACAGCATTTTGTCATCGTCATAATAGGTGAGCTGAGTGTGATGCTTCGCGTAGTACCATGCTGCTTGTGCATCATTGTTGTGATCGAAGCGCGCTATGTCTGACACCGAGTCTGCACGTGTGCGCATAACGCCTAAGTCACGCATTGAAAATTGATTTAGGCGACTCTTTGTATTGCCAAAATACAAAAACAAAAGATACCGCAATGCATCATCAAACAAACAAACCAAGTACTGATCTAGTGCGAATCGCGTTGGCCACCCCTTCTGCTTTATCTCAGCGTCTAATAGGGCAATCAGTTTTGGCTTGGTCAGCGCGTTTAAACCCTGCGTACTGCCATATTCGCCAAGTAACTCAACTATTGCGTCTTTTGTTAATACACCGGCAATATCACTGGTTGATGCGTGAGATAAGTCGCCAAACCAACCCTCATCAACAAGTTCGTCAATTTGTGCTTGTGGGCTGTTTATTTCTGCATAATTGAATTGAGAACGGTCTATTACGGCGTATTTTCTGTTGGCTGCGCGTACCACAATACATTGCTTGTCGTCGCTTAACGCCTTAAAACGCGATACAAATTGCTGCGCACTGTCACTCAGTAATTCTTGATTGGCCCCTTCAAAGAAGCTCAAAAACTCAAAAAAATGCGTGAGGTAATAACGCGGCGGTAAGTCTTTACGCATAGCACATTCTTATAAACCAATAACGTGAATAGTGTATATTTATACATGTATCACAATCAAGCATTCATGAAAGTACAGGCCTTCTTCAGGTGATATTTACACCTTAACTCGCTGTTTTGAAACCCAATTAAAAAATGTAGAAAGTTGTTCATCGGCTTGAAGTAAACACAGTGAATGCAGTTGCTTGGCAAGGGTCATTTCATCGTAAAAGCGATGTATTCCACTGTGGCACTGCCGGCAAATGTTTACGCCTGCCTGAAGCTGCTCTTTGGTGTAGTGTTTTTTGAAATACGTGCGACGATGCATTTTCTTAGGAATAAGATGATGAAAGGTTAGCCTTGTATGCCGACTACAGCACGGGCACGTGCCTACTTTATTGCCCACACTCACCTCTTCTAATACCGTTACTCTTACAGGTAAATACCTTTTATTGTCATAAGATGATCACGGGGAAATGTCAGTTCGTAATAAGCCCATAGAATTGAACAATTATGGTGAAGATATGAGTTTAACGCGTGCTATGGGCTTTTCTTGCCCCTATTGTATGGCACCCAATGATGTTGAAATTGATGAAATGTATGATGTTGGCCAAACACAAGTGCTTGATTGTCAGGTATGCTGCCAGCCCATAGAATTAAGTGTGTATCAACACGGCGATGATATTTCGATACAGGCGGAGCGAGAAAATGACTAGGGTACTGTCGAGAAGCGATATAGATAACTTAGCACAGCGTTACCGCGCTAATTTAATTAATAGCTTATCGGGGTTTAAACCAGCAGTGTTATTGGGCACTACTGACGGTACTACACATAACCTCGCAGTTATTAGTTCGGTTGTTCACATTGGGGCAAACCCACCTTTGCTTGGCATGATTATGCGTCCGCACACTGTGCAGCGAGACTCGCTGGGAAATATCAAAAAGCAGGGCTTCTACACGTTAAATCATGTGCACACTAATTGGGTGGATAAAGCACACCAAACCTCTGCGAGATACGAAGTAGATGAGAGCGAGTTCGACGCCGTAGGGCTTACCGTACAAATGAGTGAACATTTTCCCGCACCTTATGTTAAAGAAAGCAGCATAAAGATGGGGCTGAAAGTTGCTCAGCATTTCACGTTATTGAACGACACTGAAATGGTAATTGGCGAAATTCATGAATTACATTTACCTAATGACATAATTACTGAAGACGGATACGCAGATATTGAAGGTGCTGGCAGCGCATGTATTTCGGGGTTAGATAGCTACCATAGTACATCGCGACTAGCGCAGTACACGTATGCGAAACCCAACGTTGAACTTAAACAAAAATGAACTAGCCTTAGCGTGAAAGGTCGAATTTCCCCAAGAGGGTGAAGTTTATTTAATGCAGATCAAATGATTTACAGACTTTTTATTCGATCTTTCTGCGAAAACAGATAGTATTTAAGTATGTACAAAAAACCTGCCTCTTTGGGCAGGTTTTTGCGTTTAAGGCGCTGAATAAAAAAGAATCATTATCGTTTCTGTCTCTAAGGAGAATATTATGAAATCTGTAAACCGCCGCGACTTTTTGAAGCTGTCTGGCTCTACGTTAATTGGCCTTACTTTGGGTGGCGTTGCACTGCGAGCGCAAGCGCAAGAACAACTTAGCGCAGACGATGCAACCGCAAAGGCGCTTAATTATAAGCCAGAGTCAACGGTAGATGGCGCGAAGTGTTCTAACTGCATGTATGTGCAAGGTTCAGATGGTGAGCAGTACCGCCCTTGTAACATTTTCCCTGGAAAACTCGTTAATGCAAATGGTTGGTGTAGTGCTTGGGTGAAAAAGCCAGGCTAGGTCGCAAATTAGCTAGCTAACCGAAAATGTCTAAGTTTTTCAAAAGCCTCGTGTAAGTGGGGCTTTTTTGTATCTGTATATTTCTTTATATTTGCGGCCCCGTATTAAAAAGCGTTAGCTTTCATTTATATGTAACTGCTGCTCTACCAGTTTATCGAACAAATTCTCTAGCCTAAACCGTGTGAGTAATGCTTGATAACGGCCGTCTTCAAAAAATTTCTTCAGTGTCGCATTAAACTGCGCGCGCAACTTTGGGTTGGGAATACCTGCACAGTATGCTGAAACCGGAAAAAGCTCGTGAATAGTGACAGCATCGTCAGCATAGGCGTCATTTTGCGCTTTAAAGTAGCTAAATATGTTTCTATCCATAATCACCGCATCTACGCTTCCCAACATTAGCATGTTCACTTGCCTGTCTTGCCTTGCCATTTCGAGATAATTCGGTTGTGACGCAAGGGTATTGCCATATTCCTTACCAAGCACATTTTTAGCAGTTTGAAAGGCAATGATGCTTTTTCCTCTTAAGCTGGCTAAGCCATTTACCTTAATGTTTCTGTCTTCACGGGTAACAGCAACATTTTGATACACCACATAGGGGTCGCTAAGAATATCAGCCGACACCTTGTGCGCTTTGTTTAGGGTTAGTGCGATATCTACGGCATCATCTTTTAGCAAGCGCGCTGTTCGTCCGAAAGGGACATAAATGGGAGACAGTTCGTGCCCTAACTCTTTCAAAATGGCACGAGTCAGCTCTAATTCAAAACCAGAATGATCGGCTGACATAACATAAGGCGGTTTGTCCCATCCAACCACCACATCTAATTGTTCAGATGAAGCGATGAATGAATACAGTAAGACTGTAAATAAAGCGGCTATGCGCATAAGTGTAATGTGCCTTCTTCATAAGCAGCGTTTTATAGTATGACTATAATGCTTTCTATTTAATTAACCAGCATACAAAAGGCTAGTTTGCTAACCCTTTGCGATAAGGCCACTCACTCATAAATGATTGCCAATTTGCGCATAGCTTTTTGCCAGTGCAGGGCGATAGTCGCACTGTTTAATTTGCATTGCTGCATTTTGTTTAAATGTCACCAGTTGTACAATAGAGGAAATACCTTAGTAATAGAACATTATGGCTTGGCTACAATTACGAATTAACACAACGTCTGATACCGCTGAAGCAATTGGCGACATGATGACCGCTAACGGCTCACAAGCAGTAACTTATGTTGACGCAAAAGATACCCCCATGTACGAGCCTAAGCCTGGCGAAGTATTGTTATGGCCAGATACGCAGGTAGTGGGTTTGTTTGAAGCCGATGCTGACATGAAAGGCATTCTCGCACGTTTGGGCAAAGCCAAGGTGTTGGGCAAAGATTTTAAATACAAGCTAGAGCCATTAGAAGATAAAGACTGGGAACGCGAATGGATGGACAACTTTCATCCTATGCAGTTCGGTGAGCGTCTTTGGATATGCCCAAGCTGGCGGGACGTTCCAGACCCTACTGCAGTAAACGTGATGCTAGACCCAGGGCTTGCTTTTGGCACTGGCACACACCCCACCACAGCACTTTGTCTTCGCTGGCTTGATGGCATTGATATGACGGGTAAAACCGTTGTGGATTTCGGCTGTGGCTCGGGCATTCTTGCACTTGCAGCCCTGAAACTTGGAGCGAAACGCGTTATTGGTATCGATATCGACCCACAAGCGCTTCAGGCCACCGAAGAAAACGCACGCCGAAACGGTGTAGAAGACCGTTTAGACGTATACCTACCAGAAAACCAACCATCCCTAGAAGCCGACGTTGTGATGGCCAATATTCTATCGGGCCCACTTTTAGAACTGCAAAGTATTATTACTGGATACTGTAAAAGAGACGGCCTTCTTGTGCTGTCGGGTATTTTAGCCGAACAAGTAAACAGTATTGAAAGCGCCTATAAACAAGATATTGACCTTGAGCCAAGTGCCATTGATGGAGAATGGGCACGGGTGTCGGGGAAAAAACACTAACAAATTGTTAATTTTTTTCACATTACAGCCCTTTTAATTCGGGGGCTGTAAGACTTTTGATTAAATTTCACACAATAAAACTACGTTAGCTCTTTAATGTGACAGTTTTTTTTCACTGTCAAGAGCACTTAGTGAAATTTTGTGTGATTTTTAGCCTTTTCAAGCATTGCGAAAACGCGTACACTTAGCGCCCCGTTTTAGCCGGGTGTTTAATTTCTGTGCAGTTTTAGATAACGAGCTATACGACAAACCATGCAAAAATCAATACAAATTGGACCATACGCGTTAGAGAACAATTTGATGTTGGCTCCCATGGCTGGCGTTACTGATAGGCCATTCCGCCAATTGTGTAAGCGCTTAGGTGCGGGGCTTGTGGTGTCTGAAATGCTTTCGAGTAATCCGAAGGTATGGAACACCGCGAAGTCGCAAGCTCGAATGAATCACGAGGGCGAAGAAGGTATTCGCTCAGTACAGATTGCTGGGGCCGATCCTGAGCTTATGGCTCAAGCGGCGCAATTCAATGTTGAGAACGGTGCGCAAATTATCGATATCAACATGGGTTGCCCTGCCAAAAAGGTGAATAAGAAGCTTGCAGGCTCTGCGTTGCTTCAATACCCAGACACAGTGGAAGCGATCATTAAAGCCGTAGTTAATGCGGTAGATGTTCCGGTAACGCTGAAAATTCGCACCGGCTGGAATCCAGAAAATCGCAATGGGGTTGAAATAGCCCGCATTGCAGAGCAAAACGGCATACAGTCGCTCGCGGTTCACGGCAGAACACGAGCATGTATGTATAAAGGAGAAGCAGAGTACGACACCATTCGCAAAATAAAGGCAGCAATTTCGATTCCTGTCATTGCAAATGGCGATATTACTTCTCCTGAAAAAGCACAAAAGGTATTAGATTACACCGGAGCGAATGGTGTGATGATAGGTCGCGGCGCGCAGGGTAGGCCTTGGATTTTTAATCAAATTCAACACTACCTTGAAACGGGCGAGAACCTAGCACCACCTCCGTTGTCAGAGCAGTATGAAATTTTGCGCGAGCATGTAACAAACGTGCAAGATTTTTACGGTGACATCTCTGGTGTGAGAATAGCCCGTAAGCACGTGGGCTGGTACCTTTCGGAACATGATACGGACCGTCAGTTTCGTAAAACGTTTAACGCTATCGATGATGCAAATGAGCAACTCGAAGCACTTAATGCATATTTTCAAGCGCTGCAAACACGAGAAACCCGACAGATTTCTCCTGCAGCATAGTGATGACTAACTTAAGAGCAACACAGTATTATGTTCGATCAAAACGTGACTTCACCTTTTACTACTACAGTAACTACGCCTTCACAAACGCAAGCACAAAAGCCACTGCGTGATTCTGTAAAGCAAGCGGTTAACAAGTACCTAAAGCAACTGGACAACGCTAACATCGATAACCTTTACGAAATGGTATTGGCAGAAGTTGAAGCGCCGCTGCTAGAAGAAGTCATGACTTACACACGCGGCAATCAAACCCGCGCGGCCATCATGATGGGCATCAACCGTGGCACACTTCGCAAGAAGCTAAAGCAATACGGCATGAACTAAGATTCCAAGGGCTTTGCCCTCCAAAGAGCACCACACGGTGCTCTTTTTGTTTCAACACTACAACATTAGAAACTTAAAATTTATGCAAACTCCAAAACCTATAAAACGTGCTCTCCTTAGTGTCTCTGACAAAACTGGTATCCTCGATTTCGCGACAGCGCTGCATAACGCTGGCGTAGAGCTTCTGTCGACGGGCGGTACTGCGAAATTACTGGCTGATGCTGGCTTACCTGTTAAAGAAGTCTCTGATCACACAGGTCACCCAGAAATTATGGCTGGACGTGTAAAAACACTTCACCCGAAAATTCACGGTGGCATTCTTGCTCGTCGCGGCGTTGACGAAGCAGTAATGGAAGAAAACAACATCGCACCAATCGACTTGGTAGTGGTAAATCTTTATCCATTTGCCGCCACAGTGGCCAACGAAGACTGCACGCTAGAAGACGCTATTGAAAATATCGATATCGGTGGCCCAACAATGGTGCGTGCAGCAGCGAAAAACCATAAAGACGTTACCATTGTTGTAAATGCGTCTGACTATGGTCGCGTGCTTGCAGAAATGAATGACAATGCAGGCTCATTAACGTACAACACGCGCTTTGACCTTGCGATTAAAGCTTTCGAACACACTGCTGAATACGACGGCATGATTGCAAACTACTTTGGTGCGCGTTTAGACAGCACGGGCTGCGAAGCAGATTGCGACCACCAGCACAGTGAGTTCCCACGCACGTACAACATGCAGCTGACTAAGAAGCAAGACCTTCGCTATGGCGAGAACAGCCACCAAGAAGCAGCGTTCTATGTTGAAAACAACATCCAAGAAGCGTCTGTGGCTACCGCTACCCAGCTACAAGGTAAAGAGTTGTCATTCAACAATATCGCCGATACCGATGCCGCGCTTGAATGCGTTAAAGAGTTCGAACAGCCAGCATGCGTTATCGTAAAGCACGCTAACCCTTGTGGTGTTGCTATTGGTGACGACATTCTAAGTGCCTACGACCGTGCTTTTAAAACCGACCCAACATCAGCGTTTGGTGGCATTATTGCGTTTAACCGCGAACTAGACGCCAAAACTGCCCAAGCCATTGTTGACCGTCAATTCGTTGAAGTGATTATTGCACCAACGGTAAGCGATGAAGCGAAAGAAGTGGTTAGCGCGAAGAAAAACGTGCGTCTTCTTGCGTGTGGCGATTGGGCTGGTCAACTTACTGAAGGCTATGACTTCAAACGCGTAAACGGCGGGCTACTAGTGCAAGAGCGCGACTTCGGTATGGTTGAAATGGAAGACCTAGAAGTTGTGACAAAGCGCAAGCCAAGCGAAGACGAACTTCGTGACCTTATGTTCTGCTGGAAAGTAGCAAAATACGTGAAGTCTAATGCCATTGTTTACTGCAAAGATGGTATGACAGTGGGCGTAGGTGCAGGCCAAATGAGCCGCGTATACTCTGCGAAAATTGCAGGCATTAAAGCAGCGGATGAAAACCTTGAAGTAGCAGGCTCTGTAATGGCGTCTGACGCATTCTTCCCATTCCGCGACGGCATCGACGCTGCAGCTGAAGCCGGTATTAAAGCGGTTATTCAGCCAGGCGGTTCAATGCGCGATCAAGAAGTCATTGATGCCGCTGATGAACACGGCATTGCTATGGTGTTCACAGGCATGCGCCACTTCCGTCACTAATTGTACGCTATCGCTTTGCGAGCGAACGCACGCACGCACGCACGCACGCACGCACGCACGCAAATGAAGCACCTCTGCGGCGCCAATGCCATAGAGGTGTTTTATTTAAAGTGTTTTATCGAAGGCGCTTGTCACAATATCCCTGTTCAAAGGGCTATATAATTAAGCGTCCTTAAAGCGCCTCAAACCTAAAGCGATAAAGATACGATTTATTCTGTTGGGGTGTAGAGTGACTGTCATGGTTAACTGGTAGGCTTGATCTGTCCTACAGTAAATTGTAGTAATACTGTTATCACAATTGACAACACCTACGACAGAAAGGAAATAAAAATGAAGAAGTTAGCCCAATTCGTGTTAGCCGCTACACTTGGTATGTCATCAGGCTTTGCTACTGCCGATGCTATTTCAGACGCCGCCATGAGCGACCTACGTACATCTAAAGCAAAAGCGCGTGACGAATACCGCAACCCTCAACAAACACTGCGCTTCTTTGGCCTTCAGCCTAATATGACAGTAGTTGAAGTGTCTCCAGGTGGTGGTTGGTATACCGACATCCTTTACCCTGTAGTTAAGGAAAGCGGCAAGTATGTTGCGGCACACTTCTATGTAGATGAAAACTCAAACGAGTACTACAAAAAAGCACTAGCAGCGTTTAAAAAGAAGACCGAAGCCGGTGAAAAATACCAAGGCGCTACCGTTACTGCATTCCACCCAACAAAAGCATTAGATATTATTGATGCTGGCACCGCTGATATGGTGCTTACTTTCCGTAACGTACACAACTGGTACATGCGCGAAGGCGATGAAGGCATCGACAATGCGTTTGGCGCGTTCTTCACGGCACTTAAGCCAGGTGGTGTATTGGGTGTGGTAGAGCACGAGCTTCCGGAAAGCGCTGAAAATGATGCAATGCAGAAAAGCGGTTATATGAAGCGCAGCTATGTAGTTGCAGCAGCTGAAAAAGCAGGCTTTGTATTAGAAGCCAGCAGCGATGTTAACGCAAACCCAATGGACAGTGCAGACCACCCTAAAGGTGTATGGACACTGCCACCACGTTTAGCGTTAGATGACCAAGACCGCGAAAAATACATGGCGATTGGCGAGAGTAATCGCATGACACTAAAATTTATAAAACCTAACAAATAACACACAAAACGGAACAGTTCATGAACGTACTTGTAATTGGCGGCGGTGGCCGCGAACACGCGCTGGCTTTCAAAGCTGCGCAGTCTTCTGATGTATCAACAGTTTTTGTAGCGCCGGGTAATGCAGGCACTGCAACCGAAGCAAAGCTAGAAAACGTAGCAATTGATGTTAACGATATTGCTGGGCTAGTTTCTTTTGCTAAACAAAACAACGTTGAACTGACCATTGTTGGTCCTGAAGCGCCGCTAGTTGCAGGTGTTGTAGATGCGTTCGTTAATGAAGGCCTAATGATTTTCGGGCCTACACAAGCCGCTGCGCAGCTTGAAGGCTCGAAAGCTTTCACTAAAGACTTTCTAGCACGCCACAATATTCCTACTGCCGAATATCAGAACTTTACCGAGATAGACCCTGCCATTGCTTATGTACGAGAAAAGGGCGCGCCTATTGTGGTTAAAGCTGATGGCCTTGCTGCAGGCAAAGGCGTAATTGTTGCCATGACCCTTGAAGAAGCCGAGGACGCAATTAAAGACATGCTAGCAGGCAACGCGTTTGGTGAAGCAGGCAGTCGTGTTGTTATTGAAGAATTCTTAGACGGTGAAGAAGCGTCGTTCATCGTAATGGTAGACGGTAAAAACGTGCTGCCTTTTGCCACCAGCCAAGATCACAAACGTGCGGCAGATGGTGATAAAGGGCCAAATACAGGCGGCATGGGCGCCTATTCACCAGCACCAGTGGTTACACCAGACATTCATAACCGCATTATGGATGAAGTGATTATGCCAACCGTGAATGGCATGGCATCTGAAGGCAACGACTATGTTGGCTTTTTATACGCGGGCCTAATGATAATGGCTGACGGTACACCGAAGGTTATTGAATATAACTGCCGCTTTGGCGACCCTGAAACCCAGCCCATTATGCTTCGCCTTCAGTCTGATTTAGTACCGCTTTGCCAAGCAGCCTGTAAAGGTGAACTAGCAGGCAAAACCATTGCTTTTGACGACCGAGCAGCCGTAGGCGTTGTACTAGCCGCGGGCGGCTATCCGGGCAGCTATGACAAAGGCGACGAAATCACTGGCTTTGAAGAAGCAGAAAAACTTGAAGGTAAAGTTTTCCACGCGGGTACAGCGCTTAAAGACGGAAAAGTAGTAACTGCTGGCGGTCGTGTGCTTTGTGCGACAGCACTAGGCAATAGCGTAACTGAAGCGCAGCAAAAAGCGTACGAATTGCTTAAAACCATTCAGTTTAAAGACGTTTACTTCCGCAACGATATTGCATATCGAGCCATTGCCCGCGAGGCAAATGCACAGTAAGTGCTAACAAAATAAAAAAGCTGAGTACCTGTCACTTAGCTTAGTGGACGCAGCAATGCGCTGCGTTCACCATTTATTCTTCCTCATAACAATAAGTCTTTTCTAGCCGTCATGGTCACCGTCGCATCAGTAAACAACGTTTTCTACGTTGCTTAAATGGCGAAAATCCAGCGCCTTTATTAGATAAGCTTAACCTTTCTATCCATCCCAAAGTTTGCGATATGTTTTAGACCATGTATGTTTAATAAGTATGAGTTCAGGTAATTCGCTGTGTCAGGCGAGAAATTCATACAAATAGAGAGGTATCACCTGATGTTAAATAGCAAAGCCTTTGTGGCAGTTGCGGTAGTGTCATTGGCCATTATTGTGTCGTGGTTTGCATTTTTCGCTAAAGAGCCAGCGCCAGACTTTACTGCTTACGCCGCTGGCCCCGACAGAAAAGCCGCATTCTTTGAATACTTCACCCCTATTGTTGTAGATCTAAACAAAGAATTCGTAGCTGACAGACAGCAAATTGAAAGCGCATGCGATACTGGTAAAACAAACCAATTAAACGAATTTATAACAAAATTCCGTATTGAAGACGATGAACTAGAACAAGAGTCAGCCTGTACGATTTTATTGCGCCGTGCTGATATTATTCCGGTGTCATTAGCGATAGCACAAGCGGCTAACGAGAGTGCGTGGGGTACATCTCGATTCGCCAAATTAGGCAACAACTTTTTTGGCCAGTGGTGCTTCACCAAAGGCTGTGGAATTGTGCCTAAATCGCGAGACACCAATAAAACCCATGAAGTGGCAGATTTTCGCTCGCCTGCCGATTCTGTAAAAAGTTACATGTTAAATTTGAATACCCATGATGCTTACAAACCCCTACGTAATATTCGACAGAATCTTCGCAAAAAAGGAGAAGCGATTACTGGCGTTGCATTAAGCTATGGCCTTAACAAATACTCTGAGCGTGGGGACGAATACGGTAAAGAACTACGCGACATGATTAGCTTTAATAAACTTGGCTCGCTGGACAAACTTGACGCAAATGTACAAGAAGATGACGCCGAATAACTTGGTAAGCCTCTCGAGAATACGCTTCTAGGTGCAAGCAGCCAAACAGGAGTTGCAACGTTTGTGACTCCTTTGCTAACTTCACTCCCCTTGATTCTTATCTCACATCAGCTTATAACTAGTACCCGTCATTCCCAACAAGAATCCCTATGTCTGTAAAACATCCTATTATTGCAATAACAGGTTCTTCTGGTGCGGGTACCACTACCACAACCAACGCCATTCGCCACATTTTCAGAAACTTAAATGTGAATGCAGCAGTGGTGGGCGGTGACAGCTTCCATCGCTTTACGCGCCCTGAAATGGAAGTTGAAATTCGTAAAGCCCAAGAACAAGGCAGACATATCAGTTATTTTGGCCCCAAGGCCAATGACTTTGAGTTACTCGAATCACTTTTCAGAGAATATGGTAGCTCGGGAACGGGCCAATTTAGACAATACCTGCATACGTTTGATGAAGCTGTACCGTTTAATCAAATGCCAGGTACCTTCACGCCATGGCAAGACCTGCCTCAAAATACAGACCTTTTATTTTATGAAGGCCTGCATGGCGGCGTTAAAACAGAAGAAAACGACGTAGCTAAACATGTAGACCTGTTGGTAGGCATGGTGCCAATCGTAAACTTAGAGTGGATCCAAAAGATTGTGCGCGACACTACCGACCGCGGGCATTCTCGCGAAGCGGTAATGAGCAGTATCGTTCGTGGCCTTGACGACTACTTCCATTATATTACGCCGCAGTTTTCACGCACTCACGTTAACTTTCAGCGTGTACCAACTGTAGACACTTCAAACCCATTTAGTGCTCGCGAAATTCCTACTCAAGACGAAAGCTTTGTAGTGGTGCGCTTTAGACGTGAAATGAAAAACGTCGACTACCCGTATTTATTGAAAATGATCGACGGCGCCTTTATGTCGCGCATCAATACATTGGTGGTGCCAGGTGGAAAAATGGGCTTAGCCATGGAGCTAATTCTGTCTCCGCTGCTTGAGGATATTCTTAATAAGAAGCGCAGAGCAGGCCATCAGATGGACTGGTTAAGCACCGACGAGTAGTGCGTTTATTTCCTGAATATACATTTTTCACAGTGTACTCTTAGCGCTACGCATTGTTAACACTACGTATTACTAGAGCTATGCGTTCTTCGCTCTTTAATGTCTTGCACTATACATTTTTACTATATCAATATATTTACAACTGTAAGTCGTATTGTGTGCGTAACTGGTTCAGTCTAGTGGGAAAGAACCAAGGAAGCGCACTGTATGACAACATTTACCAGCCAACAAATTTGGGTAAACCAAGAAAACCTTAGCCAAACAAAAACCGTGCAAACCACCTTTGATATAGCGCAGTTGCATGAGGATGAGGTTTTGTTAGAAACCGACAGTTTTGGTTTTTCTGCAAACAACATTACCTATGCCGCGCTGGGTTTTAAAATGGGCTATTGGGGCTTTTTTCCCACCGAAGAAGTTGGCTTTGGCATAGTGCCTGTGTGGGGCTTTGCCACGGTTAAAGCAAGCCGCCATGCAGATGTTAAAGAAGGCGAAAAAGTATTTGGCTACTTGCCTATGGCAAACCATTGGATAATAAAAGCCGGCAAAGTTGCCGACCATGGTTTTAGCGACATTCACGAAAAGCGCAAAAGCATTAGCCCCGTGTACGACCAATACCTTCGCTGTGCTAAGGACCCAGGCTACAACCCATCTAGAGAAGCCTGGCAGTTAAACTTTAGACCGCTGTATATGACCTCGTTTGTGCTAGACGACTTTGTGGCCGATACCTCTAACGGTGAATCCTTGTTACTCTCTAGCGCTTCAAGTAAAACCGCGCTGGGCACCGCACAGTTGCTTAAAGATCAAAAAGCGAAGCGCAATGCCCGCTATCGCGTTATCGGTCTTACTTCTAAAAGTAATGTAGACATGGTGAAGGCATCAAATTGCTACGATGACGTACTGAGCTATGATGATGTTGCGGCACTGTTAAGCGCCGAACAATATTGGTTATTAGACTTCGCAGCAAACGGCGCGCTTATAAACGCACTTACTGACGTGCTAGGTGAAAAGCTAGCAAAGGTTACGCTGATTGGCGCTACAGACTGGAAAGCAGAAGAAAAACCAAACCCAAAAGCATTAGATGCCGAAATTTTCTTTGCACCTGCACGCGTTAAGCTGCGCCAAAGTGAATGGGGGCACCAGGCATTTTTGGCGAAGTACGCAAGTGCATGGCAAAGGTTCGCCACCCAACTTAGCGATACCTTCTTTGAGCAACACGTTAATGGAATAGAGGCAATAACATCGTTATATCTTTCAACCTTAAGCGGTGAAGCCGATACAAAAGCCCTTAATGTTCTAATGTTCAAATAGGAACAGCTATTGCTAAGGTGCTGTTCAGGCCGCTCTTTTTAAAAATAGCGGCTAGCGCTTAAGCTAATAACGGGTTGATTTTATTCAATAGACACTATTTGTAACAATCACTACACACCTTTTACGTTTTCTCTCTTTTGTATTTCTTACCTTGTGGTTATAGTGAAAGAAAAAGTATTTCAAAAGGTATGAGTATGGGTCAGGAAACCTCAAAAATTCTCGTTGTGGATGACGATATGCGTCTTCGTAGCCTACTAGAGCGCTATTTATTAGAGCAAGGTTATCAGGTTCGCAGTGCCGCAAATGCAGAGCAGATGGACAGATTGTTAGAGCGCGAGAATTTTCATCTTATGGTGTTAGATCTTATGCTGCCAGGCGAAGACGGACTTTCTATTTGTCGTCGACTTCGCCAGTCTGAAAACGATATGCCCATCATCATGCTTACTGCAAAAGGCGACGAAGTAGACCGAATCATTGGCCTTGAAATGGGCGCAGATGACTACCTACCCAAACCGTTTAACCCAAGAGAATTATTAGCGAGAGCGAAAGCCGTATTGCGTCGTCGCAGCTCTGAAGCGCCTGGCGCACCGTCTAAAGATGTGCAGATTATTGAGTTTGGCGACTTCAAACTTAACCTTGCTACCCGCGAAATGACAGCAGCTGATAAGCCGCTTACGTTAACCAGCGGTGAGTTTGCGGTATTAAAATCGCTTGTAACGCACCCTCGCGAGCCATTGTCTCGTGACAAACTCATGAACCTAGCAAGGGGGCGTGACTACAGTGCACTTGAGCGCAGCATAGACGTGCAGGTTTCACGTTTGCGCCGCATGCTAGAAGCAGACCCTGCAAACCCTCGTTATATACAAACCGTTTGGGGTTTAGGCTACGTATTTGTGCCAGACGGCGAACAAGTTTAGCTTCACCATGTACTTCCAGCTCAGCAGCACGATTTTGTCTAAAGGTTTGCCATGCGCTTAATTCCAAAGAGTGCGTTTGGGCAAACCGTAATGCTTATTGGCATCTTGCTGCTGATAAACCAAATTGTGTCTTACGTTTCTGTTGTTACCTACTTTATTCAACCAAGCTATCAGCAAATAAATAGTCTGCTTGCCACACAGGTAAAAGCCGTGCTGGCTAACGATCTGCTTGTCACCAACCAAAAAACCCGCGACGAATACTTTCAGAAAACCCAAGTATCGGTGTTTGATGAAAGCGTAGCGCGTAAGAATGGCCTTGAAACGGCGGTGTACTACGGCTTCATTTCATCGCAGGTAAGTAAGCAATTAAATCAACTGGCAGACGTACGAATTAGTACTGCCACGCAAGCTAGCGACGAAAGCGCCCCGTATATTGTTTGGATATCGTTAAACCGGTATCCCGACACCTGGATTTCCATTCCCATACTTGGGTTAAACGAAGCCAACATTTCACCGCTTACTATGTACCTGATGGTAATTGGTATCTTAAGTGTTGCCGGTGGCTGGTTGTTTGTAAGGCGCATGACCCGCCCACTGAAGGCGTTACAGAAGGCGGCTATTTCTGTGGGTAAAGGTGAACATCCTGCGCCGTTGCGTGAACAAGGCAGCACAGAGATGATTCAGGTTACACGCGCGTTTAATCGAATGAACCAAGGTATCAAGCAGTTAGAAAACGACCGCAATATCATGACTGCGGGTATTTCTCACGATTTGCGCACGCCATTGACGCGAATTCGTCTAGCGTCTGAAATGCTGCCGGAAGATCAAGACTGGATAAAAGACGGCATCGTTAAAGATATTGAAGATATGAACGCCATTATCGACCAGTTTATTGATTATGCGCGCTATGACACCGAAGAAGTAACTCAAGAAACCGATCTTAACGCGATTATTGCTGAACTAGTTCAAGCGCGTCATCTTGACGAAAAGCACCATATTGAGCTAAAGCTAAATGCTATACCACCGCTACCACTGCGTCGTATTGCCATGAAACGGGTAATAGACAACTTGATTGAAAATGCTTTTAAGTATGGCTCGGACGACATTGCAATAAGTAGCTTTTATAACCGTCACGAAAAGCGTGTGTACTGTAAAGTGCGCGATTTTGGACCAGGTATTCCACAAGACGAATTGAACAACGTGTTTATGCCGTTTGCACAGGGCGATAAAGCACGAAATTCATCGGGCTCAGGGTTGGGGCTTGCCATCATTCGACGAATAATTGAAGCACACGACGGCGAAGTAACCCTTCGAAATCACCCTCAACAAGGTCTTGTAGCCGAGTTCTATATTCCCTTCTCGCCCTTTAAAGACCTTCCCAACTAGTAAAGTTAGCCGTTAGTTTAAGCCTGAATTTGCTGCTTTATTTTTCTGCTGTAGCCATAGGTTGCTAGCCAGAGTAAACATCCGCCTACGGGAATTACCCAAAAAGCGGTGGAAAGCGGTACGAAGTTGGCCCATAGCCCAGTTGAAAATGAAGACACTTGAACGCCTGTAGAATTGCCGATAATAGCAATACCTGATAGAACCGGCCCATTGTCGCTATCGATATTCATGGCTGCTGACAGTGCCAGTGGAAATAATCCGCCCAATCCTAAACCTAGTAGCAAGTTACCCGCACCGATACCATACAGACTTGGTATTAACTTAACGGCAAACACGCCTGCAAGTGACGCGCTAGCCATTAAAAGCATCATGCGATGCACCGACACAAAACGCAGTAAGAAAGCGAAGGTAAGACGACTTATGACCATGCCCGCGGTAAAACACGCTAACAGGTTGCGCGATTGTTCACCCGTAAAACCAATACCGTTTTGCGCATAGCTTACAAACCAGTTTGCGTTACCAAATTCCACCGCGCCGTAGCCAAAACTTAGCAGCGCCAAAAACATAAAAACGGGCTGCTTGATAATAACGCCAAAAGCCAGTGTTTGCTTTGGCGCTTTGGACTGCCCTTTAAGTACTTTGGCCTGAGAGCGTGCTGCAACAAACGCATAGCAAGACAGTACCAACATAACGCCAGCAAGCACTTGAATGGGCAGGCGCCAATTCTCTTCAATAAGGTAAAGCAACGTCACAAAGAACGATGCAGCGAACGTGCCTAAACTGAACATGAAGTCCATAAGTCCCATCATAGTAAAGCGCTTTTCGGCGTACATTCGCGCTATGAGTGTATGGCCAATGGTAAAAATGGTGGAGCTAACAACACCAATAAACACAGCTAATACTAAAAACCATTGCCACGAACTCAGCATTGATACCATAAGCAGCAACAGAGTGTTAATGCTAAACAAACTGGCTAGTAATGGCATGAACTCAAATCGGCTTGCATATTTACCGCCAAGCACAGCACCTAACATCATGCCAACCGAAAACAAAGAAAACAGCGCACCACTTACAATTTCAGACATCGCTAATTCTGTGGCAATGTTGGGCAGCAGAATACCCCACAAAATAAACAGTTTTCCAATAAGGAAAAAGCCCGCAAAAATAACAATAGTGGCAGCAAGTCGGCTCATTAACGCTCCGTTTTGTTTTGCGAAAAAAAGGTGAGAAAGACATGAGTACAAGGCGCAAACCGCACCTTGTACTGATTATGAAACCGACTTTATGTTACGTGAGGTATAAGTAGAAATATACTCTGATATAGCACGCAGGGCAGATTACTTTGCCAGTGTAACAACCACTTCTTGCTGGTAATCACTTAAGAATGTAACCGAAAGCGTCTTCTTCTCATCATCCCAACGCATATCAGCAGCTTTATCATTAACTGATGCCGAACGCGGCTTTTTAGACAAACCGTGCACTACATAAGTCACTTCACGGGTTTTCGGCATGCCAATATAACTCCCGTCACTGTGAAGAATTAGTTCAAGCGTACCGTTCTTTGTGGTAGTTGCAGTGAAATGAAGCGCAGAGTACAGCCCCTTTTCAACTGTGTTTGGATTTACGCCATCATCGTCATAAAACGTGTATTCCGATGCGCTTACACTTTCATCATGCCAATAGTGCATAGTGAAAGCCTTCGCTGAATATGCTTCGGTACGAGACACGCTTTCAACCATAGGAACAAAAGCACCTGCTTTCACCCAAACGGGGAAGTTTTCTTGGGTAAGCGGGTATTCAACCATTTGTCCGCCTTGGTATTTAGTATCAGAAAAGAAATCGAACCACACACCTTCAGGCAGTGAAGTTTGCCACGCGCTTTTATTTGGCTCGGTAACCGGTGACACTAAAAAGGCATCACCCCACATATAACTGTTTGCGTCTTCAAACCACTTGTCTTCATTAAACGCCATTGCCAGTGGGCGCATAAGCGGCATACCGGTAAGGGAATTCTCAATAGCCAGTGAATAGTTGTAAGGCAGCATTTTATAGCGCAGTTTTATAAAATCGCGAGCAATAGACTTTACAGGGTCGGCGTGAAAAATAGGCTCAGGCGCAATGTTATCTTGCGCATGCGGCCTAAATACCGGCGAGAACGTACCGAACTGTAGCCATCTTGTATATAACTCTGCATCGAAGGTTTCTCCGCCTGCAAAGCCACCTAAATCTGAATGGGTATAAGCCAAACCAAACACGCTCATTTGCAATGCCAGTTCAACCTGTGGCTTTAATCCACCCCAGCTTCTGCTTACATCGCCCGTCCAAGGCACCATACCAAAGCGTTGGCTACCTAAAAAGCCAGAGCGCATTAATACAAAAGGGCGAGTGTTAGGCTGAAGCGCTGTTAAGTTGTTATAAACAGTTTTAGCCCACTGATGGCCGTAAGCATTGTGCACTTCTGCGCCACTTACTTTTGTCGACTGCCACATGTGCTGAATATCGTCTGGGTGCACTTCAGGCTCGCCTAAATCGCCCCACCAACCAGCTACGCCTTGCGCAGCAAGTTTTTCGTAGTATTGCCAAAACCAGTTTTGTCCATTTTCACTGAACACATCGACTAGCCCGGTATTGCCGAAATAAAAATCGAACGTGTAAGGGGTGCCATCGTCTTTAGTGGCTAGTGCATTTGCACTGGTTGCGCTATCCCACTGCTTTGATGTGGTTAAAATAAATGGTTCGGTAATCAATACCGTTTTTACATCTTGCTCACGAAGGCTAGCAATCATGGCTTCTGGCTCAGGAAACGCTTCTTTATCCCAGCTTAAATTACCCATATGCCCTTTTATGTCTTTACCAAACCAGTAAAGGTCTAGTACTACAGCATCGACAGGAATATCTTGCTGGTTAAATTGATCAACAACATCCATTACCTGCTGCTGCGATTTGTAGCCAAAGCGAGATGCAAAGTTACCCAATAACCAACGCGGTGGAAGTGGCTGCTTGCCCGTAACAGCTACTGTTGAAGTTACCGTATCTTCTAAACTTTCCCCCAACACCATAATGTAGCTGGCGCGGCCGCCTTGTGCGCTAAACAGTAATTCGTCGCTGTTAGTTTTACCAATGTCTAACGTACCAGAAGCGGTGTTATCAAACAGAACGCTGTAATTTTTCGACGACATCACTGCAGATAAACCGTAATACATTTGGTTCGAAGACGTGGTGTAGCCATAATGCGCTTTATTGTACAGCGGCATGCTGTGACCACGACGATCCATGCCTAAAACACGCTGACCGCCACCATACAACTTTTCATTTTCATCTAACGTAAAAGACAGGCTTACACCATTTTCCGAAATGCTCAATCCACCTTGTTCTTTCGCTACTACTTTGCCGTTTACAGCGTAGCTAATGGCGTGAGTCGCTTTATCAACATGGGCAGCTATATTATTGAATTTAAGGGTAACGGTTGTTTCGGTTGCTACTAGCTCAATATCGCCCGCGATGTTTTTTGAAACCGCACTCAAGGTTTTTTCAGGAAGTGCCATAGAAGGCAGATTTGCGTAAGGTGTACCCTCACTATCCGTAAGGTAGGTTACTTGAAAGCTGTTGTTATGCAGCGCCCTAACCGTAAAGTCGTTGGTATCCGTATCGATGGTAAGCGTTGCATTTTCAAGTGTTGCTGTTTGTACTTCCGCTAGCGTGCTAGCCGAAAAAAATGCCAAACCAGCACATGCTAGTGCTACACGCTGTTTCCTGTCTATCATGCTTAAAACCTTTTTTATGCTTCGAGCGATGCGCACTAAAACAACGAAGCGCGCTTAATTAAAGCCCATTTATGTACGATGAATGATAGCCAGTGCATCGCTCAACTTAAATAAACATACGTATTCATAATGTTAAATTTGTTAACAAGCTACGCTTTAGGCATTAACCGTAGGTTTTAAAGGCACAAAAAAGCCCGCACGAAAGTGCGGGCTAAACATCAATCACGTTGAGCGTGATGAACGTTGGGAAGGGTCAGACAGATAGCTAATTTAAAATGAATTAGTTACCCGGACCAGCTTTTACGATAGCGTCGCTAACGTCATATTTTTCAAAGTTCTGTTTGAAGTCGTTAACCAAGTTGGCTGCGTATTCTTCGTATTTCGCTTTATCTGCCCATGTGTTTTGCGGAACAAGCAAGTTGCTGTCAACACCTGGAATAGCTACAGGCACGTCAAGGTTCAATGCGTCGATGTGCTGTGTTTCAACGTTTGCAAGCTCACCCGATACAATTGCATCAATAATGGCACGCGTTGTTGGAATATCGAAACGACTACCTGTTCCGTAAGGACCGCCAGTCCAACCGGTATTTACTAAGTAAACTTTAGCGCCAAATTCTTTTACACGCTTGATCAGTAGCTCAGCGTAAACACCTGCTGGGCGCGGGAAGAATGGCGCACCAAAGCATGTAGAGAACGTTGATTCGATATCGCTTGTAGAGCCAATTTCAGTTGAACCTACTTTTGCGGTATAGCCGCTAAGGAAGTGATACGCTGCCGCTTCTTCGCTTAGTACCGAGACCGGTGGTAGAACGCCGCTTACGTCACAGGTTAGGAATACAACAGAGCGAGGCTCGCCACCACGGTTTTCTTCAACACGTTTTTCAATATGCTCAAGTGGGTAAGCAGCACGTGAGTTCTGCGTAAGTGATGTATCGGTGTAGTCTGGCGTACGTGTTTCATCTAGCACTACGTTTTCTAAAATAGTGCCGAACTTAATAGCATTCCAAATTACTGGTTCGTTCTTTTGTGAAAGGTCGATACATTTAGCATAGCAGCCGCCTTCAATGTTAAATACGCTGCCTGGTGCCCAGCCGTGTTCATCGTCACCAATTAAGAAACGTTTAGGGTCTGCAGACAATGTAGTTTTACCGGTACCTGAAAGACCGAAAAACAACGTAGTGTCACCTTCTTCACCCACATTTGCCGAGCAATGCATAGGCAAAACGTCTTTTGCTGGAAGTAGGAAGTTTTGTACAGAGAACATGGCTTTCTTCATTTCGCCCGCATAACGCATGCCCGCAATCAGTACGCGCTTCTTAGCGAAGTTGATGATTACAGTACCGTCGCTGTTTGTACCGTCGCGCTCTGGGTCACAAGTAAAGCCAGGCACATTTAGAATTTGCCATGGTTGCTCATTATTTACATTCCACTGATCAGGAATGATAAATAGATTACGTGCAAACACATGCTGCCACGCAGTTTGCGTGCGAACTTCAAGCGGTAAGGCGTGATTTACATCAGAGCCTACTTGAAGGTGAGACATAAAGTGTTCTTGAGTAGCGAGGTAAGCTTCAACACGACTCCACAACGCATCAAACTTATCTGAGTCGAAAGGTTTGTTCACCTTGCCCCAATCAATGTCGTTCTCGGTTGTTGGCTCTTTAACAATAAAACGATCGTTTGGTGAACGACCCGTGCGCTTGCCCGTTTCAACTACCAATGCACCGTTTTTGTCTAGCACACCTTCACCGCGTTTTACCGCGCGTTCGATGAGCTCTGCGTTAGAAAGATTAACCAACGGAGCTACGTTTAGCTCGGTTGGATTTGAAGCTGCTGCGGTCATACCTGTCACCCTATACGTAATTTTTCAAAAGCACTTTCAAAAAAATACCACTCGCTAGAGTGTAAAGTAAACAAAGGCTTTGGCGCATTTTTAAATTATATAACCACTATTTACCGCCCTCCACTTTCATAAATATTGTAAATTAATTACAAAGCAAACCTTTTCATTGCATATTAATTCATGAATTTAGCAAAAAGCCGTATTCCTGATCGCTTAATTTCCTAATAAAAAAACATGTAATATTTTTTGAAAATTTTCAGCTTCACTTTCATAAAAAGAAAACACTGCGTGCAGACATAGTTTGAACACTTACCAATGATTAAAAATCAACCAAATGTGAAGTGTTATGGCTTTCAAGAAGAAGCGGAGGAAAGGCGTAAAAACTGCTAGGCGGAAACTGCTACTTAAAAACTGCTAAATGAAACAGCAAAACAATGCACACGCTTGGCAAAATTCAGAAACAAAAAAGCACCTACGTTTACCTTTGCAAACTAGGTGCTTTGAATGATTAACGCTTCACGTATTTATTACCTGTCGATAAACGTGAGCTCTGCTTACCGATGAAGTAGCCTACCGATAAATTGGCCTATTGCTAAATTGGCGTTAATTAAGCGTTAAATTGTCAGGTTCAACACTACTGATTTGAAGCCGGAGCACCAAAGTTGCCATTGTGAATAGCTTCTACGTCAATGCTATCGAAGCGGTATTCCGCATGACAGTATTGGCAATTCATTTTTACTGCGCCTTCTTCTTCAATAATGGCAAGAAGCTCTGCTTTTTCTACGTGACGCAACGCCTCTGCGCTGCGCTCTTTCGAACACGTACACGCAAACGACACATCTTTTGCTGGATATACTTCAACGTCTTCTTGGTGATAAAGACGATACAAAATATCTTCTACTGATAACGAGAACATTTCTTCTTGCGTTAACGTTTCAGTTAGCTTGGTAATATGCGCAAACTCATTTGCTTGTGACACATCAGTGGCGCTGGCATCAGTTGGTAACACTTGAAGTAAAACACCAGACGCTTTCGCATTTTCAGGGTCGCTTAAATCCGTTAATAAATGCACGCTGGTCGCAAGCTGCTCTGACTGCTCGAAGTAACTTTCAATACATTCAGATAAACTAGGTTTGTCTAGGGCAACAACACCCTGATAGCGTTCGCCCTCATCTGGGGTAATAGTAATAACTAATACCGCTTGTGTTAACAATTCAGAGAATGTTTCAGGTAACGTAGCTAACGATTCATCCCAACGGGCAACACCGCGAAAGGTTTGATCGTGTGTTGCATTAATTACTGCGTAGCTTACCGGGCCTTTACTTTGAATTTGGAGCGACACTTCGCCTTTAAACTTCAACGTTGCCGTAAGCAGCGATGTTGCAGCCGCCATTTCGCCAAGCAGCGTTTGAATTTGAACGGGGTACTCGTAGCTATGCACAATTTGCTTCAAGCTTTCGTTCAGCCTTACTAGTTCGCCGCGCAAGTTTGCTTGAGTAAATAGAAAGCGGTGTAATTTATCAAAATCGCTCATAGGTATTCCTGTCTTGCAACACGTTACTGCTGCTTAAAATTAATAATCTGTCTTCGTTGCTTTTTGTCGGGTCGTTTTTCAGGCTTAGGGCTGTGAAATGCGTTCATTTTTCTTGCCGCCTGATTTTCTTCACGTTTTGTTACACTTTCACTGGTTTCTTCATAAAGTGCTTGCGCTAGCGGTGCGCTTAAGCGCTTATCACTTAAGCCTAGCACCTTTATTTCACGGTAATCCCAACCAGACGGAACTTTTACCATGGCATTAAGCTCTACATGCTTACCAGGTTTAGCCCTTTGGCCGTTGTACTGAACCTTCCCCGACTGCACCATATCTCTGGCTATTGCTCGGGTTTTGAAGAACCTTGCAGCCCACAGCCACTTGTCCAGCCTGACGTTTTGTGTTGTATTGTTGCTTTCCGATTGGCTCATGTAATAATTTCGTAATGGTGGAGCTTTAGTGTTGTGACCCCCACCTTTACTAGGCTATTATGGGTTTTGCTAAAGCGCGGTTAACCAAAAATTCACTTTATTATAATAAGCAGTACCATAAGTGGCAGCATGACATTCAATAAACCCAACCCACAATCTCTGGTTGTTTTTCTGAACCAGCATCAAAAACAGCTACATACGTTTGTAGTGGTTCTGCTTAGCTTGTACTTAATCGCGTTCGCCGCCAAGTTAATGTGGCAAATTATACCTGAACCACAGCTGTCTGCGACACCTAGTGTAACGCGTGCTCCAGTACTTTCTTCTGCGTCAGGCAAAAGTGGGGGCGACATACGCAAAATACAACAGCTAAATTTATTCGGAAATGCAGCAGCCAAGCCAAAGGTAGAAGCGGTTGTTGATGTTACTGATGCACCAGAAACCCGATTGAACCTTACGTTAACCGGTGTTGTAGCCAGCTCGGAAGTAGAAGCTGGTACTGCCATTATCGAAAACAGCGGCAGCCAAGCAGTTTATGGCCTTGGTGAAAAAATTGAAGGCACCAACGCAACGCTTCAAAAAGTGTACAACGACCGCGTAATCATTAGAAACGGCGTGCGTAACGAAACATTAATGCTAGACGGTATCGACTATGAAGAAGCGAATCGTCGACGTGAGCAGCTTGCACGGTTGCAGCCACAGCCAGAAGAAACGACTGATGACGATGAAGACGCTCGAGAGCTTAGCGATGAGGCACTAGAAGCCACCGCAGCCATTCGCGAGCGCCCAGCAAGTTTCACCGATTTTATTTCTATTTCGCCACAAACTAACGAAGGTCAGCTCATTGGCTATCAGGTTAGCCCTGGACAAAAACCTGAGCTGTTTAAGTCGGCAGGCTTACAAGCTGGCGATGTGATTACTGAAATTAATGGTTATGACTTAACAGACCTACAACAATCGCAAGAAGCACTTTCAGAGCTTCGAAGTGCACAAACCATAGCATTAACAATTATTAGAGATGACAGTTTAACTACCCTGTATCTAGACTTACCTGAGTCGTAGAACAATAGAAAGAACGGCAATGCAGGTAATAGGTAGTAAGCAGCGGAATATAACAACTACACCGCGCATCGACAGATTAGGAAATGAAGGAAGTTAGAATGAAAAGGCGCACTGGCCAAAAAATATTATCTCGCTTGGGCACGGCAATGTGTACAGCACTTCTGTGTTTCTCAGTAACAGCAGCTGAGTACATGCCTAACTTCAAAGATACCGACATTAATGAATTTATTAATATTGTAGGTAAAAACCTTGAACGCACCATTATCGTCGACCCAAACGTTCGCGGTAAAATTAGTGTTCGTAGCTACGATATGCTGAATGAAGACCAGTACTACCAGTTTTTCCTAAACGTACTACAGGTTTACGATTTTGCCGTTGTAGAAATGCCAAGCGGCATTTTGAAAGTGGTTCGTTCTAAAGACGCAAAAACATCAAACATCCCGGTTGTTGAAGGCGCAAACCGTGACGGCGATGAAATGATTACTCGCGTTGTGCCTGTTTACAATGTGCCAGTTCGTGAACTTGCGCCTATTCTTCGTCAGCTTAATGACCAAGCCGGCGGTGGTAATGTGGTAAGCCACGACCCTTCAAACGTAATGATGCTGACTGGCCGAGCTGCAGTAGTAAACCGTCTAGTAGAAATTATTGAACGCGTTGACCGTGCTGGTGACGAAGAAGTCGAAATTGTAAAACTTCGCTATGCTTCAGCCTCTGAAATGGTGCGTATTATCGACAGCATTAATAAGTCGCAGGGTAAAGCAAATACAGGTGGTAAGTCTGAGCCTCGTGCGGTTGCAGACGACCGAACAAACTCGGTTATAGTAAGTGGCGATGTAAAAGCCCGTCAGCGCCTTATTAACCTTATTCAGCGCATGGACCAAGAGCTAGAAACGAACGGCAACACGCGCGTTATGTTCTTAAACTACGCCAAGGCTGAAGACTTAGTACAGGTTCTACAAGGCGTATCGGCCAGCATTCAAGCAGAAGAACAAGGTGGTACAAACACATCACGTCGCTCAAGCTCAAATCGCGAAATCAGCATTGATGCGCACGAAGACTCTAACGCTATCGTAATTACCGCCGAGCCAGATATGATGCGCTCTTTAGAAGAGGTAGTTCGCCAACTAGACGTACGCCGTGCGCAAGTACAAGTTGAAGCCATTATTGTTGAAGTATTTGAAGGCGATGGCGCTACCCTTGGCGTACAGTGGGTATCCGAAGACGGCGGCGGCACGCAATTTAATAACGGTGTTATTCCTGTAGGCTCGCTTGCTGTAGCGCTTCGTCAAGCTGAAGACCGTGAAGTAAACCGAACTAACGTGACCGCAAATGGTGAAGTTGTTGAATCAACTGAAACTATTGAAGGCGATTTTACTAACCTAGCAAGCCTACTTGGCGGCGCTAACGGTATGATTGCGGGTATTATTGAAAATGGTTGGGGCGCGGTAGTACAAGCAGTCAGTACTGACACTAACTCGAACATTCTTGCCACTCCGCACCTAACTACCATGGATAACGAAGAAGCCTTCTTTATTGTGGGTCAGGAAGTGCCAATTATTACCGGTACTACAACTGGCGCGAACAACTCTAACCCGTTCCAAACGGTAGAGCGTCAAGAAGTAGGTATAAAACTTAAAGTTACCCCACAAATTAACGAAGGCGACGCAGTACAGCTGCTTATCGAACAAGAAGTATCAAGCGTAAGCGGTGCAACATCAGTGGATATCTCTATCAACAAGCGTGAAATTAAAACCACGGTAATAGTTGACGACGGCGGCACCATTGTACTTGGCGGCCTAATCGATGAAGACGTACAAGAAAGCGTATCAAAAGTGCCGTTACTTGGTGACATTCCGATTCTTGGACACCTGTTCAAGACATCATCTACCAGCAAGCGTAAGCGTAACCTAATGGTATTCCTTAAACCTACCATTGTGCGCGACGGTGCAACTACCAACGAAATAAGCCATCGTAAGTACAACTACATGCGTGCGCTACAGCTTAAGCGTCAGCAGGAAGGGGTTTCGTTAATGCCGTTTACCGACACGCCAAGCATGCCTGAGTGGAATGATGCATTATCACTACCGCCATCGTTTGAAGAGTACCTTCTAGAGAAAGAGAAACAAGAAGAAGGTAACGACTAATATGGCAGGGCAAGACGAACAAATTACTCAGGCTTTAGAAGCGCAAGAAGAAGCGCTTGAAGCCATGGGTGAAGAAGCTGGCTTGCCAGAGGCAGAAGCCGGCCCAAAACAGCTGTCGTTTAGTTTTGCAAAGCGCAATCAAGTGCTGTTGGAAACGAATGAAACACCTGCTGTGCTGTATTTTACAGAAAACACACCTTTTGATGTGTTTGCAGAAGTGCGTCGCTTTTACGGCGAGCCTTTTGTACCAAAAACCATTCCAGCTGATGAATTTGAAAGCCTGCTTACAAGCGCATTCCAACGCGACAGCTCGGCAGCTAAGCAGTTGATGGAAGACCTTGGTAACGAGAGTGATTTATTTGCACTGGCCGAAGACCTTCCCGATACCGAAGATTTGCTCGATAGCGAAGACGATGCGCCTATCATCAAATTGATTAATGCGATGTTAGGCGAAGCCATTAAAGAAGGGGCTTCGGACATTCACATCGAAACCTTCGAAAACCAGCTAGTAGTGCGTTTTCGTGTAGACGGTGTATTACGTGAAATTCTGCGCCCTAACCGCAAACTATCTTCAATGCTGGTGTCGCGTATTAAGGTAATGGCAAAGCTGGATATTGCTGAGAAGCGCGTACCACAAGATGGCCGTATTACGCTTCGTATTGCGGGTCGTGCAGTAGACGTACGTGTTTCTACTATGCCTTCAAGCCACGGCGAACGTGTAGTATTGCGTCTTTTAGATAAAAATAACGCACGCTTAAATCTTGAAGATTTAGGCATGACCCAACAAAACCGTGACCACTTCTCTAAGCTCATCAGAAAGCCACACGGCATCATTCTGGTAACCGGTCCTACTGGCTCGGGTAAAAGTACCACACTGTATGCAGGTTTAACCGAAATAAACTCGCGCGACCGCAACATTCTTACCGTTGAAGATCCTATTGAATTTGATTTACCGGGCATAGGACAAACACAGGTTAACCCTCGTGTGGATATGACCTTTGCACGCGGGCTTCGCGCCATTTTGCGTCAAGACCCTGATGTTGTGATGGTTGGTGAGATCCGGGATGTCGAAACTGCTCAAATTGCGGTTCAGGCCAGTTTAACAGGTCACTTAGTGTTATCTACGCTGCATACCAACACCGCAGCTGGTGCTATTACTCGATTAGAAGATATGGGCATTGAGCCTTTCTTGTTGTCTTCAAGTTTACTTGCCGTGCTATCGCAACGTCTCGTGCGAACATTATGCCCTGAATGTAAACAACCGCACACGCCAGATGCCTCTGAGCTAGAGGTCCTAGGTCCAACAGCCACCAGCGAAACAACCATTTACAGGCCTCACGGCTGCGCCGCCTGTAATCAAACGGGCTATCGCGGAAGAACCGGTATTCATGAACTGTTAATAGTTGATGAAAAAGTGCGTGAGATGATGCACGAAGATGTGGGTGAACAAGCGATAGAGCGCCACATAAGAAAAACAACACCGAGTATTCGTGAAGACGGTTGCAGTAAAGTGCTTGCCGGTGAAACCTCACTTGAAGAAGTATTACGAGTAACG
Organism: Alteromonas sp. MTD1; assembly: GCF_042848195.1. Taxonomy (NCBI): domain Bacteria; kingdom Pseudomonadati; phylum Pseudomonadota; class Gammaproteobacteria; order Alteromonadales; family Alteromonadaceae; genus Alteromonas; species Alteromonas sp. MTD1. Next base: position 232,519 of record NZ_BTGG01000002.1, read on the forward strand.
AGGGAAGACTAGATGGCGGCGTTCGCTTATAAAGCGGTTGATGCCCGCGGTAAAAATTCTAGCGGTGTACTTGAAGGTGATAACCCTCGCCAAGTACGCCAGCAACTGCGTGAAAAAGGGCTTATTCCACTGGAAGTGGAGCAAGTTGCTGAACGCGCGCAGTCAAACGGCAAAGGGTTTACTTTTTCGCTGTTTAAGCCTCGCATTTCTGCGTCCGATCTTGCGCTATTAACGCGCCAGCTTGCTACATTGGTAGAGTCGGCTTTGCCCATTGAAGAAGCACTGCTTGCCGTTGCCGAACAATGCGAGAAGCCCAGACAGAAAAACATGATGATGGCCGTGCGCAGTAAAGTAGTAGAGGGTCACGGCCTTGCCGATTCATTGGGTGAATTCCCTAGTGTATTTGACGAGCTTTATCGCGCTATGGTTGCCGCAGGTGAAAAGTCTGGCCACTTAGATACGGTATTGAACCGTTTAGCCGATTATACCGAGCGTAGACAACAAACTCGCAGCCAAATTACTCAGGCCATGATTTACCCGTCGCTTATGCTGTTTTTTGCAATGGGCATAGTGTTATTGCTACTTACTGTGGTTGTTCCGAAAATTGTGGGGCAGTTCGACCATATGGGGCAAGACCTTCCCGGCATTACGCAGTTCCTTATTTCGGTAAGTACGTGGCTACAAGACTACGGCTTATTTATGCTGCTAGGCATTGGCATACTGTTGGTTATTATTCAGCGTATATTGCAGCAAAAACACATGAAGCTACGCTATCATCGCGTGCTTTTAAAACTTCCCTTAATTGGCAAAGTGTCTAAAGGTCTTAATACGGCACGCTTTGCTCGCACGTTAAGTATCTTAAGTGCCAGTGCAGTGCCGCTACTTGAAGCCATGCGCATATCGGGCGACGTACTGGAAAACCAGCACATTAAAAACCAAGTGTCTGATGCCGCTATAAACGTGAAAGAAGGTAGTAGCCTTCGCGCCGCATTAGACAACACAAAAATGTTTCCACCCATGATGATGCACATGATTGCATCGGGTGAAAAGTCGGGTGAGCTTCAGCAAATGCTGTCGCGCGCTGCAGATAATCAAGACAGGGAATTCGAAGCGCTTATTGGTGTCTCACTTAAGGTATTTGAACCCTTACTTATTGTGTCGATGGCAGGTATTGTTCTGTTCATCGTAATGGCAATATTGCAGCCAATTCTAGCATTGAACAATATGGTGAATATTTAATGAAAACTCTAAATCGCAGTTCTGGTTTCAGTTTGATTGAGGTCATGGTTGTACTTCTAATCATCGGTATTATGGCGTCTATGGTTGCACCGCAAATTTTAGGTAACCAAGAAGAAGCGCAGCTTAAAAAGGCAGCTGTTGATATTCAGCAAATGGAAAGCGCACTTGAAATGTACAAGCTTCGCAATAACCGCTTTCCAACAACTGAACAGGGCCTAGATGCATTGGTAAACCTACCAACTATCGACCCTATTCCACGTAACTACCCTGAAGGTGGCTTTATTAAACGCCTTCCAGAAGATCCGTGGGGCAACCCTTACGCACTAATTAGCCCAGGAGAATTAGGCGTGGTAGATATTTTTTCGAATGGCCCAGATGGCGAACCAGGTACTGATGATGATATTGGTAACTGGAACATCAACGAATACCTAAACTAAGTATTTATGCTACGCGGCGGCAGTACACACTCAAAAAAGGCGGGCTTCACACTACTTGAAGTCATGCTTGTACTGCTGCTAATTGGTTTAGCTGCTGGCTTTGTGATGTTTAACGCATTTGGTGCCAGTAAGTCTGACCTGCTTAAAAGCCAAGCGCAGCGGCTACAAGTTATTGTGGATATGGCAAGCGACTTTGCAGTGCTTAATCAGCAGCAGCTTGGCGTACGTTTTGAACAGCAACAAAACGAATACTACTTCGTTTACCTAGATGATGAAGACGATTGGCAACGCATCGAGGAAGACATTTACAGTACCTACACTCTGCCAGAACCTTTCACTTACGAGTTGAACCTAGACGACTTACCATGGGACGTTGAAGACCGCCTGTTCGACAGAGAGTTGTTTGACGAAAACTTAAGTGTGTCTGATGCGGGCGTTGAAATAGGCAACGAAGAAGAAAAGAAACTGCCTCCACCGCAAATCCTTATTATGTCGAGCGGTGAAATAACGCCTTTCGTGCTCTCGTTTAACTACGAAGGCGACGACGGTGAAGAACCAGTTTACTTCAGCCTTCAAAATCAGGAGCTCCCCCCGCTTTCGTTAGAAGGGCCATTGGAGTCGCCGTTGTTATGATGCGCTCAGAATACTCCACCGGCTTACCATCGCAAGTAAAAGGCCTAACGCTTCTTGAAGTTATGGTGGCCTTACTTATTTTTGCACTTACCGGCACCGCCATTTTAAAAGCGGCAGGCGAGCATTTATCTAGCGTAGGTCAAATCGAGTCGGTAACGTTCGCCAATTGGGTAGCAAGCAATCGCTTAAACCAGCTTCAGTTAGAAAATACTTGGCCGCCTAAAAACAACCTTAAGGGCAGCATGGAAATGGCCGACCGCACTTGGTATTGGCAGCAAACCGTCACCAAAACCAACGACAACGATTTGCGCGCCGTTACCGTTGCCGTGGGCGAAGATGAAAGCTACGGCAGCACGGTAACCTCGGTTACCACGTTTGTTGCAAAGCCCACAGAGTAATGAAGATGCAGCGCGGCTTTACGCTTATCGAAATTCTTATCGCTATGGCTATCTTCACATTGATAGGCCTCGCCTCTACGGGTTTGCTTACCACCGTAATTGACAGTAATGAAATTTCTGAAGAACGGTTTGCCAAACTGCAACTACTGCAGCGCGCCATGATAACCATTGAGCGTGATATTCAACAAGCGGTACCTCGCGCAGCCCGTGTTAACGGCGAAAAACAAGAAGTGGTTTTAGCCGGCGGTGAAATGGACGACAGTGACGACGACGGCATTGGTTTAGTAAGAGGTGGCTGGCATAACCCACAGCTAATGCTACCGAGAAGTACGCTGCAGCCTATTGTATACCGTCTGCGTGATAATAAATTAGAGCGCCTTTACAGCAACTATGTAGATAACGTTATTGGTCACGAGCCCAAAATACGCGTTTTGCTTGAAGATGTAGATAGCCTTAAATTTGAATTTGTAGCACCGACAGACACCACCAGCAATACGGTAAGTAATAAAGAAATAAACTGGAGTGAAAGCTTTAAAGGCACCGGTCTTCCCAGAGCCGTGGCCATTGAGTTTGTCAGTAAAGATTTTGGCCGAATTCGCCGTGAATTCACGCTAGTAACGGATTCAAGCCAATGATGCAGGTGAAAAACATATCAACGCTATCATCTCCACCCGCTAAACAGCGTGGTGTAGCGCTTATGATAGTGCTTATGATTGTGGCTTTGGTTGCCGTGCTTGCTACGGAAATGGGTACACGACTGCAGCTTCAAGTGCAGCGCACTATGAACTTAAAAGACAATAATCAGGCTTACTGGTATGCGCTAGGTGCCGAAGCATTCGCACGTAAATCAATTCAAAGCTTGGTAAAAGAAAGCCCAGACACCATTTCACTGGACCAACCTTGGGCACAAGAATTTCGCTATCCGTTAGAAAATGGCGGGTTAATTGCCAATTTAGAAGACATGCGATCGTGCTTTAATTTAAATGCTATTGTTAGTGGCGGTCAAAACCAGAATCAAAGTGCAAACAGCAGTAACAACACCACCGAGGCCATGGAAGCTTTTCACGGTATGCTATTGGCACTTAACATAGATGGTCTTGATAACTACACAGCAGACACTCTTCGCGACAGTCTTGCCGACTGGGTAGACGACGATGACAACACGCGCGCTTACGGTGCCGAAGACAGCGAGTACGAATCAAGGGAATTTCCATACCTTGCGGCTAACGGACCACTGACATCGAAAAGTGAATTGCGTATTATAAACGGTGCGTCACCACAGTGGATAAATGAGCTGATGCCACTGGTGTGTGTAGTACCAGACAATAGCGAACTAAAAATTAACGTTAATACGCTAGAAACAGAAGACGCCGCATTGCTTGCAGGGCTTACTGGGCTCGATTTACAACAAGCATCTAGTTTGATTAATAGTCGGCCACCAAGTGGTTGGGACGACAAAGGTGATTTTTTAGCCGAACCAAGTATTCAAGCACTCAGTATGTCGAATACGCAACAAGACTGGTTCGACGTAAAAACTGAGTATTTTATGTTGCACACAAAAACACAGTACAACAAAGCAACTTTTAAGCTTTCCACCGTGTTTCACGTGAATACAGATAACGCTGTAAGCATTGTGAATCGCGAGTTTGGGGGAACCTATTGATGGAACAACTATTGGTGCGCCTTGGCGCCAACCACCACGATCCCATTAGCTGGCTGGTGTATTCGCAAACAGAGAATGAAATTATTGCCTCTGGCGAATTACCCGATGCAGACGCTCTGTCTTCACTTACCGAGCGCGCAGGTCAACGGGCTGTTATTGCCCTTGCGCCTAGCAGTGAAATACTACTTAAATGGGTAACGCTGCCTCCGCGTGCAGGACGAAAAGTACTGTCGGCATTGCCATTTATGCTGGAAGACGAACTTGCAACCGACATTAGCGAGCAGTTTTTTGCCATAGGCCCAAAGCAAGGTGATGAACAAGCAGTAGCCATTGTTAGTCATGAAAAAATGCAGCAGTGGCAGCAATGGCTTAGCGACGCCAACTTATTTTGCGACACCATAATTCCAGATGTACTAGCTGTACCAGTAACAGAAGGTGGCTGGTCGGTACTCACACTAGGAAATCAGCTATTAGTTCGACAAGACGCGTTTAAAGGTGTTCAAGGCGAGCAAGACTGGCTTCTACCCACGCTGGCTCACTTTACCGCGCAAAACGAAGCGCCCATTGCAGTAACCAACTTTGCGGGTATTGATTTAAGCTCACTACCTAATATAGAGGAAGCAGAGGCGCCACTAGAGCTGCCTATGCAGGTGCTTGCGAAAGAAGCGATGAGCGGCGGATTTAACTTGTGCCAGGGTGAATACAAAGTAAAACGCAAGCGTTCGGGTGCCTTTATGCAGTGGCGCGTTGCCGCCATTCTTGTGGTTATTGCCTTAAGCACAAGTCTTATCGATAAAACCGTTACCCTTTATCAGCTTGAATCACAAAACGAAGCACTGAGTGCTGAAATTAAACAAGCCGTAAAAGCAGGTTTTCCTAACCTTCGCGGCTATCGCAATGCACGTCTTGCCATTGAAGGTGAATTAGCCAAGCTAGAGCAAGGCGGAGGCAATGCTACGCTGTTAGTTATGCTAGACCAACTTTCTCCCGCTTTTGCCGCTACCGACGTAACACCACAAACACTGCGTTTCGATGCGTCACGCACCGAAATAAGAATGCAGGCGCAAGGCAAAAACTTTGAAGCGCTAGAGCAATTTAAACGCTCAGCGGAAAGTGCAGGCTTTACCGTAGAGCAGGGCGCAATAAACAACCGCGATAACGGTGTGGTTGGTACAGTATCGATTAGGAGCGCGCTATGAATGCACTACTAGAAAAATTTAAAGCGCTTACCGAACGTGAGCAAAAGCTGGTTATTGCATCGGCCGTCATGGTTGTTGTGGCTATCTTTTATTTTGCTATTTGGTCTCCGCTTAATGCTGCGCTAGACAAACAAGAGAAGCTTTTAAACAATCAACAGTCTTTACTGACTTGGGTTAAAGACAGTGGCGCACGGGCAGCGTTATTGCGTCGCAGCAGTGGTGGCAAACGCAGTTTAAGTGGCTCGTTACCGCAGGCGGTTAACCGCACCACATCAAAACACAATATTGCCATTACGCGTATGCAGCCTCAGGGAGCTGAGTTGCAAGTATGGGTAGATCAAGCCCCCTTTAACGACGTACTGGCTTGGCTTCAGTCTATGGAAAGCATGGGCGTTGTCATTCTTCAGGCCGACATTGCAGAAGCCGATGACGCTGGATATATAAAAATTCGCCGATTACAGTTAGGTAGATCATGAAGTTAAAAGTTACATGGGTAATAGGCGGTGTTATTGCCTTTTTGCTGTTTGCCATTGCGTATATGCCCGCCGTTCACGTACTTGGACGTATTAACCTACCGAGCAACGTTGCTGTAGCTAACATAAGCGGTACGTTGTTTAGCGGAAAGGCTCAAACCATTGTGGTAGATGGCTTACCTATTAACAACGTGAAGTGGGAACTTAACCCACTCTATATGCTGTTAGGCAAAATTAATGTAAACGTAAAAGGCGGTAATATTCGTGATAAAAACGATATTGCGTTTGAAGGCCCAATTACCACCGGGCTGTTCAGCCAAACACGTGTTAAAACAGAAGATTTCACTTTGTACTTACCGGTAGATCGCGTTATTGCCAAAGTACGCTTACCACTTCCTGTGAACGCTGGCGGACGCTTTAAGCTACAGCTTAATGAACTGGCTTTCGGGCCCACGTGCTTAACATTGAGTGGTAAGGGCGACTGGCTAAACGCTACTGTAGCAGGAACACAAGGGCCTATTGATTTCGGCACTTATTCTGCCACGCTTCGCTGTGAAGGCGACGATTTTGGCATTGTAGTAAAAGAGCCGAACCTGTTAGGGCTTTCAATGGATGTCATTGTGGCGCCTGACATGAAGAAAATAAAAGTGAGCGGTAAATTTAAGCCCGATTCAAGCTTGCCGAATGAGGTACATCAAGCGTCGCGCTTATTTGGTACCCCAAATGCCAGTGGCTATATTCCCATTGATATTAAATAGTTACTAAACATAAAACTCAAGACACACTGAAACTGCCTTGAAAAAAGGCACTGGAATACAACAGCACAAAGGACTGTAATATGAATAAGCCAGTTATTTTCGGCGCCGGTGCAGCAATAGTTGCACTTGGTGCTGCGCCCTATTTTATTGGAAACAGCGTTCAGCAACGCGTCAATGCCGCCATAACAGGCATCAACGATATGCCCGTTTACTCTGCGAATGTAGTTTCCTATGAGAAAGGCTGGTTTTCCTCTACCGCTGATATCGAACTCGCATTCGATTTAAATGCTCTTATGGCTGCGCAACAGCTTGACCCTCAAGAAGTGCCTACCGAAGAAAACCCTTCAATAATGGCCACATTAGTGGCGCATCACGGCCCAGTATTTTTTAGTAACGATGTAGGTATAGGGAAAGTACAGTACACAGTGTCTATTGATGCTGAAGCGCTACGTGAGCATATGAGCTGGGACAAAAACAAACCGCTGTATATCAATACCGGTGCTATTGGCTTACTAGGCGGCTTGGCTTATAGCGATGAAATCCCGGCATTTGTTGCAGAAGGAGAGGATGGATTTTCTGCATCATTTTCTGGCTTCATGGGCAAGGCTAATCAACAAGGCGAGAACATCGTTTATACGTCAGACAAAAGTACATTCGCAATGAGCGACAACACCTTTTCTTTCAGTATGAACGACCTTGATATGACAATGACGTTCAAAGGCGACTTTATGAAGGCGCTAAAAGGTGAACTTTTTGAATCAGAGGCTACAGCAAACATCGCTAGCATCATTGTTGCAGGGCTTGATGAACAAAAAGGTGAAGTGAAGTTAGACAAACTATCATTTGTCACCAATACAGAAATAAACGAGGCAACAAATACCGCTAATGTGTATGTAGAATACGCACTAGAAAAAGCCGTTGGGCCAGACATGGAAGCCAGCGATATGGCGCTGGGGTTAGCCGTTAATAACCTAGAGCTAGACTTTGTCAAAGCCTATCAAGAATTCAACAATAACGCGCTTACCGTGCCTGCCGACCAGCTAGGTGAACAATTGAAAGATTTTGTGCAAGATAACTTGTTAAGTCAGTTACAAGTAGAACCTGAAATTAACATCACAAAGCTGAAAGCAACTGTGCCAGAAGGTTCGTTTACCGCTCAAGCAAACACAAAGCTTGTGGGAATCACTGCATTGCCAGGCACTATGGAAGACGTAGCATACTGGATATCGCACCTTTTAGCTGATGCTAGAATATCGGCCGATAAAGCATTTGCTGAGAGTATGACGTCGGGCTATGTGATGGGGCAAATTTTGGCAAATCCGCAGGCGCAGAACATGTCCGCTGAAGAAGTGAAAGCGGCTGCCGATCAACAAGCTCCAATGATGCTAAACGCGTTCGCTGAACAGGGTTTTCTTAAGATTACCGAACAAGGCTACGAAACCGATCTTGAATTCAAAGATGGTAAAGCGACAGTAAACGGTACGCCGGTTCCGCTACCTTTTGCTCCTCAATAGGCACTTCTAAATTACACCATCTCAAGTGAACATCGCGCTTATTCAAGCGTGATGTTCATTAACTCTTTTGCTGCATACACTCGCCCCGGTGCCACAACCGTCATCGCTTCAACCAGCGCCTCTAGGCCAGCCTCACTGCGCTTCATTATATGCGACACTAGTACCTGCTTTGCTTTAGAGTCTTTGGCTATTTGAATAAGCTGTGTGGGCGTCATATGAAGGTTTTTTGCCGCATTTCCCGCATTATCGGGAATAGCGTTGTGCAAAATAAGTAAATCTGCGTTTTCGGCAAATGCCGCCAGCGCATTGCTAGCATCATTGGTATCGCCAGAAAAAACAATACTGCATCCGTTGGCGATAACCTTCCACGCCAGTGTAGGAATAGGCCCGTGAGGCACAGAGAGTGCTTTGGCTGTGATATCCGGCGCTATGGTGGCAAAAAGCGGCTCTGATGCTGTTGCACCGGTAACATCTGTAGTTACGATGGTGTAGTCGTCCTCACCGTCTTGCGTATACGAGGATAAATAACGAAAAGCGCCTTCATCGCCTAATAGCGTATCAACGTAAGTGGATGTTGCTGGCATTACGTCGTTACCTGCAGGGCCAAAAATCATTAAATTGTCTTGCCTGCTAGTGAAGTAGCTACCCTTAATATAGCTGGGTAAGTCTGCGGCATGGTCGGTATGTAAATGCGACAATAACAGGGCATCTATGTCTTCAAATTGCGCACCTGATGCACCGAACTGAATACTACTGCCACTACCCGCATCTATAATCACTCGTGCCGTATCATTTACCCACATTAGGTAGCCGCTCGACGTGCGGTCATCGTCCAGCTCTGGCCCACCAGAGCCTAGAACTTGAACCGACACGTCTTTACAAACGCGGTTGTCGCTAGTTTGAAGAGCAGCGCCATCATCTTCGGCTGCACCTTTATCTGCACCCAAATTTAAATCAGCAGCAAGTGAAGGTTCATGTGCAGCAAACACGTTTGCAACAAGCCCTATACTTACCAGAATAGCGCAGCTTAATGGTGTTTTACGCAGTTTCATCTTCACTCCCTGCGGCACATCGGTGCCTGCTCTGCTTGTGCTCGGCTTGTGCTCTACAGCGCCTTAAACCCCAAAGGGCTATGCACTCTGTTCAGCAACCATAATTGTTTTAACATTAACGAATTCACGCATGCCGTAACCACCGTGTTCACGGCCATAACCACTGTCTTTAACACCACCAAAAGGTAGGTTAGGCTGAGCAAGGGAATAACCGTTAATGTTTACCATCCCCGTATCAAACTCGTTACGAGCTAAAGCAACAGCATTATCTACATTGTCGCTGAATATACCGCCACCCAAGCCGTAGCGTGAGTCATTCGCAATTTCCATTGCCTGCTTGTCGTCTTGTGCACGAATAAGCGAGGCAACGGGACCAAATAACTCATCGTCGTAGGCAGGCATACCTGGCGTTACGTTTTCAAGCACTGTAACTGGGTAGAAGTAACCCGCCGAGTCTGGGATTTCACCACCTAAGAGAAGCTCAGCGCCTTTTTCCATCGACGTTTTCACCTGTTCGTGCAGCTCGTCTCGTAAGTCTTCACGAGCCATAGGGCCAAGGTTCGTTTCGCTGCGCGTTGGGTCGCCCACTTTCAGCGCTTTGCACTTTTCAACAAACTTATCTCTAAAACTGCCGTACACGCTATCTTCAATAACGAAGCGTTTTGCCGCAACGCAGGTCTCACCATTATTAATAACGCGGCCTTGAATACACATGTCTACCGCGTTATCGATGTCAGCATCTGAAAGCACAACAAAGGCATCATTACTACCAAGCTCCATAACGGTTTTCTTCGACATACTGGCGGCTTCTTGTGCCACTTGCTTACCCACTTTGTCACTACCGGTAAACGTAACGCCGCGTACATATTTATGCTTTATCAAGTTGCTCGCCGTTTCACCATCAATAAGTAACGACTGGTAAACATTTTTAGGGAAACCTGCATCTTCAAATAATTGCTGAATAGCTACCGCCATGCCAAACACGTTTTGTGCATGCTTAAGTACGGTAGTATTGCCCGCCATAATATTAGATGCACTGTAACGAATAACTTGGTAAAGCGGGAAATTCCACGGCTGAATGCCAAGCACTACGCCAATAGGTTGATACGTAATAATGGCTCTGCCGCCTTCAAAAATTCGGTGCTCGTCTTCTAGCACGTCGGCACCATGTTGCGCGGTGTAGCGACAAATCTCAGCACACAGCTGCACCTCTTGCTTACCTTGCGCTAATACTTTGCCCATTTCACGGGTCATTAGCCCTGCTAAATCATCAATACGCGACTCCATGAGTGCTGCCAAGTTTTCAAACAGTTTGGCGCGTACTTCAAATGATGTACTTTTCCAAGTTAGAAATGCTTCTTGCGAACGCGACACTGCATGTTCAGCATCGGCTTCTGATAATAGATGATAGTGATCGATTTTTTCACCAGTTGCGGGGTTATAGGTATTGATGGCTTCGCTCATGGTCACACTCCTTTTCCTTTTGGTGCACGATAGGGTCGAGTAATCGTGCAACTAAAAAGCCAACGTGCTTAAAAATTAAAAACACATAAAAATCATATATTTAAATAAATTCTAAACAGTGTTAGATAATAAAAAGCGATGCGCTTCAAGAAAAGATTACTGAGATGGGAAAAGATTTCAGGGGCGAGCTTGATGCGCGCCCTTTGAGTAAAATAGTAGCAGTATTACGCGTACAACAGGCGAAGCATTAGTCGGTGTATAAATCTGGAAAGTGAAATTTGGCCATAGCCAAAGTTAGCGCCACTTCGTACACACTCTGGCGCGTAGCGTGGTTTAATGTAAGTAAACCAATAGCGCCTTCTTTTTGTTTTACGTTTTCCGTATCAAACAGTCTATCCATTACGGTACCTAACTCTTCACCTCGCTGCAGCGCTTGATAAACACTTACCGGCAGCGGCAAACTGGCGCTTCTACTTACTGACCAATGACCTTCATGGTAAATTGCCACGTAAGCAAAGGTGGCTGGGCCATCTTCCAATACGTCAACGCCACCTTCAATTGCGACGTACCATGCATCGGTTAACCCGCCTTGATGGTGTTCTAGCATTGCCTTAACGCGATTAATGGCACCAAGACGAGTTTCGTCTTCCGTCATTGGCTGGTCGGCCACACCGCTTGCTACCTTCAAACCTTGCGCTTCAAAGTCGTGCTCTAACGTATCCGACAGCGTATTTAACGCCGCGTTTATCTTCACTGGGTTTTTAGAGCCAACATAAATAATGTCTGAAACCACTAATTCATATCCTTTTGGTGTGCCAGTTCTTAGCCTAGTTTGTGTATACCTTTAGGGTTTAACTTCTTACGGTTAAGCGTTTAATGGATTAGCCTTAATATCATCTAGCACAAGGCGATAATCGCGAACAGCAGGGAATTCGGTAATATTTCGATTAGGCAATTTACTATCAGGGTTATCTACCGCGAGTAAATGCTTAATACCATACGTTTTTGCTGCATTAAGAATAGGTAATGAATCGTCCACAAATAAGGTGCGTGATGGCTCAAACTTCACTCGTGCCTGCAGCCTTTCCCAAAGCAGTTGAGATTCTTTTGTTACCCCAAACTCATGAGTAGATATCAAATTGTCTATATGATCATCTAGCTGGGTATGCTCAAGTTTCAGTGCTAAGCTATTTGGGTGAGCATTGGTCACCAATACCACTTCTCGACCCGATTCATGCAATGCTTGTAGAAACGGTATGGTGTCTTCACGCAGCTCTAAAAGGTGCGCCAATTCGCGCTTTAAAGGCATAAACTCACCTTCCAAATCCATTTCAAGCGATTCGGCCCAATAGTCTAGACAATACCACTGAATTTGACCGAAAACCGCCTCGTATCGCGCGGTCATTTCAGCTTGGCTCTGCGCTTCACTGATACCGCGAAGTTGCGCTAATCGCTTGGGTAAATGATGCAGCCAAAACTGATTGTCGTAGTGCAAATCTAACAGCGTGCCGTCCATATCGAGCAGCACAGTATCAATTTCATTCCAGGGCAGAAAGGGCAAGCGATTTTCCTTATAATGAAGTAAGCTAGATACAGATTATATGAAACATATGATAACAAAGTTGTAACGATAGCCATGCCAAAAATTGACCCGAACAAGCCGTTACCACACATTCATTCTCGTGAAATTGTTGCACAAAGCAAACTCTTTCGGGTGGAACGTCTAGACCTTGAGTTTTCTAACGGCGAAACGCGCGAATTCGAACGAATGGCGGGCGGAAGCCGTGGCGCTGTCATGATAGTGCCAATGCTAGACGATGACACCATGGTACTTATCCGCGAGTATGCGGCTGGTACGCACTCTTATCAGCTAGGCTTCCCCAAAGGACTTATCGACCCAGGTGAAAGTGCAATTGAAGCAGCAAACCGCGAACTTCAAGAAGAAGCAGGGTTTGGCGCCCACGAGCTTATTGAGCTTCACAACGTAAGCATGGCCCCTACGTTTTTTAATGCCAGCATGACTATAGTGCTGGCGCGTAACCTGTACCCACAAAAACTTGAAGGTGACGAACCCGAGCCACTTGAAGTAATCCACTGGCCTTTATCTGAAGCAGATGCTTTACTTTCAAGAGAAGACTTTGTTGAAGCACGCTGTATTGCCGCACTGTTTTTAGCTCAGAAGTGGTTTAAGGAACAATAAACAATGCCCGATGACGCCCATGCCAATCTACTAGAACTTGCAAAGACAATTGCTGTTGAAGCTGGTGAAGCTGTATTAGAAGTGTATGACAAAGGTGATTTTGACGCCTATCAAAAGGCCGATGAATCGCCCGTTACCAGCGCAGATTACCTTGCCAACGATATTATCAACAAGCGGTTAATGGCGGCCACGCCCGACATTCCTATTTTGTCTGAAGAAAATAAGCACGCAAGTTTAGAAGAACGCCAACATTGGTCTCGATACTGGCTAATAGATCCCATCGACGGCACTCAGGAATTTATAGCACGAAGCGGCGACTTTGCCGTTAATATTGCGCTTATCGAAAATAATGAACCCGTGATAGGGGTTATTTTTTGGCCACCAGGTCAGTCGCTTTATTATGCACAAAAAGGCAAGGGCGCTTACAAAGCTTCACCCGATGGCGACCATCAAATTAACGTGCGTAAACTGGACGACCCCAGTGAAGGCGTGGTGATGATAGCAATAAGCCGCCGCCAATCGCGCGAGAAAGTACTAAGCCGTATGAGCGCAAAGCGTGTTTATCATACGCTTCCCCTTGGTAGCTGCTCGTTGAAAGCTTGCTTTATTGCTGAAGGTAAAGCAGATGTCTTTATGCGCATCGGCATTACTGGTGAGTGGGATACAGGTGCGTCGCAATGCATAGTATCGGAAGCAGGGGGCAGCATTGCCGCAGCCAATTTTGAGCCACTGACGTACAATCAACGTCATTCATTGGAAAACCCTGACTTTGTAGTTATGGGCGACCAGCGTGTGCCGTGGGAAGATGTGGTGCAATACAATGATTTTGTAAACCCGCACACTGACTAAACCGTATTACCTATTATCGCATCGCGTTTTCTTTTGGCGATAGCACCCTATTTGAACAAGGAGTAATTTTATGATGGCAAAGCGTATACGTACGTTATCTTCTGCCTTGGTTGCATGCGGTCTTGCCTTTCCAGCTACCGCAGACTGGACAATGGACACCGAGACCAGCGTGTTGCACTTCCTTTCAACAAAAAATGCGCAGGTAACTGAAGTACACAAATTTGATGATTTCGACGGCAGTTTGTCAGACGCTGGGAAGCTAATGGTAAATGTCGACCTTTCATCGGTAAACACAGCCATTGATATACGCAATAAGCGCATGCAGGAAATGCTGTTTCAAGTAACCAAGTACGCGCAAGCAACGTTTGAAGCCGACTTGCCAGAGAACATGATGAACCTAAAAGATGGTGAAGTGATGAACGGTAAAGTAGATGGCATTCTTACGCTACACGGGAAAGCTGTTCCAACGTCTTTTTCTATTAAAGCAAGCAGAGTAAGTGAAGACATACTAACAGTATCAACCACTGCGCCAACGCTAATTAAAGCAGAGTCTTTCGGCTTGGCAGGCGGTGTAAGCGCACTTCAAAAAATTGCAGGTCTTAAAAGTATTACCACCACTGTACCCGTTACATTCTCGGTAACGTTTAATCAGTGATGCCGCAATTACTAAAAGAGCGCCGCTAAAACGGCAGTTCAAAGCCAATAAAAAAACCGCACATAACAGTGCGGTTTTTTTATGTTAACCCATCATGGTTTTTCCTAAAGCCACTTGGTTACTCATAGTTACTTACTCATAGTGCGTTAAACATTGCTCACTAAAGCAGGGCGCATAGGTAAAGGCTTTTCATGAAGCGCTTGCTCCGGCATAGCAACCCAAAGGCTTTCTGGCAGTGCTGGTACCTCAGGCTTGTGCTGCGAAATAGCAAAGAACGACATTGCTACCCGTAAGCGCTTTAACGCTGTGCATTCACTAACTTCTTGGTCGACAATGAATATTCCCATTTTGCGCATAGCAATACCCAGTTCACTGCTGCTCGAGAAGTGAATAACAGGGGCGGCAAGTACCATTCCTATCAACACAGGTAGCAGCCACATAAATAGCGAAGGTGTAAAATAGAATGTCGTTACACCCCATGCTACCGCTAGACAGCTCATCAGCTGCGTGTGCTTAATTGCTATCTTCCATGGTACTTTTCTGCCTTCGCGCTCCTGCGCTTCCCATTTAACCGAATGGCCTACGAATACACTTAAAACAAAAAAGCTGTGATAGAACATCATCAAAGGGGCAATAAGTACAGCCATGGCTAGCTCTACCGCAGCACCTTTTAATAGCGACCACGCGCCACCAAACTGCTCACGACGTTGAATAAGCGCAAGCACAATACCCAAAAGCTTAGGTAAGAAAAGCAGTGCTGCCGTACCCCACATGGTAACCATCATCATGTCTTGTCGTGCCACCTGCCAGCTTGGAAACAGCTGATATTCAGAGACGAAGAATTCAGGCACTGACGTTGCTCTAATCAGTGCATCAGCAGTGCCCAATGCCAACATACAAAATAAGATTAGCGATGAAATATAGGCAAAAGCGCCAAATAGAAAATGCAGGCGATTTGCCATTTTAAGGCCTTTCACATTTAGCAAACCTAGATGTTGAATATTGCCCTGCACCCATCTGCGATCGCGAATGGCGTAATCAACAATGTTGCTAGGTACTTCTTCGTAACTTCCCGTGGTATCTGTTAGCAAATAGGCTTGCCATCCTGCACGGCGAAGCAGCGCGGCCTCAACAAAATCGTGACTTAAAATTTCACCACCAAAAGGCGCACGACCTTCAAGGGTAGGTAAACCACAGTGTTGCATAAAGGGCGTTATGCGAATAATGGCGTTGTGCCCCCAGTAGTTGGCGCTATCGGTTTGCCAAAACGACAAACCCGTTGCCAGCATAGGGCTGTATAAGTGCGCTGCAAACTGTACAAAGCGACCGAAGAAGGTGTCTTGGCGCACTGGCATAGGAATAGTTTGAACAAGAGCAGTGTCAGGGTTTTGCTCTATTCGACGCGCAAGGTCAACCATGCGGGTTTTACTCATGATGCTGTCGGCATCAAGTACAATCATAGCTTCGTAGTTGCCACCCCAGCGCTCACAAAATTCTTTAAGGTTACCTACTTTTCTGTGAAGGTTTTGCTCACGGCGGCGATAGAACACCTGCGATGCATAGCTACCTAAGCGCTTTTGTAGTCTAGAAAAAGCGCGTAGCTCTGCATCTGCTTTTTGTAAGTCTCGCGTATCGCTTAACATGTAAAAATCGAAATTCGCCGCCGACTCACTGCCCATAAGCTCACGAACGCACGCCTCAAAGCCCACCATAATGCGCTTGGTATCTTCATTGTAAACTGGCATTACCACAGCATGACGCGCTTTCAACGCTATATTCTCGCTAGGCGCTTTCTGCTTTTTACTAAGGCTTAACGGGTCGATATGAAACAGCTGTAAAACAAACCCAATTATGCCAGTCCAAAATGCCATACACAGCCATGCAAAAAGGGTTAAACCAAGGCCTAATTGCGCCATCTCTAGGCCTGTCAGGCCGTTTGGAAGAAATATTTCGTACAAACTCCAGCCTGCCAATGCAGTACTGGGAATAACTAACATTGCCATAATAAACAAACGCATAGATGATCCTTTAACTATTAACTGCCACGCTGAATTGTGTTCATAACTTGATACAGCTTGTGCTGCGTTTTGCTGATTTTTATTGAAGCGGTTGGTAAACATAATTCCAGACCTCACTAATGCGTTTACCGTCCTGCTCAATATAGGCGCGCATATCTACGGTTTGTTTTTCTTTAGGCTGTACAAAGAACGTAGCGCGCCACTCTTTCCCATCAGCAACAGCATAAAGTCGTTGCTGTGAAATGGTGCCGTTTGCGCCCTGCACCACTAACTTCATTGCCTCAGCATCACATTCAGTGCCCTCTGGCGCGGTAAAATCAATGCTGAACTGGCGTGTTTTGCTTAAGCGCTCATCTTTAAATTCATCGCCGGGCAGCACCGCTTTTCCCTGACGAGTACGCACTACGCTTGCCAACTCACTTGTGAAAGGATTTTGCTCAACGGTACTTAGCGTATATGCAAAGTAGCGAGAATCACCTGCGTTAAAAGGCTGAACGGGTGTCCAAAACGCTACAATGTTGTCGTGTATTTCAGACTTTGTTGGAATTTCAACTACCTCTAAACGGCCTTTATCAAAACCTTGAGATGGCGTAACCCACAGCCCTGGACGAAGGTGATAGTTGGCTTCTGCATCTAAATAGTTGCCCCATTCACCGTCACGCTGAAGCATGCCAAAGCCTTTAGGCGAGGTATCACTTAGCGATGTTATCTGTAACCGTGCTGGATTAGTGATAGGGCGCCAGATTTGCTCATCGGCGTGAGTCACCATTAGTACACCGTCACTGTCATGTACTTCAGGGCGATAGTCGTCATGGCGTTTTTCTGAGTTTTCACCATACAAAAACATACTGGTAAACGGTGCTATACCAAGCTTTTGTACGTCTTCACGGGCAAACAGCCAGCTTTGAACCTCAACCTTAGTATTTAATCCTGGCTGAATTATGAATTTGTAGGCACCCGATACAGACGGGCTCTCAAGACGCGCATAAACGGTAATCGGCTGACCTTCTTTAGGCTCGACTATCCAAAACTCAGTAAAGTGGGGAAACTCTTCGCCTTTTGCTAACGCAGTATCAATAGCAAGACCGCGTGCAGAAATGCCATACACCTGATTTTTACCCACTAAACGAAAGTAAGAAGCGCCGAGAAAGACCGCGAACTCATCTTTGTACTGTGCGTTCTTAATCGGGTAATGTAGGCGGAAACCGGCGAAACCCGATTTAGTGTCAGTAAGGTCGGCCAACGCCTTTGAAGTGCCGTCATAACTGAACATTGTTTTATCAAACGGTAATCGAACCGGCGCATTATCGCTGCCAATGGTATGAATGGTTACGGGGTGCTCATAAAGGAAACCTGGGTGAAAAAACTGCACTTCATAGTCGTTCTCGTCGCGCCAAAGACTTTCTTCACTTTTAAAACGGATAGAACGATACGTTGTATATTCCATCTCTTTTAGCGCCGAATTTAGGCCATGATCGTCCTGCTCATAGCTTTGTGTTGCAGATGCGCGCGCAGCATCAATAACTGATTGAAGTACTGGTGACGCACTTTGAGGCTGATTTTTGTCATTTACCTCTTCTGCCGAAACGGCTTGAAGTGCCATCAAGAAAATACTTATGAATAGCATGGCCACGCCAGATTTGGCGCCAGCGGTAATCTTTTTACTTATGGAAAATAAGTTTAACTTGCCCATTCATCCTCTCCTTATGAAAAGAACGCTAAACAAAGAAGGCCATAGCCAGAAGCAAATGAATTAGTTTAAAAGCGCTCTATTCCTTGCTAACCCATTTGTGTAATGCAGATTTAAAAGTGAAATGAAGCCTGCACACCATTTGAATAACGTTCGCGTTGTCATTAGCTAGTGAGCAAAAGGTGTTCCAACACGCTGCCAAGCCATGCGATTAATGAAAAAAACCATTTATTTCATGAACATAAAAAAGGGTGTGTAAGTTAAATTTTGTGCTTCCCGCGCTTTTTAGCTGGTCAGATTTTATAGACTAAAGAACAAGTGTTGTTTTTTAGAGACAGTTATTCTGTTTTTATCCATCACCGGCGTTTGAATTACATTGATGGAAAGTAAGCACAGCAAAAAACAAAACGAAAATAACCATTAATATCAGTGCGTTAAACAAACAAAAGGCGAAACCAATAGCCAGATAACGCAATGTTGGCAAACGCTTTGCAAACACTCCAACACACGAAAACATGGCTCATGTATTTGAAAGGTCAACATGAATACAGAAAACAGAAATGAGCTTTTGTGAAAATTAAGGAGTAATCACATGCGCAAAACACTTACACTTCTCGCACTAGTTTCAGCTTCAGTACTTCCATTAAGTGCAATGGCAGACAAGCCAGACTGGCGTTATGTTGAAGGTGGCTACACAAAAATGGATTTCGATAACAACGAATCGTTCGAGCCAGACGGCCTTACTGTTAACGGTAAATACTTACTAAATAGCAATTGGTACTTGAACGGTGAATACAGCTTCTTCGAAGAAGGCAGTTTCGATTTCGACATGCTTACGCTAGGCGCAGGCTACAGACTTCCAATAAACACCACTACTGACGCGTACTTCGGCGCCAACCTTGAGCGTATAGATGGCGACGTTTCAGATGAAACAGGTTACAGCATAAATGCCGGCCTTCGCTCTATGATAACCGAGCAAGTAGAACTTGCAGGTGAGATTGGATACTACGACGTAGATGACGGTGAAGCGACGTTCAAAGTGGGTGCTAATTATTACATTACATCGCAGTGGGCAGTCGGCGCTAACTATAAAGTTATTGATGAGTTAGACATTATGCAGGTAACTGCACGCTACGCTTTTTAAGCCTTCCTCTCCTCAGGTAGGTGGCCGGGTTGCTCGACCCGGCTTTTTTGATCCTGTTTTGTGTCTTAGCGCCAATCAATAACCGTCATTGTCTTCGCTTTCCACATCGCTAGGCTGAATGTCTTCTTTGCGCTTAATATCAACGCTTTCATGAAGCTCAGAATAAACCACAACAGCGTCTCCGCTTTTTAGTTTTTCTAATACCTGCTGCACCTTTACATCAAGCTCTACTTCTTGCTCGCCGTAGTCAGTACCTTCTCGCAATACAAACGCTTCGGCTAAACTGTACAGCGTATCGGGTTCTAGTGCGTCAACGGGAATAATCATTTATGTCTCCTGTAAGCACCCCATAAAGGTGTGCTGCTGCAGTTAGGATTTGTAATAAGAGATTGTAATAGCGGCTTATTTAAAAGCTTTGGTTTAGAGGTGAAAGTTGCTCTGCTATTTTTTGTAGCTATTTGTAGCTACATGTACTGTTTACGGGTAATACGTCGGTTACAAAACGCTTCACGCGCTCGTGCAGCCATACTTTAGGGTTGAGTATAGACCCCTGCATAAAACCAACGTGACCGCCTCTTTCACTTAATTCAACCGTTACATTGCGCGCCAGCTCTTCTTCTTTTGGCACAATAAGGTGGTTCATAAACGGGTCGTCGATACTGTGTAACACTAACGTTGGGCAGTGAATAGCGCTTAAAAAATGGTAGGCGCTACACTTTTCATAATAATCTTCTGCATCAGCAAAACCGTGAAGGGGTGCCGTTACCTTCTCGTCAAACTGCATAAAGCTTTTTATACCGTCTACATCTGCTTTCGTTAGCTGAATGAGCTTGCGATAGTCGATGTATTCCATTTTTTTACGCAACGTATCTTTCATACTCGTTAATAAGTACTTCTGGTATACCCGTGAAAAACCTTGGTTAATTGATTTAGCACATTCAGACAGCTTAAGGGGTGATGAAATAGCAACGGCAGCTTTAAGCCATTTTTGAGCAGGGTTTTCACCTAACAACTTCAACAACATATTCCCACCTAGCGAAAAACCAATAGCCACTTTGGGAATACTTGGAAACTTGTCGTGTAGCCAATCGAGGAAAAAACTAGGATCTTCAGTTTCACCGCTATGATAGGCGCGAGCTTTTAGGTTTGGCACACCGCTGCAGCCACGAAAATGCATCATCACAACCTGCCAACCATTAACAGAAAGCTGTGCCATCATGTCGTTAGCATAGTGCGATTTCATACTGCCTTCTAACCCATGAAACATCACTACAATACCCGATGTTTCCTGCGGTTTTGGGCCCCACGCAACATCTACAAAGTCATCATCAGGCAACGTTAATCGTTCCACGTCATAAGACAAAGGTAAACGCTTTTGAATGAAGCGCGGCCATATCGTTTGTACATGCCTATTCTTGGCCCACCCTGGCACTTTAAAACTGCTTTTTATAATTTTTCCATGCGATAGCGCTGATTTACTCATGTAACTTCTTTTGCGTTCTTGTTATTTAGATAATTGATTGACTAAAAGGCTTACCAAATGACGAGCCTCTTGGCTATCTCTTAGGTTATAGGCGTTTATAAGCGCAGCTATAGAAGCGTTAAACACATTTGCGCCCAATGCAGCGTTACCTGGAATAGTAGCAACCACCTGCTCGTTAAAGGCCAGCATCATGGTTTCTTGCTGCTGTCGTTCAAGCGCTAATTCTTCTTTTTTCAATGTCTCGTAAACATCAGCACTACCACCTTTATCTGGATGTGCCGCTTTGCGAGAAGCACGATGTAACTTAAGCGTGGCTTCGCTAGGCTCGCACGCCTTTATTACGGCGTTTAACTGCGAAAGATTAATGATGACGTTGTTTTGTAAACACCAACATACCAGCAAAAGCACATTAACGTTTACCTTGTGGTTGTCTTGAAGCATTAGCGCGATGGGCGCTATATCGCCGGTTGCATACAAGCTAACGCTGTATTGCCAAAACGTTTTGCTGCTTAAACTAGGCGTTGGCATTGTTGTAAGTGTCCCTTGCGCGCTCTATTTCTTCCTGTGCATCAAGCCAGGCCATTTCTTCTTCCTCAAGCTGCTGCTTAAGGTTGGTTTGTTTATCAAGCAGCTGCATAAGCTCTGCTTTTTTGTCATCGCTATATAAACTGGTATCAGCTAACGCTGTTTCTACTTCACTTAGCGCCAAGCTTGCCTTTTCCATCGCTTTTTCATGTTTTTCGATGGCCTTCTTAAAAGGTGCTATTTGCTGCCTAAATTCGGCTTCACGACGCTTTTCTTCTTTACGGTCAATTTTGCGTTCTGGCTTAGAATTTTCGTCATTTTGCTGCGCTTTAGCCTCTTCATTCGCTCTCGCTTTTTCAGCAGCCTGCTGTTTTAAAATCCAGTCTCGATAGTCATCTAAGTCACCTTTGAAAGGTTCAACGGAGCCGCTATCTACTAAATAAAAGTCTTCACATACAGATGTTAATAAGAAGCGATCGTGCGATACCAATACCATCGCCCCCTCAAAACCTTGCAGCGCAATGTTTAATGCATGACGCATTTCTAAATCTAAATGGTTAGTCGGTTCATCTAACAGCAACAAATTAGGCTTTTGGTAGACAATAAGCGCCAGCACTAAGCGCGCTTTTTCTCCGCCCGACATAGGCGCCACCGGCGAGAGCGCTTCATCACCATTAAAACCAAAGCCACCCAGATAATCGCGAAGCTGTTGCTCTGTGGCTTTTTCATCTATGCGCTGTAAATGTAGTAGAGGCGTTGCATTCGCATCTAAGGTTTCTAATTGATGCTGCGCAAAATAACCAATTTTCAGGCCTTTGGCCGTATTAAACACCCCTTGCTTTGGTGCATGTACACCTGCCAATAGTTTAATAAGGGTCGACTTACCTTGCCCGTTTCTGCCAAGCAAACCAATTCGACTGCCAGGTACTAAATTTAGCTTAACTTGCTGCAGTACTATGTGTTCATCGTAACCTAGCTGCACTTTTTCCATTTGCACTAACGGGTTTGGCAACGCCGATGGCTCTGCAAAAGAAAAACTAAATGGGCTAGCCATATGCGCTGGAAGCAGCGTTTCCATTTTTTCTAATTGCTTGATACGACTTTGCGCCTGCTTCGCTTTACTGGCTTTGGCTTTAAAGCGCGTAATAAACGAATTTAGGTGCGCCACTTTTTGCTGCTGCTTTTCATATTCTATGTTTTGCAGGCGAATACGCTCAGCACGCTGAGTTTCATAGGCAGAATAATTGCCTGTGTAGGTCATCAACTTTTGTTGTTCTACGCTAATAATTTGCGCCACCGTATTATCGATAAAGGCTTTATCGTGCGATATAAGCAGCAAGGTTCCCGCATAACGTTGAAGCCACTTTTCTAACCAAATAACGGCGTCTAAATCGAGGTGGTTAGTGGGTTCATCAAGTAACAACAGGTCAGAAGGACATAGCAGTGCCTGCGCAAGGTTCAATCGCATACGCCAGCCACCAGAAAAATCTGTCACGGGGGCAGAAAGCTGAGTATTGGTAAAACCTAGTCCAGAGAGGATAGTGGCGGCACGAGATTCAACATCATAGGCGCCAGCTTGCTCTAGTTGCCCGTGCAGCTGGCCTATTTTAACGCCATCTTCTTGTTGCTCGGCAATGGCAAGCGACGCTTGTAGTGTGCGCAAGTGTTTATCACCATCAATGACGTAGTCGATAGCGGTGCGATCAGACGCTGGTGTTTCTTGTGCAACGCTTACAATGCGCCAGTCACTAGGTACACTGCAGTCACCTGCATCTACGCTAAGTTCGCTGCGAAGTAACGCAAAAAGACTCGACTTTCCGCAACCATTGCTTCCAATTAACGCCACTTTATGACCAGGAAATACCTGTGCAGAGGCCTCTTCAAGTAGCACTTTTCTGCCTCGCAGCAGCGAAATATTAGAAAGCTTTATCATGGGTTACCTGTGGTGAAACAACGTAAATAGTGATTTTTGCGGCGATGGATTATACCAAAAACTTAAGGTAAAAGCTGATCATTACGAGGCTTTTAACGGTATAATACCAGCGAAATATAACCAAGGTGTAAGTATGTCGAAAAGAGTTAGACGCCGCTTTGTTGCTGGTGCAACCTGCCCTAAATGCCAAGAGCAAGATACTATTTCATTGTATTATGAAAACAATGTTGAAAAGCTTGAGTGCGTGGCGTGTGGCTACAATGAAGCGCAGACCGATGAAAAAGTAAGCGCGGCAACACGAGAAAACGAAAACGTTATCGGGATTTTCAAGCCGCATTAAACTCCACATCATCGCTCTTTAACACCGTTCTGTAGCTCAACACTGTTTATCATACAGTGTGTTGAATGTCAGTTGTTCAACGCTGAACAGCGTTATCCTGCAAAGAAGCAGCAATAAAGAAAGATGGATAAGACAGATTAAAAAGCTAGCTAGCCTGAGGCGTTGAACGGTATAAATGCAGTAACTGATAGAGCGCTTTCAAATCTACTGGTTTACCAATATGTGTAGTAAAGCCTGCATCTAGGTATTGTGCAACATCTTCACTCATCACATTTGCCGTTAGCGCTATAACGGGTATATCACGATTTGAATCTCGTATGTGTTTCTGTGCCTCAAGACCGTCCATCACCGGCATTTGAATGTCCATAAAAATCAAATCTACTTGGTTTTGTTGTACATAGTCTACCGCTTGCTTTCCATTTTCCACCATAGTCAGGTCCGCGCCTGTAGGCGTTAGCATCGACTCAATAACCATTTGATTAATACTGTTGTCCTCTGCTACTAGAATTTTCATACCTTGTAGGTTGGGCATTGAATCTTCTGTTATATCAGCGCTTTCTTGTTTCACTGCTGCCCGTGATAGCGGAAGCTCTAGCGTGATAGTGGTGCCTTTTCCTTCTTCACTTTCAAGGTGCATGCACCCGTCCATTAGCTTAACTAAGCTTAGCGAAATAGCCATACCTAGCCCTGTACCACCATATAAGCGTGTAGTGGACGAATCAGCTTGTGAAAATCGCTCAAACACTCTCGCCTGAACTTCTTCACTCATGCCTATCCCAGTATCAATTATCTGACAATACAGTACGTCTTGAACATTGCGCTCAATGCTATTTAGCTTAACGGTAACGGTGCCTTCTTTGGTAAATTTGACTGCGTTCGACGTTAAATTTAGCAATATTTGCTTTACGCGCACGCTGTCTCCGCACCAACCATCAACGAATTCGGGCGCAACCTCAATAGTGAAATCAATTCCCTTTTGATTAACTAAATCTTCAAGCTCGTATTTAACCGTATCTAGCGTATCTAACGCTGAAAAGGGGGCATATTCCAACATGAGCTTTTCAGACTCGATTTTCGAGTAGTCAAGAATATCGTTAATAATGGTAATAAGCCCTTTTGCAGAAAAAGTCGCGTTTTCAACAACCGGCCTCAGTGATGCCTCAACCGTACTATTAGCAAGGAGTTGCAAAGCGCCTAAAATGGCGTTCATCGGCGTTCTTATTTCATGGCTCATATTGGCTAGAAAGGCGCTTTTCGCTCTGGTTGCCGCTTCTGCATTACTCTTTTCCTGCTTAAGCACCGCCATGGTGTTTACCTTGTCGGTAATATCGTAATTCACACCTATCATTTTTATCGACTTACCCGATGCGTCTTTCTGTACTAATGCATTTGCTTTGATATGCTTAACTATGCCCTCGCTGGTCAGTATGCGAAACTGAGTATCGTAGCTACCAGTTTTCTTTATAGCAGTAATAAGCAAATCCTTGGCGTGATCTATATCGTCAGGATGAACCGATGTTTCCCAAGCCTCGAATGCACCACTAAATTTATCTTTAGGCACATCGTAAAGCGAATACATCCAATCGTCCCAATACAGGCTGTCGTTGATGAGATCCCATTCCCATACGCCCATACCCGTAGAGCTGTTGGCAATTTGTATTCTTAATGAGTTCGAGACCGCTTCTTCTCGAGCTGCACGAAGCTCATTTTCTACATTTTTCTGTTTCGTAATATCTTGAAAAACACCAAAAAGCCGTATGCACTCACCATCAGAAAAATACGGTTTACCCTGCGCTCTCACCCACTTTTCTCTACCTGTAGCGGTGATAATTTGTAGCTCGAGATCCCATGGCGTACCGTTTTCAATGCCAGCAGTTACAGCCGCAGTTATTTGGTCACGGCTTTCTCCTTCTTTGTAGAAATGAATACCGGTTTCTATATTTGGTACGAAGTTGTCAGGCACTTCATGAATGGCTTTGGTTTGCTTACTCCACACGACTTCTTGAGTTTTAAGGTCAACTTCCCAAGTACCTATGTTGGCGGTTTTTTCTAGTTCAGCAAGCAGCATTGCCTGCTGCTGATAGGCGATTTTCTGCTCTCGCTCCTGTTTTAAATTTTCAGCCTCTTGCGCTTTTAACGCTGTAACGTCGGTATGCGCACCAATCATTCGAATAGGCTTACCAGTGGTGTCTCGAATGGCCATGCCCCTGCATCGTACCCATACGGTATGGCCTTTTTTATGGCGGTATCTTACAAACTGATCGTAGGGGTGCGCTGGATTGGCGCAGTGCTTTTCAAAGTTATCAAAGGCGGTAGCAAGGTCTTCCTCGAAAATAATATCTTTCCATTCAGACGCCAGATGTTTCTTTTCAGCAGGATCGTAGCCAAGCGTTTTCCAAAATGACGGGCTCATCCACTCGTGTTCTGGGTTTTCTAAATCCCAAAACCACAGCCCGTCTAAAGAAGAACGTTCTATGAAATCGAATATTTTTGGGTCGGTTTGAAACAGCGCCTTGAGCTCTTGAAACAACGGGTGCTGTTCGTCTGCATGTTTTGTCGACAAAGGTGCGGCCTCGAACTGCTAGTTATTTAAATCTAGCAGTGGCTCTAACTACTCGCAACAAAATGCCTTAATTACATTAGTTACCACTAATTAATAGTGAGGAGGCGGGGTTTCTTCAGACTGTTTAGCAATATTAGAGGGCTCAATTGACTTAACGCGGTCAATGACGTGACGAACCTTGAACGACAAATCATCCAACTGTTTCTGCTGCGATGACAATGCATCGTTGAGTGCTTCAATGGTATGTTCTTGAAACGCAACTTTTGTTTGCAGCTCTTCAATAAGCGCATGTGCACTTTCAAGCTGCTGTTCCATTTCACTGCTACTTTTGGTCGTCATGTTACCTCTCTCGTTGCCATACTTCGGCAAGACCACTACTGCTAACAGACACTATATTACCATTTGGCATAAAGGCAACGCCATAAACAACTGCCGTAGGGGGAGAGATAGATTCGCGCGATGCAACTTGAATTGCCTGTGTTTGCTGGCCCGTTTGCAAGTCCCATACGTAAACCTTTCGCGATGGAGACCCGGTGACTAGGTGTGTACCGTCTTTAGAAAACTCCACATCGGTGAATATTTTCTGTCTTGATGCAAAATCAAGCGCGATTACCGGTTGACCCGTTTGAACATTCCATATTTGCGATTTACTTTTGCTATCGGCGGTAAATGCGAAGCGCCCTTGATCATCAAGCGCTACTTTGGTTACCCGCGTAGGGTGGGTAAATGTATGAATTATTTGCCCTGTCTCAGTGCTCCACAAATAAGCGATATAATCATTGCCGCCGGTTAACGCGAACTTACCATTAGGTGAAATATCGATGCTGTTCACTTTTTCAGTGTGACCTAAAAACTCTAACCGTCTTGATGTTCTTGGCTCGAAATACATTACCTTGCCGCTAGAGCGCGCCACCAAAATACCGTTACCTCCGTTAGTCACTGCTACATCGCGAATAGATGACTCATCGATGCGCCAAAAGCCTTCTGGTTCACCGGTGTCAATACTCCACAGGGCAAACGCTTCACGATCGGCTGTCACCACGTAGCGTTTATCAGCGCTAATATGAACAGACATAACAGTGTTATTACCTTCACCCTGATGCCCCCAGCTGAATAGCGGTGTATCCTCGCCAATACGCCAAACGTTTATACCGTTATTCACTCCAGACACCACGGCCAGCGAGCCGTCAGAAGAAATATCAGATGCGTATGCGCCTTCTTCTACATGACGCCACTGTTGTATTGGCGTAGTATCAGGTACGGTACATCCTGCAGATCCACCGATAAGTACGATGAGTAACAATATTCTAAGGAACGTTTGGGCTCTAAACATAATCAAATGGGTTTCGCTTTGTTAACGCTAGGTTTAACATAGCACGGATCACGCATCTTTAACTATCGTGCAACACTGCCTTGGATGCAGCAGTATAGACACAGACGCATGATGATAAAAAATAATGGAGACATTTTTATGCAGAAGTCGCTCGTTGCTTTATCAACCCTTGCTGCGCTAGGCCTATTTGCTTGCCAGCCAAATACTACTGATGAAGCCGCTTCTACAACCGCTGATAGTGCAAATACTACTTCTGTTTCAGCAGAAGAAATGACAGATTCACAAAAGCAAGCTTACGCCATGGGCGCAAGCATGGGTTTGTTTGTTAGCAGTCGTGCCGAACAACAAGAGCAACTAGGTCTTACTTTAGATCAAGTAGCTCTTAAACAAGGCTTTCAAGACGGTTTAGCTGATACGCTAAAATTCACTCCTGAACAAATTCAACAAATTGCTCAGCAAGGTGAAGAAGTACTTCGTACTAAACAACAAGAAGCTGCAGCACAAGCCGCAGAGAAAAACATTGAAGCCGGTGTTGCATACCTTGAAGAAAACGCAAAGCGTGAAGGCGTAGTAACGACCGAGTCAGGTCTTCAATATGAAGTTCTAACTGAAGGTGAAGGTGCAAGCCCTGTAGCAACTGATGTAGTGAAAGTGCACTATCGCGGTACGCTACTAGACGGCACAGAGTTCGATTCATCTTACAAGCGTGGCGAGCCAGCTGAGTTCCCACTAAATCGCGTTATTTCAGGTTGGACTGAAGGCGTTCAGCTAATGAAAGAAGGTTCGAAGTATCGCTTCCATATTCCTTCTGAGCTTGCATACGGTCAGCGTGCAACAGGTGCAATAACACCTAACTCGACACTAATTTTTGATGTTGAGCTTCTAGAGGTTGTTAAACCAGAAGCGGAAGCACCTACCGAATAAGTGAATGCACGCGTTTTAAGACGAATAAGTGTATAGAAATGATAAAGCCGACGCCCAATGCGTCGGCTTTTTTATTTAAGTGAGTCAGCGTAATCCATGCCTACCTTTTCCCTACGAGCAAGTGGCTTATCACCACGCGCGTACCCAAGTAGTAAAGTGGGTTATTCAATATGCTTGGTGCCTCGAATCACTATGTAAATATAGTCAACGCTCCCAATAATTGCCTATTTTCGACAGCGTTTTTCATGGAACAAATTAGCCTTAGCGCGGTGCTTTTAGAACAGAAAGTTTTAAGCCACTATCTTTGCGGCGCGCGGCGACGCTCTGTATGTACTTTGAATGTTGCAAAGTAATTTAACAGTGACTGTCCAACTTTATACATGGCACAACCCAAAATAAGATAAACAACGGTTTTTAGGCTTTTCAAATGAACAACAATATCAAGCATGGCGTAAAGCAATAACAGCGCACCACTTAAAAAAAGCATAAATCCAATTATCGTACCGCTAATTTGGAGGGTGTCGGCATTGGAACGCCGGCGGTTCAACATCGGAATTTTATTACGCATCTGCTTCCCTTAGAGAATTGTATATATTTTATACTATGACTCTTTAAAAATGGTTTATGTTCAATAATTATTCAACATGCCTTATTTCTCATCAATTAACAAACGTAAAGATTGCGTTTCACTCATTCACCCTCATAGAGTAAGGGTATTTAATTCATCTTTTTGTAGGCCATTGTGAAAACACCACTGATCACTCGAAAAGGTTATTTGCAACTAAAGCAGGAACTAGACACGCTGTGGCGAGTAGAGCGCCCAGAGACTACCCGTAAGGTAACATGGGCAGCCAGCCTGGGTGATAGAAGCGAAAACGCTGACTATCAGTACAACAAAAAGAAGCTACGTGAAATAGACCGACGGGTGCGTTACCTGCGCAAGTGTTTAGAGAATTTAAAAGTTGTTGATTACGACCCACAGCAAGAAGGAAAGGTATTTTTTGGCGCTTGGGTAGAAATTGAGAATGAGTCTGGCACTGTGATGCAGCTGCGATTAGTGGGTTATGATGAAATTTTCGGCCGCAAAGACTACATTTCTATAGATTCCCCCATGGCAAGAGCATTGGTGGGAAAAGAAGAGGATGATGAGTTTATTGTTAAAACCGAAGCCGGCACTAAAGAATGGTGGATTAACCGTATTTGGTACGACACCACAGATAAACTGTAGAAAATGTTAATACCATGGAAGTGAAAGGCATTGCATTACAGCTTTCAACAAAGCGTTTGGTGTGATGATCAGACGACTTCCTTTTTATCGCGGTGATACAATTGCCGCATCTTGTTTCATTACCAATGTTGTGCGCCTTATATTATCGGTACAACGTTTTGCATTTGCCTAATGCATATTTTTAAGCACCTTAGAGCGACTTATGATTATAAATAAAATTGCCGAAGAACTTGCCGTACAAGCGTCGCAAGTGACTGCAGCCGTCAAACTGTTAGACGAGGGCGCAACGGTTCCGTTTATTGCTCGTTACCGAAAAGAAGTTACCCAAGGGTTAGACGACACCCAACTGCGTAATTTAGAGCAGCGTCTTACTTATCTTCGCGAGCTAGAAGAGCGTCGCGAGGTTATTTTAAAGTCTATCGATGAGCAGGGAAAACTTACCAGCGAGTTGAAGAGCAGCATTGTTTCAGCTGATAGCAAAACTACCCTTGAAGATCTTTATTTACCCTACAAGCCCCGTCGCAGAACAAAAGGGCAAATTGCCATTGAAGCGGGTTTAGAACCTTTGGCTGATGCATTGTTTAACGATGCGAATGTGGCGCCTGAAAGTGAAGCGCAGCAGTATATTAATAGTGATGCAGGCATTGCTGACACGAAAGCAGCACTAGAAGGTGCTCGCTATATTTTAATGGAGCGCTTTGCTGAAGATGCGGCTCTGCTAGGTAAAGTACGCCATTATTTAACCGAAAACGCACATGTAAAAAGCACGGTAGCGCCGGGTAAAGAAAAAGAAGCAGCGAAGTATAAAGACTACTTCGAGCACAACGAAAAGTATAAAACCGTACCCTCTCATCGCGCACTGGCGATGTTTAGAGGGCGTAACGAAGGCATGCTGCATATTCAGCTAGATGCCGATCCTCAGACGGAAGAAAACGGCCCGTCGCACTGTGAGCATATTATTGCGAGCCATTACGACATTATGCATCGAGGCCGCGCCGCAGACGACTTCTTAGCACAAGTTGTGCAATGGACATGGAAGATAAAAATTGGTCTTCACATGGAAACTGAGCTTTTTAGTGCGCTGCGTGAGCGTGCTGAAGAAGAAGCCATAGAAGTATTCGCCAAGAACCTGAACGATTTGCTAATGGCTGCACCTGCAGGTGCCAAAACAACAATGGGGTTAGACCCAGGTTTGCGTACGGGTGTGAAAGTAGCGGTAGTAGACCGTACAGGTAAAGTGCTCGCCACTAATACTATTTTCCCGCATGCTCCACAAAACCAATGGGACAAGTCTATTCGAACGCTTACCACGCTGTGTAAACAGTACAAGGTAGACCTAATTAGCATTGGTAACGGCACAGGCTCGCGCGAAACCGATAAGCTAGTGGGTGAAATGCTGAAAAATAACAGCGACCTACAAGCACAGAAAATCATGGTAAGCGAAGCAGGCGCATCTGTGTATTCAGCGTCTGAGCTTGCGTCAAAAGAACTGCCTGAACTTGATGTGTCTTTACGCGGTGCTGTATCTATTGCACGCCGTTTACAAGATCCGCTAGCCGAACTGGTAAAAATTGAACCCAAAGCCATTGGCGTGGGCCAATATCAGCACGATGTAAGCCAAAGTCAGTTGGGCAAATCGCTAGACCGCGTTATAGAAGACTGCGTTAACGCAGTTGGCGTAGACTTAAATACGGCGTCACCTGCACTGCTTAGCTATGTTTCTGGCTTAAACAAAACACTGGCGCATAACATTGTTCACTTCCGCGATACCAACGGCGCATTCCCTGATAGAAAAGCCCTGCTTAAAGTAGAACGTTTAGGGCCAAAAGCTTTTGAGCAAGCCGCTGGGTTCCTTCGCATCGTAAACGGCACTAACCCGCTTGATGCGTCTGCTGTGCATCCTGAGGCGTACCCAGTAGTAGATAAAATTGTTGATACTACCGAAGTCGCTGTAAACGATATAATTGGTAATACCGAGCTACTTAAGCGCTTGTCACCAGAAAACTTTACTAACGATGACTTTGGTTTACCAACGGTAAAAGACATCTTGAAAGAGTTGGATAAACCCGGCCGAGATCCGCGACCTGAATTTAAGACCGCGGCATTTAAAGACGGCGTAGAAACCATTAACGACCTAAAAGTAGGAATGGTGTTGGAAGGGGTAGTTAGCAACGTTGCTAACTTCGGCGCATTCGTAGATGTTGGTGTTCACCAAGACGGTCTTGTGCACATTTCAGCATTAACTAACAAGTTTATCTCAGACCCTCGTGAAGTGGTAAAAGCCGGAGATATAGTAAAAGTGAAGGTGCTTGAAGTAGATGTACAGCGAAAGCGTATTTCATTCACCATGCGCCTTGACGACACACCAACGCAGTCATCAAGTAACAATAACGGTGGCAGAGACAAAGCGTCTCGCCAGAACAATGGCGGTAACAAGCCTGCGCGCAATCAGCAGCGGGGCGGTCAGAACCGCAATAACCACAATCAAAGCCGCAATCAGAGTCAAAACAGCGCTATGGGCAATGCCTTTGCCGATGCGTTTGCCAAAGCGAAAAAATAACCTGCCAATTCACATTCATTGCTGGCTTGAAATATAGCCAGCAATTGAATGATACTTAGACAATACCATTGCGCTCAACTGTCATAGGACGACCCATGAACGTACCCTCATTGTCTTCAAGTATGCTCATTGTTAACGAAGATACGCCCGATCTTCGCGACCGTGTTTATCAACCACATCTTGCGCCACTTAAGCCTTTTGTCGACCCGCCAGGTAACCTCAATATTCTTAATCAAGGCGAAGACGGTGCCTGCACAGGTTTCGCACTGGCCGCAACAATAAACTTCATTTACCGACAGCAAGGTAAAAACTGTAGCGTAAGCCCCTGGATGTTGTATGCAATGGCTAAACGTCACGACGAGTGGCTAGGAGATGGTTACGAAGGCTCAAGCTGTCGCGGTGCTATAAAGGGCTGGTACAACAGCGGTGTGTGCAGCCACACATTAACGAAAGACATTGAAGATAGCGATGGGTTTGCAATGACTCTGCCTATTGCACAAGACGCCGCCAACCATCGCTTGGGCGCGTATTATCGGCTTGAACGAGAGATAAGCGACTTTCATGCGGCCATAAACGAGGTAGGCGTTATTTTTGTTTCAGCCAGAATTCATGAAGGATGGAAAGACTGCGATGGCGACGAAATAACTCTGACGCCCGAACCAATGGGCGGCCATGCTTTCGTTATTGTGGGTTATAACGACATGGGGTTTTGGATTCAAAACTCGTGGGGTACAAACTGGAAAAAGTCGGGGCTGGCGTTGTGGCGTTATGAAGATTGGGCCTTAAATGTAATGGATGCATGGGTAGTGCAGCTTGCGTTACCCATAAACACAACCGGCACATTCCATCATGCGACAGGGCTTGTTGCCAAAGGGCTATTTAAACGCGCTACACCCCGTGTCAGTATTCAAAATCACTTTGTACATTTTGACGATGGTCACTTCGATACAACAAGCAAGTATTGGAGCAATAAAGCACACGTCGACAATGTTATTGCGCAGCTTGCAGCATCGAAGCATAACAAAGTTATGCTGTACGCACACGGTGGCTTAAACACGGTAAAAGCGTCTGCACAGCGCATTGCCGCAATGAAAGATACGTTCTTGAAAAACGGCATTTACCCAATACATTTCATGTACGACACCGGCTTACTAGAAGAGCTTAAAGACATTCTTGGTTTTAAAAACAAAGAAGTCAGCAACAAAGTTGGCGCTTTCACAGACTATACCGATCGCATTTTAGAGTGGGCTACGCGAAAAGTAGGTGGAGCGCTATGGCGAGAAATGAAGTCAGACGCATGCACGCCGTTTACCCGTGCTACGTCAGATGGCAGTTACTTTCTTTCCCAGCTTGCCCGCTATTTACGTGACAATAAACAGGTAGAGCTACATGTTGTAGGGCATTCAGCAGGGTCAATTTTTCATGCTCATAGCCTTGCGAGGCTAGCTAAGTTAACGCCGGAGTTGTCGGTGAAGAGTTTGCAGCTGTTGGCGCCTGCCATTAGCTACCCTTTATTTAAAGAAACACTCGCGCCGCTAATCGATAAGCAGTTTATAAAGCAAACACGTATTTATAACTTGTCTGAAACCTTAGAGTTAGACGATCACGTGGGGCGTGTATATCAAAAATCGTTACTCTATCTTGTCTCTAACGCCTTCGAATCAAAAGCTAATATGCCATTGCTTGGTATGCAGGTATTTAACGCCTCTGAGAAGGGAATAAGTTTTATATACAGCGACGGTGTTGAAGGTACCGCTAGTGCCGCCCGTACACATGGTGGCTTTGACGGTGATGTAGACACAATGAATAGTGTACTTCACACCATTTTAGACAAACCTGCTAGCTTTGAATTCACCAAAGCCATTCTAGATGATTAAAGTGTGTTGACCCTGACAGTATGTGTTGCAGCAAAGGTTATGTGCTAGGCATTTAGATAAGGCAGCATTCGCGTGATGTAGCTATGTGCATAAATGTGAGCAGACGCTCGATGAATACTAAAAACTGACGGCTGCCTATGCTTGCAGAGCTAGGCCTTCCCTAACAGGAGTATATGCTTGCGTGTATGCATTTTGTATACGCCCAATGCGCGCTTGCATAAGCGGGTCGCTTGCAGGTACTTCAAAGTTTAGCGAACGCGTACCAATAGCATCACTAGCTGGAGCCTGACCTTCTTGCACCGACTGTTGCGCCGATAAAATAGCATCGTCCAGACTGCGCGTTGGCGGTGCAACGGTGTTACCTGTAATGTCATCAAGCGACGGTGGCTGTGACGGCGCTACGTTAGGAATGAAGCCTTCTAGGTCATTTTCCGCGTTTTCACCCGTGACTTGCGTTGAAGCATTGGGGATATTTGGCGAGCCAGTTTCGCTTGAAGAACTGGATGTTGAAGCTTGTGATACTGAGGCTAGCTCTTCGCGGTTATCCTCAGCAATGTCGTTTCGCGCTTCAAAGGCTTTTTGTGCAGCCTCTGCGGCTACTTTCAAATCTTGTGATGAAGGTTGGGCGGGAGCAAGTGCTGCAGCGCGTACTTGCTGCATTTTTCTTAACGTTTGCTCAGGGCTTTGCTCTTCTGAAATATCAATAGAGACTTCGCCACCTGTGGCGTAACGCTTGTTATCTGGCCCTGTTGTATATTCATATTGTGGCGAACCTGCATACTGACCGCCAGTGGCGGCGTGAGCCTGTTCGTGCGCGCGCACTTCTTGATCGCGGGCCTTTAATTGTTCAATTTCTTGCGCATCTTGTTGAGCTTGTTGTTGCTCACGCTGCTGAGCTTGCTGCTCGCTTTGCGCATTTTCCTTTCCAGCGCTTTCATCTTGCGCATTGTCGCGCTCACCACCAAACACATTCTGAAAAGCATTTTGCAGGTCGGTTTGAATTTGTGGGCGCTCGTACGTAACCGGCGCTGGCGGAAGTCCAGGACTTTTCGCTTTATCAGCTTCAGAACCAAGCCCTTTTTGCGAAGCACCTTGCTCTGCGTCACCCGTTTGCGGAATAGTCTCACGCTGCACGTTGTCGCGACGAGCCGACTCCGTGTTTATATTCGCCGTTGGGTAGGCGATAGCGTTAAGAATTGGGGTGACGATGTTCAATGTGAACTCTCTATTTACGCAATAGTATCGATAATTGTGCCTAACATGTCGTTAGCAGTATCAAGCACTTTAGCTGACGCCTGTGCGTTAATACTGTTCACGTTAAGCGAAATTAAATCATCGGTTATGTTCCCGGGCAGAGCGCCTGGTGTAGAACCTGATGTAGCGTTTTGAGCTGAGGAAGATGCAGCCGCCGTCGCTTCGCTTGGCACATTTTGCGAGCTCTCTACTGTTCTTGCTGCAATATTCGACGCTGCTTGCGTAATACCGTTACTGGCATTTTGCAGGCCCAGTTGACCCGACGCAAACGCAGCACCTACGTTTGAACTACTAATACTATTCATACACTACCTCTACTCTCTCATGTGCAATTATTAACCAATATCGAGAAAATAGAAAGCCTTTCACGGTGTTTAAGCATTAAACTTTTGTCGTGTAAGGCTTTTAAAATAGCGACTTAAGACGCTTTTTGTCGCTGAACATTCGCCACAAAACTAAAAATGATATCGGCAGTTTGCTGAGGGTGAGAAATAAACGGTGCGTGAGAGGCATGCGGCAAAACTACCGTGTCTGCTTGCGGTTGCAGTTCACAAATATTATCAATGCCACTGGTCGGCACCAGTGAGTCCAATCGGCCGTAAATCCTAAGTGTTGGCACCGCAATTCGCCCTACTTCTTGTCGAATATCTTCAGTAGACAGTATACGTAAACCCTTTTTCAAAGCTTCTTCTGCGGGGTCTGGGAATTGGGTAACATGTTCGCGAATAGCTTTAATATCTTGCTTTGCCGTTTCGCTTCCCATCGCCTGAATAGCCAAAAAGCGCTCAAGGGTTTTTTGGTAGTTTTTCTCTAGCTGCGCCTCAAACATTTTCAATAAGTCTGCCGCAATACCAGGCCAACCGGGCCCGGCAATAAATCGAGGCGTTGATGCAATGGTAATTAAACCTGCTAATTTTTCTGGCGCCATCAACGCGAGTTTCTGCGCCACTAAACCACCAAGCGACCAGCCAACCAACACACAGCGTTCAGGCAATACGTCTACAAGTGCATTCGCCAGCGTTTCAACCGTATAAGGTGACGGCAGGTGATCAGCATTTTCGCCAAAACCAGGAAGATCGATGGTCGTAATGGTGAAATTGTCACTTAAATAAGGAATAAACGAAGTAAATGCCCCGCTATTCATGCCCCAGCCGTGCAAGAAAACAATCTCTAAACCTGCGCCCTGTGTACGGGTGACAAGTGCACTTTTAGTATGCAAACTTTCCATATACACCTCCTTTGGCTTTGCCGTGTTCGTAACACGAAATAATGAAAATAAGTCAACAGTCGACCATTCAAGGAAGTTGATGGAATCAACATAATGAACCTTTCATGCCTATTATGTTATCAGGCAAGTCCTACGCCAGTATGTCAGTGGTGTGAAGAAGATTTGTTTTTTTTCAACTCAACACTGCATGGCGATAATTTGCTTCGCTATGGCCCAGTAGGCGGCCACGTAAAGCACAGCCACTACAGTAGTCTGTCAGTGTTAGGGCTGCATACATGGCCAATGTCCTCACTGGTTCACCAGTTTAAGTTTACCCATACTGTCGCCGCAGGCAAAGCGCTTAGTAACTGGTTTGTCCATAAAAAGCGACACTGTAGCTTACCGCTACCACATATTTTGCTTCCTGTGCCGATAAGCGTATGGCGGCTTGCTAAACGCCACTATAACCAAGCCCAAGTCATTGCACATGTGTTGAGTAGTGCACTGCATATACCCGTTGCACCAAATTGGGCTCGGCGCAGAGGGTGGCAGGCGCAACACATGCTCTCAAAAGCGGCGAGACAGGCAAACGCAAAGCAAGCATTTCGGTTAACCAAGACAAGTATCGACCATGACTACAGTCAAGCACAAAAAAGGCAGGAACAGCTGCGAGTAGCAATTGTTGATGACGTTATTACAACAGGAGGCACGGTGAACGTGCTTAGTAAAATGCTACGGGCACGTTACCCCGATATAGATGTACAGGTATGGGCGATGACATTTACGCCACCGCCCAAAAGTACGTTACTTACTAATCAGTAGTAAACGCGTAAATTAACGCACGAAATGAGATTGATAGATTGCATTGGCAAGCACTTTATTTGTGCCATACCAGTACCCTCTAAACTGCATGTTGTCAGTGAAACCAATAACCACGCCGCGCCCCATTTTGTTGGTGGTAACCGCTGTAGACTCAGCCATAAGCTCAACCATAGCGTTATCACTAAAGCCTGCCATTAACGGCTCTTCGGTATAGGTTGCCGGCGTAACAAACGGCGAACTATCGCCTTGCACAATCATATTACTGGTTTTGAACATAGGAAGCGTATCGCTTTCAAAGCCATAGAATAACGGGTGTGAAGTGTCGATCTTCGTCTCAAATACCGCGCCGGCTACTAGTTTCTTCGCGTACAACGCTCCGCCATCTGCATAAGACAGCTTGCTCTCGTCATACGCGTTATCAATGGTTTCACGGCTTACTACTTCTGCATCAAGCCACTTGTTATCAGCGAAGTAACGCAGTGCCGATTTCTGACCTATCATTACGCCACCGGCTTTAATCCAGCTCTCTAGCTGCGCTTTCTGGCTCTCAGAAAACCCGTAACGGCCGCTTGGGAAAATAATATGGGTGTATTGAATTGAAGGGTCTGAAAGCGCACGTCCAACGTGCTGCTGCTCAACAATGCTTGCTGCAATACCTACCTTAGTATCGAAGTAGTGCCAGATTTCGCCCACTTCGTATTCACTGGTCCCCTCACCACCCACAATCATAACTTGAGGGGCGTAAACTGGCGCCATGCTTCTGCTACCTAAGTCGTTTCCTACCGGCGTCAGTCCCGACTTAAAGCTAAATACAGGAACCTGAAGCTTGGCTTGTGCTTGCGTAATAATGTCTTCAATGTTCGCTGGCTGTGCCAGCCCTTTAGGAACAATAATGCTACCAGGCGGTAGAGAAACTACGCCACCATTATACGACAAGGCCGCAAACGCTTCTTCGCTACTACGAACCTGAACACCTTGCTCTAAAAGCGTTTGTAGCATTGCTGGAGCATAGTAGTGCTGCCACGAAAAGCCATAGGCATAAGCATCATTTTGAATAGTATTTAGGGCAAGCGTTGCAACGGTTTCTTTGTCGCCTCGTTTCACGTCACGGGCATCACCTTTATCTAATGGCGAATATTGAAGATTGAAAGCAAGTGCTAAATTCCACGTAGACACATCGTAAAAGGTATTGTTTTCAAACGATGTTTGTGTAGAAAAAATGGATTTTACTAAACGGTACTGCGGCTGCTTGGTCGGTACATAGACAGCCTGCCCCTTTTTGTATGTTATTCCGTTAACTTTGCTGTCTTTATTCACCACTTCGTAGCGAATATTGTGCTGCTCTAGCAACGACAAAAAGGCGTTAAAACGACTTAAATCGGTTTCTGTACCTACAACGAAACCAACGGTTTTATCGTTCTTAGCTTGTTCTTGCGTACCGCTCACAAAGTTAGACTGATAATCTAAAAGCGCCGCTTTATTTGCTAAAGCACCTCTGAACGTGCTCAATGACGTTGTGACTTGGTTTTGAATAGTGTCCTTAAATGCAAGTTCGCCATTTATTGACGACTGCAAATGACCGCGAGAACTTGCCTGCTCGAACAGGATACCAATACTGCCATGCAGATCAGGATAGGTAGACCCCTTACCTGCGTAAAAGTCGTCAAAGGCTTGCTCAGTAAAATACAACGTGCCTTCTTTATCAAAAGCCGCGGCATGATACTGTGCCAGCGCCTCTGTAAGGGTCACATTCTCGTCTGGTGTTAGTGGGTTCTTTCTAGAGCGTACACCCGGCTGGAAGAAATAGGTGCTGTCTGTGCCCATTTCATGAAAATCCGTCAACACATGCGGGCGCCATTTATGAAACTGCTTAATACGCGCTTGAGACTCAGGATGAGCCAATAACAGCCAGTCTCTATTTAAATCGAACCAATAGTGATTAGTTCTACCTGAAGGCCATCCTTCGTCATGCTCTCTATGACGAGAGTCAGATACTAGCTGCTTACCCTTGTGCATGTTCGCCCACTGTGCAAACCGAGATAAGCCATCGGGGTTGAAAGAAGGGTCAAACAACACAATATTATGTTTGAGAAGGGCATCAACCTCTTCGCCTTGGCCGGCAGCAAGGTAATAAGCTAGCGCAAGCGCTGCATTTGATCCAGACGGTTCATTGCCGTGAATGCTGTAACCCATGTAGAAAACAAGTGGTGCGTCTTTACTTACTTTTTTGCCGCCCAACATGGCATCGATATGCTGCTTTCGCATAGTTTCCAGGTTGTCGCGGTTATCTGGCGATGTAATGGTAAGCAGCAAAAGAGGGCGGTTTTCATGAGTGCGTCCAGTCTCTTCGATAGTGACACGGTCTGACGTTTCAGCAAGCACTTTCATGTACTGCACCAGTTGATCATGGCGAACGTGCCATTCTCCAATTTGTGCACCTAGTACCGATTCAGGTGTGGGAATACTTGTGTTGTACGTTACCGTGTCAGGTAAGTAGGCGTGAACTGGTTTGCCGCCGTGATCAGGTGCAATAGTAACTGGAGCTGCATGCGCTTCATTAACTGTGGCGGCACCAAATGACGCTGCTCCCAGCGCCAAAGCGGTAACCAGAGCAAGGTGACTTTTTTTCGCTGCGTTGTAAATGTTCGCTAGCATGGCGTTTCCCGTCTTGTTGTTATGGTTGAGCTGACGTTGCGACAAACAATGCCCTCAACAAATTCGATTTACTGAAATAATTTTTTTAATTAATACCTGACTGTTTTACTCAGGTAAATTTGATACAATAATCCAAATTTTAAAATATGTAGGACTTGCTGATGATTACTATATCAGAAGAAGCCCAGGCTCACTTCGTAAAACTGCTGAGTAAACAAGAGTCTGGCACGAATATTCGTGTATTCGTCGTAAACCCAGGCACTTCGTCGGCAGAGTGTGGCGTGTCCTATTGCCCGCCAGATGCCGTTGAATCTACTGATACGCGTCTACCGTTCAATGGGTTTGATGCCGTGGTAGATGAAGAGAGTGCGCCGTACCTAGACGAAGCTGAAATTGATTACGTTACTGACCAAATGGGCTCACAGCTAACGCTTAAAGCGCCAAATGCTAAGGCGCGCAAAGTGTCTGACGATGCACCGCTTGTCGACCGTATTAATTACATGATTGAGTCTGAGATTAACCCTCAGCTTGCAAGTCACGGCGGTAACGTTGTACTTACCGAGTTAACCGACGACGGCTTCGCTATACTTCAATTCGGCGGTGGTTGTAACGGCTGCTCAATGGTTGATGTTACGCTTAAAGACGGCATTGAAAAGCAGATGCTAGAACAGTTTGCAGGCGAGCTAAATGGCGTGCGCGATGCGACTGAACACCAAGCTGGTGAGCACTCGTACTACTAAGTTAGTACTAAGCAAAAAAATACAGTGGCACTTATCACCCAAGATGTGCATAAAAGCTGGCAACGATTCAAAATAGGTTTGTCTATTTTCGTTGCTGGCGCTGTAATGCTTTTATCAATAAGTCATTGGCACATTGCCGTTCACTACCTGTCACTTTCTGTCCTGTTCGGCGGTTTTGCCTACGCTATGTTTGGCTATGCGGGTATATTCATAAACCGCTTCACCTTCCTGAAAAACAAAAAACCTCCTCCTAAGTTTTAAGCTTTTCGCTTGAAAACCCGTCATTCTCGTTGCACATTGACAATTGCAACGCGTGGGATAAGAACAATATGTAAGTTCAAAAAAGCAAACAGCGAGTAAACATCGCTAGTTCATAACCACTCCCGGCACAAAAGTAATGCGGCTTGTAATAGCCACGCGTTGTTTAACACACCGCGTAACTATTGAAGGCCCTTATGGCGAAAACCTAAATGGACGTGATGCGATGAAAAAACTGGGCCTTATTGGCGGAATGAGTTGGGAGTCGACGGTTAGCTATTATCAGGCACTTAACCGCGGTGTTAACGATGCTTTAGGTGGGCTCCACAGTGCGCCACTACTGTTAAGCAGCGTAGATTTCGCCCCGATTGCGCAACTACAGCATGAAAACAACTGGGATACACTTGGCAATATGCTAGCTGAAGAAGCCATGGCTCTAGAGCGCGCGGATGCTGATGCTGTACTTATTTGCACAAATACCATGCATAACGTTGCCAATGCAGTTATTAGTGCAACGTCACTACCCTTATTGCATATTGCTGACGCCACCGGTGAAGCACTCAATAAAGACAAAGTAGACACTGTCGGCTTGTTAGGCACGCAATTCACCATGGCACAGCCATTTTACAAAGACAGGCTAAAAGACAAATTCAACATTGAGGTGGTTGTACCGAGTGCAGAGCAACAGACCATTGTTCATAACATTATTTATGAACAATTATGCAAGGGCGTGATTTGTGCTAAGTCACGTGAGGCGTATATTAACGTTATAAACGACTTGGCAGCACAAGGCGCAGAAGGCGTTATTTTGGGCTGTACTGAGATTGCACTGCTTGTACAACAGCCGCATACCACAGTGCGTTTATACGACACCACGGCCATTCATGCCAAGCGTGCAGTAGAATTTATATTG
Organism: Alteromonas sp. MTD1; assembly: GCF_042848195.1. Lineage (NCBI taxonomy): Bacteria > Pseudomonadati > Pseudomonadota > Gammaproteobacteria > Alteromonadales > Alteromonadaceae > Alteromonas > Alteromonas sp. MTD1. The sequence goes on from NZ_BTGG01000002.1 coordinate 274,520, forward strand.
CATGGTGCTTAACAAGGTTCGGCGCAGTGTGAAAGGCGCAGCACGTGACTAGGCGCAGTGTGTGATACGGCGTAGCGAAATTAAATCAAAAAAACAAAAAGGGATTAACCATGTTTAGCCATGTAATGATTGGTGCAAACGATATTGAAGCTTCAAAAGCGTTTTACGATGCCATATTAGGCGTACTGGGTTACGACGCCGGTGTGTATGACGAGTATGGTCGCGTATTTTATTACACACCCAAAGGCATTCTTGCACTCACCAAGCCAATAAATGGTGAAGCTGCTACGCACGGAAACGGTACAACACTTGGGCTTGCTGCACGTACTCCAGAAATTGTCGATGAATGGCATAAGGTAGGTAGTGAGAATGGCGGTGTACCGTGCGAAGACCCACCGGGTATTCGTGGAAACGACCAAAGGCAGCTGTACTTAGCGTATTTGCGCGACCCTTCTGGCAATAAGCTGTGTGCAACTCATATCGTTCGCAAGTAACCACATATTTAGCAAGAAGCGCGTTTAAGTAACGATAAAGGACTGTTGATGTCACCAGAAGATACCGGCAAAGCTTACGATACCATAACGCATTTGTGGACTAGAGAGCAGTTCAATAGCCAAAATGGCATTGCTGCATACGAAAAGGCACTGTCGTTTCTTGTCCCACATCAAGGCTCTGCTTTTGCACTTGATGTGGGCTGTGGGTGTACTAATCGATTTATTCCTCATATAGAAAAAGCAAACCTGCAATATGAGGGTATAGACATATCGGCAACCATGCTGTCTATTGCGAAAGAAAACCAGCCGTCTGGCACGTTTTACCATGAAGACGTATGCGCTTTTGAGCTTCCCCAAAATTATACCTTTATTAGCGCTTGGGATAGCTTTTGGCACATTCCACTTGAGCAACAACAGCCTTTGTTAGAAAAATTCTGCGGCAACTTAGCGGAAAATGGCGTGCTGCTTTTTTCTTGTGGCGGCGTTGAAAAGGCGGGTTCGCACACCAACACCACAATGGGGCCAGAGGTGTACTATGCGTCATTAGGTTTAAATGCCTACTTAAGCATACTAATAGATGCCGGCTGTATTATTCGTCATGTTGAATTCGATCAGCACCCCGAACAACACACTGTAGTGATTGCACAGAAAACCAGTACATAAAAGGTCAGTGTAGAAACGCAGGCGTGTTGTTAGTTGATTACAAGCTTGAGTTCGCCATAACAAACGTGCGAAAGCCAAACACTTAAGAAAAATAAAGCGTAGCTTTTTACCGAGAGGCTATCCGTTCAATTTTCCCAGCTCACCTTTTTTATCTAGGGTATTGAATGAAAACCCCAAGCTTATTCCACGCGCCAAAAGGAATGCCAGTAACGCATACCATAAACTTGGATTGCCATTACTTTGTGTTAAATACCACACTGGGAAAAACACGCCTATTGCACTGAACAACATGGTATTTCTCATTGCACTTGCACGAGTAAGACCAACAAAAACGCCGTCATACAAAAAGCACCAGTGCCCCACAAGCGGCAATAGAATCATTAACGGCAAATAAGGTAGTGCGCTGTCTTTAATGACTTGATGATCGGTTAGTAAGGTAATGATGTCGGCGCCAAAAGCATAGAACACCAGACTATAGGCAACCGCAAACAGCGAAGACCATAGTAGGCCTTGATACGTTCTGCGCTTTATTTCTTTTACATCCTTAGCACCTTGCGCCTCTCCAACTAGCGCTTCTACACCATAGGCAATGCCGTCTAACCCCAGCGCTATTAAAACAAAAAATTGCATTAAAATAGCGTTTACGGCCGCAGATGTCTCTCCGTATCGCGCGCCTTGAATAGTAAGAAAGGCCAAGCATGCTTGAAGGGCAAGGTTGCGAATAAGCATATCGCCATTTAACTTCATTAACACTTTTCGTGCCGCGCGATTAAACCAGGCGCCACTTATGCCCACACCACCCGCAATCTTCAACGCGGCCAGTAATGAACATATCGCCATGGTATATTCTGCTATCACGCTCGCGAGTGCCACGCCAGCCACCGAGTAGCCCAGATAGAAAACAAATATCACATCTAGCAGTGCATTCAGTAAGTTTCCTATAATTTGAATAGTCATAACGGTGCGCGTTTTCTGCTGACCTACCAACCACCCCACCAGCGCTAAATTCAGCATTGCAGCAGGTGCACCCCACACTCTGGTTGTAAAATATTGTTGTAAGTAAGTAGCCACTTCCGCGTTAGGGCTTGTAAGGGAGAGCCCAACTTTGAGAATGGGTGCTTGCAGCGCAACAATAGCGGCACCTAACAGTAACGCTATAGCAACGGTTTGCCACAATACTTTCGCCGATTTGTACTGCGCATTATCGCTGCCTTTTGCCTGTGCGCTTAACCCTGTGGACGACATGCGCAGAAAACCACACACCCAATAAATTTGCGTGAGAATTAATGCTCCAACAGACGCGCCCGCTAACATGGCAGGCAACGCCATATGACCCAGCACGGCAGTATCGACTAAACCTAAAAGCGGTGTAGTAATATTTGCCAAAATCATAGGCAGCGCTAGCGCCAATAGACGTGTATGATCACGAAAGAATGCATGAGTTGGTGCTAAATCACGCGACATAAGCTGATCTCAGTTGAGTGTTTGCAATTATAAATTGGGCGTAAAAAAAGGAGTGTATCATGCAATGGTTATTATATTTATTCGATAGAAAAGGAATGGCGTCTATGGGAGGGCTTAAAACCTCTGTACAGATATTTTTCGCGCTGAGCTTTTTTGCTACTTACAACAGCGTTGCCATTGCAGAAGAGGCATCTCCCGCGCCTAATGCTGCTATATTGCTTTATCATCACGTATCAGACAAAACCCCGCGTAGCACCAGCATTTCGCCTGATGAATTTTCTGAGCATATGGAATATCTAGCGGCACATCATACGGTAGTATCGCTAGAGCAAGTCGTTACCGCATTAAAAGAAAACACCTCGTTACCCAGTAATGCAGTAGCCATTACCTTTGACGATGGCTACGCGAACATTCTGCACAATGCCCATAAAGTGCTGGTAGATAAAGGCTTTCCCTATACTGTTTTTATCAATCCAGATGAAATAAGCGTTGGCCCATCTCAGCTTACGTGGGAACAAGTAGACGCTATGCATAACGACGGTGTTACTTTTGCTAATCACACACTTGATCATCTTCACATGCTTAACGGTGAGTTTGAAATGGGAGAGTCAAAATGGCTTTCTTCGGTTTGGCAAAACGTAGCGCAAGCGCAGCAGAAAATTGAAGAGAAGCTAGGCAGTAGCCCTAAACTGTTTGCCTACCCATTTGGCGAGTTTAACGTTGCACTTGCCAGCAAACTAGAGCAAGAAGGTTATACAGCATTTGGACAGCACTCAGGCGCTGTTGGGCCTAACAGCAACTTGCAGGCATTACCTCGTTTTCCCGCGGCAGGGCCCTATGCAAACCTGAAAACACTTAAAACCAAGCTTAACAGTTTGGCAATGCCAGTCGCTGACTTATCTCTCAATGAGCCACGCATTAAAGGTAGAAATATTGATAAACCAATAACGCTTACCATTAACAGTAATGATATGCGAACGTCGCAAGTATCTTGTTTCTTTGGTAGCGATGTTATTGAAACTCAAACCACCAAGAGTACGGTAGCGTTTACGATTGAAGGCGCGCTGCCTGTAGGTCGCTCACGCGTGAATTGCACTGCACCATCCATCAGTAAGTCGGGCAGGTACTACTGGTATTCTGTGCCATTTTTCGTTGCTGACGATAATGGAAACTATCCCGACTAGCCAATAACGCCATTGTTAACACTGATAGCGACGTATATAAGGAAACGTTTACCTATACATCGCGCTCAAAGCGAATAAAGCCCTTGTTGATTGATGCCTCAGTAAAGTTTTGGCTTTGATAGAAGCGAATGCCTTGAATGTTAGTGACTTCTACATCTAACACCAGCTTACGCTTCTTAAGTTGCTCTGCGCGCATTTTCATAAGGTCAACCAAGGCAGAGCCAATACCTCTTCTCTTTCCTGCTTCAGCGACAGATAGATGCCCAATCATAAGCTCGCTTGTGGTTGGAGGTGTAAGGTTCACCGCTACAGTTTGATTGCGCATCAGCACGTTCATCGCTTCATCAAGCGTAAAGTACGACGTAATGCTATCAAGGGTGGCGCGGTCGAATGCAGCACCTAACTTACTGTGCCACGCTGTGACAACACCTAAAATAGTGCCGTCGGCTTCTGCTACCCAGTGGTTTTTAAAACCGTATTGCCCCCCGCCATGTTCCCATGCGTGAGTTAAGTACCCTAGTGCCGTTTTGTCTTTATTGTGTCCAAATACTGATGTTAATAATGATTCTGCGGCACTTAAAATTAGCGGCGCAGTTTGCGCGGCATCAGATGCCTCGCCTTGTCTAATTTTGATATCCATCTTACTACTTTGAGATTACCACCGGCATATCTGCCAGTATTTGCTGAGAATCACTTATCGATAACCTTCCTGGCTGTCTTGTAGGTTTAAATCGGCCTAATACCCTTGCCCGTGGGTCGATAAGTACCACTGACGCACTATGGTCAACTAGGTAGTTTGGGTTATCGGTACTTTCAGCAATGGCGTACATCATGCCAAGGTTACGAACGAATGGAAAAAGAGATTTATGCTCTCCAGTAACCGCCACAAACTCTTTATTAAAATAGCTGACATACTCAGAAAGTCTATTTATTGAGTCTCGTTTAGGATCAACTGATACAAAAACAACGCGTATAGGATAGACACTCTCTAAAGCCTGAAGTTCAGGATAAATTGTGTTCAGCTCTGCCATGGTGGTTGGACATATATCTGGACAAAAGGTATAGCCAACAAACACTAAGCTCCATTGCCCTTCGAGCGATGTTAAATTGAATGGGTTGCCCTTGTGATCGGTAAGGGAAAACTCGGAGATTGCGCGCGGTTCTGGGTATGCTTGGAAATACTCAGGCTGAGCGTTCGAAGAAGAATTAGGAGGCGCTATATATAACGCCCCAACCACACCAGCCACAAGGGCTAGCGCAGCAACAATGCCAACAAATGTGCGTTGATTCATAAACTTATGGGTATGTAATGATCCAATAACAATACTACAAACAATACCATGAGATGAATAATTGAAAACCTAAAAGTTTTCATTGCCGTTTGTTCGTCGGCGGCATACTTCAGCTTAACTGCGTAATAAAGGAAGCCTGCGTTCAATACACTTGAACCAATTAGGTAGATAAGATCACTCATTCCTGTCAGGTAAGGCATAAAACATACTATTCCTAGCAACACCGTATATAGCAATACCGACGTTTTGGTGAAACTTACGCCGTGCGTAACGGGAAGCATGGGCACTTTTGCTTTTGCGTAGTCTTTTTCACGATGAATGGCTAACGCCCAAAAGTGAGGTGGGGTCCAGGTAAAAATAATCAATACAAGAAGTAATGCATGGGCATGTATTTCACCGGTTACCGCAGTCCAACCAAGCAGCGGCGGCGCGGCGCCCGCAATCCCGCCGATAACGATGTTCTGCGGCGTTGCTCGTTTTAGGTACATAGTATAAATAAACGCATAGCCCACTAGGCTTGCAAGCGTTAGCCACGCGGTTAGCATATTTACGAACGCGGCTAATACTACAAAACCAATCACGCCAAGAGCAGCTGCAAACCACAGCGCACTCGTAACACTTACTTTTCCTTTAGCAACCGGGCGATTAAACGTACGTGCCATCATGCTATCTATTCGATGATCTACTACATGATTAATTACCGCTGCTGATGCCGAGAGCATCCCAATGCCTGCGAGGCCGCATATAAGTGTTACAGCACTTACCCATGTGGGCGTAGCCAAACACATTCCCACAAGTGCGGTAAGCAATAACAACATAACCACATTGGGCTTTGTCATTTCATAATAGTCGCGCCACGAAACACTTTGATGATGACGAGCCGTTCTAGCGGTGATAGACACTGATTTAGCCATGGAAACCTCCTGGCGCCTTTGTAAGGGCATGAGTAGAAAAAGAAGAATGCGCAGCAGACAATGGTGCGCCTTGGTGTGATGACACGTCGTTTTGTGTTGATGCAAACGTAAACTGGTTACTGTGTTTGCTTAGCGGAACTACCAGTGTGAAAACAAGATAAAGCAGCGATAGCAGCAGTACAGCGGCCACCGCGTTATGCATAACAGCAACACCAAGTGGCAGCATAAATACAATATTGCTAACACCTAATGCCACCTGCACAGATAAAGCACACAACATAAACGTGGCTATACGCTTCTGCAGATTTGTAGTGCTACTGGCGCGCAGCACACTCAAACCTAGGGCAAGCAAGTATGCAAAAGTAACCAACGCGCCCGCACGGTGGACAATATGCATAGTTACGCGCTCACTATAATCATGGGCGCCAAACTCGTAGTTTTCTGCATCGGGCACACTAAACGCGCCGGCAAAGTCTAATCGCGACTGCCATCCCGCTTCACATATTGGCATCTTGGTACAAGCAAGGGCAGCGTAATTAGCAGAAGTCCAACCGCCTAACGCTATTTGCACAACCAGCACGCCAACACCAACTAGCGCAAAACCCTTAAGCCTGCTTTGTCCATTTTGCTTCTGAGCCAATGATTCACTACTAACTTCAACATTTTGCTGTAATTGCACATCGTGCTGCTTTAGCCGCAAGTACAACATAAACAAACAAGACAGTACCGTGAAACCGCCTAACAAATGTCCCATCACCACAACGGGCAACAGGTTGAGCGTTACCGTCCACATGCCTAGAGCGGCCTGAAAAGTAATAAGCCCTAGCAAAAATAGCGGTAGTTTAACCGGCGTACCTTTACTTCGATTTCGCACTGCAATAACAGCAATCGCTAGTACGCAAAGCCCTAGCGTGCCAGCGAAATAGCGGTGTACCATTTCATTCCATGCTTTAAACGCTTCAACAGGTCTTTCAGGGTAAGCAGCATTGGCCTGTGCTACTTTCTCTTCACTTAGCGGGACGGTTAAGTTGCCGTAGCAACCTGGCCAGTCGGGGCAGCCCAGACCTGCGTCAGTTAAACGTGTATACGCACCTAAAATAATGACAACGGCAGCCAAAAATAAGCTAAAAAGCGTTAATTTCTTCATACTAATCATCCTATGCGCGATAGCTTTAATAGCTTTCTCATGTCGGCCAACATATTGCGGCTTTCCATTACTGCATCTTGTCGCTCTAGCTTTATTTGATAAAACAACATGGCATTATTCTGGGTATCCACGATATACACGCTATTAGTCGCTAATTGGTTAGGCGCGGAAATTTCCATTGTAGCGACGTTGGGGTACTGAGTTAACGCAGCAAGCGCTTCAGGGTCGCTGTTGTCGGTAGCAAGTACCATAGCTTCTGCTCTGTCAGACTCTTTTCCTAGCGCAAGCCATACTTGGTTTATGCTAAACAACGCGTTTTCACACACTGCATCGCAGTTTTCAGGCATAACGTAAAGCATTCGCCATTTCGGTGCTGCATCTTGCAACACTGAAGTCATATCAATGGTAGGTGATAGTAATTGCCCTTTGTTAGTGGCAGCTTTAGTAAACCAGTCGTTCTCTAATGCTAACTTTGCTAACACAACAGGAATAACAAACACCGCTATCATAAGTAGCAAAGTGCGTTTTGAAGCCGCGTTTTTAGTTGATGCAGTATCACTCATAACTACGTCCTTTTTTACTAATGGCAAAGCCGCCTATAGCTGCAGCGGCAATGGCTAATCCAAACCATTGCACGGCGTAGCCAAGGTGCTTTTCTGGAGACATCACTACAGGGCGAAAGTCGCGCACAAACTCAACATCGTCTGTTGTGAGTTGAATAACATAAGGTAATAAGTCGCGATTCAGGCGCTGACTGAGATCTGCAAAGTCAATTTGCTGAACCAGCGCGGGGAAAACCAATGACTGTGTATTGGTTTCTGTTATCAAGGGGTTAATACCCGGCACCGACACAATGCCTCTGAAAGAAAGAAGACCTTTATCGATTTTTATTGTCGGCAGCGTGCGCTGCATATCAGGTGCAGATACCCAACCGTAATTCACTAATACCCAGCCAGCATTCGTTTTTACCGGCACGATTACATCGTAGCCAACACGTTTATCTTGAATTTGATTATCTAAAAAAACCAGATGTGTAGTATCAGGCTCGCCGTCGAAGGTAACAGCAATATCACGTGGGTCATCGTTCGTTAACGCGGTTAATAAACTCACACTTCCATTGCTTTGCTTTTGCGCTATGCTAGCTAAACGATGCTGCTTTTGAATCATGCGTTCTAGCTGCCAAAAGCCAAGCCCGCACATTGCTGCCACACTAATTGCAGTGAGTACCCAAGGAAGCAGCTTGCGAGTGCGTTGTGCCATAGTTAACGCACCCTACAAAAACCAATAAGAAAAACAGAGGTCTTTATAATGATAAAAATAATCCTAGTTGCCTTAGTGATATACATGATCGTTAACTTGTTTTTGGCTATGCGAGTAATGATGAAAAACGACCCTAAAAATGGCCCAATGAGCAAATACATTGGTCGTCGCGTTCTCACATCTGCCGTGATTGTTATAATTATTCTTGTTGCAATAGGTACAGGGTTAATAACGCCGAACCCCAGACCTTACTGAGGTTCGACGCGAACAGGGCTTAAAGCACGTAAACGAAGATGTAGAGCATTACCCAAACCACATCTACAAAGTGCCAGTACCAACTACCCGCTTGAAATGCAAAATGGTTATCTGGCGTAAAGTGCCCTTTTAACACGCGGAAAAACAACACAATGAGTATGATGGTTCCTAACGTTACGTGCATGCCATGGAACCCAGTAAGCATAAAGAACGTGTTGCCGTATATACCCGACTGAAGCGTTAAACCAAGTTCACGGTACGCATGAATGTACTCTTCTACTTGCAAAAATAAGAAGCCACAGCCAAGCAAGATAGTAAGCCCAAGCATCCAAGTAAGCTGCTTGCGTTTATTTTCTTCCAAACCCGAATGCGCAAAGTGCAGCGTTACTGAAGATACGAGCAGAATAACCGTGTTGATAGTGGGTAGCCCTGCCGCACTCATTTCTTTAGTTTGAATTCCGCCAGGTGTAGACACTAAAGGCCACATTGCTTCAAAGCTTGGCCACAGCACTTCATTGGTCATGGCATTATTTGATGCGCCGCCAAGCCATGGCACGGCGATAAAGCGCGCATAATAAAGCGCGCCAAAAAACGCCGCGAAAAACATCACTTCAGAAAAGATAAACCAGCTCATACCTTGACGGTAAGAGCGGCCTAGCTGGTCGCTATAAAGCCCTGACATCGACTCATCGATTTGATTTTTAAACCAGCCCACTAACATCACTAGTAGCACAATGATTCCGGCGGTTAAGATATGGCCTCCGTAGCCAGACTCACCTTTAGTGGCTTCTACTACAAAATTTCCAGCACCTACGGCAATAAGAAAGAGCGCTACCGCTCCTACAATTGGCCATGGGCTTTGCGCGGGTACATAATATTTTTGGTATTCTTGCTGCATTATTATCTCCTTACCCCTACGTTGATTATTTGCCGCTTTCAGCGCCACTAACCATAAAGGGATTCGGTTTTGTCGTTAGGTCACTTGCTCTCGCGGTGACGTCATATAGTGTGTACTGCAATGTAAAATACGTAATTTCTTTAGGAAGCTGGGGGTCAACATAGAACTGCATAGGCATGTAGGCCTCACTTCCAGCGTCTAGGGGCTGCTGGTTAAAACAAAAGCATTCAGTTTTATTGAGGTACAACGCGGCTGTACCTGGAGAAACAGAAGGAATAGCCTGCGCTACAATATTGCTTGAGGCAGGGTTTCGAACATAAAACGATACCGTGTTCAGTTCGCCTGGATGTACTTTTACTCGCTGTGTTTCAGCGCGAAACTCCCACGGCATGCCCGTGTTGGTGCGCGTGATAAATTCCACTGTTATTTCACGAGTCTCATCAATCTCTACAGATTGATAAACTGCTGCACTGTTTTCTGTTTTTCCATTAATTCCTGTTACATCACAAAACACGTCATAAAGCGGCACAAGGGCGAACCCAAAACCAAACATGCCAATAACAATGGCAACAAGCTTTAGTACCATTTTGTTGTTTGCATTTGCTTGCGACATAACACAGTCTCCAAACTAAGCCTTGCTCAAGCGCGATTAAATTCGCGCTTGAGCTGGCATGAGTTACTTCACAACAGGTGGCGTATCGAAGGTGTGATAAGGAGCAGGAGAGGGGATCTCCCACTCTAGACCTTCTGCACCATCCCATACTTGTGCCGATACTGGTTCGCCCTGTTTTCGGCACGCTTTAATAAGAAGCGCCAAGAAAATCAGCTGCGACAAACCAAACGCAAAACCACCCAAGCTTATCCACTTGTTAAAGTCGGCGAACTGAAGGGCATAGTCGGGAATACGACGAGGCATGCCTGCTAAACCTACAAAGTGCATAGGGAAGAACAACACGTTCACTGACACGAGCGAACACCAGAAGTGCCATTTAGCTAATGTAGTGTCGTACATTTTGCCCGTCCATTTAGGCAACCAGTAATACACGGCAGCCATAATGGAGAATACGGCGCCTGTCACCAGTACGTAGTGGAAATGCGCTACTACAAAGTATGTGTCGTGATATTGAAAATCTACCGGTGTAATGGCCAGCATAAGACCCGATAAACCGCCAATGGTAAACAGCACGATAAAGGCAATAGCAAACATCATAGGCATTTCGAATGTAAGCGAGCCACGCCACATCGTTGCCACCCAGTTAAATACTTTTACACCGGTTGGTACAGATATCAGCATGGTGGCAAACATAAAGAACATTTCCATGTATACCGGCATACCCGTGGTAAACATGTGGTGTGCCCAAACAACAAACGACAGCAATGCAATAGATGCCGTTGCGTAAACCATTGAGGCATATCCAAACAACTTTTTACGCGAGAATGTAGGGACAATTTGTGAAATGATGCCAAAAGCCGGCAAAATCATTATGTATACTTCAGGGTGCCCGAAGAACCAGAAAATGTGCTGGAACATAACGGGGTCACCGCCGCCCGCAGCATCAAAGAAACTTGTTCCAAAGAACTTATCGGTAAGTACCATGGTAACAGCGCCTGCTAATACCGGCATTACCGCGATAAGTAGGAAGGCAGTGATTAACCATGTCCATACAAACAGCGGCATTTTCATCCATGTCATGCCCGGCGCGCGCATGTTGAAGATGGTAACAATAACGTTTATCGCACCCATGATGGATGAGATACCCATGATGTGCACCGAGAACACAAACAGTGCGGTTGAATCGCCACTGTAGGTTGTTGAAAGCGGCGCATAGAATGTCCAGCCAAACGCAGGACCACCACCTTCCATAAACAGTGAACTAAGTAATATTAAAAATGCCCCAGGTAATATCCAAAAGCTCCAGTTGTTCATGCGCGGCAAGGCCATATCTGGCGCACCAATCATCATAGGCACTAACCAGTTTGCTAAGCCAGTAAACGCTGGCATAACCGCACCAAACACCATGATTAAACCGTGTACCGTAGTCATTTGGTTAAAGAAGTTAGGCTCGACAATTTGTAGGCCAGGCTGGAATAACTCGGCGCGAATAACCATGGCCATGGCACCGCCCACTAAGAACATAATAAAGGCGAACCATAAGTACAGCGTGCCTATGTCTTTATGGTTTGTGGTAAATAACCATCGGGTAATACCTTTTGGAATATGATCATGATGATCATGTTCGTCGTGATGCACAGATGAATCTGGCGAAATAACGTCAGTTGCTTTACTCATAACTCGCTCCTAGTTACCCATTGCCACGTCGTTGACATCTTTCGCCTGCACCATGTCACCCGTGTTGTTACCCCACGCATTGCGCTCATAAGTCACAACCGCTGCAATCTCTTTAAGGCTTAGCATTTTGTTAAAGGCCTGCATTGCGGTGCCTGACTTTCCATGAAGCACAATTTCAATATGACCTTTTTGATCTTCAAGGGCCATTTTGCTGCCTTTAAGCGCTGGAAATACACCTGGTAGCCCTTCGCCGTTTGGCATATGGCACGCTGCACATGTTGTGTTGTACACGCGTTCGCCTTCCTTCATTAACTCATCCATCGACATGTTCATCGACAGTAGGCGCTGCTCTTCCTCTTTTGCTTGGCGAACAATGTCTTCTTGTTCCCCCATCCAAGCTTCGAAAGCGGCGGGCTCTTTGGCGATAACAACAACGGGCATATAGCCGTGATCTTTACCGCAAAGTTCAGCGCACTGACCTCGGTAAATACCTGGCTCATTCACCTTGGCCCATGCCTCGTTAATAAAACCTGGGTTAGCGTCTTTTTTCACTGCGAAATCTGGTACCCACCACGAATGGATAACGTCGTCAGACGTGATAAGAAACCGTACTTTTTTACCGGTAGGAATAACTAAGGGGCGGTCGACTTCAAGCAAGTAGTTATCTGTCTTTTCAAACTTGTTTTCTATCTGCTCGCGCTGGGTGGCCAGTAAAGAATAGTATTCAACGTCACTGTCCATGTACTTGTAATGCCATTTCCATTGCGAACCAGTTACCAAAACCGTCATGTCAGCTTCAGACACGTCTTCCATGGCAATCAGTGTGTTTGCCGCTGGCACAGCCATAAAAATAAGGATAAGGAAAGGCACAACCGTCCATGCAATTTCCACTTTTACGTTTTCATGGAAATTAGCTGGCTTAGCGCCGCGGGATTTTCTATGAAGATACATAGACGCGAACATCACGCCAAATACCACCACAGCTATACCAACGCAAATGAAGAACATCAGCATATGCAAATCGTACACTTGCCCGCTAATGTCAGTTGCTCCGCGCCGTAGGTTCAATGAAGAGACTTCTTCAGCAGCCTGTTGCGCAGAAAGAAAATGAGAAAATAACAAAAAGGGTAATGCCGCAACCCCTTTTGCGATGACGTTCGTTAGTTGTTTCACTCAGCACCTCCGTAATGGTAGAACCATTAACGCCAAATGTTCTTGCGCGCTGTCCCTACCAGATGGTTTGCGAACGGTTGACCCACAACTGCAACTTGTAAAACAAATTTAGAGTCATTGTTATTATTTTGTTAATCCCTGACTAATAATTGCGCGATTATTCACCGCCGTCTAGTCTTTTCTATTAAATTTTTAATGAAGTGTTTAAAATTTAAACATTGGTTTCAATTAGCTATACCGTCTAATAGCAGAAAGAAACACAAATGCTGAAAATAAAGAACCTTGATTCAAACAACCATTTTGAACATAAGATAATTTTCAATTCTAAAGAAAAGTAATCAAATACAATGATTTAAAACGTTACGGATAGGAAATTAAAACGGCGAGACTTATTATAATAACGCTAAAAAGTGAAATTTTTTTTTCAATGTCGCGGTAGAAAAGAGGGCGTATTAAATTTTTTCACTCAGTTGATCCGTTTGGTCAAAAAACAACCTTGCTTCACCATAGTGCAATCATTAACAAAAGTTTAGGTATAAAAAAAGCGGCTAATAGGCCGCTTTGGGTTTAGTTGGATAAAACTCTACATCCAGTCTGCATTTCTAATTACACCTACAGCAATACCTTCGATAGCAAAAGGCTGTGAGGCTAAGTCCACTTTAATTGGAGAAAACTCTTCGTTTTCGGCATGCAGCAGTACTTCTCTACCACGCTTTTCAAGGCGTTTAACCGTTACGTCTTCATCAACACGAGCTACCACGACTTGGCCATTGTGAACGTCTGTAGTGCGATGCACTGCGAGTAAGTCACCATCTAAAATACCAATATCCTTCATACTCATGCCGTTAACACGAAGCAAAAAGTCAGCTTGAGGTTGGAAGAGAGCAGGATCTACCTTGTAATGAGACTCCACGTGTTCTTGCGCAAGAATAGGCTCACCAGCGGCCACTCGGCCAATTAGCGGCAAACCATCTTCTTCTACAGAATCTTCAAGCGGAATATTGAGTTTGATACCTCTAGAGGTGCCCGGCAAAATGTCAATAACACCTTTTCTAGCAAGTGCTTTCAAATGCTCTTCAGCAGCATTAGCAGAACGAAAACCAAGCTGACGGGCAATTTCCGCACGTGTTGGAGGCATTCCCGTTTCTTGCATAGTGGTTTTGATAAGTTCTAAAACTTCGGTTTGTCGAGCTGTTAATGGGCGCATAAAAGACCTGTCTGTTCATACAGTTCCTGTAATTATATACACCTAATACGAAATAACAAGAACTTAGTAACGCTCACCAAAAAAGCCGTTTTCTTAAACGGCTTTTTTGGTGAATGGTGCCCACTCAATTCTGTCTCGCCCATTAGCTTTAGCGTCATACAAGGCTTGGTCAGCTAAAGACAGCAGCGCACTAAAATCCATATTAAAACCGTCATCAACAAAGGTTACGCCTATGCTTACCGTTAGTTGCAGCGTGTCTTTCTTATACAACATTTTTTTAGCGGCTATACGCTTCCGCAGTGAGTCTAACCGCTTCTTCGCTTCACGTTCACATTCACCACGAATTACCATGGCAAACTCCTCTCCGCCGAGACGTGCAACGATGTCTCCATCGTTAATTGCATCGCTGATAATATCAGCGGTTTGCTTAAGCGCACAGTCTCCAGCGTCGTGGCCATAGGTATCGTTTACATTTTTAAAGTGGTCGATATCGATAAGTACAACAAAAATACTGCAATGATCTTTCGCCATGTCCTCACATTGCTCAATGAACGCGCGCCGGTTGAATAGCCCCGTAAGCGGGTCTGTCATGGCTAACTTACGTAGTTTGTCCTCTGCTTCGGCCCGAGCTTGCTCTAGGTCTACGGCGTAGAACAACCCTGCAAGCGCATCTAATAAAGGCTGGAAAAACTCCGCATCTTCGTTGGTGTATGGTGAGAATTTATTCGCAAGTCCAATAACACCCACTACTCTGTCTTTCACTTTTATGGGTAAACCAAGGAACCGACTAATTCTGGGGTGACCTTGTGGCGTTCCTTTAGAAGCAGGATGTGCTCCAGCGGTATTACTAATAACCACCTCGCCCGACGTAATGGCTTGCCCAAATAAGTTGTCAAACGACGAAAAATATAAATTACGCTTTTTATATTCAGCATATTGGGTGAAGCTTTTACTGTCCCATACAATTTCAGAAATTGCATGTATAAAGAGTTTGGGCTGCGTTTCCACGTCTCGCATCTGGCCAATAAAGGCAATTTGGCTGTCTGATATGTCAATTAGCTCTGATAAGACTGACTGGCATGCGGTAGTAAGGTCGTTACTTTGCAAATAAGAGGCACGGGTTTTATTTATAAACTGCAGTAACTGGGTTTTCTTTCTCTCGTGAAGGTCATTCTCCATTCGCTGAGTTATATCACGGTGAATACCCGCAACACGCACAGGGTTGCCGCCTTCGTCTACTTCAACAATCTTGCCGTAAGTTTCAACCCACACCCACTTCCCACTGGTATGCTGCATTCTAAACGTGGTGTTAAATACTTTTGCTTCACCGCTCAAATGCTCATTTAATTTTCTTTCTACATTAATAAAATCGGCAGGATGAATAAGCTGCTTAAAAAAACGAGAGCTTGTATCGTAGTACTCGTATTCTAAACCAACAATATCGCACCACCGTTTGTTCACTTGGTTGACATCTGCCTGTAAGTTCCAGTCCCACGTACCCAACTCAGATGCTTCAAGAAGCAAGCGCATGCGTGAGTTGGTTTTATTCAATTTATCTTCAACAAACTTCTGATCGCTGGTATCAAACAAAAATGCCTGTACCGACAGCAGCGTTCCATCTTCACGAAAACTTGCTGTTGAGATCATGCTTACCCAGATGGTGCGAGTAGGTGAAATAATTTGCAAACGACAGGTGTGCGTTTCTACGCCCTCAAGATGTGCCTGCATAGTAAACGTAAAATCCTGCTCTGCCGCGTTAGATAAAATATCGTTTAGTTGAACAGCGCCGCTTAACAGGTCTTGCGGTGCTACGCCCAACACGTATTCGCAATTTTGCGATATATGTATCAAGTTAAGTGAGGTATCAAAACGCCATGTAGCAAGTACAATGGGTGATTTATCAATAAGGCCGTGCTCTCGCTTTAGAATCTCATGTTCATTGGATAACGTAATGTGCTGACTTACAAGCGTTGCTATGCGCTCTAGCGCCTTGACATGTTTTGCGTCTATTTCTCGAGGTTTTGTATCGATAAGGCACAGCGCACCAACGGCCTCACCATTTACAACAAGCGGTGTACCTGCATAAAAACAAATATTGGGAGCGCCGGTAACAAGCGGGCTATCTTTAAATCTCGGGTCTTGTGTGGCGTCGCTAACCACAAGCTGGTCTCGCGTTTTAACAACGATGCTGCAAAGCGTGTGTTCACGGCAAACACTGGTAGTGTCAAGTCCATAACTGGCTTTAAATTTTTCCTCATATTCGCCCATAATGCCTATCAATGCGATAGGTACCCTAAACGCTTCAGCCAAAACCATCATTAAATCGTCTAGGTCTAACGGCAAATCTTGATCTAGCATAAATTCATCGATGACTTTAAGCCGAGACTTCTCGTTCATTGCTTGCTCTCATACTGCGTTAATATTACACAAAAGTAGTAAACAAGCAGTGATTTCGCAATTTTTACCCCCCTTTTTTATAGGCCTTTTCTTATTTATTTAAGAGTATGAACTTTATGTAATAATTAGGCGCCTAGCCTGAATCGCTCATTGATAAATGCCAATTCGTAATTGTTTTGTGATAAGCGTTTGGCACTGATAATATTTTTACCTATATCCACACCCATAAAGGTTTAATTTTCATGCTAACTTTTGCGCCTTTTTCATTAGAGCTTGCTCCTTATTTTGATTCAATCAATCGAGAATGGATAAATGAGATGTTCAAGCTAGAAGCCATTGATGAGCGTGTCATATCAAACCCTCAGCGTGAAATTATCGAAAAAGGCGGTCATATTTGGTTTGCACTGCACCCTGAGTTGGGTGTGGTAGGA
Source organism: Alteromonas sp. MTD1 (assembly GCF_042848195.1). Lineage (NCBI taxonomy): Bacteria > Pseudomonadati > Pseudomonadota > Gammaproteobacteria > Alteromonadales > Alteromonadaceae > Alteromonas > Alteromonas sp. MTD1. Next base: position 291,589 of record NZ_BTGG01000002.1, read on the forward strand.
ACCTGCGCACTGATGAAAAAAGATGAAGGCACGTTTGAACTTACCAAAATGGGGGTAGTCTCAACGGCACGAGGGTTGAAAGTGGGTGAAGCGTTACTTCAACATGTCGTTAAGGAAGCTGAAAACATTGCTACAAAGCTATTGTTTTTGCTTACTAATAGCAGTTGTGAAGCAGCCATCCATTTGTATGAAAAAAACGGTTTTGTGCATTGTGAAGAAATAATGAAAACCTACGGTAAAGCCTATAAGCGCTGCAATGTAGCAATGCGCTATGCTGCTGATTGGAACATCACCCATGCGTTATAACGTAGTTATTCGGCTTAAAAAAGCGTTTGTATAACACCCTACATGAAACGTCTTGTTCAAGGCTATTTGTAGCCATAACTTAACAGGTGTGACAATTCAGGTATCACAGTGCGAATAGCGAGATATATCGCCAACTGTGATACACTTCGCCAGATTTTATTTCATAGGATTACATAATTCATGTCGTGGATGCGAAAAGCCCTTCTGTCGGTATTTCATTATCCTGTTAAGTTGCTGGTTAAAGCGCATAGCATTCCAGTAAACGTTGAAACCGAATTAGGAATAGATAAGAACAAACCTATTGTTTATCTGCTTCCAACAAACTCAGTGACCGATCAATTGGCGCTAAAAATGTCGACCGAGGCGCTGGGCTTACCTAGCCCCACTGAAACTCTTGCGCTTGCCGGAAGAGAGTATTCTTCTACGCTGTTTTTAAGAAAAACGCAGCCGATTTTCCGCTCATCGGCAAAGGATACTGATATTGAAGAAGTATTTACCGAACTTTTTCATTTGCACAGAGATCATGAAAACCTTGACCTTCAAGTCGTGCCCGTTTTCGTAACGTGGGGACGAGCGCCAGGTAAAGGAAACCCAGGTTTAAGCGATCTTATTGCTGATAAAGCCGCACCAAGCTGGCTAAGAAAATTGTTTATCGTATTGTTCTTAGGCCGAGACAACTTTATTAATTATTCTAAAGCAGTGTCTGCCCGCGTAATGTCGAATCAGCACGGGAGCGATCAAAGTATTGCACACAAGCTAGTGCGTGTAGCAAGCACTCACTTTCAACGCAAACGCCAGAGCATGACTGGCCCAATGTTACTTGAACGCCAAGAACTGAATAACAGTGTATTGGGTTCAGATGCCGTTCGCCGTGCGATAGCAGAAGAATCACGCAGTAAAAAGATAAGCCACGAAAAAGCAAAAGAAACGGCACAGTCTTACGTAACCGAAATTGCTGCCGACTATCGCGAAGGCTTAATACGCTTTGGTGACAGGCTGCTTACCCGTATTTGGAATAAAATCTATAACGGTATCAGCGTAGGCCATGCCGATAGAATTCGTGAGCTTGCTGCTAATGGACATGAAATTATTTATGTACCGTGCCACCGAAGCCACATGGACTACCTATTGCTTACCTACGTGATATATCACGAGGGTATGGTAACACCTCACATTGCTGCAGGTATTAACCTTAACTTTTGGCCGGTAGGCAAAATGTTCCGCCGTGGTGGTGCGTTTTTCCTTCGTCGCAGTTTTGCTGGCAACAAGCTTTACACAGCGGTGTTTAGAGAATATCTAGAGCTGCTTTTCAACAAAGGTTATTCAGTAAAGTATTATCCAGAAGGGGGTAGAAGCCGTACCGGAAGACTTATCCCGCCTAAAACAGGTATGCTGGCTATGACTATTCAAGCCATGCTAAAAGGTGTTAATCGCCCCGTGAGCATTGTGCCTGTGTATATTGGCTATGAAAATGTCATGGAAGTGAAGAGCTACTTAAACGAGCTTAAAGGCTCGAAGAAAAAGAAAGAGTCTAACCTTCAGGTATTTTCTGCCATTAAGAAGTTAAAAAACTATGGCCATGGTTATGTGAACTTTGGCGAGCCCATTCAACTTAACCAATTCCTAGAAAGCCAAGTGCCAGATTGGCGTGACTGTAGAGACGCCGATCCAGACAAGAAACCGGCTTGGCTTACACCTGCGGTTAACGAGCTAGCCAACAATGTGATGACGCGTATAAACCGCGCTGCAGCGCTTAACGGAATGGCACTTACTTCGCTTTGCCTGTTGTCTTCAAAAACACAAACCATGAGTGAAGCAGAACTAAAACAGGCGTTAGGTGACTTCATAGAACTGTTTAAAGCTGTGCCCTTTAGTGACGACGCCACTATTCCCGATTCGACGGCAGAAGAACTACTGCACGATACCTTGAAGCTAGGTCGTTTTGATGTAAAAGAGGACGACTATGGCCGACTAATAGGCCCGCAGCCAAAATCAGCGGTATATCTAACCTACTACCGCAATAATATTTTGCATCTGTTTGCGCTACCTGGACTTATTATGGCGTCGGTATTTGCAAGAAAAGGGACTCGCCGTAGCGCTATTTTGCAATTAATTGCCGCACTTTATCCATTGTTGCAAAAAGAGCTGTTTTTGCACTTAACGCAAGATGAAGCACTAGCGCATACCGACTCGCTTATTAACGCATTGCTAAGCAACGGTCTACTTCGTCAAGAAGGTGATGAGTTGCTGCCACCTGATGCACACTGTAAGCAGTTCCATTCAGCATGGTTGCTAAGTCGCTGCATGCAAGAAACGTTGCAGCGCTACGCTGTGGTGCTTACTATTTTAGATAAAGAAAAAGTGATTAGTCGAAGTGCACTAGAACGTGAAAGCAAAAAAGTGGCAGAACGCTTGTCGACATTGTACGGATTAAGCTCACCAGAATTCTATGATAAGAACGTGCTTTCAAGCTTTATCAGTGCTCTGAAAGATAATCACTGGCTAGATACTGAAAAAGACGGCAGCCTTAGATACTCAGAAGAATGCGAAGCGCTTCGCCAAGATGTTATGGCCTTGATTTGGCCTGAGATGATGCAACATCTTGAAAATGTAGCGCTACACGCAGAGAGTTAATGCTTTAAACAGTATTTTGTAGCGTTAAAAGCCTAAACGGTTATGAAAACACCGTTTGGGCTTTTTTTGTATTGGTGACGTAAGAAGGCAGCTTTGCACCGCTTCACAGTAAGCATGCGCTTAATGTGAAACGGCGAAAAGCAAGAAAAAAGCAAAAACGGTAAGCGGTGCTTTATTGCTTAAACTATTCTGGTTGAGATAAGAAGAAACGATAAGCCGGGTTGTCGGTCACTTCTTCTACTTTATAGCCTAGTTCGGCAACGTGCTGATTGAAGTCAGCTCGGCTTTCTGGGGCAATATCAAAGCCAGCCAAGACAAGGCCTTCAGCGGCACCGTGATTGCGATAGTGAAACAGCGTAATGTTCCATTGCTCACCAAGTGTATTGAGGAAGTTCAATAGTGCTCCTGGTCGCTCTGGAAATTCAAAGCTAAACACTTGTTCGTTTAACGACGTGGGAAGCCTACCTCCTACCATATGCCGTACATGCAGCTTCGCTAGTTCGTTATCCGTAAGGTTAAAGCAATCATAGCCTTTACTTTCAAGCGAACTTTGCAATGCTAAAAATTCTTGCTGTCCGCCTTTAAGTTTTACGCCAACAAAGATATGCGCTTCGGTGCTACTTGCGTAACGATAGTTAAACTCGGTAATTGCTTTTGCACCTACGCATTCACAGAACTGTTTGAATGCCCCCTTTGTCTCAGGGATCTTCACTGCAAAAACGGCTTCTTTTTGCTCACCAAGCTCACAGCGCTCCGACACATAACGAAGCGTGTGGAAGTTTATATTGGCTCCACATAAGATGCCGCCAAGTTTCTTTCCTTGCAGATCATGCTGCTTAGCATATTTGCGAATAGCAGCAACAGAAAGCGCCCCAGCGGGCTCCGCAATAACCCGCGTGTCATCGAATATATCTTTAATGGCACCGCAAATTTCGTCGTTGGTAACCGTAATAGTTTCATCTATCAGTCGATTACATAATCTAAAAGTTTCTTGCCCCATTACCTTAACGGCAACGCCGTCGGCAAAAATACCTACGCTTTCAAGCTCTGTCGGCGCACCTTTTTCGCGCGCTTTAATAAAGCACGCTGACTCTTCAGACTCTACCGCAACTATTTTAATGCTTGGTTTTAACTGTTTTAGATACACAGCGATGCCAGCGGCAAGGCCGCCGCCACCAACGGCAACAAACAATGTATCAAGGTTAGGATTTTGCTCTAATAATTCTCGAGCAACGGTGCCTTGCCCAGCAATAACATCGGGGTCGTCGAAGGGTGGAACAAAGGTGTAGCCATGTGTTTCGCATAATGCCTTTGCATGATTACTTGCTTGGTCGAAGCTGGTGCCGTACAGCACCACATTGACATTGTCGCCACCAAAACGACGCACCGCATCAACCTTAATGTCAGGTGTCGTTTCAGGCATAACGATAGTAGCCTGAATGCCTTTCATCTTGGCACTGTAAGCAAGACCCTGAGCGTGATTTCCTGCAGATGCGCCAATAACACCCGCTTTTAATTGCGCTTGTGTTAACGAGCATATGCGGTTGTATGCGCCCCGTAATTTGAAGCTCTTAACTGGCTGCTGGTCTTCTCGCTTTAAGTAAACCTCGTTACCAAGTTCTGCCGACAGTAACGACATGTAAGACAGCTCACTGGCCACCGCCACATCGTAGACTGGGGCTAGTAAGATCTTTTTAAGATAATCGTGGTCGCTAACGTGCTCACTTACCATCATAAATTTTCCAGTTTACTCACATCGCGCACAGCGCCTTTATCGGCGCTGGTAGCCAATGCAGCGAAGGTCTTCAGTGATGTAGAAACCTCACGAACGCGGTTTTTAGGGCGCCATGGTTTGTCGCTAGCTTCCATTTTGGCGCGACGCGCGGCAAGCTCTTCATCGCTTATTACGATGTTAATACTGCGATTTGGAATATCGATTGCTATTTTATCGCCATCTTCTACAAGGCCAATACCACCGCCGCTTGCCGCTTCTGGCGAGCAGTGCCCAATAGATAAGCCCGATGTACCACCACTAAAACGACCGTCGGTTACAAGGGCGCACGACTTACCAAGCCCTTTCGATTTTAAGTATGACGTAGGGTATAGCATCTCTTGCATACCCGGCCCTCCACGAGGACCTTCATAGCGAATAAATACCACATCGCCAGCTTGCACTTCGTTACCTAGAATTCCTGCTACAGCGTCGTCCTGACTTTCGTATATACGGGCCGTACCATTGAATGTTAAAATCGACTCATCAACACCGGCTGTTTTAACAATACAGCCATCTTCAGCAAGATTACCGTATAGCACTGCCAATCCGCCTTCTTGACTGTATGCATGTTCTACCGTGCGAATGCAGCCGTTTTCACGGTCATCATCGGCTTCATCCCAGCGGCAGTCCTGACTGAAAGCTTGGGTGGTACGAATACCTGCAGGCCCTGCACGATAGAAGGTAATAGCATCTTTATTTTCTGGATTGGTAATATCCCAATCGCTAATAACGTCGGTAAGCGGTTTGCCCAACACATGATTCACGTCAGTATTTAGCAAACCAGCTTTATTAAGCTCGTTCAAAATACCCAACACGCCACCTGCTCGGTGAACATCTTCCATATGGTATTTGGGTGTAGATGGTGCCACTTTGCACAAGTGCGGCACTTTTCTAGAAAGACGATCGATATCATCCATTGTGAAAGGCACTTCGCCTTCCATCGCAGCGGCTAACAAATGCAAAATAGTGTTAGTAGACCCGCCCATGGCGATATCTAAGCTCATTGCATTCTCAAACGCTTTGAAGTTAGCAATATTACGCGGCAACACACTTTCATCATCGTCGCCGTAGTAGCGTTTACACAGCTCTACAATTTGCGCACCTGCCTTTTTAAACAATCCCTCACGGTCGGCATGGGTCGCTAGCATTGAGCCATTGCCGGGTAACGATAATCCCAATGCTTCGGTTAAGCAGTTCATCGAGTTTGCCGTAAACATGCCAGAGCATGAGCCACAAGTTGGGCAGGCAGAGCGTTCAATTTCGTCGCTGTCGGCGTCGCTCACTTTATCGTCGGCAGCCGCTACCATGGCATCCACCAAATCAAGCTTAATCAACTGATCTGAAAGCTTGGTTTTACCTGCTTCCATTGGGCCACCTGAAACAAAAATAACGGGTACGTTTAAGCGCATAGACGCCATCAACATCCCCGGCGTTATTTTGTCGCAGTTAGAAATACATACAATGGCGTCGGCACAGTGGGCATTCACCATATATTCCACAGCATCAGCTATGATTTCTCGAGAAGGTAGGCTGTACAGCATGCCGCTGTGTCCCATAGCAATGCCATCATCCACCGCAATGGTGTTAAACTCTTTTGCAACACCACCAGCGGCTTCTACACTTCGCGCCACTAGTTGTCCGAGATCTTTAAGGTGAACGTGCCCCGGTACGAACTGCGTAAATGAGTTCGCAATAGCAATAATCGGCTTTCCAAAGTCAGTGTCTTTCATTCCAGTTGCTCGCCACAACGCGCGAGCTCCCGCCATATTTCTACCTTGCGTGGTAGTTGCAGAACGTAACTTGGGCATAAATCCTTCCCGTTTTAATTGGCGCTTTAGGCGCTATTTTGAAACTAAATGTTTATTTGCACTACCTTGCATAACCGAGTGAAAAAATAAACGCTTAACATTGAGTGCGTTTTATTTTGGTATAGCAAAGCATCTTCAGTCGTCTAGAATAAAGGCAACAAATTGCGTAGCTTTACGCTAGCACCTTGTTTTTAAGATACATATTGACGTCCAAAGCACACAATAGATGCCCTTCGGAAAAAATGAAATGTTGTACGTATAAGGCTATGGCTTAACCTCTACTTTCAACTCGTAGTGATTATTCATAATGGCTACGGGTTGACGATGGGCAAAGAAATAGCATGAAACGCGGCGTATGATCAAGTATTTTGCACGGCGAGTATTGGCTTTAATCACGCTTTAGTGCACTTATTTAATGTGCTTTTTTATGAATTAAATACAGGTTGTTTAACAGCACCCACTCAATTAAAAAACAAAGGTTGTAGATATGTTTGATTGGTTTCACTGGCTTAACCTTGCGGGTGTAGCGGTATGTGCAATATCGGGCACCTTAATGGCGTACCAAAAACGCATGGACGGGTTCGGCGTAGTGGTACTTGCTAGTGCAACGGCTATTGGTGGAGGAACCTTACGCGATGTGATGCTTGACGTACCGGTATTTTGGATAGCGGACACCGATTACTTATACACCACGTTGATTGCTGCTTTTATCCCCATTATATGGCTACGTGTAAGCCCCCGTTTCCCTTACCACTACTTACTGATTGCCGATGCTTTTGGGCTTGCATTGTTTAATGTAGTAGGGATAGAAAAAGCATTGTCATACGATACGGGAATGGCGGTAGCTGTCGCTATGGGTACGATAACAGGGGTATTTGGCGGTTTACTGCGCGATGTGATTTGCCGTGAAGTACCTTTGGTATTAAATGGTGAACTGTACGCTATGACGTGTATTGCCGGGGGTGTGGTGTACGGCGTAGGCCTGCAGTTAGAGCTTGCAACCCAATGGTGCGGTATTGCGGCATTGGCAACCACGGTATTGCTGCGCTTAGGTGCAATGCGTTGGCATTGGCAGCTGCCCGTTTTTTACAACGACAATCACTAGAGAAACCAGTCCAAGCGTATCAAAGATAAACCGTTTTATTGAGAAAATCTCGTCTCTTGTACAGTAAAAATGGTCTACTTTTGTGTTTATAGTGCCTGTTTTTAAACTGCAATTTCACTGCAGAGTTACATAAACAAGGCGACGAATATTATGGGCATGGCGGTGGTTAAAACCTTTGCGGGCCAAGGTGTATCTGCACCAGAAATACGGGTAGAAATTCATCTTGCCAATGGCCTACCGGCGTTTCAGTTGGTAGGTATGGCAGAAACCAGCGTAAAAGAAGCCAGAGAGCGCGTACGCAGTGCGCTTATAAACAGCGGTTTTGATTTTCCGGCTAAGCGCATTACTGTAAATTTGGCACCTGCCGACATCCCCAAATTCGGCGGGCGATTCGACCTTCCTATCGCCGTGGGAATATTGGCCGCATCGGGCTACATTAACGATACCAGCCTACTTAATATCGCGTTGGTGGGCGAACTTGGCCTTAATGGGGAAATAAAGCCGGTTAACGGGCTAATACCTGTTGTGATGGCCGCAGCGAATGAAGATATGCCGCTTGTATATCCTGGCGACAATGACATAGAGGCCGCGCTAGTCTCTCACGCCACCCGCTATCCCGCCTTTGACTTACTCTCAGTTTACGAACACTTGGCGGGCAATAAGAAATTAGCGAAAGGTCAGCCCTTTTCTTCTGTTGGAAATACCGATACACCTTCCGGCTGGGACGATATTATTGGCCAAGAGCAGGCCAAACGCGCGCTTATGATTGCAGCCACGGGGTCGCATAATCTGTTAATGGTAGGCCCGCCGGGCACGGGTAAAAGCCTGTTAGCAAGCCGAATGCTTTCACTATTACCAGACATGACTGAAGAAGAAGCACTTGAAGTAGCCGCCATTCATTCAGTAAAAGGCGAGCGCCTTTTCGCAGAACGATTTTTAAAACGTCATTTGCGCTCGCCGCATCATACAAGCTCGGCAGTGGCTTTAACTGGCGGCGGCTCACACCCTGTGCCCGGTGAAATATCTCTGGCACATAACGGCATTTTGTTTTTAGATGAATTGCCGGAATTTGGCCGTAAAGCCTTAGACGTATTAAGAGAGCCACTAGAAACTGGCGATGTACATTTATCTCGAGCATCGGGTAGCGCCACTTATCCTGCCAACTTTCAGTTGGTGGCTGCTATGAACCCAAGTCCAACCGGCGACATAGACGATAACAGGCTAACACCTCAGCAGCAGCTCAACTATTTAAACCGGCTATCAGGGCCGCTTCTCGACAGAATTGATATTCAAGTAGAGGTGCCACGTTTACCCGATTATGATTTACCAGAACGCGCCAATAAACCTGACGACACGCTGTTTGAAACGAAAAAAGCCATTGCAGCGGCTCGACACACACAACTAATGCGTCAGGGTAAACCGAACGGCGCATTGCACGCGGGTGAACTGGCCGATATTTGCAAGCTTTCAGCGGCTGATTTGCAGTTCTTGCAAGCGGCGGCAAAACAGCTAAACCTTTCTATGCGCGTATTTCATCGCACGTTAAAAGTGGCTCGTACCATTGCTGATTTACAACACCAGAATGCAGTGAGCCGCGCACATCTTGCCGAAGCCTTAGGCTATAGAGCGCTGGACAATCTTATAAAGCAGTTAAGTAGCTAAGTACCTCGGTAGCTAGATAGGTAGCTGAGTAATTTGAGGTACTTAAGTAATTGGACAACTAGGCAGCTAAGCCGCTACAACGAAGCTAGTGCGTGAACGCTAAATAGCATTAAGCTCCATAAACGCATTGATAAGAGGCTCGTTTTGCTTTTCTTGTAAACAACATAGCCCAAGTGCATAAGGCTCAATGTCGTCTACCTGAATTTGCGTAACCGCATTGGCCATACTGGAGTGATCAAGCACCACCTTAGGCACAAAACCTACCCCACATTCTAGAGCTACCATGCTAACAATAGCTTCGTTCCCTCCCACATAGGCATACACGTTAGGGCGAATACCGTGTTCAGCAAACCAATGATATGCGGTACGTCGTGTAGGGCCGGTTTCAGGCATAATAACTTGGTGCTTTGTCCAATCTAGCTGGCTCAACTGGGTAAGGCGCCACGCTTTAGGGGCAATAAGTACCAACGGCACGTTATCAAGCGCAGTAAAGTGCAAATCGGTTGGCATATCCGGTGTGTAAATAGCAATAGATAAGTCGCACTGTTTACCCTTCACTTTTTCAATTGCTAAAGCAGGGTCGCCGGTAATTAGACGAATATCAACACCGGGGTGGTGTTGCCTAAATTGGCGAAGCATGGCGGGTAAATGGCTTTGGCTCGCGGTTACAGAGCAAAACACGCTAAGTTCCCCCTGAAGCGCGTCGTTGTCTTCTTTAAGGTCAATTTTAAGCTGCTGCCAGTCTTTCAATGCTTGCTTAGAAAAAGCCAGCAGCTTGTGCCCGCTGTGGGTTAACGCAACCTTGCGATTGTCACGCTTAAACAACGTACAGCCTAACTCGTCTTCAAGGCGCTGAATAACACGGCTTAGCGTAGAGGGCGATACATACATGGCCTCAGCGGTAACGCCAAAGTGCAAGCTAGTGGCTAAGTGGTTAAACAGCTGAAGGCTTCGAAAGTCCATAACGTTTCACTTTTTGAAATATTATCTTGCAAATATATCATTTTCCAAAACAAAAGAAATCTTTTAATCTCATTACCAAGTCGTCATAGACGAGGTCTATCAACGCTAAACGTGGCGTTTGATATCGACAAAAATGAATGTTGTTCGGAAATTTTTATGGCTAATTATTTCAACACCCTATCACTTCGCCAGCAGTTAGATCAGCTAGGCCGCTGCCGTTTTATGGCACGCGAAGAATTTGCTGACGGTTGTCAGAGCTTAAAAGGCAAAAAAATTGTCGTTGTTGGCTGCGGTGCGCAAGGCCTTAATCAAGGCTTAAATATGCGTGACTCAGGGTTAGATGTTTCTTATGCGCTGCGTCAGGCCGCCATCGATGAACAACGGGACTCTTTTAAACGCGCTAGCAGTAATGGTTTTACCGTGGGTACTTACCAGGAGCTTATTCCTGATGCAGATGTTGTTTACAACCTTACACCTGATAAGCAGCACGCAAGCGTAGTAGAAGCGGTAATGCCACTTATGAAAGAGGGCGCAACGCTTAGCTATTCACACGGTTTCAATATTGTTGAAGAAGGTCAACAAATCCGTAGCGATATCACGGTTATTATGTGCGCACCAAAGAGCCCAGGCTCTGAAGTACGTGAAGAATATAAGCGTGGCTTTGGTGTTCCAACACTTATTGCTGTGCATCCAGAAAACGACCCAGAAGGCAAAGGTTGGGATCAGGCTAAAGCGCTAGCTAGTGCTACAGGTGGCGACCGTGCAGGCGTATTGGAATCTTCGTTTGTTGCTGAAGTTAAATCTGACCTAATGGGTGAGCAAACCATTCTTTGTGGTATGCAACAGGTTGCGGCGGTACTTGCCTTTGAAAAAATGGTAGATGACGGCATTGACCCGGGCTATGCCGGTGCACTTATTCAGTACGGCTTAGAAGCTATTACCGAAGCACTTAAAATTGGTGGCGTAACCAATATGATGGATCGTCTGTCTAACCCTGCAAAGCTAAAAGCCTTCGAGCTTTCTGAACAGTTAACTGATTTATTGCGTCCGCTATTTGAAAAGCACCAAGACGACATCATCAGCGGTGAGTTTTCTCGCACTATGATGGAAGACTGGGCCAACGGCGATGCAAACCTACTTAAGTGGCGTGAAGAAACCGGTGAAACCGCGTTTGAAAATGCACCTGCTTATGAAGGTGAGATTAGCGAACAAGAATTCTTTGACCACGGCATCTTGTTAGTTGCCATGATCAAGTGCGGTGTAGAAGTAGCCTTCGACGTAATGGTTGAAGCGGGAATTCTTCCAGAGTCTGCCTATTACGAATCGCTACACGAAACACCGCTTATTTCTAATACAATTGCACGTAAGCGTTTATATGAAATGAACGTTGTAATTTCTGATACTGCAGAATACGGAAACTACTTATTTGCTAATGCAGCAATTCCGATTTTGCGTGAGAAATTTATGCCTACCATCGACACCAGTGTTATTGGTAAAGGTTTACCTGCTACTTCTAACCAAGTAGAAAACAAACGCCTTGTTGAAGTAAATAACGCTATTCGCTCACACGGTGTGGAATCGGTAGGTCAAACCTTGCGTGGCTATATGACTGACATGAAGGCAATAGTAGTGTAGTCAGGACAGTTTCTGTCGTTAGGTGCTTAACTAAGCCCTTTTGCCCGACCATTTTGGTCGGGCTTTTTTGTACCGAGGTTTAGGGAAGCTGCTGGGTAGTCAAAGCTATCAATGTTGCGAATATTCTTGCATCTATTGATGCTACCAACGCAACAGGGGGTTTAACAAATACTATATTGTAAGAAATATATGTTTAACGCTCATCAGACCCGCTATCTAGATACATGCTTTGAATAAACTCGATCTCTGCCGTTGATAATACATTAGTTGAAACCATACATTGCTCGTCTAAGAATCTAGAAAGAAGCTTACGCAATTCTTGATCAGTAAGGTACTTGTTGCCCTCTACATACTCTCTAATTTCATTCGCACATCGCATTTGTTAAAGCCTCACTTAACAAGTTTTTTCTGCTTTAGCTCTCTAAAGAAATAGCCTTGCATTAACAAGTTTAGTTCCTTGCAAAATACATATTTCTCAAAACAATCCACTCCTTCGACAATAACGCTTCCAGCCTTCTTACGTAGATTGATAAGTAGGCAACTTAGTAACTTTTTGTCTTGCTTGAAAAGGCGCCAAAACAATTCTTTTGATATCTTTATTGCATCAAAGTTACACTTCTCTATTGTATCGAAATTAGAAAAGCCGCAGCCGAAATCGTCTAACCAAATTGATATATTAGGATGAGCTGTTAGGGCCCTGATCGCTTTTGTATTTTCTTCTGAACTATCGATTGTTTCTGAAATTTCTAGTGCAATTTGTAAACCTCTAAAGTCCTCAATTAACATGGCTAGATATGCTGACTTAAGAAATTCCTCATTTACATTGAATGAGGCTTTCTTTAAACCTCTCTGAGACATTTCAGAGAGTACATCTCTGAGATAACTGAAGTAATTCACTTTCGGAAAACTACAAAAAAACTGCCCGCTATCTAACTGGCTCTCCGATAGAAATACAGAAGTAAGGATTTCATAATAGTTATTTTCAGCGCCGATTGATCTAGTGACAGACTCTAGTCTAGGTACTAAGTTGTACTCTGAGTTGGCAATAGTGAAACTTCTATACGGCAGTACTATTTCCATTTAAAAATCCACCCGAGTCAACATATAACCGACTTTTCGTTGATTTAAGATATGTAGGCTAGTGCTCATCAATGCAGTTCTGAGTTCAGAAACTACAACGTTTACATTATTTTCGACTCTAGGGTGACTGCCCCAAACGTACTTCATAATGTGTTCTTTGCTTACAAATTCGTCAATGTTTCTGTGTAAGAGGCACAGTGCTCTACCAGCAGAGTAAGAGAGCTTGAAAGTACCCTTATTTGTGTATAGAAATCCAGACTCAAATTTAACTGAAGAATTTATAGAAAACTTGCGATTAGGATACAAAGAACACTTCAAACAATGTTTGTTGCAAGAGATATCTTCTGACATTATGTTTTCCATGTTTCCCGTATCATTTAATTGATTATCACGATTGAAAAAAATGATATTTGAACTTTGTTCAGCCATGAACTCACACTCCAATTGAGGTATAACGCAGTGTAGAATAGCGGTATTGGTCTTGAATAAAACGTTTATAAAAATTATAAAAATTATAAATTTAGAGTTTTAATTCTGAATTCTTGGATAATGTTTATCTTTTTATTTCGCTGTGATAAGGCAATTATGTTTCCACTCTCAACATGCATATCTTTTACTAAATATGACGCTCCATCTAAGTCAGTCACACATGCGCCTTTCGGAAAAAGCCTCAAAAATAAACAAAACTTTTTAAAAATAACGGGATCGATCACTTCAGCAATCGCCATATTTTGCATTTCATTAATGCTTTCATAAGGTGACTTTTTGACCTGATACCCCCTGCCAGAAGTCATTGCTTCGTAGGTATTTAGAACTCTTAAAATTCTTGCACCAAGCTTGATTTGGCGCCCCATTAAGCCTTTAGGATAACCAGTACCATTAAAGTTTTCATGATGTTGGACGATAAGTGTTGTCAACGAGTTAGATAAGTTGGATTCATTAACAATTTTTGCTGATTCAATAGGATGTATTTGAATAAGCTGTTTTTGGGAGTCCGAGACTAACTTCCTAGAACCCAATAACAATGGATACATTGCCATAGAAATGTCACTCAAAAATGCAGCATTGCAATATTCGAGCGTCTTGCTTCTAGTGAGCGTGATGTGATTACAAAAGCTAGCAGTCAAGCAAACGAGCTTTAATGTTCGTCTGAAAAGCTCGTTTTCAGATCGAATTAAGTCGACGCACGTAGTATGACAAAATTTTCCTGCTATTACTTGAGAAACAATTGCGTTGATACGTGAAACTACTGACGCTTCATTGATTAATCTAGAACTAACTATTTCATCAAAAATTAGTTTTAATAATTTGATATTTTTTTTAGTTAATTTTGATTTTCTATTTGAGCTTATGGTGTAAAGGTTTTTGTAAGCAGATAGGTTTCTAATGTCCTTACTTGATCTTACTTTTGTAAAATTTGTTATGTATGGAGTGTGAAACCAGTTCTTTAATACAAAAACAATGTCTCCGACATTTAAGTCAGACGATTGAATTTTTTTAAACATAAATTATGCAACATATTTATGGTAGCGAATGTCGCACTGCCTTCCCATTGGCTATTAAAATCCTTGAGTGTAAGATAATTAGACGTTACTTTTTGTCGTTCTCCCAAAACTAAACCGCCGCTATTCTAAATTTTAAGCACTCACCATCAATACTACTTTAGTCTAGTTATGATTTGGAATTCTCGCGATTAAATTATGATTTAAAAAAATCAACCTTCCGAACTTTACTTTAGACAATTTCGTTAAGAGCCAAATGTATATCAATACAAGAGGGTAGTTACTCACTGCTTAAATATTATTACTTTCGATTTCGCAACGATTAATAAACAGAGACTGTTGGGCGAAAGAAAAAACGAGAGAGCGCCTAGGTTTTAACCACACTATTGCGGTATTGGGTTTATTTCAGAAGCCTAGCCAATCAAGCGAGAAGTAAGCTTTGGAATTAAAACACATTCCAATTGGATCACTTTTCTCATAAGAGATCTAAGCAATCCCGCCCTGTATTAAAAATTTACTCCCCACACTCACGTGTACGCTCAGCGTTACGCACAGACACATAAGCAAGCGCAAAGAATATTAAAAAGCCCAACCCAATTGGCATTAACGTACCTGACAAAAAGCTATCTACAAAAAGCGCTATAGGCACAGAAAACAAGCTCGAAAAAGACCCGATAATAGCGGCACCAAGACCCGCCATATCACCAAGTGGCTGCATGGCCATAGCATTTAGGTTACCAAACAGAATGCCCACAAAGAAAAAGCCGATAAACATTACCGACACGGTAAGCGCGATGGGTGGCAAACCGTCATAAGCGTAAAGTAAGCCTACATATACCAATGCAAAGATGTTCACGCCTTTTAATGCAAAGCGACACAGTTTTCGCATGCCAAAGCGCATTACCATTTTGCCATTAAAATAAGACGCCAAACCGATGGAGAACGCTAGTATGGCAAAAATGTAGGGGAACCATTCTGCCATGTCGTAGTACACCGAAAAAATGGTTTGCGAAGCACTTAAGTAGGCAAGGAAAGCACCGAAAATACAACCCATTGCAAAGGTGTAGCCCATTACTGCGGGGTGCGTAAGAATAAACTTTGAAGAAGTGAAAAACGCATCCCACGAAAAGGCGCGTCGCTTAGCTCTTGGTAAGGTTTCAGCTTGACGAGAGAAAAACCAAATTCCTGACATAGTGGCTACCACTAAAAACAACGTGAAGATATGGAACCACGAGAATAAATCCATCACTGTTTGCCCAATAATAGGCGCAAGCATAGGCACTAGAATAAATACCATCATAATAAACGACATCACTCGTGCCATAGCGTCACCAACGTATAGATCACGAATGATAGCCATAGACGCTATACGGGGCCCTGAAACACCAAAAGCCTGAATGATGCGACCTATCAGCATGGTTTCTAAATTTGTGGCCATCATGCACACGAACGTACCAAGGGCAAAGATACACAAGCCAACAAGAATGGTTAATCTGCGACCGCGACTATCACTAAACGGTCCAAAGAACATCTGTCCAAAGGCCATTCCAACAAAAAACACCGTAACGATTAAGTGAGTTTCACTGGGGTTAGCCACATTTAGCGCATCACCTATTTGAATAAGTGCCGGCAGCATAGCATCGATACTTAACGCAACAAGGGATGTCATAGTCGCCATTAACGCAACAAATTCAAATAACCCTAGCACGGGCTTAGTTACAACAGCAGTATCTTCAGATACGCGGGAGGGTGACTGCGGCATAAAATCTCGAATGTGAATAAAAGTTAGGTAATAAAAAAGCGCGATACCTCGCGCTTTAAGAGTGACAAGTATAACCTAGCTGTGATTAAAAAGCCGCCAACAATCACCGTAACTGTCGTGAAAAATGGCGGCTTTAACGGTTTACTTATTCGCTTTGTGCTTCAAGCTTGTCGTTGCTGTTTGCAACTTCATGCTCTGCATGTTTACGCTTCAAGTACTTACTTAAAAAGGCATCCATTTCGGCAAAAAATCGGTGTCTGTTTCGCTGAATCGACAGTGAGTGGTCGCCACTTTCCAGCTCTACATACGTGAAGGTTTTATCATAATCTTCTAATTCGTCAGCCATATATCTGCTGTGTAGCGGCCTTACAACGCGATCTTCTTCACCATGAACAAGCAAAATAGGGGTCTTAATACCTTCAACGTTATAATAAGGCGAGCGAGCTTCAAGATCGTCGAAGTCGTCACCTATTTGATTTTCAACAAATTCATTATTCAAGAACTTACGTGAATGCATAACGATATGTTTTAACGAGCTGACACCGGCAAAGCTTACCGCACACTGAAACAAGTCCGGTGTTTTTACCGTTGCCATTAACGCTGCGTATCCGCCATAGCTTGCACCCACGATGCACATGTTGCCTTGCTCTGCGTGGCCTTTCTCAACCATGTACTTCGCCGCATCGGTAATATCATCCTGCATAGCAAGGCCCCAGCCTTTCATTTGGCTTTGTGCAAAGCTGTATCCATAACCGCGTGAACCTCTAAAATTTGGGCGTAAAACGGCATAACCTTTATAAGTAAAATAAGCAGTCCAATAGTCAAAACCACTGAAGTCTCGTGCTCCAGGGCCGCCATGAGGATGGATAATGGTAGGGAATGGGCCGTCGCCTTTTGGTAGTGTGAGGTAGGCTTCAATCTTCATACCGTCTCTTGCTTCAAACTCAATAAGTTCATGTTCAGACAGCGAAGCGGAATCTATTAGCGGATATTGTTGAAACAGAAAATCAAGCGAGCCTTTCTCGCGATTACCAATTAGGTAAATGCCTGGCAACACATCTGACTCTGAATACACCAAATAGGTTTGCTCATCATCACTAAAGCTTACCAAGGTGTTCTGATAATCAGGTAAACCTTTATTAATACCATTTTGCAACCCAACATAGCGCTCGTCCCAATAGTGACGGCCGTCGTGTCTAATACCTATTGCATCGTTAGTTACTGGGGAATAAATAAGGCTTCCATCTACGTCATAGCCCTCATCAGAGAACACTTCGGTATGTTCATTTGTCGCCACATTAAGCGTAAACAGCGCCTTGTAGTCGCCCTTATAGCCACGGTAATACAAGATATTAGGATCTTTTGCGAACCCAAGTGGATAGGCGCCTTTTTCAGTCATGGCGTTGTATTCAAACAGCGTTCGCCAGTCGTCACCCTCTTTAAGAAACACTTTGCGTTCACCACTTTCAAAATCTAGCGATACACCAACGCGAACATTGTGTTGTCTGTCCGTAATCCAGTCTCTAATTTTCTTTTTGCCGCGCTCAATTCGCGACACGCTACCGGTATTTACGTTAAGTTTGTACACCGATGGCAAGCCCAACACTTCAGCATCTAGTGCTATTAAAATGTGATCAGGATCGTTTGGTAGCCAATCAATCACGTCGTCATGAAACTGAGGAATATGTCGGGGATTTCCTGCGCGTTGTTTTATGCGCTCCCAATTAACAAGGTTGAACGCACCTTTATCACTGCCGTCGTATTTAATACTTAACAAACGGGTGTCGTGCACTTTAGTTGTGCCTCTTCGAGTCTCATAGCGTGCACTGACTACTAAACGCTCGTTATTCACCCACTTATACCAGCGAATTTTCACGCGCTCGTTGTCAGACTGTAAAAGAAAGTGCTTTTTACCTTCAATAAGATCGTAGGTGGCCAGCATAGCAATAGCGTTATCGCCCGTGGTATTTTGTACAAATGCAATTTTGTCGCCATTCGGCGATAGCGCTGGAGTCCAATAAGTAGGTAGCGCACTAAACGCTTCATAGTCTGGGGTGGTTTTTGCTTGATTTCCTATGGCATCGCTAGATAGCACTAACGTGAAGACAGCCAACAGTAAAGTGGCGAGAGAGAGTCTAAAATGCATAACAATCCTTGTTTCTTGTCATTTTTTATTTATCGAGGGAACTTAGGGCAAGGTTACGCCTCGTACATCTGCGCACAGTATACAAGCGAAGCGGTTAAAGTCCAAAATTTGAACGTTTCATCCCTAACGCAGTAGAATGAGCGCAAAAAACTGATCTCTCATCGAACGACGTAATTACAAATAGCGGTTGTGGTATGATTAACCATAGTCACAACATGGATTTCACCAGTGAAATAGTGTGTTTCACCTACTCGCGTTACCTTAAGGATTTAGTCTTTTCATGCCGTCAGACTGCAATGGCATTGCCGTTCGCCCCTTTAATTTTCTATTGTCGTTTATGATACGAGCGTATCGCTTCGCACTGAGATTTATATTGAAGGGGGGCGTGTATCTTTTTTTCATGCTTTTGGGATGCGGTTTCGCAGTTTCACCAAGTTTTGCTGAAAGTGACATTACCTACCAAATTGAAGGCGTTGAACAAGACGTATTGCGCAACAATATTCGTATTCACTTGGCAAGCCTAAACGTTGAAACGTCTTTATTAACCGACCCTTATTGGCAAGATGAAGTGGGCGCTACCGTAGCCACCGCTGTGCAACCGTTCGGCTATTACAATAGCGACACTACGGTTAACGTCACCGACGGCAAAGTGATAGTAAACGTGGTTTTAAATGCACCGCTAACCGTAAACAAAGTAACGCGAGAAATTATCGGTGCAGGCCGAGAAGACAAGGCATTTCGAGAACGGTTTAACGCTTTTAAGCTAAAGCAAGGCGACGTGCTTAATCAGCGCGTTTATGAAGCGTTTAAGTCTTCCATGTTTAATTACGCGCTCTCAAACGGTTACTTTGACTATTTTTGGCAAGCAACACGACTAGATTTAGTTAGAGAAGAAAAGCAAGCGAACATATTGCTTATTGCACAAAGCGGCCCTCAATATCAGTTTGGTGAATTAACGTTTGTGGGGGAAGACAAAGCCCGCGCCATTATTGAACGATTAAAGCCCTTTAAAACCGGTGATGCATACTCTTCTGCCGCGCTCGCCGATTTTAACCGAAGCCTTAACCAGTCGGGCTACTTTACTCGTGTGATTGCGCGCCCTGTTGTGAGTGAAGCAGACGGCTTACTGGTGCCTATTGAAGTATCCTTGCTCCACCGTCCCACAGATTCGTTTAACACCGCCATTGGTGCGGCAACCGACACTGGACCGCGTATTAGGCTTGGCTGGGAACGCCCTTGGGTAAATAGTCGAGGTCACTCTATTTCGTCTGATATTTTCATATCATCTCCCGAGCAATCGGTGACGGCAGACTACCGTATTCCAATGAAAAATATCACTAACGACTATGCCAGTATTGAAGCGGGTTACCAATTTATTGAATACAGTAACACCTCTTTTGAAAGTGAAACGCTATCGCTTGCGGTACACCGTTACTGGCAAGACAATAACTCGCCGTGGCAACACGATGGCTCCATTACCTACTTGCGCGAAACCTACGACCAAGGCGATTTAAGTACCAATACCACATCGCTTGTTTTACCGGGTTATTCCATTTCATATCGCAAAAAAGACAGCGAACTGAACATCGACAACGGCAGTTATTTACAGCTTTTATCACAAATTGGTCGCGAAGGTGTGGGATCAGATATCGACTTTGCCAAAATAGTGGCTGAGGCAATGATCATTCGAACCTTTAATAACGTTCATCGAATTTCGATTCGCGGTGAATTAGGCGCTATAGATACCAATCGATTCGACGAAGTACCTACATCACTGCGTTTTTATGCGGGTGGTGATAGAAGTGTGAGAGGCTTCGATTTTAGGGAAATTTCCCCCACTGCAGAAGTGATTGACCCAGAAACAGGCGAGCCAATTATTGACTCTATCGGTGGTAAATATTTGGCAACCTCAAGCGTGGAGTATGCCTACCGTTTCGCTGATAGCTGGCGTGCAGCCGCTTTTGTGGATGTAGGTACTGCCACTAACGATATAAGCTCTAAGTTTACCTACAGTATTGGCCCCGGCATTCATTGGATTTCGCCAATAGGACCGGTTCGATTTTATATTGCTAGAGGTTTTGCACCAGAGGAAAAAACGTGGCAACTGCATATTATGTTGGGGCCTGAGCTATGAAAAAACGTACTATTTCAGCACTTCTGTTATCGCCTATTTTCATTGTGGTTGCCCTTTACGCACTGCTCATTAGCCCGCTAGGCGGCCCTACTGTAAAAGTAATGGCGAATACGTTTGTCAAACCTTTACATATAGAGCGCATAGACGGCAGTTTTGCTGATGCACTTGAAATTACTGGGCTTTCTTGGGAAGACGCCCAATGGCAGGTTTCAGTGAGCACTATTTATGCCGATTTAACCTGGCGCTGTTTTTTCGAACCACGGGTTTGTATAAACGAGTTGGCGGTGGACGATGCATCAATTAAACAACTTGCCGAGGCACCAGAAGCCATACAAGAAGACACCACAGATGCCACATTTACAATGCCTTTACCTCTAGAGGTAGAAGCGCTGACACTGAATAATATTGACGTCAGCCTATTTGCTGTGAACATCAGCGTAAAAGCACTTGAGCTATACGACTTTGAAGCAGATGACGCCATTGAACTAGAAACCTTCGCGGCACAGAACATAGCAGTTACTTTGCCACAAGACAGCGAAGAACCTGCTTCACCAGCGCCTTCGCCGAAAACACCTAATACCAGGCTTCCCGCATCATACTCACTTCAATACACTGCACCAACGTTGCCCAGTATCGCTACGCCAATTCCGCTTTCTGTCGGTACATTCTTAATAGAAGGTTTTTCGTTTAGCCAAGGCAGTACGAAAGAGCAGCTGGACGTTATTGCTTTAACCGATGCGCACTTCAATGAAACAGATGTTGGCGTTGATGATATCAAAATCGTTCATGAACAAGGTTCAGTTCAGGGGCGTTTTTCGGCGAACTTAAGCAACAACTATCCGCTAACGGCCAAGTTAATTGCACAAACTCGCTTAGACACGCAGCCTCAAAAGCTAAGTGTGAATGCAAAGGGTGCATTAGATGATCTTGCAGTAAACATTGTCGCAGAAGGTGCGGTTACTGCTAACTCGTATCTATCAACAAATATCTTAGACAACACATTACCTATTGAATTTTCAGCCAGCTGGAACGAGCAGGCTATTCCTTTAATGACAGACGCAACACTACATGAAGGCGCGCTTACGCTTGATGGCGTTATGGGCGACTACGTTCTTAAAGGTAACGGTGCGGCCACACTTGCTGACATTGGCAAAGTGCCTGTGTCTTTAGATGTGGTACTAAAAAAGAACAATATTTTTGTGAATGAAGCCAATGTACAAGCGTTAGAAGGAAGCCTAAAAAACAGAGGCACTCTTTATCTTAACGACGCCATAGCATGGGAAGGAAAAACAACGCTTACTAATGTATCAGCGAAACGCTTTAGTAAATACGCGCCATCTAATGTAAACGGTGATGTAGAAAGCATATTGCAATACTCGCGGCAAAATGGACTACATATAAGCTTGCGAGACTTAAATGTATCGGGCGACCTTCAAAATAAGCGCGTAGATGTGAAGGGCAACGCTGTATATTCTGGCCCAAGCGACTTAATTGTAACCAACATCAGCATAAAGCAAGACAAAAATGCCATAAAAGCCATTGCACAAGTGCTGAACAAACGCCATCTAAACGCCGACATCAACATTGATGTAGCCCAAATTGAAAGCCTATTTCCTGACGTTTCAGGAAAGATAAAAGGCAATATAAAAGCCGTTGGGCCATGGCAGAACCCTTCAGCAAACGGCGAAGTAGATTTAAAGAATGTTTTAATAAGCGCTGCGCTTTCGCCTGAGGCCGCACAACAAGGCGCAATAAACGGCAGTGTTAATTTCGAAGGTGAATATACCGATCATACGGCTTCATTGGATTTACGCGTACCCGAGCACACCTTAAAAACAGATCTAAAGGGAGCATGGGCTAACAGCCATTGGAACGGGCAAATAAGTAATACCACGCTAAAACTTTCTAATATGTATTGGACGCTCTCTAATACATTTTCGGTGGATATTGGTACTGAACCTGTAACAGCAAAAATAGGCCAGCACTGTTGGACATCGCGAAAAGAAGGCGAACTTTGCGTTTCCAATGTTAACTACCAAGACAATCGCGCGACATGGGATATCAGTGCCAACGTACTGCCCGTTGGACTCTGGGCCAATGAACTAGTGCCGCATATTGTATCTGCACCATCAGATGCAACTTTAACGATAAAAACCCAAGGGCAATATGCGCCCAACGACCCTATCGATGCTACGTTTACCGCCTCACTTAGCCCAGCCCCATGGCAGCTTGGCGAGGAACGACCGCTAACGCTTACTATCAATTCTGTTCAAACCTCTGGCAAAATCAAACAGGGGAAGCTTGAAGCAACGTCGCTTATTTCCAGTAAAGAAATAGGTGATGCCACATTAACCATTGCCACTCGCCCGTTTGAAGATGAAAAGCCTCTTGAAGGTACACTTACTTTGCAGCAGCTAGATGTCGCCCCTTTAAAGCCACTTTCGCCCGCAATACGAACGCTAACAGGTGTGCTAAATGGCGAAATTGTTTTAGCAGGAACGGTAAGACAACCTGCGCTTACCGGCGAGATGACTATTTCTAACGGCGCCATAGATATACAAGATACGCCGGTTACACTTGCTGACTGGAACCAGTCGATAGTGTTAAATCAACAAACAGCAAAGCTTAATGGCACGTTTGTATTGGGTGGGGGAAAAGGTGAGCTAACCGGTGATATTGACTGGTCTTCAACGCCTAGCGCCAACTTCTCATTAAAAGGTAATGCGTTTGAAGTACGTCAGCCCAACGTGCGCTTAAAGGTGTCACCAAATATCGATATTGCAGCAACCAGAGAGCGCGTATATGTGAAAGGGGATGTAAATATTCCCTGGGCACGCATCGAAATCGAAAGCTTGCCCGAAAGCGCCGTTTCGCCATCTAAAGATGTACACCTTCGTGGTGAGCCCGACAGAGAAGAGCCCCTTGATATTGTACATGCCTCTGTAATGGTGAACATCGATAAAGCGAAAACACAAGAAGTGAAGCTTGAGGCCTTTGGGCTTACAGCAAGCTTACACGGCGGAATTCGTGTAAACACGCAGCCAGCATTAGTAGGCTTTGGCGACCTACAAATACTTAATGGTCGCTATAACGCATACGGTCAGCAGCTAATCATTCAAACCGGTGAAGTACAGTTTAACGGGCCTATTGACCAACCTCTATTACTTGTAGAGGCAATTCGAGACCCTGCAAAGACCGACGATAACGTTATTGCAGGGATTCGAATAGACGGCGCTGCCGATGCACCAAGCATTAACCTGTTTTCTGAGCCAGCAATGGATCAGCAGGGCGTACTGTCGTACTTATTAACTGGCAGTGGGCCAAACTCTGGAACCCAAGACCCTAACTATGCAGCATTATTGTTAGGTTTTGGTTTGTCGAATACGAAAACCCTCACCGGACAAGTAGGCAGTGCACTGGGGATAGACGACTTCAGTTTAAGTACTAATGAAAACCGCTTGTCTGTAACAGGGCAGATAAATGACCGCTTATCAGTAGAGTACAATGTAGATGTGGGTTTAAGTAACAATGATGCCAACGCTACGTTAAGACGAAGACAGTTGCCGCCTGACCTTGCATTAAAGTACAAGCTGCTTCCTAGTCTATATCTTGAGGCCATCCAAACCACGTTAGAAGATCAGTCTGAGTTTGCCCTAGACTTGTACTACGAGTTTTTCCTTGGCGACAACAGAACGCCCTCACAAGACGACGATAGTAGCGCCAACAAGGGCGTCGACGCAGACTCGTCAAAAGACTAACCTCGCTAATGGCCGCGTTTGTCGGCCATACTTTGCAACACTGCCAGCTGTGCTTCAAAACGCTGTTGTCGTTTATGCGCCCACACGCCCCACACAATAACAATGATACTGGCTATTGGCAGGGCTATGATTAACTTGTCCCATTTTTCAGGGCTAAGCGCACCTGCAAAATGCCGTTCCACTACAAATAATGGCAAAACAATAAACGCAGGCCATGCTGAGTGTTTGGTAATAAACGCAATGCGAATATTGTTTTTTATTTGATGCGTGAACTGCTGTAGATGATCTAACGTTTGCGAATCTTTTGTGAACGCTGCAACGCGTCGGAGCCATAACTGATACATCACTAACGGCACAGCTGTTACCACCATAAACAAACATAATGCCCTGGCCGCAAATGTCATTTCTCCCCAAGCCAGATACAACAAATAGAGAGGCGGAAGCAACAGAATGATGTCAATCAGTATATAGAGGCGCTGTTTAACACGCTCGCTGTTAAAGCTTTTCTTTACCTCTGACACATCTATTGTGTTTGTAGGCTGTGCTTGCCAAAGTTCAGTTAACGCATTGTCACCTTGCTGATTGTCGTTATCACTGTGCATGGTGTTCCTCCTGCATAACGGCGTGTTTCGCACGTTTTAAAATTACGCCCACATGATTCTTAGTAAGGCCGCAAACATCTGCAATTTCATCGTAACTTAGCCCCTCAAGAGAAAGCGTTAATACTTGCCTTTGCTGCAAAGGAAGTGCACGAACCGCTTTGAGTAATCGGGCTAAAGACTGCTGCTGGCTTGAAGCGGCTTCTGGAGAGTGTTGATTACTTGCATAGCCATCGCTACCAAGCTCTTCATTTTCATAACGATGTGTATCTACTCGTTTCACCTGACTAGCTACATGGGTAACCGCACGGTTGTGGGCAATTTTAAGAATGTAAGTTTTTACGCTGCTATCGCCTTTAAACCTCGATAGCCCCTGCCAAACGGCAATAGCAATTTCCTGCAACAATTCTTGTTGCATAGCCTCGTTCGCTTCGTAACTGCTGGCCACACGGCTAAGCAATGCGCCGTATTGCGTAAAAACCTCTTCGAACCCTTGCCCCAAGCTTCCAGCCCTTTATTGATATTAATGCCTAATTATTAGGGTGTTACCCCGTTTCATATTCATACAGTCTGCATGCTTTGAGTTTTATTACAGCTTTTTTTACGTATTTTTTATGCCATACCAAAAATTTCTGTAATTTTTTCCGGTAACAACTGACTAGTGATTATGAAGGAAGAAAATAAAGACGATTTTTGATACAGACCAATTTTGACAGCCATCACCACTTTTTAAGGAGAGCATAATGTCAACGTTAAGCCTTGTTTTACTACTCAGCGGTATTACGTCTATTGCGCTCTTAGCGTGTTACCTGGATGCCAAGTTCCAGTGGCGATTAAATGACTGGATGAACGGTAAATGCAGCAACCCGTTTATTGCCAGTAAAGCATCGGTACAAGCACAGCAGTTAAAGCAAAAAGACGAGCAAATTAAAACCTTAATGGAACGTGTTGAAACGCTTGAGGCCATTGTTACCGAGCCTGCTTACGAGCTAAACAAGAAAATAAACGCACTGCGTTAAATAGGAGTTCAACCACAGTATTAAGCAATGCATGTGCGGCGAGGCGTGAAGTAGTGTGTATAAGCAGCGCGGTTTAACTAGATATTGAAGGGCGACGCATAAAATAGGGCACCTTGCCCATCGCAATAGCGTTGCCCACCAACACCACAACAACCCCTACAACAGAAAGCATGGTCCACTGGTAACCTTCAAAAAATGTGGATATAACAAGTGCGACCATAGGGTATACAAGAACCACATAGGCAGCCTTATCTGCTCCCATCTGCTTTAGCAACTTCATGTATGCGCCAAACGCGAATACAGACCCAAATAATGCCAAATACACTAACGACAAATAAAAGCTAGTGCTTGCGGGAATAACAATATCGCCTGGCGCTAAGAGTGAGGTAATGAATAACAGCACCATGGCGTATGACATGGCATAAAAGTTCATTTGAATTACAGGTGTGCCCGATGTGAGTATTCTCTCAGAAATAACGTTACCTACTGATGCGCAAAAGAAACTGACAAAAGCTATCCCTAACCCAATTGCTAGTGCAGCATCCATTGATACTTTAGAAAATTCAGGCACAAACAAACACACAATACCAATTAAGCCAAAGGTAGCACCTATCACTACCTCTTTTCGTATGGGCTCTTTTAACCACCAGCGTCTTAGCACTACATTTATGTAAATAATGCATGAACTCATTAAGGCTAACAGGGCACTAATAATATGCGCTTGAGCCATGTACAGCAGGGTGTAATTCAAACTGTAAAGAAACAGCCCTACACCCGCCATTTTCAGATGCACATTGACGGGAAGCGCTAGCGGAAGTTTTCTAACCAAACAATACGCACCTAAACAGGCCGATGCTAATAAATAACGTAAAGCAATGGCAAAGGTTTCAGATGTGTGGCCTATTTGATAGGTAATGGCAATCCATGTTGAACCCCAAATAAGACAGCATAGGGCAAATAATGTTGCGTTATTCATTACGCATTACCCCTGTCTGCGATAAATGCCTTTAACTGCGCTACTGTTTTATCTAACAGTGTTTGTCTTGCGTTCACACCTATCCACGCGTTGTGGGGTGAAATGATTAAATTAGGTAAGTTTGCCTTTAGCAGAATATGATCTTCTGGTGGTGGCTCTACCGACAATACGTCTAAACCTGCGCCACCTAGTTGTTTGCTCATCAATGCGTTTAGCAGCGCGTGTTCATCCACTAGCCCGCCGCGCGCAGTATTAATAAGAAAACAGCTTGGTTTCATTAATGAAAGCGCGTTTTCATCAATTAATTGATTGGTGTCGTCAGTTAACGGGCAATGCAGCGTTACCACATCGGCATGGGGTAACAGTGAAGACAACGATGGACGCGTATCATCTTTTTTACCGGGCCTTGCTGCAACACTTACCTGCATACCTAGCGCTTTTAACAATACTTCAACGCGCTTGCCAAGTTCTCCATGACCAACAATAACCGCATGCTTTCCGGCTAGTTCTACTACTGGGTGAGATGACAAACAAAAGTGAGGCGACGCCGACCACTTTCCCGCATGCACGTCGTGCTGATACTGCACAAACCGTGTAGCGACATTAAGTAATAGTGTAAGGGTATGTTGGGCCACGCTGTCGGTGCCATAGGCTGTGACGTTACGCACTTCAATACCGTTAGCGTTGCAGTAGTCTAGGTCGATATTATTCATGCCAGTAGCAGTTACGCCAATGTACTTCAAACTGTTAGCAGCGCTAAGCATGTCGGCATTCAGCACCACCTTGTTCACTAAAATTACACTAGCATGCCTAATACGCTCCTTAACCTCTGAAGGTGCAGTGTTATCAAAAATGGTTACATCAGCATCAATGCTGTTTGCATGCGCATCTGATAGCCCTTCGGGTAAATCGTCTTTTAGTCCGTCGGCGAAATTTTCGGTTAAGCCTTTTGAATCAAGAGACGCTAAGCCCAGCGTTTCGGCATCAAGAAAAACAATACGATGTTGACTCATAGCACATCACATATCGACTCAAGGGCCGATTTAATTTTTACCGGAATAGGTATGGCTTTATCTGATTTTCTATCTACAAAAACATGAACAAACTGGCCATGAGCAACGCGCCTTTTCGACTCTCCAGCAAACACCGACAAACCATACGTTACCGAGCTTCTACCTATCTTAATCACTCGCAGCCCTACGTAAATATCTTCTGGATACGCTGCGGGGGCGATATATTGACACTGGCTACTAACCACATATGCCACCGACTGACTTTTATGGATATCTAAGCCGCCTACTTCAATAAGAAAGCGGTTTACCGCCGTGTCGAAAAAGCCGTAATACACTACGTTATTGATATGACCATAGGCATCATTGTCCTGCCAGCGAGTGGCAATAACAACGTTATAAGGATAGTCGGCAAGGGTAGGCGTTATATCGGTCATGCTTGTCCTTTTTAAATGGCGGCAGTGATTAAAGCGTGTTAAAACAGCACCATATCGTCTCGGTGTATGGCGACATCAGCTGTTTCATAACCTAGCACACTGGCAATGTCTTTCGACTTTTTCCCTTTTATAAGTAATAAGTCTTTTGCGTTATACAAGCTAAGGCCTTTCGCTATGGTGTTACCATTACACACCACGTCAACGGCATCACCTTGTTCAAAATGCCCGTGTATATGCGTAATACCCGATGGCAGTAACGAAGCCCCTTTTTTCACTAACGCTTCTTTTGCGCCATCGTCTATTTCAATAGTGCCGGCGGTTTTAAGTGTATGCGTAAGCCATAATCGTCTAGCGTTCGACGGCGTGCTGTTTGCTTTAAACAAGGTGCCTGGCACGCTGCCTTCCAGCAAACTATCAAAGGTTTCACCTTTTCGCCCATTAACGATAAGCGTTTGAATACCGCTCTTGGTGCACTTTTCAGCAGCTTCTATTTTAGTGCGCATACCTCCGGTACCTACAGACGTACCAGCACCGCCTGCTAGGCCGTATATGGTAGCGTCAATTTTTTCAACCGTTGGAATAAGTGTAGCGGTTGGGTCTTTGCGCGGGTCGGCGGTGTAAAGACCGTCAATATCTGAACATATTATTAAGGTATCGGCCTGTGCTACCAGGGCCGTGTAGGCGCCAAGATTATCGTTATCTCCCACTTTTAGCTCGTTTACCGCAACAGTGTCGTTTTCGTTAACCACAGGTAACGCCTGATGAATAAGTATTTCGCGCAATGTGTTTTTGATATTTACGTAACGGGTTCTGTCGCGTAAATCATCGGCGGTTAACAACACCTGTGCGCAGGGAAAATCAAAAAAGCGCTGCCAATTTGCCATCATAAGTGTTTGACCAATGGCCGCCATGGCTTGTTTTTCTGCTATTGAAGCATTGTGGCGTATTTTAACTTTGCTGCGACCTGCTGCAACGCTGCCAGAAGATACTAAAATGACTTCTTTGCCAGCTTCTCGGCTTGCGGTAATAAAGCGGGCTAATGCCAATAGAAAACGACCACTGCACTCATTGCCCTCTGGCGCTATAAGAGCACTACCGACTTTTATGACAGCACGCTGCCAAGTGAAACGATTCATAATGGGAGATAAAAAGGAAACAAGAGCTCAAGAATACGACAGTTGAGCAGGTAAGCAAACGTTCTGTTACACAATTTTTGCGTTAAAACATAATTAGTTTACGGTCAAAAACTGGATTCATTCGGGAAGGTCGATATACTAGCATTTGTTATCTTATAACAACTCCAACTTACAAGTTGCAAGGATCCTGCATGAGCACCGCAAAACGACACTTATTCTGGCTTGCGCCAGTGTTGTCTATGCTGATTTCTCTTCCAAGTGCAAACGCCGCTATTAAACAAACTAAAGGCGACTTTGAAGACAAATTCCGTCAGCTAGACGAAGTACTACCCACACCAAACGTATACCGAAACGCAGCGGGTGAGCCTGGCCACCAGTATTGGCAGCAACAAGTAGACTACGACATCGACGTAAAGCTACTTGAAGACAAGCGCCGTATTGAAGCCAAAGAAACCATTACTTATCACAATAACTCACCAGATACGCTTAAGTACTTATGGGTGCAGTTAGATCAAAATAAATTCCGCGACGATTCAATGTCGGCGCTTACCACTACCTTTGGTGGTATTGGCAATCGTGGACCGGGTACGCAAGCAGCAAGTGGTGACAAGCCTGCAAAACTAAGCATGGG
The DNA here is from genome assembly GCF_042848195.1 of Alteromonas sp. MTD1. Lineage (NCBI taxonomy): Bacteria > Pseudomonadati > Pseudomonadota > Gammaproteobacteria > Alteromonadales > Alteromonadaceae > Alteromonas > Alteromonas sp. MTD1. The sequence goes on from NZ_BTGG01000002.1 coordinate 321,666, forward strand.
TGCACTGCGCCGTCAGCAGTTCGTTGAAGATAATGAGCTTGGCTATACGATTTCTCGCGTTGAAGATAAGTCGGGTAACGATTTACGTCACACTATCGTTGGCACCTTGATGCGTGTTGACCTTGCTAAGCCGCTAGCGCCTGGTAAGAAAGTAACGTTTGATATCGATTTTGCTTTTAACATTGTTGAAGAAGATGCTGTGTCGGCGCGTGCCGGTTACGAACACTTCCCAGATGATGAGCGCGAAGGCGGCAACGATATCTTCTTGCTGGCTCAGTGGTTCCCGCGTCTTGCGGCTTATACCGATTACGAAGCATGGACAAACAAAGAGTTCATTGGACGCGGTGAATTCACGCTAGAGTTTGGTAACTATGAAGTAGATATTACGGTACCAGCCGATCATATCGTTTCATCAACAGGTGTGCTTCAAAACCCGAAAGACGTGCTAACAAAAACCCAGCGCGACCGTTTGAAAAAAGCAGAAAAAGCTGACCGTATTGTTTTCATCGTAACGCCAGAAGAAGCGCTTGAGAACGAAAAAGAAGGTACGTCGAAGCTTAAAACGTGGACATTTAAAGCAGACAACGTTCGTGACTTCGCATGGGCGTCTTCACGTAAGTTTGCTTGGGATGCACGTGGCTATCAGCAAGGTGGCGACACGCAACCGCTTGTGATGGCGATGTCTTTTTACCCGAAAGAGGGCGGTGAGCTTTGGGAGAAATACTCTACGGAATCTATCATTCACACGATGGATGTATACAGCCGCTTTAGCTTTGACTACCCGTATCCGGTAGCGCAGTCGGTAAATGGCCCAGTAGGTGGTATGGAATACCCAATGATTACCTTCAACGGCCCTCGTACCGAGCTTCGCGATGACGGCTCACGTACTTATTCATTGGCTGAAAAGCGCTTCCTTATTGGCGTGGTTATTCACGAAGTAGGTCACATTTATTTCCCAATGACGGTTAACTCTGACGAGCGCCAGTGGACTTGGATGGATGAAGGCCTTAACAGCTTCCTAGACGGTGTTGCTGGTCGCGAGTGGGATCCAACTATTCCATGGGGTGTTGAGCCACGCGATATTACAGGCTACATGAAGTCTCAAACTCAAGTGCCAATTATGACCCAGTCTGACTCGGTACTTCGCCTTGGTCCAAATGCTTACACTAAGCCAGCGGTTGCACTAAACATTCTTCGTGAAACCATTCTTGGTCGTGAGTTATTCGACTTCGCCTTTAAAGAATATGCACAACGCTGGATGTTTAAACGTCCTACGCCTTCAGATTTCTTCCGCACTATGGAAGAAGCATCGGGTGTTGACCTTGATTGGTTCTGGCGCGGGTGGTTCTATACGACAGACCACGTAGACATTAGCCTAGACAGCGTTTACAAGCTTCGTTTAGATACTGAAGATCCAGATATCGACTTTGCGCGCGAGCGTGAAGCAGAAATGGAAAAACCAAAGTCACTTACCGACATTCGCAACAAAGAAGAAGGTAAAAAACTGTGGGTTGACCGTTTTGAAGATATTCGCGACTTCTACGACGAAAACGACCGCTACACGGTAACTAACAAAGAGCGCAACAAATACAAGAAATTCCTTAAAGGCCTTAAGCCTTGGGAGCGCAAAGCGCTTGAGCGTGCGGTTAAAGAAGACAAAAACTACTATGTGCTAGATTTTAGCAACAAAGGTGGTTTGGTAATGCCTATTATTCTTGAGCTAACGTTTGAAGACGGCAGCAAAGAAGAGATGCGCATTCCTGCTGAAATTTGGCGTCGTACACCGAAAGCGGTTAGCAAGCTAATTGTTACTGAGAAAGACAAGAACCTTGTTAGCGTAACGGTTGACCCGCATTGGGAAACGGCTGACGTTGATGTAGAAAATAACCACTACCCACGTCGCATTATTCCATCACGCATTGAAGCGTATAAGAACAAGCCGCGTAATACCTACGAGTATCGCGACCTTATGCACGATTCAAAAACCGAGCTAGATAAAGACGAGGACAAAGAAGAGGACAAAGATGACGAATAAGTTGTCTTTGATCTTCAAGCAGGGCAAATCTGCTCTGCTTGCTAGTCTTGTTACATTTAGTTTGATGTGTGCCATTGTGTTTAGTGCACAGGTTAAAGCGCATCAAATTAAAGCGGCCATTACTACCGTGTTGTTTAATCAACGCACCGAGAACATAGAAGTAATGCACCGCTTTAATTTACATGACGCCGAACATGCGGTTAAAGCGTTGTTCGACAAGCACGCCGACATTATGGACGACGTGACGACACAACATGCGTTTGCCGACTATGTAGCAAAGCACTTTGCAATATTGAACAGTGAAGGAAAACCACTGCCTTTAGCTGAAGTGGGCTATGAAGTGGAAGGTAAGCACTTTTGGGTTTATCAAGAAACCGCTGAGCCACCTGCACTAGAAGGCTTACAAATTCGTCATGACGCATTGCGCGACTTATGGCCTAAACAAGTGAATACCATAAACGTTGAAGGTAAAGGTGATATTAAAACATTGACCTTTGCCGATACGGTGAACTTGCTTGAAGTAAGCTTTAAAGGCCACGACCACTAAAGCATTGAGTAGCCTAAATGTTGTAGAAAGCCCGTTTTATAAAGCGGGCTTTTTTGTTTTTGAATTTGATAATTCGAGCATGTTGAATAAGCACATGTGAGACTGAAGTCTTATAGTGTTTTGTCTGTAACTTCACTACCGTTAGTGTGGGCAAAAAACACAGTAAGGGCTTTTGATGAGCACAAGTGCAGCAACATCCGTAGGCGCGAAGCGTATGCAGTCAAGAAGCGAAAGAAAACGAATATCTGCCAAAACAAAAGAAGCCGAAGTACAAAATGCGCAAGATGCCGACGCTGAAAGTAATAGCAAACAAAGTAAAGACAACGCTTTTGCCAACAAAAAGAACGTAATGTGGGTGCTGTTAAGTGGTGCTATGGCGCTTACGTTTATTGTTATGCTGTTTTTACCTAATACTGGTATGGGCAATGGCATGATTGCAACGTACTCAGCCATGCTATGGTGCGGCTTTTTCGGCGCATCTTTATGGCGCTATCGCAGCAGTAATGGCTGGACAGGTTTTGCCTATGGCAGTGTAATTGGCTTTACCTTACAGTTTGTTTCTCAACTTATTTAGCAGACATTATGCAACGGCAAGCACAGCAGCTTGCACAATAGCACGCACAACGGCGCTTTGAACTAATCGCATACGCAAAGCCAAACGTATGTTGATAGGTAAAACAAATTTACCCACAAAGAGCCGTATATACATGTCTGATAAACCTGCACCACGTAAAAGCAAGGCCATTCCCTCCTCACGACTGTCCCGAGTAAGCCGTTTAGGCGCATTGGCCGGCAAAATTGCAGGAAGTGTGGTAACGCAGGGGGCTGGGCAATTACTCAAAGGCGAGAAACCAGCACTATCGTCGTTATTACTTACCCCAAAAAACGTCAGCAACATTGCTAATCAACTGGCAAGCATGCGCGGCGCAGCAATGAAGCTAGGGCAGTTAATATCCATGGATACGGGTGATTTTCTTCCCCCAGAATTGGCCGCCATTATGGGGCGTTTACGTGAAGACGCCGATCCGATGCCAAAATCACAACTTGTTGATACCTTAAACCTCGCCTGGGGAGATAGCTGGCAAGACTCGCTGCTTTACTTTTCTTTTGCACCTATCGCTGCAGCGTCTATCGGACAAGTGCACAAAGCCATTACCATGGACGGAAAAATGCTAGCGATAAAAGTGCAATATCCTGGCGTAAAGAAAAGTATCAACAGCGATGTAGATAATGTTGCAACGCTTATTAAACTTACCGGCTTGGTACCTAAGTCGTTAGACATTGCCCCTTTACTTGAAGAAGCCAAGCAGCAGCTGCACCAAGAAGCCGATTATCATAGAGAAGCCGCTATGCTAACGCGATACCGTGAGCATTTAGGCAATAATAACGACTTTGTAATACCAGAACGTTTTTCAGCGTTAACAACACCGACTGTGCTTGCCATGGACTTTATTGAGGCAGACAGCTTAGACACATTGTTAAACGAACCTCAAGAAACGCGCGACCGCATAATGACTTCGCTAATGACCCTGTTCTTTAAAGAAGTTTTTGAGTTTACGCTTATTCAAAGCGACCCCAACTTAGCCAACTACAAGTACAAGGCCGACACCAAACAATTAGTGCTTTTAGATTTTGGCGCAACTCGAGAAGTACCAAAGCACTTATCAGAGCAATATAAAGCATTACTGAATAGCGCAGCTTCTAACGATAAAGAGGGCATGCTAGCAGCGGCGCTCGCTATAGGGTTAGTCGATGAATCACATTCTCAGACGCAAATAAGCGCAGTTCTTGATATTGGCATGGAAGCCTGTGAATCAATAAGAAGTGAAGTGCCTTACGACTTTGGCAACAGTGACTTAATAGCGCGCTTGCACGATAAAGGCATGGCATTAACCATGCAGCACGATTTTTGGCATACGCCGCCTGTTGATGCGTTGTTTATTCATCGAAAATTGGGTGGATTGTTTTTGCTGGCGAAGCGTCTTGGCGCACGTGTAAATATGCGTGCTGCCGCCGCGCCATGGCTTGACGACAAGCAATAAAACATAATTAAAAAGGCAACTTCTTACTGGGACTAGTAGGGCAAGTCCATGCTGAAAGGCAACGCCATTTGTTCTGCACTCTTCGGTGGGTTTCCTATCATTTCATCGTACGGTGTATCGTGCTTCATTACCGCTTTTTCCACGCTGCAGTGTGCGAACGCTTCTCGAATATGACCAGACGAATAAAAGCGCATAGGCTTTTCTTTTTTGTCGTACACCATGCCGCTTTTGTCACCAATTGAAAGATAAACAAGGTACACGTTCATCTCATAAGACTGTACTTCAAGGTAATCAATAACTGTTGGGGTGTCTTCAATATCGCGGAAATAAAACTTGTGCATAAAAACCTCAGCGAAACGCACGAATAAAGAAAGCAAAAAAACCGCTTTTGCGGCTTTTTTACTTGAAACTAATACGCTGAGAATTGATTTATAGTTCAGTAGTAATCTGGCTTGTGTTGCTTCGTCTATCTGCGGCAGTGTAAGTTCGGCGGATGTACCCCTTTCTTATCACATACACAAGAAGCGTCAAACTTACAGCAGACAGTGCGCCGAAAACTATAGCAACATCACCAAGCCCCGACGCGAACCACATTAAAGGGAAAACAAGCAACCTTGGTCCCTCCAGAGCCAAAGCAAACTTTGAACCCGACAGGACAGTGCCAATTTGAATACTGCACATTATTACGGTTGCAGAAAGCACCAATACCTGCGAAGCACCTAATACGCTTATGTTCAGTAATAAAAAGACGGTAATTGCTAGCATAACTGCGTGTTGAAATACGCAATATTTCTTCACCGAATCTGATAATTTGGGATCGTATTTCTCGAATACATTCAAGGGAAGTTTCTCCTCTGGAAATCGCTCGGCTACATCAGCAGGGCGCCAACCCGTGCGACCAAACCAAACTTTAAACTTATCAATCCATCGGCTTGTGTAGTAACTGTCCCTGGCAAGACGGCTATAAACCTGGATATTGGCCATGAGAGGATTAAAGCTTTTCAGCGCCCCACGGATACCAAATACCGGTTTTTCGTTGCTGAGCTCTGGAATGAAAGTACCGAATAGACGGTCCCAAAGAATAAAAACACCACCGTAATTTTTATCTATGTATACGCGATTCTGTGCATGGTGAACACGATGGTTTGACGGTGTTACAAACACCTTTTCCATCCAACCTAGCTTATCAATGTGTTGAGTGTGCACCCAAAACTGATAAACAAGGTTCAACGCGCCAACGGTTATAATCATCTCTGGTGAAAACCCTACTACTGCAAGCGGCAGATAAAATACCCAGCTAAACAACGCACCACTGGTTTGTCGCAGCGCTGTTGTAAGGTTGTAATCTTCACTAGAGTGGTGCACAACATGCGCCGCCCACAAAATGCTCATTTCGTGGCCCATACGATGATTCCAATAATAGAAAAAATCGTAGGCAACAAAGGCAACTACCCACACCCACCATGCATTACTCAACTCAAAAAGAGCAATATATTCGTAGGCAATCACATATGCCGTAAATGGGATAAGCTGATGGCCAATCGCCACCACACGCGACAAAACCCCAGCACTTAAGCTAGTTACGGCATCGTTTACACGATAGTGGCCTGTACGCTTTTTCCAATCCCAAAAAAGCTCCAATGCAATTAAGATAAAAAACGCAGGTAGCGCAAATAAAATTACAGTCATAATGAATTCGAAGAATGATACTTCTCCAGATGTTAAACAATTGTTTAAATTCATCAACAACTTTTACATATTAAATGTAACAAGCGTTGCACATAATAGGTAAATCCCCCTACTCAACGATGAGAATTGCGCTATTTCTCTATAAATGGTGTATGAAAAGATAGCTAAGGCGTATTTTTGCAGTTTGAACGTTTCTTATTATTGAAAGTCTGAATATAAGTAATATGTTTGATAGTATTACTAAAAGGATATTTTTAAAGCGGAGTCAGTATGAGCGAGTTGTCAGAAAAGAAGTCGTTAGGTCCAATATTTATTATTATCGGCATTCTACTAATTGTTGTACTAGCCGTAGTATTTTGGCCAAGCGAAAAAGCGCCTGAAGAGGTTACAGAACCAGAACCTGCGATTACTGAGCCAAACGAACCTGCTCCGATAGAGCCTGACATTTTTGAACCCAAGCCAGCAGCACCTACCGTTGAGCTTGAAGAAAAAGAAGAAGTAGAGCCACTTCCTGAAGTAGAAGAAACTGAACCAGAGCCATTAGATATAAGTGACCCTGCGGTTAAATCATCACTATTAGATAGCTCAACCGCCAGCGACGACACGGTAAATCACATGTTGGTAAATGAAGGTTTACTGCAGCGCTTTGTGGTTTCGGTAACTAACTTAGCAAACGATGAAATGGCGCCCAACCATCAGCTATTAACGCCACCAGAGCAGAATTTCCGCGTGTACTCTCAAGCTGGTAAACAATGGATTGATGCTGCAAGTTATAAACGCTATACACCGTATGTAGATATGCTTGAGTCTTTCAACAATGAAGCCTTGCTAAATGTGTATGCGACATACAAAGGTGATATACAGACTAAATATGATGAAATTGGCGATCCTGACAAAGATTTCAATCAAGTATTGTTACAAGCCATCGACCAACTACTTGATACGCCAGAAGTACCGGTTCCAGTTGAAGTGTATACCGACTCAGTAGCGTATAAATATGCTGATGAACGCCTAGAAAACTTGAACGAGCCGCAAAAGCAGTTGCTTCGAACAGGGCCTGACAACATGCGTCGTATAAAAGCAAAACTGCGTGAAATTAAAACGCTGGTAGAAGAGCGTGGATCTAACTAGATTCCAAAACCAGCTCAAGGGCGCGACTTCAACGTCGCGTCCCATTCCTCCTGTAGAAAAGTGGGACCCTGATTTTTGCGGTGACATAAACCTGACTATTGCACTTGATGGTCGCTGGTTTTACGAAGGTAGTCCAATAGGGCGCGCCAGCTTAGTTCAATTGTTTGCCTCTGTTTTAAAGAAAGAAAACGACCGCTATTTTCTCGTTACGCCAGTAGAAAAGGTAGGTATTACCGTTGAGGACACCCCTTTCTTAATTACTCAATGGCGCAAAACAACTAACAAAGACACTGGCAACAACGTTTTTGTATTTACCACGCAAACAGGTGATGACATCGAACTGTCAAACGCTGAACAGTTACAACTTCGCACGCCGCCCGATGCACTTAAAGACGCCGATGCAACTGAAATCCCTTACATTAATGTGCGAAGAAACCTATGGGCGCGACTGCACCAAAATGTGTATTACCAGCTGTTAGAGCAAGCATCAGAAGAACAGCGAGCAGTTAGCACACAGTTTACTATCCGCTCTAACAACGCAAGGTTTGTTATTGGCGAAGTAAGCATTTAGCTGCGAGTTCTTATTTCAGTATTGGCAGTTGTAATGGTAGAAGAAAACCCAGTGACGACACTGCCAACATAACTCCCCTAATTTATTACTACTCATCACTTTTTTTTGCGTTCCTCTCACGGCTGTTTTACATTCAATTGTGTCGATAATATCAACAAGAAGCAGCCTACTATGAAAAAAGCCCTCACCGCTATCAGCATTTCTGCCGCATTAATGACAGTATCAGCAGCCATACAAGCCGCTACACTCATTCACGCAGGCAACGTTTTTACTGGCACATCAAAAACCTTACAGCAAGAAGTGACCATTGTTGTTGATGGAAACAAGATCTCATCGGTTCAACGTGGTTATAAAGTGCCAGGGCAGGGCGACACCGTTATTGATTTAAAACATGCCACGGTAATGCCTGGGTTAATGGACATGCACGTGCACTTGTCTATGCAGCACGGCGGCCCTCAGACCTATCTAGAGCGATTTTCGTTAAATGAAGCTGACTATGCGCTGCGTGCCGCTAACTATGCGCGTATAACGCTAGATGCTGGTTTTACAACCGTTAGAAATTTGGGTGACGGTTTTTACGAAACCGTAGCGCTTCGAAATGCTATCTCTAATGGTTATGCTACAGGACCACGTATTTATACAGTAGGAAAATCTATTGCCACAACAGGCGGACATGCCGACCCTAGTAACGGGATTTCTCACCAGCTTCGCCCTAATGTAGGCCCCGAACAAGGTGTTGTTAACGGCGAAGTGGAAGCCCGAGAGGCGGTACGTTCTCGTTATCAAGATGGCGCTGATTTAATAAAAATCACCGCTACAGGTGGAGTACTAAGTGTAGCGAAAAGCGGTCAAAACCCGCAGTTTATGACCGATGAACTTGAAGCGATTGTTGATACAGCAAAAGACTATGGTATGACCGTAGCGGTTCATGCCCATGGCCGTGAAGGTATGAAACGCGCTATTGAAGCGGGCGTAGATTCTATTGAGCACGGCACGTACATGGACGATGAAATTCGCGACCTTATGAAGAAAAACGGCACCTATTACGTACCTACTATATTAGCCGGGAAGTTTGTTGCCGACAAAGCAAAAATTGATGGCTACTTTCCTGCTTTAGTGCGCCCTAAAGCCGCGGCCATAGGCCCACTTATTCAAAATACCTTTGCACAAGCCTATGAAGCGGGCGTGAAAATTGCTTTTGGTACAGACAGTGGTGTTTCAGCGCATGGCGATAATGCGCAAGAGTTTTCACTGATGGTGGAAGCAGGAATGACACCGGAGGACGCACTACTTAGCGCAACCGTAAATAGCGCGAATTTACTGGGAATTAGCGATATTCTTGGCACGCTAGAGCAAGGAAAACTTGCTGATATGGTGGCAGTACCAGGCAACCCATTAGAAGATATTTCGCTAATGGAAAGCATCTCTTTTGTGATGAAAGACGGCGTAGTATACAAACAGCAGTAGTTAGGATTACATGGCACTGAGTAAAAAGGTTCAGAGAAAGACGAGAGAATTAATCGACTCAAAACATATGCTGAAAAGCATTACATTAGCGTCTTTTCTTGAGTCAACTATAGTGCCTATTCCCCTTGAAACGGTGTTAATACCGTTGATGCAGGCAAAGCGTGAGTTGCTTTGGAAAATAGCGCTAATGGCAACCATTGGGTGTGTAATTGGCGCTTTGTTTGGGTACGCCTTGGGTTATTACTTGTTCGATGTGTTTGGTGACTGGCTAATCACCACATTCTTCGACGAACAACAATTTAACGATGTACAACAAAAAATGCAGGCGCAAGGTTTTTGGTTTGTTATGACTTTAGGGATTGCGCCCATTCCCTTTCAAGTTGCCATGCTTGCTGCAGGCGCAACAAAATTCTCTTTACCCTTATTTTTGCTGGCAACGGTCATTGCCCGTTCTGTACGCTATTTCGGTTTAGCAATGGTGGTTTACGTTGCGGGAAATCACGCCGAAAAACTGATAAAGCGATATAGAATGAAAGCCGTCGCCGCAATAACGCTACTGGTTTTGCTGTTGTGGTGGCTATCTAATTTATTGGGTTAATCAATATATTGCGATAAACCCATCATAAATTGCAATTTTACATTTGATAATAATTCTCATTTACATTAATGTAAAAATATTATCGTAGATGGAGAAAAACCATGCCTACTAATCACACTATTCATGACGATGGATTCATCACACTCAGTTTAAAAGCGTCTGTACTACAACAAATGCTAAGTAAAGAAAGCGTACACATGACTGATATTCACTGCCACTGCACGCAAAGCAAACAGATTATTCAGCAACTGTTGTTGCAGGCGGCGATTGAAAAAGTGTAACGGCGTGTTGAAGTATTGGCCGCAAATGGTGTTAAAAAGACGTGCAGGTAATGCTACACGCCCTTTTTAATAACATATTGATAAGGCATAACGTCGGTTTGAGATGCTACAAGGGTGTGATCCATAAACCGACAGAAACTGGGAATATCACGGGCAGTCGACGGGTCGTCGGCGGTAACCGAAAGCGTTTCTCCGTCTGCCAATTTTCTAATATTAAGGCGCACCATCATAACGGGCTCAGGACAACGCAAACCCAGCGCATCTAAATGCGTATTCGCACTGTTAAATGCCGTGTCGAAATCAGATGCCATAGCTTTCACGGTATGCGTTGATAGCGCCAATCTGGTCTTCATGACCACCTTTTTCTGTAAGGTATTCCACCACATTGGCTAACGACACTATTGAAATAACGGTGGTGTTAAAATCGCGCTCTACCTCTTGAATGGCAGATAGCTCACCTTTACCACGCTCTTGTCTATCAAGCGCAATAAGCACCCCAGATAAACTAGCATTTTGCTGCTCGATTAACATCATTGACTCGCGAATTGCGGTACCTGCGGTAATAACGTCATCCACCAGCATCACTTTGCCTTCAAGAGGGCTACCTACTAAGTTGCCGCCTTCGCCGTGGGTTTTGGCTTCTTTGCGGTTAAAACAGTAAGGCACGTCTACGTTGTGGCTGTCAAACAGTGCTACTGCAGTGGTCGTAGCGATGGGAATACCTTTGTAGGCAGGGCCAAACAGCACATCGAAGTCGACGCCAGCATCAGTAAGCGCATCAGCGTAAAAGCGGCCTAGTTTGGCAAGATCGCCACCACTATTAAACAGCCCAGCATTAAAGAAATAGGGGCTTGCACGACCCGACTTTAACGTAAACTCGCCAAATTTTAGTACGCCACGTTCTATGGCAAATTCAATAAAATCACGCTGAAACGCTTTCATGACAACCTCTTATTACGCTAATGCTGCTTTTTGAATATCGAATAGCTCTCGTAAGCCGTGTTTCGCAATGTTCAGCATTTCATCAAGCTCTTCGAACGAGAACGGTTCGCCTTCTGCGGTGCCTTGAACTTCAATAAGCTTACCAGTTTCAGTCATAACGATGTTCATGTCGGTTTCCGCTTCAGAGTCTTCTGTATACTCCAAATCAGCAATAGGTGTGCCTTCATAAATGCCAACCGACAGCGCTGCAATCATGTGCTTAAGTGGGTTAGTTTTAATGATGCCTTTGCTACGCATGTATGTCAGCGCATCAACCAATGCTACGCAAGCGCCTGTGATTGAGGCTGTACGGGTGCCGCCGTCGGCTTGAATAACATCACAGTCTAACGTAATGGTGTTTTCACCAAGCAGTTTTAAGTCAACTGCGGCGCGTAAAGAACGAGCAATAAGACGCTGAATTTCTAACGTACGACCACCTTGCTTGCCTCGCGCTGCCTCTCGGCCACTGCGTGTGTGGGTAGCACGTGGAAGCATGCTGTATTCTGCTGTAATCCAGCCTTTTCCTTGCCCCTTCATAAAGCGTGGTACACCTTCTTCCACAGTCGCATTACACAGCACCTTGGTGTTACCAAACTCTACAAGCACAGAGCCTTCTGCATGGCAGGTATATTGACGAGTAATTGTAACAGGGCGAATTTGACTGGCGGTTCTGCCGCTTGGACGCATAGTGTTCTCCACAACGTAAATGCAAAAATGAGAAACTTGACCGTTTTGCGCATGGTACAAAAACCAATGGCGCTGTGGCGCAAGTTGAATTAGCGTAAGTATAACGCAATACACGCAAGCGTTAAAAACGAACTTTGTATAGAAATATGCTTTTGTGGGTTATTATTAACGTTACAAGAAAACCTGCCCTTAAACGAACCTTATACAACACGAAAAACGTCGCGTTGTTTTTGCAGGCTTTCACATTTTAGTGTAAGGGATATTTATGATTTACAGCATGACCGCGTTTGCACGCGTAGAGACCAAGAAAGAGTGGGGCTCTGCGGTTTGGGAAATTCGTTCAGTTAACCAACGTTTTCTTGAAACTTACTTTCGCCTTCCTGAACAATTTCGTTCACTAGAGCCTGTGCTTCGCGAGCGTTTTCGCAAAAAGCTAGCCCGAGGCAAAGTAGAATGTGCACTGCGGTTTACGGCAAATGACGCGGCGGTCACTAAGCTTAGCCTTAACGAAGAACTTGCCAAGCAAGTACTAAACGCTGCCGACTGGGTTCAATCTCATGGACAGTCAACGGGCGTAAATCCATTAGACGTATTGCGCTGGCCTGGTGTAATAGCAGCCGAAGAAGCGGATATGGATACCATTCATGCCGATGTAATGGCAGCGTTCGATCAAGCGTTGTCTGACTTCATTGGTGCACGTGCAACCGAAGGTGAGGCACTTAAAGGCATGATTACGCAACGCCTTGATGCCATTGATGTTGAAGTAGGCAAAGTAACAGAGCGTATGCCTGAAATTATGGTGTGGCAGCGCGAAAAAGTGCAGGCACGTTTTGAAGAGGCGAAAGTAGAACTAGACGCAGGACGCTTCGAACAAGAAATGATAATGCTTGCTCAGAAAGTTGATGTAGCCGAAGAACTCGATCGCCTTAATGCGCACGTTGCAGAAACCCGCAACATTTTGAAAAAAGGTGGCGCTGTAGGCCGTCGTTTAGACTTTATGATGCAAGAGTTTAATCGTGAGTCTAATACGCTGGGCTCTAAATCCATCAGCACCGATATCACGCAGTCAGCCGTAGAGCTTAAAGTGCTTATTGAGCAAATGCGCGAACAAATTCAGAATATTGAGTAACACCAAAAAGCTCCGCCCGTAAGCGGAGCTTTTCTTTTCTACCTAGAACACAAAGTTCACTGCCAAACGCGCGAGCGTTGCATCTTGGTTATCATCCACGTCATCTGACCGTTTCGAAATATCAGCCTTTATTGCCATTCCTGACGTAACGTCGTAGCGAAGTGAGGCGGTTACTATAGAATAGTCAGACAGTTGTGACTGCTGACTACCGATAGCCAAACCCGACAATGCTGCTACGGCCTCAGGTGGAAGACCAGAGGAGGCAATTTGCGCAATCTGGGCGGTGTATTTCACATCACCAGATGACTCAAAATTTTCATAAGTAAGAGCAGGAGTCCATTTACCAAAGCGGGCACCAACCGTCACATAATATGCTTCGTCGTCGTTAGCAAACGTGTTCGTTGTTTTAATCTCAGTGTGTTCTGCACCAATGAAATAGTCAAAGTTATCGTACATCACACTGAAACCAACGAATTCACCGGTGTCTTGTTCAATACGAAGGGAGTCTGCCAAATCAACAAAACCGGCAGCCTCGAGACTGTCAAAGCCATTACCTAGCGCTTGTGCTGTCGCATCTTCAGAGTTTGCCAAATCGATAGTGTTTGTTGTACGTCCATATACACTTCTAAAAGTGAACGTTTCGTTGCTGATTTGCCCTGATATCAGTGCGGTATTTTCACCTCGGTTTTCAGCACCAAGGGTTGTACCTTTAAACTGACCAAATGCTACATCTACCATGTAGTCCCAACCACCTGCATAACCCGTTTTAGATAGTTTCACCCCATCAAGGTTATTAAATGGTACGTTGTAAACCACGCTAGGTGCTGTAATCCAGTGATAGGTATAGCCTACATCAAGCGATGATGAATAAGTGAATAACGGTAAACGCGAACGCCCTGCAACTAAGGTTAGCGAGTCTGAGATTTTGTAGCTTAAATATGCCCACTCAAAGTTCACATCAAAGTCTTCACTACCACGCCCAAGCACCTGCGCCGTGGCCGACAGTTTGTCAGAGATATCGCTTGAAACCTGAAGGGCAAATAAGCTTTCGTTGCTGAAATCGGGGTTATCGTCGTACCCCAAAAAGGTGTCGTCCGAAGACGTCACGCCCATTACTACATTGCCAAAACCATTTATACGAACATTATCAACAGCATATGCTTGAGACGCGGTGATCGAGGCAGTTAATAGCACTGCTAAGCTAAATTTATTCGCTTTCACTATGTTGGCTCCTACTTAGTAAATACAACTTTAACGTCGCCAGTCACGTTGGCAGCGTCAACATAGCCAATGGCATTTTTGTTGTTTTTGATAAGGTCAATGACGCTAGCGTCACTCGCCACCTCTTTTGGCGGCGTGCCTTTTCCAGTGAAAATTTGCTTAGACCAAAAGCTTTTCACCTGAGCAGTACTGCGTCCGAGTACTTTGTTGTTAAATTCATCTACCGCACCGCCGCTCTCGATATTGATAGGCAATGCTTCTGCGCCGTCTGGAAACTGACTTTTCTTGCCTAGGAAAATACGTTCAACAGCGTCAGCATCTATGGCTGCACTATTACCAGGGTGAACGATAACGGCTACTTCTGCAAATGCAGAAACACTAACCGCGGATGTAAGCAAAATGGACGCAAGTGTTCGCTTAAGCATTGAATTCTCTCTTCTGTTGCATGTGTTACGTGGCTTGTTTACCTCCATGTGTTGACTCTTATTAGAATACCTTTAACGTATCCCTGTTTCGTAGTGAAAGTGTTGTTGGTGTTTGCCATTTCGTCCAGTAAATGCATAAAAAATTTATTGAAAATTGAATTGGATAAATACTAAGGGAATTGCAAACGTGCGTTAACGCTAAAATAAAATCTACAAAAGTAAGTGCTTACAAACTATGGCAACCATATATCAAGTAGCAGAAAAAGCTGGTGTCTCGCTTTCTACTGTATCAAGAGTGTTAAACGGCAAAGGCACCGTAAATGCAAAAATGACTGAAAAAGTAAAAGCAGCTGCGGAAGCTTTAGCCTATAAACCCAATCAAAATGCGCGCTCTCTAGCTGCAAAGCATGCAAATACGGTAGGCATAGTGCTTCCGAATCAACACATGCAGTTTTACGCACATTTGTTGTTTTCAATCGAACAACTTTTTAGAAAACATCAAAAGCGTTGCTTAATTGCTTTTTCCAGCGACTCAAACAAAAGTGAAGAAGACACTATTAATTACCTTCACCTTCAAGGCTGTGATGGCATCATTGTATTTTCTATTCAGCAAACCACGCTGGATAAGGCCCCCTACAAAACACGTAACAGTCTTATTTTTAATATGGCGGCAGAGGAAAATAACCCGTTAGCCATAAAGGCAAATGCAGAGACGGTTGTCTTGTCAGCGTATGATTACCTTAAACAGCACAATCATCGCGATATAGCCCTTATCACTCATCGACAATTCAATGTAGATGCAATGCAAGCCAGCACTCTTTCATCTGATTACACATTCGCTAGCCAAGCACCATGTGCCAATGATGCTGTGCTTGAACTCGTCTCTAGCGAGAAACCCTTTTCAGCACTCATATGCACTAGTCAGGCGCTTGCAATATCGGCTCATGCATTATTAGACGAATTGGGCTTTAGAGTACCTCAAGATGTTTCCGTAGTAGCAGCTTGCCTGCCAGGCGAGGTAGAGAATAAGGTCAATAATCAAAAGCCAATTAATATAACCACGCTAGAGTTTTCAACCTATGACATAGCAAATCATCTCGTTAAGAACGCCCTTCAGAACTTTTACGACATAGAAAACAAAGACACTGGCCCATTATCACCGGTGGTACATGACTATGGCACGGTATCAACTTACTAAAACAAAGGAACAATAGATGAGATACCCACTTCTAAGCTTATTAATGATGCTAGCAACCGCAATGAATACCGCGTATGCAAAAAGCGATATCGACCATATAAATAATGTATTAGATGCATTGCACGAAAATGCATCTAATGCAGACTTCCACGGTTATTTTGCCCTTTATAGTAATGATGCAGTATTTATTGGTACCGACGCTTCCGAAGTATGGCAGATAGACGAGTTTAAAGCGTATGCGAAGCCGCATTTTGATAAAGGCACTGGGTGGACATATTACCCTAGAGACCGAAACATTTATTTATCGTCAAACAATGATGTGGCTTGGTTTGATGAATTACTTGATAACAAAAAGCTTGGAGAAACGCGTGGTACAGGCGTATTAATAAAAAAAGATAATACATGGAAGGTATCGCAATATCACCTCACTATTCCCATACCCAATAGCATTGCAAGTGACGTTGCTGCTCAGATAAAAGCGTTAAAAGGCCAATAAATAAAGAAAAAGCCACCGTAAGGTGGCTTCTATGCAAACTTTTACAGCTAGCTTTCGTTGTTAGGTAAGCGGCTGAATTTCCATTTCCACACGACGGTTCATCGAGCGGTTTGCCGCACTGCTGTTAGGCACTTTGGGTGCGTACTCGCCCATGCCTACAGTAGTAATACGCGTAGGATTTACCGAATAATTAATTAAGAGGTTTTTAACCGCTCCTGCACGACGTTCTGACAGCGCTTGATTGTACTGTTCGGCACCTGTGTCATCGGTATGCCCTTTAATCATTAGCACGGTTTTTTCGTAGTTATTCACTACCTTCGCAACATCTTGCAATACCGGGTTAAAATTAGGGCTGATGCTTGAGCTGTCTGTTGCAAACGTAATGTCGCCCGGCATGATTAAACGTAAATTATCACCTTCACGCACTACCTGAACGCCTGTATCAGATAACTCATTACGTAGTTCTTCTTCTTGCTTATCCATGTAGTTACCAATAGCACCACCTGCAATTGCGCCTACCGCTGCCCCCCACGCATAACGGCTTTTGTCGTTATCACCGGTAGCTTTACCTAGAAGTGCACCTACAACTGCACCAATGGCCGCTCCTTTTTGCGTATTGTTGGGATCGTTTGCACAGCCTGCTACAGCAAGTGAAGCGGTAATTAAGCCTACTGTTAAGATCTTTTTCATGTCATCCTCTTATCTCGAATTTCGAGCCATATTAGTAACGCATTAAGGCGCCAGTAAATGTTTTACACTTAATCTGTCGTTTGCCCGTTACATCAAAAAATAAAAAACTGTTTTATATGCTACTAGTAACAATGCGAGCAAAATGCATTCCACTGCCATAACGTTGTGTTTTACAACTAATAATATAAACCGCTTTTTTATAAATTCGCTGCGCTAAAATTAACGTAAATTCCCCTTTGAACAATTATATAGCTGCGCAACAGTTACTTCTGTATTTAACGCTAACCACGGGGTCAAATAGTAGTACTGCTTAACTGAACACAAGGTTAACGAACTGTCGCCTGAAAATACGGCACTGTGTAAAAGCTACAAGGTGTTAGTAAATTGCGACACATTTACCCAAGCACAACTGATCTTTCAAAGAAGGCATTAATGTCGATGTTGTAATCTGATGGAATGGCAGCCTTTGATACCTTCACTGTTTTATCGCTAGATAAGTCTATGTCTTTGGGCGTTAGGTAATGACTATTTCGTACCGAATAAAATACTTTTACCACTGGAGTTAATGGTGAGTCATTTTGTTCTATTACCATCGCAAGGCGCTCATTTGAGAGCAGTACTAGACTACCTACAGGATAAACACCTAAACATTTTATAAATTGCTGTACGAGCGAAATGTCGAGTCTTGTGGGCGCTTCGTTCATTAGTATAGAAAACGCTTTCTGACTAGACATACCAGCTTTATAGACGCGATTAGCGGTCAACGCATCGTACATATCAGCAATTGCTAGCATACGCCCTGCAAGGCTAATTTCGGCATCTTTTTTACCCTTTGGGTAACCAAGCCCATCCAGTCTTTCGTGGTGCTCGCCAATGGCTTGAATAAGCGGCGCTGAAATATCAGTACCTTTCAAATAATCGACACCGTGTTGAACGTGTTCTTTCATGATGTCCATTTCGCTGTCAGTCAATCGACCAGGCTTATGCAAAATTTCGTCGGGTATCTTTATTTTACCCAAATCATGAAGGAAACCGGCATACGATAAATCTTGTACCTCTTCATCAGACATTCCAAGAAACTGGCCAAAGTTCGCTAATAAAATCGCGACATTCAATGAATGCTCAAGAAGATAATCATCTTTTTCTCGAATCTTTGTTAAGCAGAGTAACGCGTCAGGGTTTCTGTCAACTGACTCAACCAGCTTGTTAGAAAACGCTTTGGGAATACTGGCATCAAAAGGCGTTTCTTTCTGCACGCTCTGCAACAATAATTGCTGTATTGCTTTACCTTGTTCGTGAAGCTTTGCAGCACGCGAGAGCTCGGCCCCCAGCGCCACTCTTTTAATTTTTTTATTATCTACTGCTTCAAGTTGCGGATCTTGAAGCGCTGTACATTCTGCATCAGATACACTATTTGGATTAAACGCCTTTTTGGTATCGATAGTGAGCGCTTTTACACCGCGCTTTTTTAATGTTGCCACAATAGCAGTAGAAGTCACGCGCCCTTGGCTCTTTACTGAAAGCGTTCCTTTTTGCTCAACAATTTGATGAACAAACATACCCGGCTCAAGCTGATCTATTGTGATTTTTTTTAACATACTAGGTGTGGCTTACTCTTTTAGGATACACGCACTTAGGCGCGTGACTGCGCGAATGAAAATGTTGCTTTCAAGCGGTAAAAACTTTTTCAAAACGCTAGTACTGCAATGATGAAAGTATAGTGTGTAAATCGGGTTTCCATCCGTATTTTTTTAAATTAATACGATTGTTTTTTATTGTCACACCCTCTTCAATTAACCGCTGCCTTTGCTCGTGGGCATGCGACGACCCATCTGGGAAGGCAATTTTCCCGTCTGCACGTACCACTCTGTGCCAGTTGTGCTCGCCATCAAGTGCGCGCAACGCCCTACCCATCAGCCTAGCGCGCCCCGGCAAGCCGCTAAGGTCGGCAAGCTGTCCATAACTAACCACAACACCTTCAGGTATCACTGCTAAGGTATTCTCTACACGTGTCAGCACTGCATCATTAACCATGCTTTGTGTTACTCTTTAGTTCTATTACCCACGTTTTAGCTACACAACGAACACTATCAATGCGCCCATACTGCAATCAATGCCAATATCCTGAAGTAACGTGTATTTGCGATGATATTACCGTTAGCACAAGCCCCATAGACATTGTCGTTATTCAGCATAGAAAAGAGCACTCTCACGCAAAAAATACCGCTCGCTTGGTATCTCTCGTTCTAAAAAACGCAGTGACTACTTTTACCGATGATGAAGAGGCAATGACTGCGTTGGCACAGCGCTATACCGAAAGTAACGCAGCGCTTATTTATCCGCACAGCAACAGTACTCCATTAGAATCGACCTCAAAAGATGATAGAACACGCTTACAAGCGCTACTATTTATAGACGGTAGTTGGAAGCAAGCCTATGGCATTGTGAAAAGCTTCCCATGGCTGGAAGCATTACCGATGTTTCACATCGAAAGTGCGCCAAGGTCTAGCTATAGAATTCGTCATACATCGGTAAACAACGCGTTATCAACACTCGAGGCCGTTGCCTACAGCGTAGAATGCCTTTGCCATACCGATGTGTCTAATTTATACAGCGCGCAAGTGGCGATGCAGCGACATTTTAAAAGCCCAGCGCAGCATCACAGAAAATAACAGCGAAAATAGCAGACAGCGCGCTACGCAAGCATATTCACAAAGCCCTTTTGCGACTGTATTAAACTAATCCAGTTTCGAACAGCAGGGTACGCTGATAAATCGAACCCGCCTTCATGAGCAACATGGGTGTAAGCGAAAAGTGAGATATCGGCAAGACTCAACGTATCGCCCAATAAGAAAGGTGTATTTTTAAGCTGGGCTTCCATTACAGCTAAAGCACGATACCCACCCGCTTGCTTCGACTCGAACTCTGCACGCCGCGCTTCGGGCATACCAAGATAAATATTGATATAACGTGCTACTGCAATATATGGCTCGTGACTGTATTGCTCGAAGAATTGCCATTGCAAAAGCGAAGCAAACGAAAATTGAGAGGTAGGAATTAGCGAACTGTTAGCGGCTAGGTAATGCATAATAGCATTTGATTCAGACAACACGCGTCCGTCATCAAGCTCTAATATTGGAATTTTGCCGTTAGGTGATTTTTCTAAAAACCAAGCAGAACGTGTCTCACCTTTTAAAATATCAACATCAATCCATTCGTATTGCAGTTCAAGAATGGACGTCAGTAATTCCAGTTTGTAGCAATTACCAGAGCGTTTATCACCGTATATTTTCACGTTAATCCTAAAGGCCTAGCCGAGTTGTTTAGCGCTTAAACCATCAAGATGCTTTCAATTACTAAAAAAAGCAACCATGAAAACGGCAAAGGAATAATGCAGGTTACGAGTTTTTTATAGTGACTTGGTGTTAAAGCGTGAGCATAGAGCTCTTGCTCTGTGATTTTTTTCTCTATAAAGCTCGACTCAACTTTTGCGTTGTTACTTTTAATGTAGTTTCTAATAAGGTTTTCGTTCTCTTCAAATACTTTTTCAGATAGCGAATTCAATTTAAATATAAGCGTAAATAAAGGCCACATTAGAAACAATGCAACAAAGCCTAGAAGGCAAGAAATAAACAATAGATCAAAAAAGTGAATGGGTTGGTTAATCCAAAAAATGGGCATTAAAGCTGTACCAGATAGAATAATGGTAGCCGACGTTAAGCCAACGTTTAACACCTTTCGGATTAACTCTATCTGACTTGAAGCGCTAAGCCCGTAACTGCTAGTTAACTTACGAAGCAGCTTGTTACTGGCATACACTTCAATAAAGAAGAGCGACATCAAGAACCAAAAAGGTATCGCTGTAATGGCTACAACAATAACCTCAGGTTCGTTAATTCTCTCAATCACGCCCTCTGAAACCATGTATACAACGGGCATTATAAAGCCAATAGAAACACACCACACAACGTGACGTTTAAATGATTGTGCTATTTCATTGTTGTAGTGCGTAAACAACGCTTGTTGATTTTTAATCACCAAAATAGCGTATAAGCTTGAGGCCAGATTACGGTGTACAAATCGGATGGTTAGCAGAAAATACCCGCTAATTAGGGAGGTTCCTAAGGCAGTATTAAAGTCTCTTTGCGCATCGTTGTTAGTAATCGGAAGATCAATAGAACCGCCCATCACATTGATAAGAATAAGCGCAATAGAAAGACAAAACGGGTACACAATCATTCTATATGAAAGAAACGGCAAACGAGATAGCAATGTAGACCCTCTTATCACTGCCACAATTAAACGTACGAGAAAAACCCGAAGGTAAACCAAGACAGCAATACGGTTGTTATACACGCGCCGAGTCTTACTTTATCTTGCGTGGTTATTTTAAGCATTGCCATCTTGATAAGCAATTCGCGCTCGCTTTGTAAGTAATCAAGTTTCATTAGATCTTCATTTTGCTCGCAAAAAAGCTTTTCTTGATTTGTATATAACTCTTCTTGCATTTCATTTTTCACAAAAAACCATTGCTTTCTTAACTTCACAATAGGCAAAAAAAGATAACTGGTAATAATGAGTGCAAAAATACTCGCACCAATAATATCAATAATTGGTACCACTTTCTCAAACCAGAATATTGGGAACAGTGCAAACGCACCTAGTGCTGTTGTGGCATTTACAAAGCCTAATTTTATTAATGCTGAGATTGAATTTAACAAATCCAGCTTATGCTCTGTTTCTACTAATATCTCGTTTCTTAAATAATTGATATTTGATGATATTTGCGCCAAGAACAAACAAAAAAAGAACCAAAACATAGTGCCATTAACGGACAAAAGGTACTGATGAAAGGCGGGGCTATTAAACAGCAGCCCTTCTACAAACACGTATACTAATGTGAGCATTAGCGCCACGATAATACAGTTCATACTTTGATGCTTAAGGCGCAAGAATAGGGCGCTTCGATGAAATGAAAACTGACTTAATTGGTTTGTTTTAACAAGAAGAGAAATTAGCGTGCTTGCTACGTTTTGATGCATCAAGCGCAGTGCAAACCAAAAGTACCCTGTTATAACCGACATACCAATGGCAGAGTTAAAGTCACGTTGAGCGCGTATATCGCCGTGCTGTGGCCAATCTAAGGCACCAGAGAAGTAATGTAAAGTTAGCAACAACAACGTTGCCAGTAGCGGGAAAAATCCAATAGAGGCACCTTTGTGCGTGTTGGAGTAGGGGTTTAACTTCATTATTTTTATTTTTCTGTACTAGCTTGATGGGCTACTACACAAAACCATTTAACGTCACTAGAACTTAAGCCCACCCACCTTAAGTCATTAGCATTGTTGATAGCAATAGAAATAAGTGTAAAACAATGTGAATGCCTACTTATCACGCTGGCAATAAAAAACCCGCCATTTGGCGGGTTTTTTCAAAGCTGTGCTTTTTACTTGCGTAACTTCTGAATAAGACGAAGTTGCGCAATAGCTTCAGCAAGCTCATGAGCTGCTTCAGCGTAGTTAAAGTCAGCGCCTGGGTTGGCGATGTGCTCTTCTGCACGTCGTTTGGCTTCTTGTGCTGCCTGCTCGTCAAGATCTTCAGCTCGAACCGCGGTATCAGCCAGTACGGTAACATTGCCAGGTTGTACTTCTAGTACACCACCAGCAACATAGATTACTTCTTCTTCACCGTGCTGTTTAACCAAACGCACCATACCAGGTTTAATAGCAGAGATAAGTGGCGCGTGCCCTGGGTGAATACCCAGCTCACCTTCGCTACCTGTCACTTGAATCGCTTCAACGCGACCTGAGAAAATCGCTTTCTCCGCGCTTACTACGTCCAAATGTACTGTCATTGCCATGTGAACCTCCTGATTAGGTACGTTAGCATGATGCTAGGCTAGCAACTGCTAGCCCTGTCTCATTATGCTTTCTTGGCTTTCTCTAACGCTTCTTCGATAGAACCAACCATGTAGAAGGCTTGCTCTGGAAGGTGATCGTACTCACCGTCTAGGATGCCTTTAAAGCCACTGATTGTGTCTTTAAGCGATACATATTTACCAGGTGCACCAGTAAATACTTCTGCTACGAAGAACGGCTGAGATAGGAAACGCTGAATCTTACGAGCACGTGATACCACTTGCTTGTCTTCTTCAGATAGTTCGTCCATACCTAGGATCGCGATGATGTCTTTCAGCTCTTTATAGCGCTGAAGAACAGTCTGTACGCCACGTGCTACGTCATAGTGCTCTTGACCAATTACTAGTGGGTCTAGCTGACGAGACGTTGAATCTAGTGGGTCTACCGCAGGGTAGATACCAAGAGACGCGATATCACGAGAAAGTACTACCGTTGCATCCAAGTGAGCAAAGGTTGTCGCTGGAGATGGGTCAGTCAAGTCATCCGCAGGTACGTATACCGCTTGGATTGAAGTGATTGAACCTGTCTTCGTTGACGTAATACGTTCCTGAAGTACACCCATCTCTTCTGCAAGAGTAGGCTGATAACCTACCGCAGATGGCATACGACCTAGAAGTGCTGATACCTCAGTACCTGCTAGGGTATAACGATAGATGTTATCTACGAAGAATAGTACGTCACGACCTTCGTCACGGAACTTCTCAGCCATTGTTAGACCAGTAAGTGCAACACGTAGACGGTTGCCTGGTGGCTCGTTCATCTGACCGTATACAAGCGATACTTTATCAAGTACGTTTGATTCGTTCATTTCATGGTAGAAATCGTTACCCTCACGAGTACGCTCACCAACACCAGCGAATACTGAGAAACCGCTGTGCTCGATTGCGATGTTACGGATAAGTTCCATCATGTTTACGGTTTTACCTACACCCGCACCACCGAATAGACCAACTTTACCACCCTTAGCGAATGGACAAACCAAGTCGATTACTTTGATACCAGTTTCTAGTAGTTCTACCGAGCTAGACTGATCTTCGTAGCTAGGCGCTTCACGGTGAATAGACATACGCTCTTCTTCACCAATTGGGCCCGCTTCGTCGATTGGGTTACCCAATACGTCCATGATACGACCTAGTGTCTTCGTACCAACTGGAACCATGATTGGGTTTCCGGTGTTCTCTACTGTAAGACCACGTTTTAGTCCGTCAGTAGTACCTAGTGCGATGCCACGAACAACACCGCCACCTAATTGCTGTTGCACTTCCAGGGTTAGACCTGATAAGTCACCTTCGGTAACTTGTAGTGCGTCATAAACTCTTGGAACCGCATCTTGTGGAAACTCAATGTCCACAACGGCGCCAATGATTTGGACGACCTTACCTTGACTCATAATTTGTCCTCGTTATCTCTTTTAAACCTTTGCCTACACCGCTGCGGCACCGCCAACAATCTCACTAATTTCTTGAGTGATTGCGGCCTGACGCGCTTTGTTATATACCAGTTGTAACTCATCGATAAGGTTACCGGCATTGTCGGTTGCTGCCTTCATGGCAACCATTCGCGCAGCTTGCTCTGACGCTGCGTTTTCTACAACACCCTGATACACCTGAGACTCAATGTAACGTACCATTAATGCTTCCAAAATCTCTTTTGGATCTGGCTCGTAAATGTAGTCCCAACGATGTTGATATTCTTCGTCTTCCGACTTTGGCAAAGGCAATAACTGATTGATCACAGGTGTCTGTGTCATGGTGTTAACGAAGTCATTGAATACCAAGAATACTCGGTCTAATTTTCCTTCGTCGTACGCATTAAGCATTACACGTACAACACCTACTACATCGCTTACCGACGGCTTGTCACCTAAACCAGATTCAGCGGCTAACAATGAGCCACCAAAACGGTTAAAGAAACCGCACGCCTTAGAGCCTAATGCAGCAAAATCTACTTCCACACCCTGGTCGCGCCATTTCTTCACGTCCTGAGTTACTAGCTTAAATTCGTTGGTGTTCAAACCACCACATAAGCCTCGGTCAGTAGATATCACAATATAACCAACACGCTTGACTTCACGCTCTTCCAAATAAGGGTGGCGATACTCAAGGTTACCGTTAGCAATGTGACCAATCACTTTTAGCATGTTTTGTGCGTATGGACGACCAGAGGCCATGCGTTCTTGCGCCTTTTTCATTTTAGACGCAGCAACCATTTCCATCGCACTGGTAATCTTCTGAGTATTCTTGATACTCCCAATCTTACCTTTTATCTCTTTACCGCTGGCCATGACTATCTCTCCGATTACTCAACGAAATGCGCTGGTGGTTAAACACCAGCACCATTGATTACCAAGTTTGTGTCGCTTTAAAGTTAGTTAAAGCGTCGCTCAACTTGCCGGCAATCTCATCGTTGTAGTTACCTGATTCGTTGATAGTCTTCATCAGCTCAGCATGTTCACTGTTCATGTATGAGTGAAGAGCAGCTTCAAAATCTAGGATTTTTGGAAGCTCGATGTCCTTAAGGAACCCTTTCTCTACTGCGAACAGAGAAACACCCATGTCAGCGATAGATAGTGGAGCGTACTGCTTCTGCTTCATTAGCTCAGTTACGCGCTCACCGTGTTCTAGCTGTTCACGAGTTGCATCATCAAGGTCAGAAGCGAACTGCGAGAACGCCGCAAGTTCACGATACTGAGCAAGGGCTAGACGGATACCGCCACCCAACTTCTTGATGATTTTAGTTTGTGCAGCACCACCAACACGCGATACCGAGATACCAGCGTTAACCGCTGGACGGATACCTGCGTTGAACAAGTCAGTTTCTAGGAAGATCTGACCGTCAGTAATTGAGATTACGTTAGTAGGTACGAATGCTGATACGTCACCTGCTTGCGTTTCGATAATTGGAAGCGCAGTAAGTGAACCAGTTTGACCTTTAACTTCACCGTTAGTGTAACGCTCAACGTATTGCTCGTTTACACGTGCAGCACGCTCTAGTAGACGCGAGTGAAGATAGAATACGTCACCTGGGTAAGCTTCACGGCCCGGTGGACGCTTAAGTAGTAGTGAGATTTGACGGTAAGCAACAGCTTGCTTTGACAAATCATCATATACGATTAGCGCATCTTCACCGCGGTCACGGAAGTATTCACCCATAGTACAACCAGAGTAAGGCGCTAGGTATTGAAGCGCTGCAGACTCAGAAGCAGAAGCAGCGACCACGATAGTGTGCTCAAGCGCACCGTGCTCTTCTAGCTTACGTACTACGTTAGCAATAGTAGATGCTTTCTGACCAACCGCTACGTACACACACTTAACGCCTGTACCTTTTTGGTTGATGATTGCATCAACTGCCATTGCTGTTTTACCACACTGACGGTCACCGATGATAAGCTCACGCTGACCACGACCAACTGGGATCATAGCGTCAACTGACTTATAACCAGTTTGGATTGGTTGGTCTACTGATTGACGTTCGATTACACCAGGTGCAATTTTTTCAACCGGCTCAAAGCCAGCCGCGTCGATCGCACCTTTACCATCGATAGGCTCACCAAGTGTGTTTACAACACGACCTAGTAGTGCTGTACCAACTGGTACTTCAAGGATACGACCTGTAGATTGTACTTTTACGCCTTCTTGTAGGTCAGCGTATGGGCCCATTACAACCGCACCAACTGAGTCTCGCTCAAGGTTTAGTGCAATTGCGTAGCGGCTTCCAGGAAGCTCGATCATTTCACCTTGCATTACATCTGCAAGGCCATGAATGCGGATAATACCGTCAGTTACTGCGACGATAGTACCTTCATTGCGTGCTTCACTGGTTACATTGAACTGTTCAATTCTTTTCTTGATCAGTTCAGCAATTTCAGTGGAATTAAGTTGCATGCTCTTATCCCCGTTATGCTTGCAACGCGTCTGCTAGACGGTTCAATTTCGACTTTACGGAACCATCAATTACTGTATCGCCGGCTTTAATAACCATTCCAGCGATAAGGGCAGGGTCCACGTTACAATTAAGCTTCACTTTACGTGCCAAACGTTTTTCCAAAGATGCAACCAACTCACTTTGTTGTGCATCTGTCAGCGTTGATGCTGAGGTTACGTCCACTTCTACTTCTTTGTCGTACTCTGCTTTAAACGCATCGAACAAAGTAGAAATTTCAGGCAACGCGGCTAAACGTTTATTCTCAGCCAATACCTTCACAAGGTTTTGGCCGTGTTCGTCGAGTTGCTCACCACAAACATTGTTAAAAATGTCGGCAAGCGTGTCAGCGGCAACCGCACCAGACAAAAGCTGGTGCATGTCATCGTTCGCTGCTACAGCGCCTGCAAAGGCTAGCATTTCTTGCCATTTTGCAACGGCGTCTTTCTCGACAGCAAAATCGAAAGCAGCTTTAGCATAAGGACGAGCAACGGTTGTCAATTCAGACATGGCTCATCTCCCTATTAAAGCTCAGCGACAAGTTTTTCAACAATGTCGTTTTGTGCGTTTGCATCGATTTCACGTTGTAAGATTTGCTGTGCGCCAGCTACTGCAAGTGCAGAAACCTGCTTGCGCAAATCTTCTTTGGCACGATTGCGTTCAGCTTCAATCTCGGCATAACCAGAAGCGATAATTTTTTCGCGTTCCGCATGGCCTTTTTGCGTTTCTTCGTCAACCAATTGGTTGGCACGCTTTTTAGCCTGCTCGATAATTTCAGCTGCTTGCGCTTTCGCATCTTTCAATTGCTCAGTAGCTTTCGCTTGAGCAAGCTCTAGGTCTTTCTCTGCACGCTCAGAAGCTTCAAGCCCATCGGCAATTTTCTTCTGACGTTCTTCAATCGCTGCCATTAGTGGAGGCCATACATATTTCATGCAGAACACCACGAACACAGCGAAGGCGATTAATTGACCAATAAAAGTGGCGTTAAAATTCACAATCGCCCCTCCTCTTAAAGTTCGCTAAAAAAGTGTTTAGTAAAATTAGGCACCAACAGCGAACAATAGGTATAGAGCGATACCAACACCGATCATCGCGATGGCGTCGATAAGACCCGCTACGATGAACATTTTAACTTGTAGTTGAGGTGCTAGTTCAGGTTGACGAGCAGCAGATTCAAGGAATTTACCACCTAGTAGACCGAAACCAATAGCGGTACCAAGGGCACCAAGACCAATCAGTAGTGCAACAGCGATGTATAACATTTACGTCTCCGATTTAAGTTAAATTTAAAGTTAATGTTTAAAAGTCAAACTCTGTAATAAACGGTGTCGACAACAGCGTTAACCGACACCAGTTAATGCTTAGTGGTCTTCACACGCCAGGCTTAAGTACACGATAGTTAGCATCATGAAAATAAACGCTTGAAGCGGAAGTACCAGAATATGGAACACAGCCCACATAAAGTGCAGTGGAAGCTGGAAATAACCAATGGTAGCAATCAGGATAAAGATTAGCTCACTGGCGTATAAGTTACCGAACAAACGCAGTGCTAGTGAAAGCGGACGTGCAAGTAACGTAACGGTTTCAAGAATGAAGTTCACCGGAATGAAAACAGGGTGACCAAAAGGTTGCATCGTTAGCTCTTTAGCGAAGCCACCAATACCCTTCATCTTGATTGAATAGAATAGGATAAGAATAAACACGCCTGAAGCCAGCGCAAACGTTAGGTTAAGGTCAGTAGTCGGTACCGCCTTGTTGTAAACGTCATGTGGATCCATACCAAAAGCAGCTTGACCTATTAGACCAGACACCCATGGAATTAAATCAACTGGCACAAGATCCATCAGGTTCATCAGCAATACCCATACGAAGATGGTCAGCGCTAATGGCGCAATGAGCGCGCTTTTACCGTGGAAGGTGCTTTTCACGTTGTCATCAACAAATTCAACAACTAGCTCAACAAACGCCTGCATTTTACCAGGTACGCCTGTTGTTGCTTTTGACGCAACGCTTCTAAAGATGATTAAGAAAAGAAGACCAAGACCGATAGACCATGCCAGTGTATCAACATGCCATGCCCAAAAACCGGCGTCAGAACACGCTTTGTTAAAAGCAATTCCGTTGTCAGTTGAGCACATGGTGGCATTGGTCAAGTGGTGCTTGATGTATTCTGAGGTAGTGTATTCAGATGCCATTGTTTAACCCAAGTTGTAAAGTGTAAAAATTTGGTGACTGGTTTGTTTGCTTCAAACGGTCGTTATTCTTTTCGTTTTTGCGGCTGTCGCCGTCTTTATTCTTTCGTACCGTAATGAAACATCGCTAACCCATGGCTAGCAGTTGTAATCACAAACGCCATAAATATTTCAAGTGGCGTGGCACTTAAGCCTTTAAACGCAATTACAAATAAAATGATTGTCAGTGCCAGCTTCAATTTTGAGCCTTGGCTAAAACTACGTGCAACAAGGTCGTTTTTACTTGCTCCGGCATACCGAAATGCGAACAACATAAAAACAATATTTGGCAGAATGCTTATCAATGCTCCTGCGGCGGCTGACATGGCAGAATGACTTCCCGATGCAGCGCCTGCGATTGTGGTGACGATAAGGGCAGTAATTGCCTGAAAAAGTAGCCCTTTTTTGGCGAGGTCTTTGCCTCGTTTTGCTAGCTTGTTCGTCACTTTTTCTCGCCGCTTGTTCACGTCTTACAAAAAGCGTCAGAAGTATACTGTTTTACCGACAATTTTCAACAGTACAACGCTTTTTGAAAGTTATTATGAAAATTTTCTGTTGCTATAACCGGAAAGGAGAGTGCACGCTTTTTTTGCTGCATGCACCATCGTTAGCGGATAGGTTCTGCTAATAACTCTGTAATTCAATTTTTAACTTATTGTATTTTAGAGATAATTCCATCTAATTGTTCTAAATCACTAAAGCTTATAGTGAGCTTACCTTTGCCTTTCGCATTGTGATCAATGCTTACTGGTGCACCTAAATTTTCTGAAAGTCGTGTCATAAGGTTTTCAACGTCAGGATCAACTTTCTTCTCAGGCTTCGGTTTTGCAGGCTCAAGTAGCTTTTTCACCAGCTTTTCAGTGTCGCGTACTGTTAACCCTTTACCCGACACAACTTGTGCAGCGTCAGATTGAGTTTCACCATCAAGGGCTAATAATGCGCGTGCATGGCCCATTTCAATGTCGCCATGCTCCACTAAAAGCTTAACGTCTTCGTTGAGATTATTGAGTCGCAGTAAGTTCGTTACGGTTGTACGTGACTTGCCAACCGCTTCGGCGACTTCTTGATGAGTAAGCGCGAATTCGTTCATTAAACGGTCTAACGCCTGCGCTTCTTCCATTGCGTTTAAATCTTCACGCTGAATATTTTCAATTAGCGCAATCGCAACAGCAGCTTCGTCGGGAACGTTTTTGATGATGCATGGTACTTCATCTAGCTGTGCAAGCTGAGATGCACGCCAGCGACGTTCACCGGCAATAATTTCGAATCGATGTTCATCGACTTTTCGCACCACAATAGGTTGGATAACGCCTTGCGCACGAATGGAAGAAGCTAATTCTTCTAACGCTTCGGGAGACATGTCTTTACGAGGTTGGTATTTCCCCGGCACTAAAAACTCAATAGGAAGCTTGCTTAACTCTCCGTTGGTTTGTACAACCTCGGCGCTATCTTGTTCGCGTTGAGCTGATGATTGGCTGGTTGCAAGTAGCGCATCTAAGCCGCGACCAAGGCCTCTTTTACGTGCTGACATAGTGTCCTCTATGGCATGTGCTGATATGTTTCAGCTTTTTAAGATTTAACTGGCTTTTGCCTGTGCAGGCGAAGATTTATCCCGACGACGCAATATTTCGCCAGCCAATGCTAAGTACGCTTTCGCGCCCGTTGATGACTTGTCGTAGTACATCGCTGGCGTACCAAAACTTGGCGCTTCCGCAAGGCGAACATTACGTGGGATAACCGTACGGTAAACTTGCTCACCAAAATGGCGTTTTAATTGTTCAGAAACGTCGTTAGCTAGGCGATTTCGCGGGTCGTACATAGTACGCAATACGCCTTCAATCTTCAATTCAGGATTCACCACTGACGCTAATTTTTGAATGGTGTCCATCAGTGCTGTTAACCCTTCCAGCGCGTAGTATTCGCACTGCATCGGCACCATGACAGAATCGGCTGCAGCAAGAGCGTTCACGGTAAGTTGGTTAAGCGAAGGCGGGCAGTCTATAAAAATAAAATCGTAGTAATCCATCACGGGCTTCAACGCATTGCGAAGGCGTACTTCACGGGCAAACATTTCCATCAGCTTAATTTCAGCTGCGGTTACATCGCCGTTTGCCGCAATAAGGTCGTATTTTCCGCTTGTCGCTTTAACGATAACGTCGTTAATAGGCTTTTCTTCAATCAGTAATTCGAACGCGGTTGCATCAACATCGTATTTGTCTACGCCGCTACCCATCGTTGCATTGCCCTGAGGGTCAAGATCGATAAGCAATACTTTGCGCTTAGTTGCTGCCATTGAGGCTGCAACATTCACTGCAGTCGTCGTTTTGCCAACACCACCTTTTTGATTCGCGATTGCGATTACCTTTGCCACGTTAGATCCTGTTATTTCTTTTTCAGCCAAACGAGATGTCTTTCACCTACAAGATTTGGCACAGTGAGGTTTTCCGTTTTACTCACATGAAAGTGATCACTCACTTCATCTATCTCATCTTGAGGAAACTGACCTTTAAGCGCCAAAAACTGACCTTCTGAATCTACCAGATGCGCGCACCAGTGCAACATATCTTTTAGTGATGCGAAAGCGCGACTAAGTACAATATCGTACGGGCGCTCGCCATGATGCTCTTCCACACGGCTCTGTACAGGGGTTACATTGGTAAGTTTCAATGTGTGCACGCACTGTGTCATAAATCGAACGCGTTTACCTAATGAATCGAGAAGCGTAAATGATTTGTCTGGGAATGCTATGGCTAGCGGCATTCCCGGAAGTCCGGGACCCGTGCCAACATCAATGATGTTATCGCCAGAAAGGTGCGGCACAATGGCCAAAGAATCGAGAATATGTTTTACCATCATTTGCTTTGGATCGCGCACCGAGGTTAGGTTGTATGCTTTATTCCACTTATCAATCATTACCACGTAGTTAACCAACTGCTGTTGCTGTATGTCACTTAGTTCAAGTGAGAGGGCATCAAGGCCCGAGGTTAATATGGCGTGCAATTCTTGTTGTATGCTCATTGATAAGTCTTTCTTTTCTAGATGATATTTAACGCATTTCTTTGCGTACGGGCGCACTTGCAAGATTTACTTGTCGAATATTTGGATTTGCGAATACAGGCTTCTCCAAGATCTTTGTAATGATACGCTAAGATCTCGGAAAAGCTAAGTGCTTGTGATGGTTGCCGGCGTTAAGTGCGTGTTTTACGCACTGATTTTTTCCTGCTTGCGCAACATGCCGTGTTTTTTCAAGTAAACC
Source organism: Alteromonas sp. MTD1 (assembly GCF_042848195.1). Taxonomy (NCBI): domain Bacteria; kingdom Pseudomonadati; phylum Pseudomonadota; class Gammaproteobacteria; order Alteromonadales; family Alteromonadaceae; genus Alteromonas; species Alteromonas sp. MTD1. Next base: position 354,180 of record NZ_BTGG01000002.1, read on the forward strand.
AGAAGCAGAGAAATTGCGGCCGGTGTTATTCCCGATATACGAGAAGCCTTGCCAATGGTCTCAGGTCGCGCTTCCGTAAGCTTCGCAATTACCTCATTCGACAGGCCTGATATTTTGCTAAAGTCCATATCAACAGGTAACAACGTATTTTCATGGCGCTGTGTTTTGGCAATCTCGTCCATTTGACGCGCTATATATCCGGCGTACTTAATTTGAATTTCAACTTGCTCTGCTGCGATCGGATCTTCTAATCCCGGACCCACGCTTTCAATTTCCATAAGCTGCGAATATGTCATTTCTGGACGACGAATTAATTCCTCTAGGGAATGTTCGCGGCTTACAGGGTTTTTAAGCATAGTGTTTAGTTCAGGGGTCGCCGCGTGGTCTGGATGGATCCATTGACCTCGTAAGCGTTGAAGCTCACTTTCTACGGCTTCCATCTTGTCGTTGAACTTTGCCCAACGCGCATCATCAACCAAACCAATTTCACGGCCCATTGCCGTTAGGCGGCTGTCGGCATTGTCTTCACGCAGTAACAAGCGGTATTCTGCACGGCTTGTAAACATACGATATGGCTCTTTGGTACCCATGGTAGCCAAATCGTCAATAAGTACGCCCACATACGCTTGGTCACGACGAAGAATTAATGGATCTTTTTGCTGAACTTGTAGAGCTGCATTTGCACCGGCCACCAAACCTTGTGCGCCAGCCTCTTCATAGCCCGTAGTTCCGTTGATTTGCCCAGCAAAAAACAACCCTTCAATGAATTTTGTTTCCAGCGTTTGCTTTAAATCGCGAGGATCAAAGAAATCATACTCAATGGCATAACCAGGGCGCACTATGTGCGCATTTTCAAAACCTTTTATTGAACGCACTAAGTTCATTTGCACATCAAAAGGCAAACTTGTAGAGATCCCATTTGGATACACCTCAATGCTATTAAGGCCTTCAGGCTCAACAAAAATTTGGTGCGACGTTTTATCAGCAAAACGCGTGATCTTATCTTCAATGCTGGGGCAGTAACGCGGGCCAATACCCTCAATAACACCAGTAAACATAGGAGAACGATCCAGACCACCGCGAATAATATCATGGGTTTTTTCATTCGTATGCGTGATGTAGCAAGGAATTTGCGTCGGATGCATTTCACGGTTCCCCATGAAAGAAAACACTGGTGTGGGATTGTCACCAGGCTGTGGCTGCATCACAGAAAAATCTAATGAACGGGCATCTAATCGAGCAGGTGTTCCGGTTTTCAAACGATCAACGCGAAAAGGCAGTGCGCGAAGTCTATCAGCAAGCGCGATAGAAGGCGGATCGCCTGCACGCCCGCCTTTGTAGTTCTCTAAACCGATATGAATAGTGCCACCAAGGAATGTACCCACCGTTAGTACTACGGTTTTGGCCTTAAATTTCAGGCCCATTTGCGTTACAACACCGCAAACACGGTCATTCTCAACGATGATATCATCAACACTTTGTTGGAATAACGTCAGGTTTTCTTGGTTTTCAACAATATCTTTAATTGCGTTTTTATAAAGTGTTCTATCGGCTTGCGCTCTCGTAGCACGAACGGCTGGTCCTTTGCTTGAGTTAAGTGTTCTAAACTGAATACCGCCTTTATCGGTGGCAAGTGCCATTGCACCACCTAATGCATCGATCTCTTTAACAAGGTGCCCTTTACCGATCCCACCAATAGCAGGGTTACAAGACATTTGCCCAATAGTTTCAATATTGTGAGTGAGCAGTAGTGTATTTGCTCCCATGCGCGCAGCCGCCAGTGCAGCCTCTGTACCTGCATGTCCACCACCTACTACGATGACATCATATGCTTCAGCATAAAACATGGATAACCTCACTTAAAACCAATACTCACTTAAAAACCGATGCGTGTTTAACTGTTCAAAACTCGATGTAAACTAAAACGCTTCAATCAGACTGTGCTGAAAAAAGGGCGCGTATTTTATCTGACTTATTGGACAAATAAAATGATTAAATTTTCCTCAAATGAGGTTTGTTGAAAAGTGTGATCGAGAAATAAGATCTTAAGATCTCTTTTAGATCTGTTTATTTTTACTTTTATTAGGATCATCAAGATCTGTGGGTAACCGATCAAAGCGCATTAAGATCATCAAGTTACGCGATCAATAACATTGGGAAACACCGATCCATAACCCCCCTTCAAACTTGTGCATAAACCCCCTTTTTATCCACACCCCGATTTCTGTGAAAAGTTATTCTTTTTTCGATCAAAGCTTATGCACAGTGGTTTGTAGGATCCTATCCACAGGCGTGATCAAGATGTGATCCAGTTGGGGATAAAATGTTTGCTAATTATGTATTGCGATCAGAAGATCCTGTAGGAATAAGCTTTCTAACTCGATCTTGTTGTGGAGAAGATCTTTTCGAAAGCCTGTGATTAGATCGCGTGATCGTGTTTTTATCAAACGATCACATTCTGTAATTTGTTGGAAAATTTTTTTCATTTATCAGCGTTAACATCATTTTTTTATATGAATAGTATCGGTTATTCCGCAGTCAGCGATGAAAACAGTGTCGTGACTGACTAACAAAATACCGCCTTTGTATTCTTTTATCGCATGAGCAAGTACTGTCTTCGCGTCGATATCAAGATGGTTATCTGGTTCATCCAATAATAAAAAAGGGCGCTGCCTTTGATTGCTCACCACCAGCATAGCCAATACCATTTTTTGTCCGCCGCTTAACGTTGCAACAGATTGATTAGCCATATCGTTTCTAAGACCGGCGCTGGCCAATAGCGTTCTAGCATGACTTAATGACAAGATAGGGCATTGCTCGACGAGGTAATCCACAACTGTTTTTTGAGTGTTAAGTAAGCAAAAGTGCTGGTCGAGGTATGCGGTAACAGTGTTCAAAGTTAGCTTTCCAGTTTGTGGTGGTAAGCTACCGCAAAGGGTTTTTAATAACGTAGATTTTCCGCTGCCATTAGTACCAGTTACGTGAAGTTTCTGGTTTGCATTTATATTAAGAGAAAGCGGTTTCTGAGACCCAAATTTAAGTACAACGTTGTCACACGAAAAAGCCGTTTTATTAGTTATTTTGGTTGTATCAGTACCATGCGCGTCTAGATAAAACCGTAAGGGTTTGTTGGTAAGCGAGTGACTTGAATATTCCTTTGAAATTTGGCGTGTTTGTTTATTGATGAGTGTGGCTCGTGCCCGTTCGTTTTTGCTTCTTGCTGAAGCCGCTTTTGTAGCACTATCGCGTTTTTTATCTAATAAGACTTTTGCTTGGCTTCCATCTTTACGTTGCTTGTTGCCGGCGCTTGCTCTTTGCTGTGCTTTTTCGTAATTATGTTGCGCCTGTTTTTCTAAATGCTTTGTTTGTTGCATCAATACACCAAGCTTTCTTTTCAAAGCCTCATGTTGTGCCGTTTTTTGCGTAATGTAAGCGTTATAATTTCCACCGAAAATATGCAGTGTTTGATCAGCAACTTCCCATATTTCTTCCATGTCATTTAATAGCATTCGATCGTGGCTTACTAGCACTATAGTACCCTCGTATTTATTCATTTTATCTGCAAGCCACTGTTTACCTTGTAGATCTAGGTGGTTCGAAGGTTCATCCAAAATTAATAACGCATGCCTGTTTTCAAAAAGGGTCATCAATTTAAGCTTGTTATACTCACCACCGCTTAGTTTGCTTACGGGCATGGTAGGATCTTCAGGCAAGTTAATAGCACGTAGCTTAGCTACAACATCATGATGCGTGTTCCAATTATCACCAATGACGTCGAAAAGTGCGGGTTCGCAGTGTCCTAATGCCACTCTATTAAGCGCAGTTAATACTTCACTAACACCTAAAAGTTCAGCAATAGTTTCTGATTGAGATGCTAAGAAACGGTCAGATATTTGTGAAAAATAGCCGATGTTAGATGTACGTTGTACAAAGCCTTGTGTAGGCGATATGTCACCGCGAAATAAAGCTGATAGTACCGATTTCCCAGCACCATTTTTGCCCACAATGCCTGTGCGTCTTTGGGTTAGGTTGACGGTAAGATTTTTAAACAGTGTGCGACCGTCATCAAATTCATAAGTGAGTTGTTGTGTAGAAAGTAAAGGCATAGGTTGCTCCCGTTTGACAGGGGCAAGCGCATTGAAAGCCTAACTGATGTTATTCGTGTCACCTGTGCGTGATGTGTAAAGCTGTAATGGCCTAGCTTTAACCGCTAGGCTCAATTCCGCGTAGCGTAAAATTCAGTACCCAAGGCCAATACAAATCAGTATAGGGATAATGAAAAAGCGATTGGCGGTACACGCGTGACTAGCGATTGTATGTAATTGCTATGTAATTACAGACACAAGCACAAAAGAGGCATTGATAGTGCGCCTACTAACCCTGTAGATCGAAAAAAGATAAAAGTGTGATCTGCAGGTATTAGTTGTTCATGTTGGCGCAAACTCCAAGAAGTGAATGGCCATAAAGTAATCAAATAAAAGAAAGGCGTCAAGTCAGACGCCTTTATCTCATGTTTTTCCGAAGAAATTAACGTACTTGGTTCGGCTGGTACCTGGGCTGTGTTGTAGAGCTTTGCATATCTTCTTGCTCAATGGTTAGCCCTTCTCGACGACTAGGACCTTGAAAGCGTACTTTGTATGTATCGTATTCTTTGATAGATTCAAAACAATAGCGACCAAGTGCATTCTCAAGCTCAGCAAGGTTATGATTAGTAATTAAAATACAGTTTTTCTTGTTAACCAAACGCTGTCGTAACAAATTACCAAACCAGCTTTGAGCGTTTTTCTTAAGTGCTGATTCGTTAACGCATACTTCATCTAAAATAAGGAGATCTACCTCCAGTAATTCCTGGTGTATTTCTCTAAAACGCTGGCTAGCATTGTCTGTTGCTGCAAAGTCGTAAGAAAAGTTTCGCATTTCTAGTAACGATGATAACTGACGATATAAAACTGTTATTTCGTATTGCTCTATCAACTGATGAGCAATAGCGCCTGCAATGTGAGATTTGCCGCGCCCATAATCACCGTAGAACAGCATCATATGCGAGCCACTCTGGCGCCACGCAGGGTCATCGTGAGCTGCGATAAAAGATTGCGCAATAGATACTGCTTCAATTACATCGTCGCTGTCTTCAACAAGATTAGCAAAGGTCCATTTAGGGTTTAGATCAGAACGTCCATGAATAGCTTCTACACGCGCTTTCTTGCTGCGCTGCTGTAGTTGCGATACTTCTTCATTGGCTTTTGCTTCGTATTGCTTACGGAGGGTTTTATAGTCGATGTATTCATCACCGGGATCGACGTTCTTTTTAAGTGCTTTTGCTAAATTGGCAATTTTGTCTGTTATACGATCCATAATGGTTTAACTCTTCTTTGACGAGGCGTACTTTTCCACCAGCTTTCTAGCATTATCATCTGCTTCAATGCCCGCTGCAACTTTCACTTGTTGTGTTCCCACCATTTTTGTAGGTGTTGAACCAAAACCCGCTGCCAGCCTTTTTCGCTTGATGTTATTGGCAAATTTTTGGGTCCATTGAAACTCACTGAACACTGAACTTGGTCGTCCAAGCCAATAGGCAATAAATTCGCCTATATCGTTATCATCATACGTTTTATCTATGATGCCAAGTAACGATGCCATTTCTTCAAAAAGTGCTTTATTTGGCTGCCAAGACGCCGACATTGCGCTATGTCGTTGGTGAAGCTGTTCAAAATCTGATGCTGGCGCTGACATCAATGGTAGTAGTAGCGTTTGGCCATTAATGGTGTGCTCAAGGTCAAGATTCACCGGAATGGCGACTAAACCCACTTGCTCAAGCTGCTTTAACAGGCTGTTAATTTGGCGCCCACGCTGAAATGAGGTCTCTTTGTTGTCACCATTAAGCAGCGATAACAGCTGCTTATAATCGATAGGGGAGGATGATGTTGTTGCACTATTAGCGCCTACGCGCAGTCCAAGCAAATACAACACGCGACATTCATTTGATAATGGCGATTGTAGTGCTGCAATTTCTGCTTGAGTAAGCGCATCTGTCATAACGAATTAGCCTGCCAACTGGGCATCAAACCATTCAACCGCGGCGTCTTCAGGAATTGGATGTTCCAACACATCAATGTAAAGAGCCTCAGCAACAAGCTTTCCGCCATTGTCAGTAATGTGTTTTTCCATTTCTTTTGCGCCAAAACAGAACGTGTCGTAGCTGGTGTCGCCTAGTCCAATAACATAAGCGTTAACGCTGGATAAATCGCTTTGTGTAAGCTGCTTAGCAAACGGTTGAATGTTATCTGGTAACTCGCCTGCACCATGTGTAGATGTGCACACAATCCATGGTGAGTCTGTTTTTATATCATCAAGGTTAGGCTCTGTGTGAATAGTGTGGGTGTGACCGTTAGCGTCTAGTCTTTCTGCAATGGCGTCTGCAACATATTCAGATGCACCTAACATTGTGCCAACGATAATCTCAAAATGCTTACTCATGAAATACGACTTCTTATTGTTATTTACCAATACAAAACGAGGAAAAAATCTTTCCAAGTAGATCATCAGAGGTGAACTCACCTGTGATTTCACACAACGCCTGATGCGCTAAACGTAACTCTTCTGCTAACAGTTCGCCCGCCATGGCATCATGCAACTGTTGTTCGCCTGTGCTTACAAAATTAAAGGCTTGATCAAGCGCGTCGATATGACGTCGTCTTGCAATAAACTGGCCTTCAGTAGTGGTATCAAAGCCCATAGTTTTAGCAAGGTGTGCCTTAAGCGTATTAACACCGTCGCCTTGCTTAGCTGATAAGTTTATTACTGAAATATCGCCGTGCTGTGTGCTTACACTACTTTGGCCAATATCTAATGTACTTAAATCGGCTTTATTGCGCACAACGGTTACCGGAATGCCTTTTGGCAAGCGGTCCATAAATTCAGGCCAGATATCGTAAGGGTTAATGACACTGGTTGCGGTAGAGTCGACAACAAACAGCACATGGTCGGCTTCGTTTATGGCTTGCCATGCGCGTTCAATACCAATTTGCTCTACTTTATCAGGGCTTTCTCGTAAGCCAGCGGTGTCAATAATATGCACCGGCATACCGTCAATGTGAATATGCTCTTTCAGTACATCTCGTGTGGTGCCCGCTATGTCGGTTACAATTGCGCTGTCTCTGCCTGCAAGCGCATTCAGCAAGCTTGATTTACCTGCATTAGGTCTTCCTGCAATCACCACCTGCATACCTTCGCGCAATAGCGTTCCTTGTTTTGCTTGTTCACGAACTTTAGTCAAGCTTTGCATGATTTCGCTTAGGTCACCTGACACTTTTCCGTCTGAAAGAAAGTCTATTTCTTCTTCTGGGAAATCAATAGCTGCTTCAACATACATGCGCAAATGTATTATTTGGTCGGAAAGCGTTTGAATTTGTGTGGAAAACTCTCCCTGCAAAGATCGTAGCGCGCTTCGCGCTGCCTGTTGCGAGCTTGCATCAATTAAATCGGCAATGGCTTCAGCTTGCGCAAGGTCTAGCTTGTCGTTAAGAAAAGCCTGTTCACTAAACTCACCTGGATTAGCCAAGCGGGCGTGGCCTGTAGATAACACGGCATCAATCAGCATATCCATAACAACTTGGCCACCGTGACCTTGCAGCTCAAGCACGTCTTCACCGGTAAAGGAATTTGGGCCTTTGAAAAAAAGCGCAATGCCTTGGTCGATAACCGTATTATTGCTATCTACAAACGGTGTATAGGTTGCTAATCGCGGTGTGAGCGAGCAGGGCACCAATGCCTCGGCAATGGCTTTGGCTTTTGGGCCTGATACGCGAACAATGCCCACACCGCCACGACCTGGTGCCGTAGCTTGTGCGGTAATGGTGTCAGTGGAAAGGGAGAGTGAATCCATAGTTAGTCGCGGAAGTTTTTAAATTGAAACGGTTGACCTAAATTAGACTCTTTTACCAAAGAGATGACTTGCTGAAGGTCGTCACGCTTTTTACCTGTTACGCGAAGTTCTTCGCCTTGTATTGCTGTTTGCACTTTAATTTTGGCGTCTTTCACAAGCTTCACAATTTTCTTCGCGGTAGGTTGTTCAATACCCTCTTTAAACGCAATAGTTTGACGGTATGTTTTGCCATGTGCGTCATAGGGTTTTACATCCATTGATGATGTATCTACGTTACGTTTAGACATGGCAGTACGGAACATACTTTCCATTTGTTGAAGTTGAAATTCAGCTTCAGCTTTCATTACAACGGTTTTGTCTTTGTATTCAAAACTAGCGTCTATTCCGCGAAAATCGAAACGCGTAGACAATTCACGGCTAGCATTTTCAGTGGCGTTACGCACTTCTTCCATGTTGATTTCAGAAACAATATCAAATGATGGCACAGGTATAATCCTCGTAAGACAAAACAGCCCGCTTAGGCGGGCTGTAAAATAAGTAATCAGCGCTTATTTAGCGTTGATGCCCCGCTTCTCCATTGAAGCATAAATCATCTTGGCTTGTATTAGTGTAATTACGTTACTTACTAGCCAGTATAGTACTAGACCTGCAGGGAACCACAGGAAGAATACGCTCATTGCTACCGGCATCCACTGCATAATTTTTTGCTGCATAGGGTCGGTAATGGTAGTTGGCTGCAGTTTCTGCAGAAGATACATACTGGCGCCTGTTAGAATAGGAAGCACGAAGTATGGATCTTTAACCGATAAGTCGGTGATCCAAAGCGCAAAGTCAGCGTGACGTAGCTCTACACTTTCCATTAGCACCCAATAAAGCGCAAGGAAAATTGGCATTTGAAGTAGTAACGGTAAGCAACCACCCATTGGGTTTACTTTTTCTTTGCGATAAAGCTCCATCATAGCTTGAGACATTTTTTGTCTATCATCACCAAAACGGTCTTTTAGCTGCTGCATTTTAGGAGCAAGGTTACGCATGCGCGCCATTGACTCGTACTGCTTCTTCGTTAGCCAGTACATTGCACCTTTAACCACAACCGTAATTAGAATGATGGCCACACCCCAGTTGTTCACAAGGCTGTGTAGGAAAGTAAGCAATGCGAACAGCGACTGTGAGATCCACCACAAAATGCCGTAATCTACAGTTAGGTCTAAACCGCGCGCAATTTTAGCTAGCTTTTCTTGGTCTTTAGGACCCATGTAAAGCGTAGAGGCAATAGTTTTGGTTTCACCAGCATTAATGCTTTCTGAAGGTGATAGCACACCAATAACCGCATACTGGTTTTTCAAATTACGTGAATAAACCGTATTAGTCTGTTCTTGTGAAGGAACCCATGCAGACACGAAGTAGTGTTCAAGCATCCCAACCCAGCCTGCTTTGGTGGTTTCTCGCAGGTTCTCATCTTCAATTTCATCAAAAGAGTACTTCTGATATTTGTCATCTTCAGTTGAGAACGCTGCGCCACGGTATGTCGGCATAAACATGTTGCTGTCGTCTTCAAACTGCATCACTTGTTTAAGCTGTGCATATGGCTGAACGGTAGCTGTGTTTGTGCTGCCATTATTCACCGTATAGCTTACGTTTACGTCGTAACGGTCTTTGCTAAACGTGAAGGTTTTGGTAATAGACAGGCCTTGATTGTTTTTCCAGGTAAGTGGAACAACTAACGTATCGCCAGACATTTCGTAAAACGTATTTTCTGCAGTGTAAACTGGACGGCCGCTGCTGCTCGCATCTGGGCCTTGGGCCCCAATCAAACCACTTTGTGCAACGTATAAACCGTTACCTGAGCGCAAAAGGCTGTAAGGTATATCTGAGCCTTGCTCTACTGGGAATTTTAAAAGGTCAGCAGAGATTACGTCGCCACCAAGAAGGTCGATGCGTAAATCCAGTGTATCGGTTTTTACTTCAATAATACGCTGAGTGTTTGTCGCAGACGCCATAGGTTGTGCTGCAGGCATACTGTCGCTACTCGGCACATCTTCATTGTTTGTATCATTAAATGACGGCACACCTTGAGGTGCTTCTTGCGACTGTTCTTGCACAACAGGCGTAACAGGCTGTGGCCCATATTCTTTTTGCCATTGTTGCCAAAGCAAAAAGCTAACTAGCGCGAGGCCAATTATCAGAAAACTACGTTGCGATTCCATAGAGGTCTCTTTATTTTGAGTGTTTATCTTGTTGTTTTTCCGGTACTGGATCGTATCCACCGGCATGCAAAGGGTGGCATTTTAATATGCGTTTAATAGATAACCAACCGCCATTTACCAATCCATGTGTTTTTAATGCGTCTATAGCATACCAAGAACAAGAAGGATGGAAACGACAACGTTGTCCTAAAAGCGGTGAAATAAACCACTGGTAACCTTTAATAAAGATTAAAGGAACAATAATTAGGATTTGTTGCAGCGTTTGTTTAACTTTTTCCATAGCTTATCCAATGTTGCAAAAACTTCTTGGTTGCTAAGGTTATCTGCACCAGATTTACCAATGACGATAATATCAACGTTGGGTAAGTTATGCTGCTTATGCCTGAAACTTTCTCTGACTAATCGTTTTAAACGGTTTCTGTCGTGTGCTTTGCGAATACGTTTTTTGGCAAGCGTTATGCCCAAACGTGGAGATGCAAGAGAATTGTGTCGAGCTAAGATAGTAAAAGAGGGAGATACTGCTGGAGTTGCGTTATCAAACACATAGGTAAAGTGGGAGGGAGTTAACAGACGTAACTCCCTAGAAAACGTATTCTCGCCCACTTTGGCGTCTTTCTAATTAAGCTGAAAGACGAGCGCGGCCTTTTGCACGGCGAGCTGCTAGTACTTTACGACCATTTTTAGTCGCCATACGAGCACGAAAACCGTGAGAACGCTTGCGCTTAAGATTGCTCGGTTGAAATGTTCTTTTCATGACCAAAGTCTCACTTATATTTAGTTAAACATAGGCGTTTTTGGTAACACAAAGCACTGTTGCCAGAACATTGTGGTGTTTTCACCAGAAAAGCCCATCGAAAAAGGACGCTGAATTCTAGAGATCTCGGGGCCTGCTGTCAATGGATATTCTGCCTTTTTGGACGAATAAGTGAACAAATTTTGCTGTTTTTTAATCAAATCAATTCACAAGGTTTGAAAGAAGCTGTGAATAACGCATCTAAAACACTGATGTTATCCACAGTAATTTGTGAAAAACAATCACTGTAGCTAAAAAAGCAAGGTGATCTACCTGATTTATTAGTCTAATTTGCTTGAATATCTTGGCTTGTTAGTGCGTATTGATCTAAAACTAAATTTCAACAAATTCAATGGTATAAAAAAATGATCGTTCAGATCAGCCAAGATCGCCATTTACATTCTGTTGATAACGTAAGATAATCCACAGCGAATACAACGATAACTATTATCTCGCAGTTACCCAACATTCCCTACGCTGTTTTCATACATAGCGCGTTTTCTGCCTCCTTATTATCTACTTCATTAAAGTAGATGGGCGTCTTGTTGGCTTTTCTAGCGAGTTACGGGAGCTAACAACGTACCATGTCACTATGGAACCAATGCCTTGAAAGGCTGCGCCAAGAATTACCAACGCAGCAATTTAGTATGTGGATACGTCCGCTTGTTTGTGAGGAACAAGATGGTTTTGTTGCGCTCTATGCACCTAATCGATTTGTACTTGACTGGGTAAGAGATAAATACCTTAACAACATCACGTTGCTGCTGCGCGAATTTGCAGGTGCCGATGCACCCCAGTTACGACTTGAAGTGATGAGCCGTCAAAGCATTAATCGCACGCCAAGCAATGTGCCTTCACAGCAGGTCTCAAGTCGTAGCCCACTGAGCGCCGGTGCGTCAGGCCAGGATATTCCTTCATCACAACCATCACAATTTAATCAGTCTGGTTTTAACACTTCTGTTGATAGTGCTCGTGCTGATAATGCTCGTCACATAACTGGTGATGTGCAGAAGGGGGAAGATAGAAAAGCGGATAACGCTGAGCCTTCTAGTCCACGTAATCTAAATACACCTATGCAGTCTTCTGGCCAGCAGTCTTTAAACAGTGACACGTTTGCTGAACAAAGCAATGCACAGAATAATGCCTATCTCGCCCAGCAATATGGGAATAATCAGGGGCGTGCGACCACGCCGCCGAAGGTCATTCCTATTCCTGAAGCAATGAAGCACAAAAGCAATATAAACCCCACTTATCAGTTCGACAATTTCGTTGAAGGTAAGTCGAACCAACTAGCTCGTGCAGCTGCAACACAAGTTGCTAATAACCCTGGTGGTTCATATAACCCGCTGTTTATTTATGGTGGTACGGGTTTAGGTAAAACGCACTTATTGCATGCCGTAGGTAATGGCATTGTTGCGAACAATGGCGATGCTAAAATTGTGTACATGCACTCAGAACGCTTTGTACAAGATATGGTAAAAGCGCTCCAAAACAACGCCATTGAAGACTTCAAACGTTTCTATAGAAGTGTAGATGCGCTTCTTATTGATGATATTCAATTCTTTGCGAATAAAGAGCGCTCGCAAGAAGAGTTTTTCCATACGTTTAATGCGCTGCTAGAAGGTAATCAGCAGATCATTCTTACGTCAGATCGCTATCCTAAAGAGATCGACGGTGTTGAGGATCGCTTGAAGTCGCGTTTTGGTTGGGGGCTAACCATTGCGATCGAGCCTCCAGAACTTGAAACGCGTGTTGCCATTCTTATGCGTAAAGCAGCAGAAAACCGCATTCACTTACCAAATGAAGTAGCGTTCTTTATAGCTAAACGCCTTCGCTCAAATGTTCGTGAGTTAGAAGGGGCGTTAAACCGTGTAATTGCAAACGCGAATTTCACTGGCCGACCTATTACCATCGATTTTGTACGTGAAGCACTTCGTGATTTGCTAGCGTTGCAAGAAAAGCTGGTAACCGTTGATAATATTCAGAAAACGGTAGCAGATTATTATAAGATTAAAGTAGCTGATATTTTATCGAAACGAAGAAGTAGAAGCGTTGCTAGACCTCGTCAGGTGGCAATGGCATTAGCGAAGGAGCTAACGAACCACAGCTTACCTGAATTAGGTAATGCGTTTGGTGGCCGCGACCACACAACGGTTTTGCACGCTTGTCGAAAAATAGAGCAGCTAAGAGAAGAAAGTCATGATATAAAAGAGGACTATAAGAACCTCATTAGGACTTTATCTTCCTAACCAAACGACCCTAGAGGCGAGATAGCACTGCGATGAAATTTTCTATAAGCCGCGAACAGTTTTTACAACCTTTACAACTTGTGTCTGGTGCGGTTGAACGCCGACACACTTTGCCTATTCTGTCTAACGTACTTATCAAAGTAAGTGAAGACGCACTATGGCTTACAGGTACAGACTTAGAGGTTGAGCTTATCTCTAGCGTAAAGCTAGAAGGCGAATTCACTGAGGGCGAAATAACGGTTCCTGCCAAAAAGCTTTTTGATATTATTCGTGGCATTTCTGAAGGTACGGATATTCATTTTTCATTAGATGGAAGTAAGGCGTTAATTCGTGCGGGCCGTGGTCGTTATACGCTTTCTACGTTATCTGCGAACGATTATCCTAATCTTGAAGATTGGGAAGGCGAAGTTGAGTTCGAGCTTACATGCAGCGATTTAAAGCGCTTGATAGATTCAACCAGCTTTTCAATGGCTCAACAAGATGTGCGTTATTACCTAAACGGTATGTCGCTTGAAACTGAAGAAAATGTAATTCGTACAGTTGCAACAGATGGTCACCGTCTTGCACTATGCCGATTAAACTATGAAACAGCACTTCCAGCTCGCCAGGTTATCATTCCTCGTAAAGGTGTGTTGGAAATCTCGCGTTTAATTAGTGAGGATGATAAATCGTTAAAGGTACAAATTGGTGCTAATCACCTACGTATCTTCTCAAACGACTTTATTTTTACCTCTAAGCTAGTAGACGGTCGCTTCCCTGACTATCGACGAGTTCTGCCGCAAAACGGCGATAAAGAAATTGTGGCAAGTAAAGCAGTATTGAAAGATGCATTTTCTCGTGCCGCTATCTTATCGAATGAAAAGTTCCGTGGCGTTCGTTTGAATCTTTCTTCAGGCGAGCTAAAGATTACTGCTAACAACCCTGAGCAAGAAGAAGCGGAAGAAATTGTTGATGTGCAATATCAGGGTGATGATCTTGAAATAGGGTTTAACGTTGCCTACCTTATCGATGTTCTTAACTCTTTATGCTCTGATAGTGTAAAAGTAAGTTTGTCTGATTCTAACGCCAGTGCGCTAATTGAAGATGACGCTGACGACTCAGCGCTATACGTTATTATGCCTATGCGCCTGTAGGTGCATCACTCGATAGTGTTGTAGCGTATTTTGTATTTTAATTTTTTATCAGAAAGAGCGATGTATGCAACGGTGCTACATCGCTCTTTTGTTTTTAGTATATTGTCATGAAGCTGAACAACGTACAGATTACTCAGTTTCGTAATCTCTCTTCTGTCTCATTCTCACCATCTACGTCGCTTACCATTATCAGAGGTGTTAACGGTAGTGGTAAGTCATCGCTTATTGAAGCGTTACATTATCTGGGTTTTGGACGGTCTTTTCGAACAAGTAAACATACGTCGGTAATTCAACACGACAAAAATGATTTTAGTGTATTCGCGTCATGTACTGACGAGGAAGGGGAAGCATTAAAACTTGGTTTTATGCGAAGCCGAAATGATTCCTTTACTTGCAGTATTAATGGAGAAAGGTCTAAGAAGTTATCTGACTTGGTAAGCTTAGTACCTATCCAACTTTTTACTCCACAAAGTACAGACTTAATAATTGGCTCTCCATCTGAGAGAAGAAGGTTTTGCGATTGGGGATTGTTTCACGTGAAACATCAGTTTCAATTACTCTCCAATCAGTACGCCAAATTCCTAAAACATCGCAATGCCTTACTAAAGCAGTATGCAAATCTTGATGCATCAGAGAATCAGTATTGGGAAACCCAGTTCGCAGAGTTAGGGGAAGCCTTAACCGCTATGCGACAAGAATACGTTGAATTACTTAAACCAGTCTTTAAGTATTACGCAAATGAATTTCTTCCAACCTTTGATGTTGAATTGAGTTACTATAAAGGATGGGAAAAAGATGTCTGTTTATCAGAAAGCCTAGTTAAAAAGCGCGAGTATGATGGTAAAATAGGACATACTTCTTCTGGGCCCCATAAGGCTGATTTACGCCTTAAAGTGAATGGTGTTAATGCCCAGGAGCTTTTATCTAGGGGACAGCTTAGAATGGCAGTAGCGGCGTTACAGATGTCGCAAACTAAGTTGTTTAACTCGGTCACACAGCGCAAAAGTATTTTCTTACTTGACGATGTGGGCGCCGAGCTTGACGCTGATAAAAGAGAACAATTTATAG
Source organism: Alteromonas sp. MTD1 (assembly GCF_042848195.1). Taxonomy (NCBI): domain Bacteria; kingdom Pseudomonadati; phylum Pseudomonadota; class Gammaproteobacteria; order Alteromonadales; family Alteromonadaceae; genus Alteromonas; species Alteromonas sp. MTD1. The sequence continues at coordinate 369,515 of NZ_BTGG01000002.1, forward strand.
ATGGGTTGCTTGAAATGGATACTCAGGTTTTCGTTACTGCAATAGAATCTTCGCAACTCGGCTTTATAGAAAAATATAACGAAAAGAAAATGTTTCACGTGGAACATGGAAGCGTGAAAGAGGAGTAAAAGCTAGTATGTCAGCAGAGAACAACTACGACTCGTCCAGTATTAAAGTACTTAAAGGATTAGATGCCGTAAGAAAACGTCCTGGTATGTATATCGGTGACACAGATGATGGTACCGGATTGCACCACATGGTTTTCGAGGTTGTCGATAACTCAATCGATGAAGCGCTTGCTGGACATTGTTCTGAGATTGTTGTGCAAATCCACAGCGATGGCTCGGTATCTGTGTCTGACGATGGCCGTGGTATTCCTACTGAGCTACACCCTGAAGAAGGCGTGTCAGCTGCAGAGGTTATCATGACGGTTCTGCATGCCGGCGGTAAGTTCGACGATAACTCTTATAAAGTTTCTGGTGGTCTTCACGGCGTAGGTGTTTCAGTTGTAAACGCATTATCAAGTAAATTGAAATTGCGTATACGCCGTGCTGGTAAAGCTCACGAGCAAGAGTATCATCACGGTGTGCCGCAAGCTCCGTTAGCAGTTACAGGTGATACTGATAAGACCGGGACGATGATTCGTTTCTGGCCCAGTGGCGACACATTTACAGACACGCTTTATCACTACGACATTCTAGCTAAACGTTTACGTGAACTTTCATTTTTGAACTCAGGTGTTTCTATACGCCTTAAAGATGAGCGTGATGGTAAAGAAGACCACTTTATGTATGAAGGTGGTATTCAAGCGTTTGTAGAATATCTGAATGAAAAGAAAACGCCTGTACACCAAAAAGTGTTTCACTTTGCCAGTGAACAAGAAGATGGGATTGCAGTAGAAGTAGCAATGCAGTGGAACGATAGCTTTCAAGAAAATGTATTCTGCTTCACTAACAACATTCCTCAGCGTGATGGTGGTACTCACTTAGCGGGCTTCCGTGGCGCACTAACGCGTACATTAAACAACTACATGGAAAAGGAAGGCTTAAACAAAAAAGCCAAAACTAACGCCAGTGGTGATGACGCGCGTGAAGGTCTTACTGCCGTTATTTCTGTAAAAGTACCAGATCCAAAATTTAGCTCGCAAACAAAAGACAAGCTTGTTTCTTCAGAAGTTCGTCCTGCCGTTGAGTCGGCGATGAATGAAAAGCTTGCTGACTTCCTATTGGAAAACCCAGCAGAAAGTAAAATTATTGCAGGTAAGATTATTGATGCTGCGCGAGCACGTGAAGCTGCCCGTAAGGCCCGTGAAATGACACGCCGTAAAGGCGCGTTAGACTTAGCAGGTCTACCAGGTAAACTTGCAGACTGCCAAGAGAAAGACCCGGCACTGAGTGAGCTATACATAGTGGAGGGTGACTCTGCTGGCGGTTCAGCAAAGCAGGGTCGAAACCGTAAGAACCAAGCAATCCTTCCGCTTAAAGGTAAAATCCTTAACGTAGAGAAGGCGCGTTTTGATAAAATGCTGTCTTCACAAGAAGTAGCAACACTTATTACAGCGCTTGGTTGTGGTATAGGCCGCGACGAATATAATCCTGAGAAGCTTCGTTACCACAGTATCATTATCATGACCGATGCTGACGTTGATGGCTCTCACATTCGTACTTTGCTACTCACATTCTTCTATCGTCAAATGCCTGAAATCATTGAACGTGGTTATGTGTATATTGCACAGCCACCGCTTTATAAAGTGAAAAAAGGCAAGCAAGAACAATACTTGAAAGACGATGATGCGCTTACTAACTATCTTACGTCTATTGCAATCGATGGCGCTTCACTGCACACCAGCAGCGATGACCCTGGCATTAGCGGTGTAGGCCTAGAAAACTTAGTTAAGCAATACCAGTCTGTAGAGAAAATGATTGCGCGTATGAAGCGTATGATGCCTGCTTCTATTCTTTATAGAATGCTGTATACGCCTACGCTTAACCTTGCTGACTTAAAAGATGAAGCAACCCTTGCTAACGTAGCTACTCACTTCGTAGATCAGCTTACAGAGCGCGAGAACGATGGCGCAACCTATCGCTTCGAGATTCGTCACGATTCAGAACTTAGTGAGTATTACATCACTATTATCATGCGTATGCATGGTATTGATTACGAATACATCATTAACCATGAGTTTATTGAATCTAATGAATATCAGCGTTTGAAAGAGCTAAATCTTGCCATTAATGACATGATGGGCGCTGACGCCTTTATTCAGCGTGGTGAGCGTAAGCAGCCTGTTGAGTCATTTAAGGCAGCACTTGAATGGCTAATGGGCGAGGCGAAACGTGGTCAGTACATACAGCGCTATAAAGGGTTAGGTGAGATGAACCCAGACCAGCTTTGGGAAACCACAATGGACCCTGACAGCCGCCGTATGCTGCAGGTTACTATTGAAGACGCCATTGGTTGTGACCAGTTATTTACAACGCTAATGGGCGACCAGGTAGAGCCTCGTAGAGAGTTCATCGAAGCGAACGCGTTGAAAGTAGAAAACTTAGACGTGTAGACGCCAGATAAATTAATTATCGAGAAATGAAAAGCGGCTTGTTTTACAGACAAGCCGCTTTTTTTGTGCACGCAAACGAAAATAAAAGCGACTAGAACACATGGGTTGCTGTGTTATCAATCATTTGGTTCAGTCAAAAAAAGCGTGTAAATTAATCAACGCTATACTAGAGTGAATATTAACAGGATGTTAATAACTGCTTTCTGCATTCATCGAGTCAAAAGGATGTGCCTCTATGCGTTGCTTGTATCGTCTATTCCTTACTACCTTTCTAACCACACTTCTATTTGCATGTTCAAAGGAGAAAGGGCTAACTGAGTCTCAGATTCGCTTTGCAAAAGCAAAGCAAGAACACGCTATCTTGTTACAAAAAGCCACAGATATTCTCGACACCAAGCTTACAGGTAATCTACTTAATGATTTAAATCACATTACCTATGCCAGCGAGGTGGCGCTACATGCAGAACAAGTCTTTACTGATGCAAAGATAGTGGGGGTAAGCACGCCTGAGTATATACAACTGCATGACAGACTATCGAAACTAGAAAACGAAGCCGGGCAAAAGGCGATAGAGCTTTTGCAGTTATCGGTAGCGAAAACACTAACGTTTAGAAAAGACGTAGATGAAATGCCGCTACAACCTTTGAGTAGCCAGAGTAATGCAACTAGCAATGGCATGGTTAAGTACCTGGCAGTGCAATACAAAGAAGACCTTCAAAGCTGCTGTATTGCGCCACTAAAGCATATTGCGATATTTCTAGGTCAGATGGATGAGGTAGAGCACTACACGCTTCGAAAGACGATTGCTAATGTTGAACGCAGTCTTTCCAGTGTTTTACGTGCACCTGACAAGGCAAAACTTTACCTGAAAGAAATTGATTCAATTAAAACAATGTACAGTGCCAATACAGTGTTAACACACTAATAGAAACAAGATAAAAAAAGGAATACTAGATGAAAATAAAAAATGGAAGTGGCCCGCAGGTGTCTATGTTTGCGTCTAGGTTTGGGGTGCTTGGATTATTAATGTTGTCGTTATTCTCATTTCATGCTGCTGCGCAAACAAAGTATGAAATTGTTCCCGACGAAGAGAAGCGCAAAACGGTAACAAATTTCAATAATAAAAAAACATCAGTAGATATTGAGCATGTCATCTCGTTTTCACTTACACGAAACCGCAATGTAAACAAAAACCAGCCTCGCTTAAAAAATAATACCATTTCATTAAGTGAAGGAGCCTTTGGCATCAAGCTAAATTCATCAGTTGAAGAAATGATGAATGTTTTAGGAACGCCAACGTCTACACTAAATCTAAGCGAAAACACTGCCTTATTTTCTTACGGCAGAAACCTTTGGATAGTTACTGTGAACGGTTTAGTGCATCAGGTTTCAAATGAAAACCAATGGGTTTCAAGTTCATTAACAAACTTAATCGCATTTGACGACCGCTTTGATAATCAGTGGAAAATTCAAGATTCAGTAGGTTATGAGCTGAGTAAAGCTGCTATTGATGCGATGAAGTTGAACGGACAATATGTTGGAAAAAATACCTACAGGTTTACTGGACCCAACGGCGAACAGTTAGATGCGTTGTTAACAGTTAGGAGTATAAACGGAGACAGGGCGCTAGTAGTGACAGGGTTTAACTATACGCTAGCGCAATCCAATGTGAAGAACATGCTTTCACTTACCGCGGTAACAGAGTCTAAAGAGGTTATTGAGTATATTGAAGACAGGCGAGCACAAGGAGAAACAATAGCGCTAGATGAACTAACGTTCACACCAAGCTTCGAGGCTTTTAGCGAAGACGGTGCCATCATTCAGGTCTATGAGAATAACCTAGTGTTGCAGTTTCAGTATGACGAACTCAATAAACTAAGTGTTTATGAAGGCTTGTTTGATTTTGAAGAAAAAAACCAAAAATGGCAGTACGCCAAGCACTATTCAGGTCAAAGTGGTGACGAAGTGATGCAAATGTATGGCGATGAAGTTATGGGACTGGATAACTACTGGCAGGTGTTTTTAGATGATGCTAAATACGATTTTTATTTTGATGAAACCGAGTCGGGATTGGCGTTAGTTGAATTCGAAATGGAGTTCTTCTAAAACACCGGAGTTCCTCTCTAAACCTAGAGCTCTCATAAATAAAAAGGGATCTCATGGCATCCCTTTTTATTTGTTGCAGTCAATATAAACTATAGTTTTGTAACGGTGAGGGCAACTTCGCCTGCACTTGCAGGGCTTGCTGTAAATCGATAAGTACCGGTAGACGAGGGGGTAAACTGTAAGTTTGATGAACCCTGCTCACAGACTAAATATACTGTTGAGCCAAGCATCACCGGCTGACCTTTATATTTACCACCGCAGCTTTGTGAAGGGGTCCACTTCGCATCAGATAAGCGAAAGTCGTAAGGTTGACCATCCGCAATTAACTCAACATCTACAATCCAGCCACTGCTAGATGCTTGAAACTGATAGCTTGGATCTGCTTCCCACCAATTAAAAACACCTCTTAAAAACATGTTTTCAAACTGAATACGGGGTATATCAGGTGCACGTTCTGGAATGTTAAAGCTACCGCTACTTGAACAGGCACTTAAAACAAAACACAGTGATAGAATACTTACTAACTTTTTCACAACAACTCCAGTGTAAAAAAAAGCCCAACGTAATCGTTGGGCTTTCTTATCGGTAAGCTTAATAGCCCATCAATAAAGTATCGCCTTATGACTTGGCAAGCATTGAAATGTCTGCCGTCGTTAGGAAAAGTTGCCTCAAAAGCAACAATAACGCAAGTCTATTGCGTTTAACGGCATCGTCTTCTGCCATTACCATTACGTTGTCAAAGAACGTATCAATAACGTTTCGTAAAGTAGCAAGTGCAGTAAGAATACGCGCATAGTCTTGCGATGGTAGCGCTGCATTCACTTCACCTTGAACAGACTCAAGTGCATTGAATAACGCTTTTTCAGCATCTTCTGCAAGAAGCGATGCATCAATGGTAACATCACCAGCTAAATCTACATTCTGCTTTGCTAGAATGTTCGCCACACGTTTATTGGCTGCCGCTAGTGCTTCTGCTTCGTCTAGCGTTTTAAACTGCGCTACGGCGTTAACACGCGCAAGATAGTCAGCAGGCTTAGTAGGGCGTCTAGCCGCCACTGCCTGAATAACATCTATTGCAACGTCTTGATCTTGAAGCAGTGCGGTAAAGCGACCTAACACAAAGTCTACTACCTGAAGCTGTGTATCGGTGTTGGTAAGTTTATCACCGTAGACATCTACTGCTTTTGCTACCAGTACATCTAAATCAAGTGGTAACGATAGTTCTGTAATAATACGCAGAACACCAATTGCAGCACGACGCAGTGCAAATGGATCTTTATCACCTTTTGGCAGCTGACCTATACCGAAAATACCTACAAGAGTATCTAGCTTGTCGGCCAAGGCAACTGCAGCACTTACGCCTGAACTTGGTAATGAATCGCCAGCAAAGCGAGGCATATACTGCTCATAAAGCGCAACGGCTACCGCTTCATCTTCACCGTCATTTAATGCGTAGTACTTACCCATAACGCCTTGTACATCTGGGAATTCCATTACCATGTTCGACATCAAATCTGTTTTGGCTAGCAGACCTGCTCGTGAAGCTTGTGTATCGTTAGCGTTTATTTGCGCAGCGATAAAACCAGCGAGTGCTGAAATACGTTCTGATTTCTCTTTAAGCGTACCCAGCTGCTTTTGGAAAAGAACGGTTTCTAAACTTTCAAGGCGACTTTCAAGGGTTTCTTTCTTGTCGCTGTTAAAGAAGAATTCAGCATCAGCAAGGCGAGGGCGGATAACTTTTTCGTTACCTGAGATTATCTGTGAAGGATCACGGCTTTCAATATTAGTAACAAATAAGAAGGTGTTAGAAAGGCTGCCATCGCTATCTAGCAATGGTACATATTTCTGGTCATCCTTCATGGTATAGATCAATGCTTCTTTAGGAACCTGAAGGAAAGCCTCATCGAAACCTGCTTGAAGAACAACAGGCCATTCTACTAGTGAAGCAATTTCTTCTAACAGGTCTTCGTTGTAATCAGGGGTCAACGAAAGCGCCTTGGCTGCATCTTCTAGTTGTTGGCGAACTTTGTCTTTACGCGCTTCAAAGTCGGCTAAAACATACTGCTTTTCTAGTGCTGCTGCATAGTTGTCGGCGTGGTCTAAATCAAAACGTGCTTCACCGTGGAAACGGTGTCCTTGCACAGTTCGGCCACTTGCAAGCCCAAGTACTGAAACATTCACTACTTCACTGCCATAAAGTACACACAGTGTATGTACCGGACGAATAAACTGCGTATTGTAGTTGCCCCAGCGCATAGGCTTTGGAATAGGAAGCTTGCTTACAGCTTGGTTTATAAGGCTTTCAAGTAGTGCCGCAACAGGCTGGCCTGGTACATTTGCTTTATGCAGTAACCATTCGCCTTTATCCGTTACCATGCGCTCAGCATCGGCAACGTCAATGCCGTTTCCTCGTGCCCAGCCTTGTGCTGCTTTGGTAGGGTTTCCGTCTGCGTCAAATGCTGCTGACACAGCTGGGCCGCGTTTTTCTACTACTTTATCCGCTTGTCCTTCAGCAAGACCTGATACGTAAACGGCAAGGCGACGAGGTGCTGCGAACCAGTTTACTGAGTCGAACTGTAAATCGGCTTGAGTAAGTGCTGCCTCGAACTGAGTAGCAAATGCTTCACCGAGCGATTTAAGCGCTTTTGGTGGTAATTCTTCTGTACCTAATTCAACTAAACAATTTTCTGTGCGCACGCTTATGCCTCCTTGTTACATAGTGGGAAGCCTAATGCTTCACGTGCCTGGTAATAGCTTTCTGCACACGCCTTCGCAAGCGTTCTTACACGAAGGATATAGCGCTGGCGCTCTGTAACCGATATTGCGTGACGTGCATCAAGTAAGTTAAAAGCGTGAGAGGCCTTCATAACCTGTTCGTACGCAGGCAGTGGAAGGTTGTTCTCAATCAACTTTTGGCTTTCTGCTTCGCACTCGTCAAAGGTTCTAAATAACGCTTCAACATTAGCGTGTTCAAAGTTGTAAGTAGACTGCTCAACTTCGTTTTGATGGAACACATCACGATAGGTGACTTTACCCATTGGGCCGTCTGTCCAAACTAAGTCGTAAATACTGTCTACGCCTTGAACGTACATCGCCAGGCGCTCTAAACCATAGGTGATTTCGCCAGTAACAGGCTTACACTCAATGCCACCGACCTGTTGGAAGTAAGTAAACTGTGTCACTTCCATGCCGTTTAGCCAAACTTCCCAACCAAGACCCCAAGCACCAAGGGTTGGTGATTCCCAGTTGTCTTCAACGAAGCGAATATCGTGAACTAGCGGATCGAAGCCTAACTCTTTCAAAGAGCCCAAATACAATTCCTGAATGTTGTCAGGAGAAGGCTTCAGCATTACTTGAAACTGATAGTAATGTTGTAAGCGATTTGGGTTTTCACCGTAACGACCGTCTGTAGGTCGGCGGCATGGTTGAACATAGGCGCTACTCATTGGCTCTGGGCCTAAAGAACGTAGGAACGTCATTGGGTGAAAAGTACCTGCACCTACTTCCATATCCAGAGGCTGAATAATAACGCAGCCTTGGCGCGCCCAATAATCTTGAAGCGCAAGGATCAACCCTTGAAAGGTTTTAATATCGTATTTCTGCATACATCCGCTGCTTGTTAGTTATCTGACTAAAAATAAAGGTGGGATAGTATACAATTTGTAAGGCATAGTATGTAGGTGTAAAGGGTGAAAAAACGCCTGTTAGGGGCGTTATATACCAATAAACTACAAGGATTTAATAATTTATTATGTCAGATCAACTAAAACGATGCGGTTGGGTAAGCTCTGACCCTTTATATCAGGCATACCATGACAATGAATGGGGAGTTCCTGAAACCGATAGTCAGGCGCTATTTGCAAAGCTGTGTCTTGACGGGCAGCAGGCTGGACTTTCGTGGATAACAATCCTTAAAAAGCAAAAAAATTATGAAAGTGCTTTTTTTAATTTTGACCCAGAAAAAATTGCGTCAATGACCAGTTCGGACGTTGAGCGTCTGATGCAAGACAAGGGCATTGTTAGAAATCGTCTTAAAATAGAGTCGATTATTCGAAACGCAAAAGGCTATATCGCCATTGAAGAGAAGCACTCGTTCAGTGACTTTATTTGGCAATTCACTGAGGGAAGAACGATCATTAATACGTTGGAAAACTTTAGAGATGCGCCTACCAGCACCGGTGAGTCGAAAGCAATGTCTAAGCTGCTAAAAAAGCAGGGTTTTAACTTTGTGGGTGAAACAATTTGCTACGCATTCATGCAGGCGGTTGGCATGGTAAATGACCACGAGGTAAGCTGTCATTGCTATCAACGAACCTGTGACCTAGCAATAAAGTAGCGTGGGTTAATGTGCCTTTGTGTAAGTAAGGCGACCACACATAAAGCAAAGTCGCCAGATAAAGAAAAATGAGAAACGCGGTTAAACTAACGTTTCACAATATGTTTGCAGCGCAGGTAATTCAGACAGAACTTTTGACTCATACTCTGATTCAATTTGTTCACGCGCAATATCCTGCTTGCGTCGTTCTGCTTTAGACAGCTTTTGTCTTTCTTCTAAAATAGCAAAGCCACTTACTTCAGTGAACAACGCATAAATATGCGGGTACGTTGTCTTGTAATCTGGCTGCTCGACAATTGGTAAAGCATTTAGCAAGTTAACAATGCGGATAACGCCTTCAGATATATCACACTGCTGCTGTTCCATAGCTTTCGCAATAAGTACCAAGCTTTCAGTAATATTTTCTACTCGAGATTGTCGGGTAGCTTCTTGTCGCGCCTTTTGTTGTTTCAATAGGAACAACATTTTTCCCGCGTAAAATCCTAGCCCAAGAATAATTAAAAGCGCTACGCCCGTTAGTACTGCCCAAAGCATATGAAGATGTCCTGCTTATTGTTAATGCTTAAAGTCGTCGATGTTAATAGCGTCTAAGTCATCAAAAGGATCCATATCATCTTCTTCATCGTCTTCTTCAACAATGCCTAGTAGGTCACACAAAATACGATGGCGAGCCATTTTCTCATCGACATAGGCTTGTTGTTCACGCGTTAGAGACTTGCCGTCGTCTAGTTTATCTAGCAAGTCAGTAAGGCGCTGATCGGCTTCAAGTGCTGCAAGCTCTTGTGCTGGCGTGGCATACTTTTTCTTCTGAGCCGGCGTTGGTGTTACCGTCGCTTTTACTAGCTGTATAGGCTTTTTACTGCCGTGACGAGGATCTTTATTCTCATTACTCTTTTTGCCAGTAACTTTTTTCTGCTCAACATTGTGACGGCTACCTGCAGGCTTACCTTTATGCTTTTTAGGGCGAGGTGAATCTGACTTTCGGTTTTCGCTTGGTTTAAAGTCCGGATCTTTACGAACACCGATTAGACCGACTTTACGAGATTTCTTTGAACGTGCCATAGTTTCCAATTAACAAAGAGAATAAAAACAGCGCTATTATAGCGCGAATTGAACAAGCATGCTGATGTTTGGGCACACTTTAAAAAAACAATGATGCTTGATTGTTTGATGGTTATATTTTTTTGAAAAGCGCAATGTCGGCAGTAGGGAAAGATACCTCGTATCCATCTCGCTGCGCTAAAAATTCAAATGTGGCTTCGCTAAAAAAGCTTACATGGGTAGGGTCGTTCTTGTAGTGCCATTGTAAAAAGCGCGATTTATCAATTACACGTTTTGTCATAACCACAATCATGCTGCCCTGTTGCACAAGTAAGTTGAACTGCTGCCATTCTTTATGTGGCGTATGAAAATGCTCTATTGCTTCTGTGCACGTTACTATGTCGTAAGTGCGTTGTAACACTTCTGGCGTGTTGGCGAAAAAAGGGTCGAAGGTGTGCATTTGTATACCTTGTTCGCCAAGCATATCTGCAAGAACGGCTGCAGGGCCACAGCCAAAATCTAAACCTGTAAGCGGTCTATTAATATTATTACGGGTAATGTGTTCAGCGATAGGGGATATTACTTTGCTTAAGAATTTACGATAACCCTCGTCTTCGAAATTATTCTCGTGTAAATCGTACTCTTGTTTTTCTTTCTCTTTAGAAGGTAGGAATGACGGTGCTACGAACACCAATTGGCAATTGCCACATTGCCGATAGTCACGCTTTTTATCTTTAGCGTAGCGCGTAATTGAAGTTGTATGTAAACAAAGCGGGCATTGCATGAAGTAATAACGCGTAAAAAGGTAGTTAAAAAATGGGGTTATAGAAAAAAGAAAAAGGTGATGGTTTTCACCATCACCTTACATTGTATGAGTGTCAGATGACACCTCTCCCGTTATACACATCTATGTGTATTTGGCTTCCCTAGCTTTGCTCCCCTTATTCTTATTGTTAGCAGAGCGCTATTGTTGTTTTTGGCCCTCTTGGCTCTTTATCCCGTCATCCATGTTTGTATTTTTATTATTATTCTTGTTATCGAGCTTGTAGTTTTTCAAAGGCTCGTACAAACTCAGCCGTTAGATTACACGAATATTTTCAAAATACAACTTAATTGATAACAATTAATTAACAATAGTGCTTGAAAACAATACGATTTAGTGTAAGCCCGCGATATAGTTAGATAAAATTTCGATATCTTCGTCGGTTAATTTCATCGCAATGTCGCGCATCATGCCATTCATATCGTTGTGGCGCTGACCAGAACGGAATGATTTAAGTTGAGATGCAGTGTAAGTAGCGTGTTGACCGCTGATATCAGGGAAGCCCGCTAGCGCCATACCGTTACCTTTAGGACCGTGACATGCAATACATGCTGTTACGCCACGCTCTTCGTCGCCACCTTGATAAAGTGCACGACCGGCTTCAACGTACTGTTCAGGTGTCTCGCCTGGCTTTTGTTCTTGACTTGAGAAGTAAGCCGCTAGGTCTTTCATGTCTTGTTCTGAAAGTGGAGCAGCCATGCCGTTCATTACCGCGTTGTTACGGCCTTCCTCACCACCGGTTTGTGAAGCAAGCTTAAATTCCATAAGTTGCTTCACAATGTACTTTTCATGCTGGCCAGCAATCTTAGGGTTCATGTCAATCATGCTGTTTCCATCAGCACCATGACAAGCTGCACATACAGCTGATTTCGCTTTACCTGCCTCGGCATCGCCTTCTGCCATTGCAGTTGCGCTTAAACCTAAAGACATAAATACCAACAAACACAGTTTTTTCATAATAAATCTCTTAAATGGATCCAACGGCTCGCGTGATATACGTGATATCATGCGTATTTTACACATTTAACGCGTCAGAAAAACCTATTCCATGATAAAACTATGGTTTTTAGCTGGTTTATTCATTAAAAAACTGTAAACCCTAGGTTGTGACGCATATGGGAAATAGTCTAGATGTCGTATTACACCAAAGCAAAATTCTTTACTAGTGCGCCTGATATTCGCCACTTAAAGAATGATACCGGAATAGAGGTGGCATTTGCTGGCCGCTCTAATGCGGGGAAGTCGAGCGCGTTAAACACATTAACGCGTCAAAAGAATTTAGCACGCACCAGTAAAACACCAGGTCGCACTCAACTAATTAATGTATTTGAGTTAGAAGAAGATTTACGTTTAGTTGATTTGCCTGGTTATGGCTTTGCAAAAGTGCCTGTGGCCATGAAGAAAAAATGGCAAGCCTCACTAGGTGAGTACCTTCAAAAGCGTAAATCGCTTAAAGGGTTAGTGGTGCTTATGGATATTCGTCATCCATTTAAAGACCTAGATCAAGACCTTATCCATTGGGCGGTCGACTCTAATATCCCAGTTCTAGCGTTATTAACGAAAGCCGATAAGCTTAAAAGTGGAAAACGAAAAGCACAGTTACTGATGGCACGAGAGGCTGCATTAGCGTTTATGGGCGACGTAACGGTACAAACCTTTTCTTCACTGAATAAACACGGTTTGCCAGAGTTAGAACATATCCTCAATGAATGGTTTGGCTTAAATAAGCCAGATGAAGAGATTGAAGCTGACGACGAGCAATAATATTTTACACTGCAGTTTTTGTGTTTCAGATAAAAGAACGCCCCGCGTAATGCGAGGCGTGAAATGAGAGAAAACACATAAAAACCGTAAATATAGAGTGTAGGTAAATAAGAAAGTTCACAAAAAAAGAGAAATATTTTAAAAAACTAAAAAGATGACTCTATAAGCCTCGCTTCCATCTCCTTTTAATTTTCTTCAGGCATAAAAAAACCCCGACAAATCTGTCGGGGTTAAAGCAAAGGTTTGAAAACAGCTTTCTCACCTCTGTACCCTACATGCGTAATTTTACAACATAGCATGTAAAAGGCAAGAGAGTTTTGTAATTTAATTACCAAATTTAATGGTTTTAGCGTGCTGTTTTACTTAAAGCTGTAATCTAATTACTTAATTTAAATGCCTAAACAAAGTAATTAAGGCACGCTTTTAAATTAATGTGCTTCGTCCCAGTTCTCACCAATACCGGCCTCAACAACTAAAGGCACATTAAGGGTTGCTGCAGTTTCCATTAACGTAGTTATCGTTGCTACGTATTCATCTACCTTGTCTTCTTTTATTTCAAATACAAGCTCATCGTGCACTTGCATCATCATGGTGACCTCGCCAGAGGTGTTGTTCGCAATCCAGTCGTCTACCTTTATCATCGCCATTTTAATGATGTCAGCCGCGGTACCTTGCATTGGTGCATTTATCGCAGCGCGCTCAGCGCCTTTGCGTCGCGCACCATTACTTGCTTTTATATCAGGTAAGTATAAACGGCGTCCAAATACGGTTTCTACATAGCCCTTTTCTTTGGCACCTTCACGTGTTGAGTCCATGTATTCTAATACGCCAGGATAGCGTTCAAAATAGAGGTCCATATACTTCTGTGCTTCATTACGAGGAATGTTGAGTTGCTTTGATAGACCAAATGCACTCATGCCGTATATCAAACCAAAGTTGATGGCCTTAGCGCTGCGACGTTGCTCGGTAGTTACGTCATCAAGGTTGACACCAAACACCTCTGCGGCAGTGGCTTTATGGATGTCCTTACCGTGTGCAAACGCATCAAGTAACCCTTTATCACCCGATAAATGCGCCATAATTCTAAGCTCAATTTGTGAGTAGTCGGCAGCAACAATTTTATTGCCGTCACGGGGTACAAACGCCTGACGTACACGACGACCCTCTTCGTTTCGAATAGGAATATTTTGTAAATTAGGATCGGTAGAAGATAGTCTACCTGTTGCTGTAACCGCTTGATGATATGACGTGTGAACACGACCCGTGCGGTGGTTTATCATTTTTGGTAACTTATCGGTATAGGTATTTTTCAGCTTGGTTAACCCACGGTATTCCATAATTTTTTGAGGAAGAGAGTATTCCAATGCTAATTCTTGTAAAACGTCTTCTGATGTAGACGGTGCACCTTTCGGTGTTTTTTTAATGACCGGCAGCGACATTTTCTCGAACAAAATATGCTGAAGCTGTTTTGTAGAGCCCAAATTGAAGGGTTCGCCTGCTTCTTCGTGCACGTCTTTTTCAAGTTCTGCTATACGTGTTGCAAGGTCTTGGCTTTGCTGGCGAAGCTTCTGACTGTCGATAAGTACGCCTTGTTGTTCCATACGCGACAGAACACAAGCAAGTGGTACTTCAATATCAATAAGAAGTTGTTTTAATTCATCGATACCGCTTAGCTTTTCCCAAATTGTGTGGTGTAAGCGCAGTGTAATATCAGCGTCTTCAGCTGCATAAGGGCCCGCTTGCTCAAGAGGGATCTGATTAAACGTAAGCTGTTTTGCGCCTTTACCTGCAATTTCTTCAAAGTGAATGGTTTTATGACCTAAGTAGGCAAGGGCCAATGAATCCATATCATGTCGTTGAGCCGTGCTATTGAGCACATAACTTTCCAACATGGTGTCAAACCCAATACCGTTTAAGGTAATGTCGTAGTTTGCCAGTACATTCTTATCATATTTAATATGCTGACCTACTTTGATGATGTCATTCGACTCTAAAATAGGCTTTAAGGCGCTAAGTACGTCGTCGCGTGAAAGCTGCGTTGGGGCATCTGGATAATCGTGCGCTACTGGCACGTATGCCGCTTTACCTGGCTCAATACAAAATGAAACGCCTACTAGTTCGGCATCCATGTAGTTTAAGCTCGTTGTCTCTGTATCAAATGCAAAAAGCTCTGCTTTTTCAAGTAACGTTACCCACTCTTTAAAACGTGCTTCTTCAAGTATGGTTTCATATTGTGAATGATCTAGCTCAACGGTGGAATTAGAGGAGGCAGTGTCATTGCCTTCACCGTCATTTGCAGTGGTGCTACCTGCGCTATCGCTTGATGTAGGCGCTTCGCCTGTCAAAAGTGCGCTTACTTCCGCATGCCAACGTTTAAATTCATATTCTGCAAATAAATCGCGCAGTTGCTCGTTATCTGCTTGCTCAGGCGTTAGTGTTTCAACATCGTAGGGCAAGTCAAGGTCGATACTAATGGTTGCAAGTGTATAAGAGAGGCGAGCCTGCTCTTCATATTCTTGCATCTTTGCGGCCATGGTTTTACTGCCTCTAAACGACAGTTCGGCAATTTTATCGAGGTTTTCGTAAATAGCGTCAATACCACCAATACCATTAAGGAGTGCCTGTGCGCTTTTATCACCTACACCGGGTACGCCAGGAATGTTATCTACTTTATCGCCTTTAAGCGCTAAGAAATCGATAACTAATTCAGGTGGAATACCAAATTTTGTATTTACGCCTTCAACATCCATAGCCTGATTAGTCATGGTGTTAATCAACGTTACATGCTGATTTACCAGCTGTGCCATATCCTTATCACCAGTACTAATAACGGTGTCGATGCCTTTTTCTGTGGCGTGTTTGGCAAGTGTGCCTATAACATCGTCGGCCTCAACGCCTGGCTCAACAATCACAGGCAAACCCATCGCTTTAATAATGGCGTGAAGCGGCTCAATTTGACTACGAAGTTCGTCCGGCATAGGCGGGCGATTTGCTTTGTACTCTTTATATATGTCATCTCGAAATGTTTTGCCCTTAGCATCAAAAATAACCGCCATGTGCGTAGGGTTATATTGCTTGATCAAGCTTTTCAGCATATTCACAACGCCATAAATGGCGCCTGTATCTTGTCCTTTTGAGTTGGTCAACGGCGGTAAGCCGTGAAACGCTCTAAAGAGATAAGATGATCCATCAACTAAAACAAATGGAGGCTTTTTCGAATCAGACATAAAAGGCGGATTTCCGTTATAGATTATGAGCGCAAGAATGCCACAGCCACGCTCAGATCGCCATATTGTGGAAGAACATTAACAGAGTGTGATCAAGGGTGCTGTGTTGTGGATAACTTTGTGATCTAAAGTGTCGTGCACACTGATCTTGATGATCTTTTGCTTTGTAAAGATCATCGCTAGATTCAAGTAAAATAAGGGAATGAGGTTAAGGTGTGAAAACAGCGTACCTGCTACAAATCATTCCATGTTTTGTGGATAACTTGGTGAATTTGTTTTTTGGTTTAACCAAGTTCGCAGAATAATGTAGCATAACCATTTGCAAAGTATACACGTATTACTAAGAACTTTTTTTGAACAGTTGGCTGTTTAATAGCCAAAATTTGAATAAGTAGACAGATTAAGGGTTGGAAGACAATATGAAGCAAGTAGCAGTTATTCTAAGCGGTAGTGGTGTTTTTGACGGTGCAGAGCTGCACGAAGCAGTATTAACCTTATTGGCCATCGAACTAGAGGGCGCTACTTACCAATGTTTTGCTCCAGATGTAGAGCAGCTTCACGTGGTTAACCATTTAACTGGTGATGTCGCTGAAGATGAGTCGCGCAATGTATTGGTTGAGTCAGCGCGCATTGCTCGCGGTGATATAAAGCCGGTTTCTGAGTGTGACGTAAATGCCTTTGATACCCTTATTTTGCCAGGTGGTTTTGGTGCGGCTAAAAACTTATGCACGTTTGCGGTTGACGGTGATGCATGTACTTTTAATGAAGATGTACTTGAAGTATGCCGTGCGTTTGCTTCGGCGAAAAAGCCCGCTGCTTACGCTTGTATAGCACCTGCACTTGCAGCAAAAGTGTATGGCAATAACGTTAAGCTTACTATTGGTAATGACGAGGCTACGGCGAGCGGCTTAAATGCGTTAGGTGCAACACACGTAAACTGTAATGTTGATGAAGTTGTTATCGACAACGAAGCCAAGTTGGTTACTACACCTGCCTACATGTTGGCGCAATCAATTACAGAAGCACATAACAGCATAAGCAAAATGGTAAAAACCGTGCTGAGTATGAAGTAAAACTGCATTTCGTTAGACGTTTAGGTATTGGGAATTGATAAGGGGAAACAAAGGTTTCCCCTTATTGTTTAACGTCCTATAATCAAAGCCTTGTTACTGAGAACATGACGTTTCTTATACACAACACAGTGAATAACGTCGCGCTTTTCATATTATCGCCACTAATAAAAATAAAGGCATAACACACTATGCACTACCGTGCCATCATACGAATACTGGGGCTTCTTATTGCGCTATTCAGCGTTACCATGATCCCGCCTGCAATTGTGTCGTTGATATATCAAGACGGTAGTGGTCTACCTTTTACTTTAGCATTCATAATCTGTGTACTAGGTGGTATGGCGCTATGGTACCCAAACCGTCAGCAAAAAAACGACTTACGCGCTAGAGAAGGCTTTTTAATCGTGGCGCTTTTCTGGTCTGTACTGGCAAGTGTAGGTGCCATTCCTTTGATACTGTTGGAACAGCCCAGTATGACAGTAACAGATGCGTTCTTCGAGTCGTTTTCTGGTTTAACCACAACTGGTGCGACAGTAATAGAAGGTATCGATTTTCTTCCGCATTCTGTGCAGTTTTATCGCCAGCAGCTGCAGTGGCTTGGCGGTATGGGTATCATCGTTCTCGCCGTTGCTATTTTACCTATCCTTGGAGTTGGTGGTATGCAGCTCTATCGCGCAGAAACACCGGGTCCGGTGAAAGACAACAAGATGACGCCGCGTATTGCCGATACAGCAAAGCATCTTTGGTATATTTATTTATCTATTACTATCGCTTGTGCTGCGTCTTATTGGTTAGCAGGTATGAATGTGTTCGACGCTATTTGTCATTCATTTTCAACTGTTGCAATAGGTGGTTTCTCGAACCACGACGCAAGCTTAGGTTATTTTAATAGCCCTATGGTAAACATTGTGTGTACGGTATTTTTGCTAATCGCGGCGTTAAATTTTTCCCTACATTACGCGGCGGTAAGCTCACGTTCAGTGCGTGGTTACTTTAAAGATCCCGAATTTAAAGCATTCTTTATAATTCAAGCATTCTTAATAGGTATTTGTTTCTTCGTACTTACACTGTCGGGCTACTACAGTTCTGCTGAGCAGGCGTTAGATCAGGCAATGATTCAAGCTGTATCTATCAGCACTACCGCAGGATTTGCTACTACAGACTTTTCAGTGTGGCCAACGTTTCTGCCAATTCTGCTTATTTTTTCTAGTTTTATTGGCGGTTGTGCAAGCTCAACGGGTGGAGGCCTTAAAGTAGTTAGGGTGTGCTTGTTGTTCCTTCAAGGTAAACGTGAAGTAGACCGTCTCATTCATCCTAAAGCGGTATACAGCGTAAAGTTTGGCGACCGCGCTATGCCAGACAAAGTCGTCGAGGCTGTATGGGGCTTCTTTTCTGCATACGCCGTAGTGTTTGTCATAATTATGATAGGACTCATTGCGACAGGGCTTGATAACCTAAGTGCATTTACTGCAACCACCGCCATGTTAAATAACTTGGGGCCGGGTTTAGGAAGTGTGGCAGCAAACTATGCTGATGTAACAGACGCAGGAAAATGGATTTTAGTCGTGGCGATGGTATTTGGTCGTCTTGAAGTGTTTTCACTTCTTGTGCTCTTTTCACCAACATTCTGGCGTAGCTAAAGCGCCTAGACAACCTGATATCCAACTAGCAAAAAGCCGAGCAGCTAGAAACAGTTTCTCGGCTTTTTCATTTTGTTTTTTCGGGCTTTTCTATTAACGCGAGTTGTTAGGCTAGCCGAAGAAAAATGCACTTGGCTGGAAAAGCTTCTCTACGTCATTGATGTATTTCTTGTCGACAAGGAACAAAATAACGTGGTCGTTGGCTTCAACTTTGGTGTCGCTGTGAGCAATGATAACTTGGTCGTCTCGCACTATGGCGCCTATGGTGGTGCCCGGAGGTAGCTTTATATCACCAATTTGCTTGCCCACTACCTTTGACGTGTTTTCATCGCCGTGTGCAATAGCTTCAATGGCTTCTGCTGCGCCTCGGCGTAGTGAGTACACATTCACAATATCACCGCGCCTTACGTGAGTTAACAATGCCGAGATTGTGGCTTGCTGTGGAGAGAATGCAATATCAATTTCGCCACCTTGCACAAGGTCAACATAGGCACTGCGTTGTATCAGTACCATGGCTTTTTGTGCGCCCATTCGCTTGGCCAGCATGGCAGACATAATATTGGCTTCATCGTCGTTGGTAACGGCAATAAAGGCATCTACCTGTTCAACATTTTCTTCACTTAAAAGCTCTGGATCTGACGCGTCGCCACTGAACACTATGGTTTTATCTAAGTGTGCAGATAAGTACTTAGCGCGCTCAGGACTAAACTCAATCAGCTTTACATTGTGATTATGTTCTAGCTTTTTGGCGAGACCTGCACCTATAAGGCCACCGCCTGCAATCATAATGCGCTTATAGCTAGATTCTAGCTTTTGCAGTTCGCTCATTACTGCTCGAATGTGCTTTGTTGCCGCAATAAAGAATACTTCGTCGTCGGCTTCAATCACTGTTGTACCAAGTGGACGAATAGGGCGGCCACGTCGATATATCGCAGCTACACGGGTTTCCACGTTTGGCATATGATCTTTAAGTGCAGACAGAGCATGCCCTACAAGTAAGCCGCCGTAGTAGGCTTTTACCGCTACTAAACTGGCTTTTCCATCGGCGAATTCCACTACCTGAAGTGCGCCGGGATAGTCAATTAAACGCTTGATGGCTTTGGTAACAAGCTGTTCTGGCGCAATAATGTGGTCTACCGGTATATCTTGCTGCTTGTAAAGCTGCTCTTGGTAAATGATGTACTGTTCTGAACGAACGCGGGCAATTTTAGTAGGCGTTTTGAATAGGCTGTATGCAACCTGACACGCCAACATATTACTTTCATCACTGTTGGTTACGGCAATTAGCATGTCGGCATCTTCCGCACCTGCTTTGCGTAACACATCAGGGTGCGAACCTACGCCGGTAACTACCTGTAAATCAAGTCGGTCTTGCAGGGAACGAAGAATCGTGGGATCGGAGTCAATAACGGTAATTTCGTTATTTTCACCTACCAAATTTTCTGCAAGTGTTCCGCCTACTTGGCCTGCACCCAAAATGATGATTTTCATCGTTATTACTTTGCCTTGCTAACTGTATGTGATGACAATTATGCAACCTATACTGCGTTAAAATAAGTAAGGGTTATTGGCTCGACTTTACCAGCCTCGCATAATAGAAACCATCCATTTGTTGTTCACCGGGAAGAATTTGTCTACCAGGCCTTTCACTCGTTTCTATTTTTGTCACGGGCGATAACTGAGCGTCAGGTGTCTGCGCCAAAAACTGCTGAATTTGTTGCGTGTTCTCTTGTGGAAGAATAGAGCAGGTGGCGTAGAGCATTGTGCCGCCGGGCTTTAACAATGCCCAAAGCGTATCTAAAATTTGGCGCTGCAACACGGCAAGGTTGTCTATGTCGCTTGATTTACGAAGCCAGCGTATATCGGGGTGCCTTCTAATAACACCTGTTGCAGAGCAGGGGGCATCTAGCAATATACGGTCAAACAATTCACCGTCCCACCATGTATTCGGTGCTGTTGCATCACCTTGCTTAATGTCTACTGTATGCTGCAGGCGAGTCATGTTTTCTTCCACTCGCTTTAGACGTGTAGCATCTGCATCAAGGGCAAGTAAATAGCTAACGTCAGGCGTATTTTCAGCAATATGACCAGTTTTACCACCTGGTGCGGAACAGCAATCTAAAATGCGCTCTCCCGCTTTTGCTTGTAAATAATGTGCAGCAAGTTGGGCTGCACCATCTTGAACAGCAAAGTGGCCATCGTCAAAGCCAGGAAGCGCCGTAATGTCTTCTCGCTTTTGCAAAATAACGGCGTCGCCGTGTTCTTCACTTGTTGTGTATGCAACATTTATATTATCAAGCGCAGCAGTGAACGCGGTTAACGATGTTTTTTGTTTGTTTATGCGAAGCCAAATAGGTGCCATTGCATTCGTTGCTTCACGCACGCGGCTGGCGTCTTCACCATAGGCATTTTCAATGGCTTTAAATAACCACTTAGGTAGCCCGCTTTCAATTATGGGGTTCGCGATAGGTTTATCGCCAAGGCTTTCGCGCTGAAAATTACGTAGAACTGCGTTTACCAAACCTTTAAGACTCGTTGCGCCTAAATACGACGCAGCGGCAACCGTCTCACCTACAGCAGCATGGCTGCTAACACGTGAATAGTGAAGTTGATAAAGTCCCAGAAGAATAAGGTGCTCTACCACTTTCTTGTTGCCTTTCAGCGGTCTATCAAGCAGACCTCGAAGCCAATGTTGTAGTATGGGCAGACGACGCATAACACCAAGCGACATCTCCTGAAGCCATGCGTTGTCGCGTACATTGTGTCGACGCTGAACACGCTCTAAGCATTCTCTTGAAGACTTACCATGCTCTAAAATTTGATAGATAACCCATGCACAGTCGGCGCGCAGGTTCTTTTGTTTTGGAAGTGGAATGGGCTTCACAGAGACTCTTCTTGAGATAAATTGCGACCAATTTCAAACCATGCCTGACGCGCATTAATTACATCTGCGGCTGGTAACGCTTTTTTACCAGGTATTTGCAAAGACGTAATACACAAGGCTTCGTTGCCTGTTGCTATTGTAATGCCTTCTTTGTTGGCACTCAGAACCGTACCTGGCGCAGCCGCTTTTTCCGGTTTGACAACATGGGCAGACCATACTTTTACGTTCTGATCTTCCACCTTCATCCATGCTACAGGCCAAGGATTAAAAGCACGTATATTACGCTCAATTTGGGCAGCATCGTGGTGCCAGTTAATTAACGCTTCTTCTTTTGACAACTTCTTAGCATAAGTCGCTTGAGTATCATCTTGTTTTACTGGCGTGTAGCTTTCGAAGCTATCAACAACCTCTACCAAAGCTTTTGGCCCCAGCGCTGCGAGTTTATCGTACATAGTAGCACTGGTGTCTGAAGGCTCTACGGGCAGTTTTGCAATATGTAGCATATCGCCGGTATCTAACCCTTCGTCCATTTGCATAATGGTAACGCCTGTTTCTGCATCACCAGCCCAAATAGCGCGCTGTATAGGCGCAGCACCACGCCATTTAGGCAGTATGGAGCCATGCACATTAATACAACCTAGCTTAGGTGCATCAAGTATCACTTTTGGCAACAATAAGCCGTAAGCCACTACTACCATGAGGTCGGCGTTCAATGAAGAAAGCACTTTCTGAGCGTCTTCGCTTTTAAGTGACGGCGGTTGAAATACGTCTATAGCATGCTCTTCTGCTAATACTTTTACCGGGCTTGCTGTGAGTTTCTTACCACGTCCGGCAGGGCGGTCTGGTTGCGTGTAAACCGCAACAACGTCATGCTGACTGTCGATAAGTGCAGATAGGTGTTTAGCAGCGAAATCCGGAGTACCGGCAAAAATTATTTTTAATGGTGATGTCACAAATTGTCCTATGCTTTCGCTGCTAGTCGCGCTTCTTTTTCAAGCTTCTTGCGAATTCGCTGACGCTTCAGAGGTGATAGATAATCGATGAAAAGCTTACCTTTTAAGTGGTCAAGCTCGTGCTGGATACAAATAGCCAGTAGACCGTCTGCTTCCAGCTCGAATGTTTCACCGCTTTGATCAAGTGCTTTTACTGTAATAGATTCAGCCCGCTCTACTTTTGCATAATTGCCAGGTACAGATAGACAGCCTTCCTCGCTAATGGTCATGCCATCTTTACCAGTAATTTCAGGGTTTATAAACACACGAGGTTCGTTTTGGTCTTCTGATACGTCCATAACAACGACTTGTACGTGGCGATTTACCTGTGTAGCGGCAAGGCCAATACCATTTTCATCCTTCATGGTTTCGAACATATCCGATACCAATTGTTTGATTTCGTCGTTAACTTCTTCGACCGGTTTAGCTACCGTGCGAAGTCGTTCATCAGGAAAACTTAATACGTCTAATATTGCCATGTCTCGCTTACTTCACCTATTGCTGTATAAATTCATATACGATCTAATTGCCAGCACACTTTACAGTGCTTATTAAGTTACTATTCTAACGTATAACACGGCTTTCGTGCAGTTTTTTGCCAAAGCCCTATTAGTATAGTGATTTAGGTCGATATAGTGTTATTGTCTGAAAAAGCAACAATAAGCGACAGTGAATAATTTGCGGGTGATTAATTTGAAAAAGCGATTAAGTAAAATAGTTCAAGCAGTAGCGTTAACCTTTTGTACGCTAGTTACTTTACCCGCACTCGCCTTGCAACTTAAAGAAGGTGCACCCAAAACATACACGGTGAAACGTGGCGATACCTTATGGGGCATTGCCAACGTGTTTCTAAACGAGCCTTGGCTTTGGCCTGAACTGTGGCGCACCAACACACAAATTAACAACCCTCACCTTATTTACCCGGGTGACATCATTACTGTTGGATACGAGGATGGGCAGCCGGTGTTAATCGTCAAGCGAGAAAAGCTTGCAATGACACTATCACCTGAAACAAATAAACGCATAAAGCCAGCACCCATCGATTTACTTGCTTGGGAGGCAATAGCGCCATTTATAAAGCAGCACACATTCGTTGATGAAGACAGATATAACATGCTGCCCAAAGTGCTCGGTAATCAAGACGGTAACATACGCTTTGCCTCAGACGACTTTGTATTAGGTCAACAGCAATTCAGTGCCAACGATCAGTATCGTGTAGTGCGTAAGCACGCTACCATCGAAAGTCTTCAAGGTGAGACATTAGGTATACAAGTCACGCACGTATCTACCGCATCAGTCATTCCAGAAGGAAATACTGATGACACTATGCTGCTGTTTATCGATGACGCTTACCAAGAGGCTAAGCGCGGCGATAAGCTGTTGGAAGGTGGGTTTGAAAACCCCGATAGCATTGAACTAGTTGCAGCAACCTCGCAGCGTGGTGCAGTAGTAGGCGATTTGCATGACCACGACTTACTGGGTAAATACGACGTGGTTATTCTTGATTTAGGGAATATGGACGTTAAGCCCGGAACGGTAATGGGGTTATATGTTCAAGGCCCTGCAATTGTAGATGACGAAACCCCTCGCTATGTCGATGAACCAGGTGCTAATAGCGGTGGCGAATGGTTTATCGACACGTTAACTCAACCTGCAATGAAAGTAGGTGAAGTTATTGTGTTTAAAACGTTTGATAACGTTAGTTATGGCTTGATTACCCGTGCAAGCAAAAGCATAAAACGCGGCTTTATCGTCGCCAAGCCTTAGCTAACCCCACTAAGCTTTTTTAATCTGCCGCTTAATATTAAGGAGCGGCAGTGTCTCAACATTCTCTTCAAGCACAATTAAAAACACTCTCACGGGCAAAGTCGCAACAAATAAACGCAAAAGCAGCGTCTTCATTAACACAGTTTGAGCTTGCGTATCTTCGAATGGCTTCGGCACAGGGCATTGCTAGCAAACACTGGCTAGAACTACTATTACGTACAACACTTTCCCCGCATGAGCTACTCACAGCTGAAAATGACTTACACGCTGCCGATATTGATAAATTGAAAACGCAAACTTCAGACAAACTTACGTCTTTAGCCATTGCATGGGAAAAGGAATGCACAAATCATCATATTGTTTCGTACGACTCATCAAACTACCCCTGTTCGTTGAAGCAGCTTGATTCGCCGCCGCTAGTGCTGTTTGTAGTGGGAGAGCCACAGTGCTTAGTTAAACCACAAGTGGCTGTTGTAGGCAGCAGACGTGCAAGTGTACAAGGTAAGCAAATAGCCAAAACTCTAGCCAGTGACCTGTCGAACAATGGCATTACGGTAACCAGTGGTTTAGCTATGGGCATAGACAGTGCCGCACATCATGGTGGGTTGGTAAATCCAGGTAAAACAGTTGCGGTAATGGGGACAGGGCCCGACATTGTTTATCCTGCCAAGAACAAGTCATTATTCGACGCTATTGTTAGTGGAAAAGGAGCTTGCATTACTGAATTCTTTCCGGGGCAGGGACCGAAACCTTGGCACTTTCCAAGGCGAAATAGAATTATTGCGGCGTTAACGTTAGGCACTTTGGTTGTAGAAGCGAAAATTAAGAGTGGCACCTTGATTACTGCCAATTTGGCCGCAGATCTAGGGAAAGAAGTGTTTGCAGTGCCAGGAAACATTTATCACGCATACGCACAAGGTTGCCATTGGTTAATCCAACAGGGCGCTAAACTAGTAACCAACGTGAACGACATTATTGATGAAATAGATGTTGAGCCTTTACAGCTAAGCATTCCCGTTGACATTGAAAACGAAAAAAGTGAAGTGAATAGCTTGGCAACTGATAAATTATTAGCTAGTGTGGATTATGACATCACCGCTATTGATGTTATAGCCCAGCGCAATGCCGTTACTGTGTCAGATGTAATGGCGTCATTATTAGAATATGAATTGCGTGGTTTAGTGGCCGCTGTCCCTGGTGGCTACATTAAATTGAGGGGAAAATAAAATGTTCGATATCCTCATGTATCTGTTCGAAAACTTCATCCACAGTGAGACTGAGATCCGCGTAGACCAAGACGAGCTTACAGAAGAGTTGGTTCGCGCAGGCTTTCATCATGATGAAATATACAAAGCCCTCGCATGGTTAGAAAAACTTGCTGCACTGCAAGAAACCGACATTAAGCCGTATTTTTGTAAAGGCATTAGTACTGGTTTAAGTCGTATTTATACGCATGAAGAGCAAATGCGCCTTGATGTAGAATGTCGTGGTTTTTTGATGTTCTTAGAGCAAGTTAATGTGCTTGATGCATCTACCAGAGAGATGGTTATTGACCGCGTAATGGAAATTGATTCCAATGAATTCTGCTTAGAAGATTTGAAGTGGGTAGTATTAATGGTGCTGTTTAACGTACCAGGTAAAGAAAATGCTTACGCTCAAATGGAAGACCTACTGTTCGAAGAGCCAGATGGTGCACTTCATTAATGCGTGTTTTACTCAGCACTAACTGCTTTACACGCACTGCCAAAGTGCAGTGCGTGATCGTATGCCATGTCTAAAATAGACCACTCGTTATTTTCAGCAAACGAGCATGCCTTAGAAGATAACTTTGGCGATTGTCCAGAATGTGGCAATGCCCTTCATATTAAAAACAGTAAATCTGGTCCTTTTCTAGGTTGTACTGGTTATCCAGAATGTAGCTTCAGTAAACCTCTACACGACAAACAAACGACATTACTTAAAACACTTGATGGCGTTTCTTGCCCAGAATGCAGTTCAGAATTAGCAATAAAGAAAGGCCGGTTTGGTATGTTCATCGGTTGTACCAACTTCCCCGATTGCCACTACATTGCGCCTATCAAACAGCAAGAAGAAACCTCCGTTGATTGTCCGAAATGTAAGAAAGGGCAGCTGATTTCGCGCACCAACAAATACGGTAAACAGTTTTTTGCATGTAACCATTATCCGAAGTGTCGTTATGTGCTAAATTTCACCCCAGTCAACGAAGTATGTCCAGCATGCGGGTGGGCAGTGCTTATCGATAAAAAAGGGCAGCTGCAATGCCCACAGCCAGCGTGCGGTTATAAGAAATAAACCTTGTTTTAGAGAATGAAAAATGTCTGATTTTCAAAATGGGGACGTGAATACGTTTAATCCTGTTGAAGCCAACGTTACAGAAAAAGATCCTATTGTTAGTGCATTTGAGGAAGGTAAGTTGTTGGTGTATCCCACCGAAGCGGTAATGGGCATAGGGTGTGATCCAGACAACGAAGCGGCAGTGCATGCCCTATTAGAGGTAAAACAGCGCCCAGTAGAAAAAGGCGTCATTCTTATTGCGGCCAACTACAGTCAACTCTTACCTTATGTTGACGACAATGCCATTCGTCCAGACCGTCGTACTGATATTTTTTCAAGCTGGCCGGGGCCGAATACGTGGCTATTACCAAAATCTTCTTCTGCTCCAAGTTGGATTTCAGGAAAGCACCCGAAAATTGCGGTTCGAGTGACTAACCATCCTGTGGTGGTAGAATTGTGCAACAAGCTTGGTAAGCCGCTTGTGTCAACAAGTGCCAATTTAACAGGCCAACCGCCGGCAATAACCATTGATGAAGCAAAAGCTGTTTTTGCCGATTCAGTTGTATATGTTGATGGTGAAGTAGGCGGAGCAACAAAACCGAGTACCATTCGCGATGGCGACACTGCCGAGGTAATAAGAGCATGATAGGGTCGACGCAACTTGATGGGAAAGATGCAGTAGAAGTTATCGAACAAGTAAAATCGTACCTTCTCAATCTGCAGGATACCATCTGTCAAACGTTGGAGTTAGCCGACGGCAAAGGCCAATTTGTCGAAGACAGTTGGCAACGAGAGGAAGGAGGTGGAGGCCGTTCACGCGTGCTTAAAAATGGCGCTGTTATAGAACAAGGTGGCGTAAACTTTTCACACGTATTTGGCAGTCAAATGCCGGCCTCGGCTACTGCCAATCGGCCTGAATTAGCAGGCAGAAACTTCCAAGCTATGGGCGTGTCGCTGGTTATACATCCGCATAACCCTTACATTCCTACATCACATGCAAATGTTCGCTTTTTCATTGCAGAAAAAGACGGCGAAGCGCCTATTTGGTGGTTCGGTGGTGGCTTCGATTTAACGCCTTTCTATCCGTTTAAAGACGATGTAATGCATTGGCATGAGACAGCGAAAAAGCTGTGTAAGCCTTACGGCGAAAATGTATACCCTAAGTACAAGAAATGGTGCGACGACTATTTTTACCTTAAGCATCGTAACGAGACCCGCGGTGTTGGTGGTCTGTTTTTCGACGATCTAAACGAGTGGGGTTTTGATACATCGTTTGCCTTTATGCAGGCGGTAGGCAATGGTTACATCGATGCCTATGTACCCATTATGGAGCGTCGTAAACAAGTGCCATATGGCGAACGAGAGAGAGATTTTCAGCTTTATCGTCGTGGCCGCTACGTTGAATTTAACTTGGTCTTCGACCGTGGAACCTTATTCGGTCTTCAAACGGGTGGCCGCACTGAATCTATCTTGATGTCTATGCCGCCGCTTGCGAGGTGGGAGTATTGTTATACGCCTGCACCTGGTAGTGCCGAGGCGAAGCTTGTTGACTGGCTTAAGCCCACCGATTGGTAATTAATGCCATAATATAAAGCGCCGCTACATCCATAGCGGCGCGTGATTTTGATCTATATCAATACTCATATCTACCAAGGTTTTCGTTACCTAATAAACTTGCGCTGGATCAACATCTTCTTTTTCTAAATACGTACAGTGGCCTCATTGAAGTAAATCACTTATGAGAGCACATTATGCGTACATCAACTCTTTCAGCAATTTGTCTAGCGCTAGCAGCGCTTTCTCCAGCGGTTCACGCGCATCAACAAGGCGACTGGTTAGTTCGAGGCGGTCTAACAACAGTAGCGCCGGATGAATCTTCATCAAATATTGTTGTTGGTGGCTCGGACTTAGGCGTAGCGCTTACAATCGGTAATGATACTCAGCTAGGAATTAACGTCGCCTATTTCATTACAGACAATATTAATGTAGAGCTTCTAGCTGCCACACCGTTTAAACACGATGTGTCTTTTTCAGTACCAGACCCATTAGGAACCGGCAATCAGTTAGGTGAAGTAACACATTTACCACCAACGCTTACTGCCAACTATTACTTTAATGATGCAAGCTCATCGTTCCAGCCTTACATTGGGGCAGGTATTAATTACACCTTTATTTATGATGAGCAATTTACTGGTGCTAACGAAAGTGCGGGCTTAAGTGATTTGTCGCTAGACAATTCTGTTGGTTTATCTGCTCAAGTAGGAATGGACTATCACATTGATGAAACGTGGCATGTGAATGCGTCGGTACGCTTCATTGATATAGATACAGACGCCACCTTTAAAGTGGGTGAAGCCGACGGCAGTGTGGGCGACATAGAAATAGACCCATGGGTTTATACGTTATCTGTGGGCTATACATTTTAATGCCGCTTATTGTACCGCTATATAGTAGGGCCTCTTTTTTATAGCGATACCTTGTTGTAATTATTGCACTACTTATGCGCCATTAAGAGCGTTTAAAGTAACAGGGGGTTGCGTGCGATTGGCTTTTTGCTGACTCGCACGCTTTTTTATTTTGTGTTTATCATATGTTCGGCAAGTTGATCTAGCGCCGTCAGTAGCTTTTGCGCTAATGCTAAATCGTCTACGGTTTTAAACATTGCTTTTCGCATGCAGTACATCCACTGGTCTTTAAGTTCTGGTGAGACAGTGAATGGCAAGTGGCGCGCACGAAGGCGAGGGTGTCCGAACTGCTGTTGAAAATCATCTGGTCCGCCAAGCCACATCGTCAAATACAAAAAGAAGACATGTCTTATTCTATCTAATGGTTGCGGGTGTATTGCCAGTAGTTCAGCTGCTAACGGATCGGTTTCCATAATATCATAGAACGAATTTGCCAATTCTCGCACTTTCATCTCTCCGCCAATTCGATAGTATGGCGTATTGTGTGAGGCGTTTTCTTCGCTTTTCTTTTTACCTTTAAATAAATCGCGTATACCCATGAAAAAATTCGCTGTATTTGGTAATCCTATTGCCCAGAGTTTATCACCAACTATCCATCAAATGTTTGCTGAACAAGTGGGAGAAAAGATTTCTTATGAAAAGATACTTTCGCCAGTAGACGGTTTTGTAGATGCCGCCAACGCGTTTTTAGCTCAGAAAGGCGCTGTAGGTTGTAACGTCACCATGCCTTTTAAGCTTGATGCATTCAACTTGGCAAAGGTAGATGACCAAGCAGCCAAAGATGCACAAGCTGTTAATACGCTAATGAATGGTGACAGCGGTGAAGTGTGGGGATACAACACTGATGGTGTAGGGCTGGTAAACGATCTGCTTAACAGTGGTGTGGAAATTAAGGGTAAGCGCGTGTTGCTTATTGGTGCCGGCGGCGCAGCCCGTGGCGTAATCTCCCCGTTAATAAAAGCAGGGGCCGCCTCTTTAATCATCACCAATAGAACCAAAGCGAAAGCAGAGGAAGTGGCAAGTGCCGCTTCAAATGCTAAGGTGCAGGTGGTTGCGCTTGAAGATATCGCAGATGTTGGGCCTCATATTATTATTAATTCAACAGCCGCCAGTTTAAGCAATGAATTGCCGTGCCGTTTAAATGATGGTGTTTTACAAAATTGTGAAGTGGTATACGACATGGTTTATAAAAACTCGCCCACGCGCTTTATGAGGGATGCGGCCGAACTTGGCGTTAAAACCCAAATAGATGGATTAGGGATGCTGGTTGAGCAAGCAGCCGAGGCTTTTTATATATGGACTAAAAAGCGCCCCGATACGTCAGATATAGTGAAGCGCGTTAGGGAAATCGTTACACAAAAAGAGAAGCGAAACTAGTTCGCTTCTTCTAGATACTCGTCTTTTAATACAACATAGTTCACGGCCGACTGTTTAAGAAAAGCCAGTTCGCTTTCTTTTAAAGGGCGTTTCTTTTGCATTGGGTTACCGACATATAAGTAGCCACTCTCAAGGCGCTTGTTTGGCGGAACCAATGTACCTGCTCCAATAAACACATCGTCTTCAACAACAACACCATCCATAATGATAGCGCCCATGCCTACCAAAATGCGGTCACCTAATTGGCAGCCGTGAAGCATACATTTATGCCCAACGGTAACGTCTTCGCCGATTATTAGAGGAAAGCCCTCGGGGTTTTGTGACGATTTTCTCGTCACATGTAAAACACTCCCGTCTTGAACGTTAGAGCGAGCACCAATACGAATTTTATTTACGTCGCCGCGAGCTGCTACTAAGGGCCATATACTCGCATCGTCTCCTAAAACCACATCGCCCACAATTCTCGCCGAGCCGTCAACATAGACATTCTTTCCCAACGTAGGAGATATACCTTTAAAACTGTTTATAGTTTGTGCCATAAAACTCTCTTTTAACGAAATTATGCAGGCTATGGTAAGCCCTTTTTCAATAAATGCATAAAACACTGTAACACTTGATGGTTAATCTAGTTATTGATGGCGGACTTCAATCTTTTAAAGTGACAATGCTGATATACTATTGTCAAAAATTAAAAAGCTACTTCTACGGAGAGTCCATGTCAAAGCGCTACGTACTATTTGCAGCACTGCCATATTCCTATTCAATTTTGCGACCTATCCAATCTGAGATCAGAAAGCGTGGAGGGGAAGTAGCGTGGTATCTAGAACCTAGTTGTGAAGATCTACTACTTGAGGACGAAAGAAGATTAGCAACCGTTGAAGAGCTTGTTGAATTCAATCCCGATGCAACATTGACACCCGGTAACTACATCTATCATTTTATTCCCGGTATTAAAGTAGGCGTATTTCACGGTTACTTTATTGGTAAGCGTGGTGAACAGACTTACCAAGAGGATTCACATTTCCGTATTCGCGGGTGGTTTGACTTAATCTGTACGCAAGGGCCAAGTAGTACAGCTCCGTATAAAATATTAGAAGAACAGCATGGTAGCTTTAAGGCTTATGAAACAGGTTGGTGTAAAGTCGACACCTATGTAAAAGGAAAGCGCCCGCCGGCATCGAATCCGCCAACAATACTCTATGGAACCACATTTACTAAAGGGATTAGTTCGGCTGAGCAGGTTTTTTCGACTATCGAGAAATTAGCTAAACAACGAGAATGGAACTGGATCCTTACATTTCACCCTAAATTGCACGGTTCTGACATTGTGGAACGCTATAAACAATTAGCAGCATCCATGGATAACGTTAAATATTTACATACCGTTGATTTAGACAGTGTGAACGAAGCCAGTGTGCTGCTTTGCGACAGCTCATCCATCATCTTAGAATTTATGATGCAAGAAAAGCCCGTGGTGACCTTCCGAAATACAAATCCAGGCCCTCATCTCATCGATGTAATAGAGGCAAATAAAATTGAAGCGGCGATTGATTATGCGCTTACGAAGCCGTCTAAAGTAATTGATGAAATAAATGCATATGTAGATCACCACGAAAAATATCGCGATGGTCATAATAGCGAACGCGTTCTTGATGCTATCGATGACTTTATTCTTAACTATAAAGGAAAGCTAAAGCCGCATAAGCCAGGAATATGGCGCAAATTCCAGATGAGAAAGAAGACGGGATACTGGAAATAGAGCGTTTTTGCTGAATAAACGAGCGTTCAAAACAAATATGACACTTTTTTTAAAATAAGTGTTGACGTGAGCGCTCATTTCCCTAAAATGCGCATCCGCTTCGGGGGGAAAGCAAAACAGCTAACCAAACGAAGTAAGTCTCTACTACCTTTATGGGCCAGTAAAGACGGGAGTTTGAAAGAAGCGCTTTCGAAAATAAATTTTCAAAAAGTGTTGACACTGAAAACTTCCAGCGTATAATGCGCACCT
>NZ_BTGG01000003.1:0-367496 GCF_042848195.1 Alteromonas sp. MTD1
TAGAGTGAAAAGACAGTTACTCATTGATTGAATTAATATTATCTTTCTCAAATTGTTACCAGTTTTATCCTGGCAGCCATAGCGATACGGTACCACCTGACCCCATTCCGAACTCAGAAGTGAAACGTATTAGCGCCGATGGTAGTGTGGGGCTTCCCCATGTGAGAGTAGGACACTGCCAGGTCCCATTTAAAGAAACCCGCCTTACGGCGGGTTTTTTGCTTTATGTAGAAGCGACAGCATTTTACATATGCGAGCGAACAAAATTTCGTGAAGTTGAGAGTACTCAGCTTTACGCAGTAAACGTTACTGCAAACCAGTTTTTCCTGGCAGCCATAGCGATACGGTACCACCTGACCGACATGTCGGCCCAGTCCATCCCGAACTCAGAAGTGAAACGTATTAGCGCCGATGGTAGTGTGGGGCTTCCCCATGTGAGAGTAGGACACTGCCAGGTCCTAATTCTAAAACAAAGAACCCAGCGAAAGCTGGGTTTTTTGTTTTATGCAAAAGCGATAGCTTTTAATCTAAGCTAGCTAGAAGATTACCTAATCTAATTCTATTCAGACTCAATTTCTTCAAAGTAAGTACGGTATTCCATTCTTGTAATTACCTGATCACCGTTATCATCCATTGCAGTAAAGTCGCCTTCTATTTTGGCTGCTGAAATCTCAGTAGATGTAAGCTTACCGTCACTGTTTGTATCTAGCTTGGTAAACTTATCATCTGCCATTGCAGACATTTCAGTGCGAAGTTCTTTGTTTTTCTCCGCAATCATTTCGCCATCTGTGTTACCCATTAACGATACATTGCCGCGCTTTATTAATGAAGAGTCGGTTGTGCCAGACGTTTTCACTTGTGTAATAATCTCGTCGCTAAACATAGAGGGCTTTTCATCAACAAACACAGAAAATTCATTACGGCTCACCATGCTATCGCCATCTACGTCCATCATAGCCAGTGTCTTTGAATCGATGGTGCCTTCCACCTCAGGCATTACAATAAAACCATCACCGTTTTCATCCATCGAACTGAAGCTAGTATCAATCTTAGTCTCGTGATGACCTGCTACAGCTACAGACGACACTGTTGCTGCTAGTACCGCACCTACAATAGAACTTAGTTTTGTTGTCTTCATAATGAAAATCCTTCTATTTACGAAAATGTAAGCAATGAAAAACAATTGCCATTCATTTACTATTATTCATTTGTCATGCCAGCGGGTTAAATGTCTGATAAAAAA
This sequence comes from Alteromonas sp. MTD1, assembly GCF_042848195.1. Taxonomy (NCBI): domain Bacteria; kingdom Pseudomonadati; phylum Pseudomonadota; class Gammaproteobacteria; order Alteromonadales; family Alteromonadaceae; genus Alteromonas; species Alteromonas sp. MTD1. The sequence goes on from NZ_BTGG01000003.1 coordinate 1,244, forward strand.
AGAATTAAACTGATTTTGTGTGACCGTACTTGAAACGCGAGTGTTAGTTCGACACAGCAATTGAAAGAAATTCATACGAAGTAAGCAGTATTAGAACAAGGTAAGCTGTTGATTAGTTAATCGTTCAAAGTCAGCGCCAATTAAAGGTAGAATGCTATCGGCGATGGGTTTTATTTGCTTATCAATATAATGTTCATAATCGAGTGGAGCGGCCACCATATCTGTGGTTTGTGGGCCCTGAACGGTTATTACATAGCGAATTGTTGTATTTCGCTGATAACGTAACGGTTGCCCTTTTTCTTCATGTAATGCATCAGCAAGTCTGGCAGCCTTAATATGGGGAGGAATAGATTTAACATACGACAACAAAGGCTTTCTTAGTCGTTTTTTATAAACAAGCTGTTCATCTGTCTTTCCCTGACGAATGTCGTCTAAAATGCTTTGTATATAGTCATCTACAGGCTCTTTATTAAAAACCTTCTGGTACAGTGTGTATTGAAACGTTTTTGCTAAGTCGGTCCAATCAGAACGCACATTCTCAAGGCCTTTAAATATAAGGGTGCTATTTTCTTTTCCATCAACAATATTGCTTTTTAGGCCTGCATATCGTTTTTTACTTCCTTCCGATGAACCTCGTATGGTTGGCATAAAGAAAGTGGAAAAGTGTGACTCAAATTCAATTTCAAGATGACATGTGATATCAAAATATTCTCGTAAGTGCGCCTCCCACTTTTCATTTATATAAGAGGCTAGCTGCTTACCTGTTTCTTTTGGGCAGCCTAGCCTGTCATTGCCTTCAACGTGGACAAAGGTCGAGTCTGTATCGCCATAAATAACCGTGTAACCTAGTGCCTCTATCCACGTTGCGGTGGTTTGCATAATCTCATGACCGCGTAAAGTAATAGAGCTTGCCAGACGTGGATCGTAGAAGGGGCACCCCCCGCTTCCCAGTACGCCATAGAATGAATTCATAAGAATTTTGATAGCCTGAGAGCGAGGCCCATCTTTCTGACGCTTAGCCTCATCTCTCTGTCTCCAAAGGCTTTCAATGATGTCAGGCAGAAAATGTTGTTCCCTACTAAACATGGCGCCTTTAAACCCTTCAATTGCCGTCTCAGGCGCTTTTAAGCCTTCAGCGAGACCTAAAGGATCAATCTTGAATGTTCTTATAATAGATGGATAAAGGCTTTTAAAGTCGAGTACTAATACATCTTTATACAAGCCCGGCTGCGACCGCATTACATAGCCACCAGGGCTAGCTAGGCCGCCATTTTCAGGTCGTACACCTGCAACATAGGAGTAGCGATGAAGCTTTGGTAAATACACATTTAAAAACGCTGCCACTGAGCCACCTGGTCTACTTAAATCTAAACCAGTAAGGGTGCTGCGAAGGGCGAGGAAGTCGATGAACTGTGTTTTCTCCTGAATGCTATTTACCAACACGGTGTCTTTATAGTTGTAATCAGCAAGTGCTACAGGATTGTCCTGATATAGGCTTTTAATGGCGCTTAGCTTATCGGTGTCTTGTATTAGCTTATTTTCTCCCAACAGTTGCTCTGCAACATGATCGAGCGAAAAAGTTTCAAACTGGTACGTCATTGTTTTAAGAGACTCAATGCCGTCGATGACGCATCTTCCAGGAACATCTACGAGTGTTTGATCTTCCCACTCTCTTACACTGGCTTCTCGGCTGTGTCGCCCTAAAGTAAACTTCAGATTATTGGCTTTTGCACGTCTTGCGATAACAGCCATATCAAACTGCTTCACGTTCCAGCCAAGCAAAATGTCTGGATCGTACTGAGTTACTTTGTCAAAGAACGCTGTTAAGAGGGCTTTCTCGTTCTCTACAACCGTGAGTGTGTAAGCTGTTTCATTCCTTGGCTTTATTTCTTTTCCGTTACATGAGCTTGGACGAACCAAAATAACGTCATGTAAATTTTCACCTGCTAGTGCAACGCTAAACAGATCTTCATTTTCATTACACTCAATGTCGATACTCAACGCTGAAAATGTCGTTCGATACTGAGTAGGGCGTATCTGTGCATTGTTTACAACATGATTTTCGTTGGAACTACTTTCCATTGTGCTAGGTACTAGAAACTCTACAGCACCATAAACAAAACGTTCCATCAGATAACGCTCTGCTACCCTCACATCAGCCTCATATAGCGTTATGTTAAGGCCCTGACATAACTGCCGTAATTGATGCATTTGTGCTTCGGTTTGGGTCTTTACTGTTGTAACTGGTAGCTGTTCTAGTGTGCGAAAGCCATCATTAGAAAAGGTAAGTTTACTGACAACGAGTTCTTTGTTGGCTTGTAAACGGTTTAGCTCCGATGTGGCGATGAAGCATGTTGGCTGTTGAGGCGTAGATACAAGTCTAATTGTTCCTATGTCGGTTTTTACCCATAGTTCAACGAACACTTTCCCTTGCTGGGTGAAAGTGTTTTTATTCAATATAAATCCACGTTGAAGAACCTTTTCAGACATAGTTTAAAAAGTTAACTCATTCAGCTCATATTATTGCTTGATTGAGAGCAGTATACCCTTTGCTATCACCCACTCCTATAGATCTGTATTCGGCAGATGCGTTTGTTTTTAACTTCACCTGTGTTTATCGTGGTTCGACAAATATCACACAGCTTATTTTCGTCAAACGTCATACAAAGCATTGCTACAACTTGTAGCTTTGTGGCACGTTAAAGTTGAAAGGCAGGATACTTATGCACTATTTATTCGACAAACAGGTGGCACCAGGCGAGCTGATTGAAATAACAGACGGTGTATTGTGGCTAACAATGCCACTGCCTTTTGAATTAGATCATATTAACCTCTATCTGATAAGTGATGATAAAGGCTGGATTGTTGTTGACACAGGTTTAGGTACTAATGCAACTAAGGCCTTGTGGGATAAAATATTTGAACAGTTGGATGCTCCCATTTCTGGTGTGCTGGTAACACATTTGCACCCAGATCATGTTGGTCTTGCAGGCTGGATTGCCGATAGGTTCGATGTGCCTTTTTACATGTCTCAAACTGAATATTTTACAGCTCGTGCTTTTAGCGCTGGTAAGAACGGTGCGCCGAACGAGAGAGACAAGCGTTATTACCACAGAGCTGGGTTAGATAGCGATTTAATAACACAATTAACCTCAGGCGGTACAAAAGGGTTTAGCAGCGTTGTTTCACCGCTACCGGTAAGCTACACGCGCCTAAAACACAATATGAAGTTACGCTTTGGCTCTGAACAATGGGAAATAATAATAGGGCGAGGTCATTCTCCAGAACACGCGTGCTTATACAACGCCAGTAAAAACATTTTAATTTCTGGCGATCACGTACTGCCAATTATTACGCCTAATATTGGCGCTTACTCTACAGAGCCGGATGCGAATACGCTGGCAGACTATTTAGATACGCTTCCTCAGTTTAAAGCACTGCCCAGCGACACTGTAGTTTTACCAGCACATAAGCTTCCATTTATTGGGCTACATGAACGTGTAGACGAGCTTGTAGCGCATCATCAACATCACCTGTCTGCGCTACTTGATACTTGTAAAACGCCTCAAACGATAACGTCATTATTACCGGTGCTTTTTAAACGAGAGTTAAACAGCAGAAGCATGGTATTTGCTGTTGCGGAATGTATGTCACACGTAAATTACTTAATAAATAACGACAAACTGTTGCGTACAGAAAATGAATTAGGGGTGTATGAATACTGTGTGAGTTAACGGCGACACTATAACTACTATTCCTTTTTAGCCAGTTAATCAGCAAAAAAGTGTGGAGTGCTTGATTACTCAGCGTCTGCTAAATCCTCTTCGACAGACTGCGTTGACGTGATGAATTTAGGGATCGTAATCTCTACGACTGTACCTTTTCCTTCTTTGCTACTAATACTAATTTTTCCATGGTGCTTTTCAATTGCAGTGTAAGCTACTGATAACCCCAATCCTTGCCCTTGGCCCTCTGGCTTGGTTGTGAAGAAGGGCTCAAATATCCGTTTTAAATTGCTCTGGGGAATTCCGCATCCGCTGTCGAGAATTTTAAATACTACAGTATCGCCTTTTTCAATAACAGTTAACTTAATGAAGCCTTTATCGTTGATGGCTTGTGCTGCATTTATCATCACGTTCATTAAAGCTTGCTTTAACGGACCAGGGTCGCCCATTATTTCAATTTTTTCTAGGGCGCAATCAAACTTGTACTGCGGCTTACCATATTGAGCAGAAATTAAAGATATTAGCTGGTTACACAGTGTGCAGACCTCTATAGTTTGGATGCCTTCCGCGGTTTGCAAGGAAAAGCTTTTCAAATTTTGAACAATATCTTTTACCCTTGCTAGGCCATCACTCGACTCTTCAATAAGCTCTGCAATGTCTTCTTTTAACAATGCGTAGTGATGAGTGCTGTACAGCGCTTCAAGCTGGTCTTTAATATCTTCATTTAAGTCGTCTAAACGCTCGTGTACACCATTGCAAATGGCTATAAGGTGCGTTGCATACTGGCTAAGCGTATCTAAATTAGCCGCAACAAAACCAATAGGATTATTAATTTCGTGGGCGATGCCCGCAGCAAGCTGTCCTGTAGACGCCATTTTTTCTGCTTGGATAAGTTGGCTTTGTGCTTGATCTAATTTCCGGATAAGTTTTACTTGTGCTGCATGTTCTTTTTTCAACGCCTCCGATAGCTTCTGCTGAGTACGGAAGTAGCTTGCCTGTGCAGTAACATCTTGTAAAAAAATACACGCAAATCTGCCGCCTGATTTTTTATCTTTAATGGGCAGTATTTCCATATTTTGATACATCTGTGTCTCTTCGCCTGTAATGGGGCGCGAGCTTTTAAATGGGAAAATATGGGGGCGCTGCTCCCAATAGCTAAAGCTGGGATGCTGCAAAACAAACACCGATTTTAATCGGCGTTTCAAGAACTTTTCTTGTTCTTGAAAAAGAATGGTTATGGGTTTCTGTTTAAAATCGTTACGCAGATCTTGTGGTAGCCTATCCAAAAAAAATTCATTCAAATAAACCACATTAAAGCTCTCATCAACAATACCAATTCCGACGGGGAGCTTATCTACTAACTGCTCAAACATTAGCCCAGCAGCTCATCTAATGTGTTCTTCATTCTTTTTAACGATTCATCGTCTAAGCAAAAAACAACGCGCATGCTGAACGACGAAACGGTAATGACAAACTGCACCTCCATCACTAAGCTATGCTGCCATTGAAGCTCGTCAAAATTCGTTTTATCGGGTTGAAAGAGCGTGGGCATATTTAAGTTAGTGGTAAGTGCTAACTGTTCTGAAAGCCCAGAAAGGCATGCGCCAGCCAGAATATTACAAAGTTCTAAAATAATCTCCTGCGTGTCTTCTTTGCTCAAGGGTTCGTCGTAATCCATAAGGGTTGCTACTTCAACCAAACCACGACGAGACAAAACAGACATTACCTCACCATGGATATCACCAAGAAAAGACTGTCGCGTGTATAAAGCGTTCTGAGTTTCAAACAGCAAGCTATAGAGCTCAGTAGGCGTAACAGCGGAAATTTTTGGAATAGAAATATCAATTTTTGTTTCGATAAGTTGAGCGAGAGAATTGGCGGCTTGCCCCATGGAAATATTCAGCAGCTCTTGAAGCGCGTCTCTCTGCTCTTCGTCTAAAGGAAGTTCAATGCTCATAACATCCCCAGTTCAAATAACGCCATTGCTAGCTCTTCTTTGTCCAAAGGTTTACGCAGAAAACGCTTCGCGCCCAAAGCCATCACTATTTTTTGCTTTTCCGGCTGGAAGTCTGCACTAATAACTATAACATTCGGTTTATCTTGCTGTTCGTGGAGGTACTCAAGTACACCAACGCCGTCTACTTCTGGCATGGTTAAATCAAGTAATAGCAGCGAAAAAAAGCCGCTTTTAAGCGCTTCTATCGCTTCTTTTCCGTTAGTTGCTTCTGTGATGTCATAGTCTAAATCTTGTGGTAATGAGCGAATAACGCTTCGCCTTGATAGCTTAGAGTCATCAGCGACTAATACTGATATCGACATAAAACTCCTCCAAAATTCTGCAGGGGACACAGCTCTTCTTGATAAAGTATGTGCAACTTTCGCGTTACTGCAACAATTTATCGTTATGTGAACAGTGTTAGTAAAATGTTAGCTAATTTTCAGTATATGACAAAAGCGACAATTGTGTGTATTCGACTTTATGCTGTATTTCGCGGAGGGCAATTTTCCTTTGTTTTCCACTTAAAAGTTTAGTTCGGCAATTCGAAATCAATAAGTATCGGTAGATGATCAGATAGGTTTTTTGTTTGTTGAGTATTGATTTTTTTGGCCTGAAATATCGTTATTTCGGAGGTTAGCCAAGCGCGGTCTAATGAAAATAGCGGGAACACGCTTGGGAAGGTAGCGCCGAATGCTTGTTGATTTAACAGTTTATTCAGTGGCTTGAATAAACCTGACCCTAACTGCCATTCATTAAAGTCGCCAGCCAGCAATAGCGGTGTTTGGTTAGCTTGAAGCTGCTTTTTAACATAACTAAATAACGCTGTGAGTTGTTTTCTGCGCTCCCAGCGTTTTAATCCAAAATGGGTATTTAAAACAGTAAGAGGACCTTGGTCGGTCAGCAGTTTAACTATTTGAATGTTCCGTGGCTGCCGATTGGGATGCCCTATCTTAAAGGTATCATGTGATATTACGTCAAACCGCGATAGCACGGCATTGCCGTACCAACCGCTTTCTTCAAAAAGAGCCGGAGAAGCCGTTAACTTATACGTATTGTTAGCGCAAATATCTTTGATGTCTTTATCAATAGAGCGATGCGCGGGGCGAGTGTCCATCTCTTGTAAAAGCACTATATCAGCACGTTGCTCGACAAGAAACTCGCCGATACGTTTATAGTCTTGCTTCTTATCTCGCCCAACGCCGCTGTGAATGTTGTACGAGATTACGCGGCACATTCGTCTGCTTCACTATTTTTAACAGTGCTCGATGCGTTATTTGTGTCGTTTGTGGGCATGTTGCCTTGCTGTGCCTCTTTACGCATTTGATAGTAACGAGCAAATTTTTGAGAACCCCATATCATCAGGGCCCAAACCAGAATTCCAATGGCTAGGTAGCTGATAGTCTCGACTGATGGGTTTTTCCAAATTTGCGCAATTGAATCGCCCACAAGGCCTTTTGCTATCATAGGTGGGAACATTCCTAAAAATGTGCCCACCAAAAACTGCACAATACCGATAGAAGAAATACCTGCAACCAAATTAACTAAACTAAACGGCGCGATAGGCAGCATTCGTATTGCAGCAACGCCCACAATACCACTTCGCTTTAACTTTTCATCTACCGCAGCAACTTTGGGTCCGCCTATCTTTCGTAAACCCGCGTTTCCAGAGATTTTACCTATTACAAATAAAAGAGCTGAACTAACAAGTGCGCCCAACATACCGTATATAGGGCCCCAAATAGGGCCGAAAATGGCGGCAACAGCAAGAGACAACACCGTTACAGGAAAGAAGAGTAAACCGCCGACTACGTACACCAAAAGTACGGTTGGTAAAGCGAAATACGTACCTCTACTCTTTTCTAAGAACGCACTGATGTTCTCGGAGCTTAACCATTCGATAGATTGACTAGCCCAATACATCAAACCACCTAGAATAGCGATGATAGTAATGCCTATCATGATCATAACGCTTCTACGCCTTGGGTTTCGGGCAGGTATTGACGCGCCTCCCATAGTGGGAACAGACATCAGAGGCTCTTCTGGATCTGAAAGTGTCCTAAACACATTCTCAACCGAATGCTCGGTAAATTCTTCGTCACGCACTTCATTTAGCACATAGCCATGTGCTAATTGGTTTTCTAGAAGCGCCTTCACAGGGTTGGACTGTTCAAAGAGAGCAGGCATATCATCTAACGCTCTTCCTGTGTGTTCAGCAAGCAAGTCATTTCTTACCTGCGCTATTTTTTCCCTGTTTTTTGCCGTATTGCCAAAAAGCACAGTGTCGATTTCGGTATCTAGTGTCATTGAGCGATTACTTAAGTTTGATGAACCAATAACAAGATATTTATCGTCGATGGTCATTACCTTTGAGTGAATACGCTTGTAAGCTTTTCTGCCTTTTATGTCTTCTACTGATGAATACGTGAGGCGCACTCGATCGGGCTCGATGCCGTTTTCAAGTATGGCCTTGAACTCTATTCTACTGGCCCAAAAAGCCTCGCACTCAAACTTGCCTTTGGGTTCGTATGAACTCACGATGACAACGTTCAAATCAGGTTTGAGTTTAAGTTGTTTGTTGAGCGCCTCAGCAATCTCTTGACGTGTAGTAAACTGATTTTCAATAAAGATAAACGATTCAGCTTCACTTATGAGGTCGATGAGCATATGGCGTACTTCCTGCGCCGGCTCAACATCGTCCATAAAAGGGATGGTACGTGCTAGTGCACACGAAACATTCTCAAATAGTGGTGGGTAATCTTCAGGCCACGATTTAGGCAGTTGTGCTTCGTCGCTGTAGTCTACATCTTCTCTGATGTCTAAAGGTGTGGTTTGGGCAACGCGCTGCCATCTCCACCTTACTAGTTTTGCGAAGTGCTCAACTACAGCACCGCTTGATATCATTTGTACGTCGTGTAGTGGGCCGTATTCACCGTCAGGGCCGCTGCGTTCTTCAGATAGTACCGGATGGTCTCGGGTATCCCAGCGATTCGTCGACACGTCCATACCACCAGAAAAAACTACTTCATCATCTACTACTACAATTTTCTGATGCTGACTTCCACCCATTGGAATCGTGTCGTCTAACTCAGTTTCTACGTTGTCAGGGGTTTTCTCTTCCCATATCTCTTTTGCCCACATCTCTCGTTGAGCAAAAAATGCTAGCGACGAATCCCAACGTAAAAGATAAATTTTAATATCTGGATTTTGCTCCGCTTTCCATGCCAGTAAGTCGCTTATAACGCTGGGCGCTTCACTGATTTTTTCATCTTGACCGCGAAGCAATCGAATACGGCTATCAATGTCCCATCCCACTATAAAAATGCTATGAGAAGCGTTAACAATGGCACTGTGAAGGGCTTTGTAGTAATTCCCGCAGTCTATGAGTGGCGCCGAAAAACGGGCTTTACTTTCAACCCAACAATTTTGACCTGGTTCAAAAATAGAATGCTTAGAACTCATAACAGTAGCCTTGTAATACCGGTTAAATGGCGAATACAAAGTAATTGCAGAAAACGTTCCAATTACTTGGATTATCTTAAGGTGCTGAATTTAATGTTTAATTTTTTTAAAGCGGACTGTCAGACTGTTTGGAGGAAAATAATTTTTGTAATTTTTTCACTATTAGTCTTTCGTATTAATTCAAGCTGGCGAATATGCAAATTATCTTCTATATAAAGATTTATCTAGTAAAAACAGGTGAGTAACAATGGGTTTCTTTTCCCGAGAAAATGCAGCAGAACAAGCACTCTCACAGTCAATTTTGGCTGTTGTCACAATTGATGAGAATAACAATGTCACGTTTTATAACCAAGCTGCACAAAATCTATGGGGATATACACCTAATGAGGTAATTGGTAAGAACATAAAGATGTTGGTGCCCCACGAACATCAAGCTAATCACGACAGTTATGTGAATACACATCGAAATACCAACATAAACAAAATAGTAGGTAGCGCAAGAGAAGTCGAACTAGAAACTAAAAGCGGCGATCGTATTTGGGTTCAACTTGCTTTGTCGCAGGTCATTGTTGGTGGGAAAAAGCATTACACCGCATTTGTTCGCGATGTAACAGAAGAGCGCGAGGCACGAGAAATCGTGGAGCAAACGCTAGAGCAAGCGTTAGATGCTGTTGTTTGTATTGATGAAAACAATAATGTGACCTTGTTCAATGCTTCTGCTGAAAAGCTATGGGGCTACGAACGCTCAGAGGTAATTGGGCAAAACGTAAAAATGCTTGTGCCTCAAGCCATTCAGGCAAATCACGACAACTTTGTAAATGCCAATAGGGAAACTGGGCATGACAAAATTGTTGGCACCAGCCGTGAAGTTAAAGTTGAGCGTAAAGATGGCGGGTCGCTGTGGGGAAGGCTGTCGCTTTCCAAAGTTCGCCTAGCAGACCGTACGTTATATACCGCATTTATTAAAGACGTGACCGAAGAAGTAGAGCAGCGAGAGATGCAAAGGGTGCTCTCTTTGGTTGCTAACGAAACCGATAACGCAGTAATTATTACAGACGCCGACGGGTTAATTGAATATGTAAACAACGGGTTTACTCGATTAACCGGTTATGAATTTGATGAGGTGAAAGGTCGCAAGCCAGGTTCATTTTTGCAAGGGGAAGAAACCGACCAACGAACCGTAGATGTTATTCGTCAGAAACTGAAAAATCGAGATGCATTTTACGATGAAATACTCAACTACCGAAAAGACGGCGTTCCCTATTGGACGTCACTGTCTATTAATCCTGTTTTCAATGATGGGCAGCTTGTTAATTTCATAGCGGTACAGGCCGACATTACCCGTGTCAAACAAATGGCATTAGATTTTACCAACAAATTAAAAGCTATTGGTGAGGCTTTAGTGTTGCTAGAGACGAAGCCAAATGGTGAAGTCATTGAAGCGAATAAATTATTAAGAGATACCTTGAAAGGCGTATATGATTCGAAAACCTTTGCGCAAGAAGTTATGTCGAGACTTACACCTGAAGATAAGAGTGCACTGGAAGGGCAGGGCTTCGTGTCTAAAATATTCGAATTTGAAGCTAACGGTACGTATTTAGCGTTCGATTCTCGTATTTGTGCACTGAAAAACTTTTCCGGAAGTATCACTCGGTATGTCTTTTTTGCAATCAATGTATCATCGAGAAAACGAGCAGTGAATGACACTCAAGGCGCTATGCAGGAATTGCTCACTACCAGTCAAACTATAAGTACCATAGTCGGTACCATTAACTCTATTTCGGAACAAACCAATCTGTTGGCACTTAACGCGGCTATTGAAGCAGCGAGAGCTGGTGAAATGGGCAGAGGGTTCGCAGTGGTTGCCGATGAGGTAAGAACGTTAGCCGGAAACTCACAAGCTTCATCGAACGAAATTGATAACCTTGTAAAAACAACGGTGGCAAAAATTGAAGAGCTAGCGCAGTTAATACAACGTATTGATGGGTAAAAATAAAAAGTAGGTAAAACCAAAAAACGCAGCTTATCGCTGCGTTTTTCTCAGTTCTTCATTTTTTTGTTAGAAACGGTATTCAACACCGATACTTGCTTGCTTTAAATCCGTTTCAAAATCGGTATCGTCAATGTCGTCAAATGCTTCGTCAGCATCAAGTTCAGTGTCGTAAACCGTATATTCAGCATTAACTAAAAAGTTGCTGGTAATAGCGTAGCTTAAACCTGCACCTACAAATAGACTTTCATCATCATTTTCCTGGCTGAAACCACCTAAGTTGTATTCGGTTTCTGACCATAGTTGACCTAATTTAGCGTAAAGTGAAAATCGTTCAGTAAGCGGTAATATACCTTTTACCGCTGCTGTATAACCGTCAGTCTCTGCGCCAGCTAAATCATTGCCGTAGTCGCCAAAGTCAATATAACTACCTTCAATAGCTATCCATTCATTGAATTTGTAACCAGCAATACCTTGCCAAACATCTTTATCATCGTCGAAGTCATCTTCACCTTCTACACGCAAATACCCATAGTTACCACCAACATAGAAGCCACTTGTTTTTGCTTCTACTTGAGCACTTTGAGCGTGTGCACCAAAAGAGGCCATTACGCTGATAGATGCAATGGCACTTAGATAACTTACTGTTCCAAGAAATTTTTTCATGATGTTTTCCTCATTCGCTATTAATCAATCCATTGGCTTCGTTGTGAAGCTAATGCGACAAAATTCCTTAGAGGTATTTCAAACGTCATGCCATCGTAAAACTTTCAAAATGTCAGCGTAAGTCATGAAATTTTTTCTTACTTTGATTAAATGTGATTTATTTTTGCACAATTTATAGCGAGTGATTGTTCACTGCTTCATACGTCACTCGAAAACATTTCACAGCGTGTGAAATAGCTTCACGGTTTTAGGCGCACTGTGATCTTCATACTAAATCATTGAAAGAGAATGTCTTTTTTTTAATTGAAAAATTCAATCAGCAGAATCCATTTTATTATCTGTCATTTAATCGCTGCACTGACTATCTTCTTAACTGTATTAGGTAAATAGAATGTTAATAAAAAGGGTGTGAATCACTTTTTATTGTCTAAACAATGTAGAACGGGAAATGAATATGATTACAAGAAGGTTTAAAAGAACAACAGTTTCTGCACTCGTTGCGCTTTCTTTGTGCGCCTCAGGTGCAATGGCTAACGATCAAATAAGTAAGCCTGCTGGCGCAAAAGGCATGGGAATGACAAAGGCATTCCAAGCCAAAAGCAATCAATTCTGGTGGCCTGATCAGTTAGACCTTTCACCACTGCGCGATCACGACAAACGCTCTAACCCTTTGGGCGAAAATTTTAGCTATGCAAAAGCGTTTTCAAAGCTAGACCTTGACCAAGTGAAAAGCGATATCAATGAATTATTAACGACGTCGCAAGACTGGTGGCCCGCCGACTTTGGTAACTATGGTCCTTTCTTTATTCGTCTTTCTTGGCATGCTGCTGGTACCTACCGTACGCTTGATGGTCGCGGCGGTGGTGATGGTGGCCAGATGCGTTTCGATCCACTAAATAGCTGGCCCGACAATGGCAACTTAGACAAGGCACGCCGTTTGTTATGGCCAATTAAGCAAAAGTACGGTGAGAGTTTGTCATGGGGCGACCTAATGATTTTAGCGGGCACCGTAGGTATGGAAAACATGGGTTTTGATACTTACGGCTTTGCTGGTGGCCGTACCGATGATTGGGAGCCGGACCTAGTATATTGGGGCCCTGAAGTTGAAATGCTAGCCAGCGATCGCGAAGAGCGAGATGGTAAGCTTCAGCGTCCACTTGGTGCAACGCATATGGGTTTGATTTACGTAAACCCAGAAGGTCCCAAAGGTAAGCCAGACCCTATGGGTTCAGCAAAGAACATCCGCATTGCATTCGGTCGTATGGCGATGAATGATGAAGAAACTGTCGCGCTAATTGCAGGTGGTCACACGTTTGGCAAAATGCACGGTGCACATAAACCTTCAGACTGTCTTGAAGGCGAACCTGGCGCAGCAGGCCTTGAAGAGCAAGGTTTAGGTTGGAAAAACAACTGCGGCAAAGGCAATGCTGAAGATACTGTTACCAGTGGTCTTGAGGGTGCTTGGACACAGCTGCCCACTAAATGGACTAGCTTGTATCTACAAAACCTATTGGGCTTCGAATGGAAGCAAACGCGTAGTCCTGCCGGCGCTATCCAGTGGATCCCAACTGACGAGTCGTTACACCAGTCGGTGCCTGATGCTCACGTAGAAGGTAAAAAGAACCCGCCGGTAATGACAACCGCTGACTTGGCGCTTAAATACGACCCTGAATACCGCAAAATCGCAGAGCGCTTCCTAGCCGATCCAAAAGAATACCAAACTGCATTTGCGAAAGCATGGTTCAAGCTTACGCACAGAGATATGGGGCCAAAGGCACGTTACTTGGGTAACGATATTCCAGAAGAGAATTTCATTTGGCAGGATCCTGTGCCTGAAGCCGACTACAAAATGATTTCTGACAAAGACGTGAAAAAGTTGAAGTCAGACATTTTAGACACTGGTTTGACGGTTCAGCAGCTTGTTAAAACAGCGTGGGCGTCGGCATCAAGCTTTAGAGCATCAGACATGCGCGGTGGTGCGAACGGAGCACGCATTGCACTTCAGCCTCAAATGGACTGGGAAGTAAACGAACCAGACACTGTTAAAGAAGTAGTGGCGAAACTTAAGGAAGTGCAAGGAGAATACAATTCTCGCATGTTCTCTAAAAAGAAAGTGTCGCTTGCTGATCTTATCGTAATTGGCGGTGCGGCTGCGATTGAAAAAGCCGCTGCAGATGCGGGCGTAAAAGTAACCGTACCTGTGAAACCAGGTCGTACGGATGCAACTCAGGAGCAAACTGACGTAAATTCTTTCTCATTATTAGAACCTTCTGCTGATGCTTTTAGAAACTACTACAATGCGCAAGCAAGCTATCGTTCGCCTACTGATATGCTAGTGGATAAAGCCGATCAGCTAAGTTTGACGGTTCCTGAAATGACGGTGCTGCTTGGCGGTATGCGTTCATTAGGTGCTAATGCTAACGATTCTACTCACGGTGTGTTTACTGACAATGTGAATACGTTAAGCAACGACTTCTTTGTGAACCTGTTAGACATGGGCATTAAGTGGAGAAAAACTGACGACCCTTCTGTTTACGAAGGTGTAAACCGTAATACTGGTGAAGTGAAATACACAGGTACTCCTGTTGATTTAGTGTTTGGCTCAAACAGCGAACTGCGTGCGGTAGCTGAAGTGTATGCTTACGACAACGCAAAACAACGTTTTGTTGAAGACTTTGTTGATGCGTGGACTAAAGTAATGACGCTAGATCGATTCGATTTACGCCATGACCTAACTGCGTCTTTGTCTAAGAAGTAGACTTACTCAGTTTGTAAGGCACGTAGAAAAGCGCCAATGGTTAAATAGCTAACACAGGCGATTAAAAACGGGGCATATTGCCCCGTTTTTTTTGCGCGCTTCCAAGCGAGGGAAGCGTCGCATTGCAAGGGGGTATTAGGTACACTGACGCATTAATGCACAAAATACAGGCACAGTGGTAATGGCAAGGCTACAGCGCGCGTTGGTTAACTTAGAAATACTAAATGAAGACATAAACGATTTAAGTGACACTGCATTATACGGTGACGTTCACAAGCGCCTGCTACAGATGATGCTAGATACGTTACTAGAGCTGAACACCTTGATAGGCAATGAAACGCACGCAAGCTTTCAGCAAATGCTGGCAGGCTCGCCATTTGAAACTGTGTTTGAAAAGAAACAGATGGTGTCGGTGTATGTGAAGCTTCTGGGTTATGTTATTACAGCGTGTGAAGCTACTAATAAGGCCAGCTTGATTATTAATGACAACTTTGATGAAAGAGCTGATAAACGTTTAGAGCTGCTGCAGGTGAAAGCAATACGCGCAAAGTCGCAGCTTAAAACCGTCGCCACTGCAATGGGAAAGTCTGATTATCAGAAGTTTCTTTTAATGTGTGGATTAAGCGCACCAGAATGGAGCTGGGATGTGCTTCGCGCGAGGTTCTGAGCCGAGCGCGAAGCGTCCTCAATAGTTCAACCGTATTATCTATGGTGTGGTGTTACGAATACCAACGTCTTGTTCATTGATCACACGTACTTCACGCTGCGGGAACGGAATTTCAATGTTATGTTCGCGAAGTGTTTCAAAAACGATGAGTAGCAAATCGCCACCTACGCGGTTTTTACCGTCATCTACGCCTTCCATCCAGAATTCGACAAACATATTTACACCCGAGTCGCCAAAGCTATCAATCTCGCAGTCTGGGCGTTCTTCAAAAGGCACATCGTCACCGTTAATTACTTGAGGATGCTGACCGACAGCCTCTTTCACAATTTCAACCATGGCACGAATATCAGTTTTATAGGCCACGGAAAAGTCAATGCGATAACGCTGTTTCTGGTTTTTATGGGTCCAGTTTATTAGCAGTGAGCTGATAAACTTCTCATTAGGAACCAGTACGTCTTTACCGTCGTATGTTTCTAACACAGCGTAACGCATCTTAAATTCGCGCACGATGCCCTTCTGACCATCTTCTAACTCAACATAGTCACCTACCGTTAGTGACTTATCTAATAAAATGATGATGCCCGAAATGAAGTTTGACGCTATCGACTGTAAACCCAAACCTAAACCAACGCCTACGGCACCACCAAACACGGCCAATGCAGTAAGGTTTATACCCATAACATTCAGCAGTAGCAGGAATACCACGCAGAACAGGGCTACTTCGAACAGCTTTGCAAACACTTCCTTGGTAGATACGTCCAACGACTTATGGTTGCGGATGATATCTTGGCCAATGGCATTAGAGCTTCTTCCCAAGTAGAAAAGTAGTGCGCCAAATAACAGTACACGGGTAACGCCATACGCGGAGATTTCTACATTTCCAACCGAGATAGCAATAGATTCTAGGGTAGAGGTGATTAGTGGTAAGATACCTATTAGGTGTAAAAACAATATGGGTAGGCCAAGCCAGCGCATAAACGTTGCTATGGTTCTGTTTTCGACAAAACCATAAATAAGCGAGCTTACGAAAAGCAGTAAAGCAACGACAATAGCTATTTCTAGTAACCAAGCGTCGAACTGAAACTGTTCGCCAAGCACTGTGGTAAGTTTCAACATGCTAATAGTAATTAGCGGAAACAATGCCTCACCCAATTTGAACATAAAGCCATGTAAAGTATGCGCTCCATGTTCAGGCGCTTCACGGGTAAATTTAAATGGTTTTTTCACTTGTCTTGCGAGTATAAAAGCAACGCAGTAAATCACTGCGATGGTTGCAAGCTGAATCATAAAGCTGTCAGACATCACAGATGCTTTTACCAGCGACCACTTTTCTTCAAAGTGCGTAGTCAAACTATCAACATTCATGTTTTCTTCTTCATTGCTAAACCACGGTGATGTGGTAATTAAATAGTGCGCGGTTTTTATCCTTTAACGTGGTGTAGGTAAAGTGGTTTTTAACATCCACAACATCAACATGTCATAGTTTTGATGATTTTGCGAACTTGCGTCGCTCGACAAAGTTCGTCATTTGCCATTTCTGATTGTGCCAGAGTCTTTTTCAAATGATTTAATACTTTGATATATATTGTTTTATTGAGTTTTTAGCGAGCTGTCTCTTTTGGGGCTCAGCAACATACAAGGTTTGTTAACTCTACTTTTTTTGTCGTTTTGATAAAAATAAAAACAGTTTGTGGAAACACCATTTTTGCGGTTTTAACACTTCGTCAAAGACTTCTATTTCTTTTAAGGCGGCCAGAAATTTAAGAATATAAGATTCTTTGAATAAAAGTGCGGTGTTATCTACAAACTAGTCTACACTCTAAACAACAACCGTATCTTGCGAGTTATCTTTCGACATTTTTTAATGTTTATGGTCAGTGGCTCGCTATTCTATAGAGGGCTCCATCTCTCACAGGCGAGTTCAATGCAAAGAGATTCGAGTGACATAAACACGCTGGTGAGTCAGTGTGACAATGAACCCATTCATTTGCTAGAGCATGTGCAACATTATGGCTTTCTCATCGCTGTAAGCACAGAAGGCATCGTTACCCACATATCAGAAAATGTTGGCGATTTTCTTGATGTAGAAGCTTCGCAATTACTTGGTGAAAACTTATGGGAACAGGTAGATAAAGAGCTAGCTCACGCCATCCGGGGTGCGCAGCATCAGTCTGTTATTATTGGTAAGCCTTGCCACTTAAAGGCCCGAACGTTAAAAGGCGCAACTGATAAGTTCAATATTGCGGTTCATGCAGTAGGGGGAACCGTGGTTATGGAGTTTGAACCAGAAGCCTCCACTGTAAGTCATGACAATGTGCTATCAGCACTTATGAATCAAGTCTCTCAGTTAAAAGACATCCCGCTGCTTTATGATGGAATAGTGGAAGCTTTAAAATTTGCGACTGGTTTTGACAGGGTCATGCTCTATCAGTTTTTATCAGATGGTGCAGGTGAAGTCGTTGCTGAGGCTAAAAATGCAGACATGGTGCCATTTTTGGGTTTGAGATACCCCGCTTCTGATATTCCAAAACAAGCGAGAGCGTTATACAAACGCACGTTAACTAGAACTATCGCTAGTGTACATGCCAAAACATCTCCCTTATTATCTCACGACGATAATGCCCCAGCCCTTGATTTATCACAGTCCAAGTTACGCGCTGTTTCCCCTATCCATATTCAATATTTAAAAAATATGGGGGTGAGTGCATCCATGTCTATCTCAATCATTATTGAAGGTGAATTATGGGGGCTCATTGCATGTCACCACAACTCAGACAAAATTGTTCCAGTGCGGCTACTTTCGCAGTTAGAGCTTTTTAGTGAAATATTTTCATTAGAACTTTCGAATAGACTAATACAAGAGCGTATTCGTGTAAGCGAAAAGGCAACGAGTACCTTCACGAAAGTATTGAGTAATCTTGCGCTAGGACAGTCACTAGCGAATGCCATAGTAGAACAGCTAGAATTGCTGAAAGGACTTATTGATATTGACGGTATAGGGTGTTGTTTCAGTGATGAGTATGTAAAGAATGGGGCTGCACTTAGTCACAAAAAAGTCAAAATGCTCACCGAGTATCTTGCAAAGTACTCCGATGCAGAAGTGCACCGTTTGGATAACTTAGTGATCGCCGATGAGGCACTTTCTGACAATGAAGTAGCTGGTGTGCTAGCTATAAAAATATCATCCTCGCCAATGGATTATATTTTTCTGTACCGCAAATCTATTACTCAAAAAGTGACGTGGGCTGGAAATCCTGAAAAACGTGTGGAAAAGCGCGGTAATGAAAACATACTGACGCCGCGCTCAAGCTTTGAAAAATGGATAGAAGTTAACGCAACAAAATCTATTTCATGGACAGATTTAGACATGGAGAGAGCAAAGTCGATTAGACTTGGAGTAATGGAACTAACGATCAGGCATCTACACGAAAAAGAGACAATACAGCGTGAGGCCAAAAAGCGATTAGAGTTACTCATTGGCGAACTCAATCACAGAGTTAGAAATATTCTTAATTTGGTCAATGCGATAGTAGGGCAAACATCACAAACAAAAAATGACATCGATACGTTTGTTAACTCGTTATCTGCAAGAATATCTGCATTGGCACTTGGTCATGATCAGCTAACACATGCCTCGTGGAAAAGCATTGGCTTTAGAAAGTTACTACACAATGAACTCAAGGCTTACATGGTCAATGAGTCAGCGTTCAAGATAGCTGGGCCAGATATTTCAATAACTGCCCACGCTGTTACGCCGGTTGTTTTAGTATTTCACGAAATGATTACCAACGCAGCCAAATATGGTGCATTGAGTGCTACTAGCAACGATGGCCGTGTTGCCATTACTTGGTCTTTCGATGAAGAAAAAGGCTGCGTGATTGAGTGGGAAGAAAAAGGCGGCCCGCCGGTGGCGGAAATGGCGAGCGAAGGATTTGGAATGACGGTAATTAAATCTGTTATTCCTCATGAACTGGGTGGCAAAACAGAATTGTTCCCAGACATTTCAGGCTTAAAAGCGCGATTTACGATCCCTGAAAAGCATGTTGAGCTTGGTGTTAGCTCTGATGAGGACGATGTATCTTCTTTATCAGTCACAAAGTCGTCGGTAATCCCTTTAAGTGAGCGTAAAAAAACAGCGTCGGCGTTTATCGTAGAAGACAATTTGCTTATCTCTTTAGACTTACAAAGAAAACTGAGAAGTGTCGGTTTTAAAAATGTAGAAATTTTTGGTGATGTTGGGTCAGCAAGAGCTGCGCTAGCTCAGCGCGACCCTTCAATGCTGTTTCTTGATGTACATTTAGGGAATGAAAATTCCTTTCAGCTAGGTGAGGATTTGAAAAAGCGTGGAGTACCGTTTTTCTTCATCACTGGATATGGTGCAGCCATGGCGCTTCCTCAAGCGTTGGAAGATGTCACCGTGTTAACAAAACCTGTGGATACTGAACTTTTAGAAAAAGAAATCAGAAACCTTGGGTTTGAGGCGTAATGATGGCGAAAAAGGATAAAAAGCCCCAAATACTCATTATTGAAGATCAGTTAGTAGAGGCAATGAACACCAGCCGACTTCTAAAAGGGTTTGGTATGGATGTGGTGGGGATAGCTAATGAGCCCACCCAAATTGAGCCCATATTAAACGCAAGCTCACCAGAACTTATTTTGATGGACATAAACTTGGGTGGCGCTGAATCGGGCATAGATGTCGCTAAATCTATAATAAAAAAGCACAATCTCCCCATTATATTCACAACGGCTTATACTGATGAAAACACCATTTCAAGCGCACTTTCTATTTCGCCTTATGGCTATTTAATAAAACCTTTTGGAGAGATATCTTTAAAAACAGCAGTTCAGATTGCACTTGAACGAAAGCGTATTGAGCAAGAATTAGCGAGCTCTAACAAACGCCTAACGCTAGCTTCTGAAGTCGCGAAGTTGAGTATTTTAGAAGTGGATAAAGTATCCCACTCGGTTGTTATTAAAAACGTAGATAACCTCCTTAATTTTCCTCAAACAATGGCGTTAGACGATTTTATCGCGTTATTTCCTAGCCGAGACTTATCAGAATTACAATACTCAATAGCAAACAAACATCAGTTTCGTTCTGTATTGCAGCTTGACTTAGAAGGCAGAGAGCGACAGTGGTTCCAAGTCGTTTTATCAGACGTCACGTTAACAAAAGATGAAGTGCAGGTGGGGGCTATTCAGGATGTAACAGAGCTAAGAAGTACGCAATCGAGCTTGGGCATAGCAGATAAGATTGTAAGTGAAATCAAAGAGGGAGTTCTCGTATACGACCACACAGGAACCGTTATAAAGGTTAATAGCGCGTTCTGTGAAATGGTTGATAAACAGGAAGGGCAAATAATCGGTTTTCACATTAACAGCGTTTTTCCTCAATCAAGAAAGAAAGACAATAGACCTAACTATCTTGTTGATGGGTTACGAACTGACATTACGATTGTGGACCAATACGACGTAAGACGACATATTGTTATGTCTACTTCGGCTTTTTCTATCGCAGACAACAAAGACTATTTTGTCGCCATTTTAACCGATGTAACCGAGTTAAAATCGTCAGAAAGCCAGCTTAAATATTTAGCCTTCACTGATGCATTAACAGGGGCTGGAAATCGCAATTATCTAAGTCGAATTGTTGAGGAGTTTACAGAATCCCTCGAGCCTTGCTCCATTATATTTATCGATATTGACGAATTTAAATTGATCAACGATACACATGGTCATGAGGTGGGCGACGAAATTCTTCGTGGCTGTGTCAGTCGATTCAAGACTGCGGTAAGAGAAGAGGATACGGTAATACGATTTGGTGGAGATGAATTTGTTGTTGTAACAACAACAACATGTAGCGAAGAACTTGCCCTCATAACTGAACGTATTACTGGTGCATTTTCCAGTTCGTTTAGTACGTCATCTGGCGCTTTTCAAATTTCTGCTAGTATTGGTGTTGCTACTGCCTCTGAAAGTATGTCTGCAACCGAGTTACTCAAAAATGCTGATATAGCAATGTACTCAGCCAAACAGTTTGGAAAGAATAATATTGTTCGTTTTCACGATGGCCTTTCTAAGGATATTGAGTACAGGCTGTTCATTCAACAAGGGCTTGGTGCTGCAATAGCAAACAAACATATAACCGCGTTTTTTCAGCCCATTGTTGCGGCCGATGGAAGCGTGCTGTCTGTTGAAGCGCTTGCTCGCTGGCATTTGCCTGATAAAGGAACTATCCGACCTGATAAATTTATCCCAATCGCCGAACGTACAAAGTACATTCATGAAGTCGGTAGGCTGATGCTGGAAGAAGTGTGTATGGCGTTTAAAACTTTGGAACAATGGGGATTTGGTGAGATTAAAATAAATTTAAATATGTCGGCGGTACAACTGCAACATGAATCAGTGGTAGGCATATTTGAGGAATGCATCACAATTCACAATATTCAGCCACGTAAACTTGTATTGGAAATTACAGAATCTACGTTACAAAGTGCTAAGGCCAGAAAATCATTGTCGGCGCTCAAGTCATTAGGTATGACGATATCCATAGATGATTTTGGTACGGGTTTTTCGTGCATTTCCGAACTCGCCAACGAAACCTATGACGCAATAAAATTAGACCGCTCTTTGTTGCCTGACTTTTCGCTGCACGACGATCCAAGTAAACGACGAGCTTTAATTATTAAAAATGTGGTTGGGCTTTGTCGGCTTCTAGATATGCCTTGCACCATTGAAGGATTGGAAACTGAAGAACAAGTTGAATTTGCCAAAGAGATTGGCGCAACAGCTATGCAAGGATATCGGTTTGCGCGCCCTTTGAGCCTGCTTGGATTAATGGAATATTTACAAGAAAACCACGCTGCTACAGTAGTAAAGACTGTGAAGCTGTAGGTAAGTAATCTTATAGATAGACTTTACGTTACACCTTTATTACGAGGTTGGTTAAATTATATGCTGGTGGTGCGAGGTCTATAATGGTAGTATTCGCGCAAATTGATAAGAGTAAAAAGTACGTACAATTCCCAAATCAATAACAACCAAGTTTGCATTATCTGCAACAACGTATCTCCACACTTTCTCAATAATCTAAATTATCACAGCGTATTTGTGTTACCGACATGTATTAGTTGGTGATCATGTATTTTAGGCTACGTGCCTACATTAGGAGTCATTGAATGTCATTTGACCAACTTGGGTTAGCAAAACCCTTGTTACAAGCCATCGAAAAACGCGGCTTTACAACCCCTTCACCTATTCAAGAGAAGGCAATACCTGAAGTATTGGCAGGAAAAGATGTGTTGGCTGCAGCACAAACCGGAACTGGTAAAACAGCGGGTTTTGGTTTACCTATTTTGCAGCGTCTAATGGATGGACCTAAAGTACGAGGTAATAACGTAAGGGCGCTGATACTTACACCAACGCGTGAACTTGCTGCCCAAGTAGAAGAAAGCATATGTGCTTTCGCTGAATTTTTGCCGCTTAAAACAGCTGTTGTATTTGGCGGTGTAGGCATTAACCCGCAAATGATGGCGTTAAGAAAGGGCATTGATGTGCTGATCGCCACTCCGGGTAGGTTGTTAGACCTGCATCAGCAAAACGCTGTTAAGTTCGACCAGCTTGAAGTGCTGGTTTTAGACGAAGCTGACAGAATGTTGGACATGGGCTTTATTCACGACATAAAACGTGTACTGAAACTGCTTCCGGAAAAAAGACAGAGCTTGCTGTTTTCAGCAACATTTTCACCTGACATTACAGCGCTTGCTAAAACGCTTACGCAAGACCCAGTTAGTATTTCAACGGCTCCAGCTAATACAACGGTGGATGCGGTAGAGCAGCATTTAGTGACTATTGATAAGTCGAAAAAAACCACCGCGCTTATATGCTTAATTAAGCAGAAAAAGTGGGAGCAGGTGTTGGTATTCAGCCGCACCAAGCACGGTGCCAACCGAATTGCTGAAAAACTGTCGCGCTCAAAAATCCCAAGTGCAGCAATTCATGGCAATAAAAGCCAGGGTGCGCGTACCAAAGCGCTAGCGGAATTTAAAAGCGGCGACATTAAAGTGTTAGTAGCTACCGACATTGCTGCGCGTGGAATTGATATCAGCGAGCTGCCCATTGTTGTTAACCTTGACCTTCCAAATACCGCTGCAGATTATGTTCACCGTATAGGGCGAACGGGAAGAGCAGGGGCAACAGGCCAAGCGTGGTCATTCGTTTGCGCAGAAGAGCTGCAAAACCTTAAGGACATCGAAACACTTATTCAAAAGTTGTTGCCCAGAGAGGTATTAGAAGGTTTCGAGCCACAGCAAGCTGTGCCGCCTACAACGCTTTCAAAGCCAAAGAAGCCTAAAAAGCCAAAGAAGCCAAAAGCGACATCAGACAACGGAAAAGGCGATGTTAAGGGCGATAATAAGCATAAAAATAAGCAGGAAGGCAGCGAAAATGGTGGTTCGCGAGCTCATAAGCCGTCAAACAAGAGGCGCAGACCAGCGAACAAAGCTAACGCTGGCTACTCGGCGAACGGCAATAAGTACAATGAGAAAAATAAAAGTAGGCAGAATGAAAAACCTGCTCAAAGTAATAACGCCAAAGCAGGCTCGCCGCGCAGAGCACCTAAGCAAGGTAATCGCGCGGCCGTAACAGGGGCAAGCTAACCTTCGTTAGCTTCCCAAGAAAATGGGTGGTAGTGTCTTAGCGCTGGAGCAGCCTTCGCTTCGTCACTTCCATCTCCTTTCATTTCAAGCGTAAGCGCAGCGCGCTTTGTCATTGTTTCTTGTAGTTCAGTTCTAAACGCTTTGGTCTCTTTCCACAGTTTGTAAAAGCCATCTGGCGTATCGCCGTTAATATCGCGCAATAGCATTGGATTGAGGGCATCATAAGCCTCTTGCAGTCGCAAAGCCTGCTCGGCGTAATATTGGGCTTCTTGTGGTGTACTTTGCCACGCTATCATTGGTGCCTTTTGTTTTTCGCTCATATTGGCGAATGCTGAAAAGTAATCGACATACTGCGCTAATGGAATGCTGTCTGCTTTGCCCCATATATCCATACTGGCTCTGTTAAGCAACGCACTGCTTGATGGGTCCACAATCATTACCGTTGGCGTAGCATAGTAAATTGGGTAGTTGAATCGTTCGGTAATGTTTCGGCGGTCTTCAAGCATGCCAACATCAACGAACACCGTTTCATAATGGGGCGTTAAAATGCGCTGCATTTCATTTGAAGAGAACCGCTTTGCTAGGCCAGTACTGTCGTGACACCACTGTGCGCCTAATACTACAAGTAAGAGTTTGTTTTGTTTCAAAGCGTCTGACTGAGCACGTACCACCTTGTTAAGTGGATCTGCTGTAGGTGCATATTCATACTGACTATTTGACTGTATAGCGCTGCAACCGCAAAGCAGTAGCAGTGTTACTATGATTATCAATAATGTTGGCAAAGAAATGGTGTGTTGTTTCATAATTGCATCTAGTTTAAGAATTCATCTGCAATGTAACACAATTCATTGTTTTACCTATATTCTTTGATTGCTGTAAAGCATCACTGAACTGAGTGATTAACATCTATCGGATGATGGTGTTTTTCTAGTAAAAAGTGTAGTCGGGCTGCAAAGGTCATCCGCCGTATAAAGCGCCATTTAATCGTAACCTTGATATATTAAATATGAATAAATTGTCTTTAGAAAAGGCGTTCGCCCTCTTTGTTATCGATGGGTTTCGTGTATAGTTCGACTCCTGCACAATTTTCTACCACTAACACAGAGAGAATCATGGCCGTAAATACTGATACTCAATCTCTTATCGCATCCATGCGAGATGTAGTAGGGCAAGCTTACCTGTTAACTGACCAAGCCAAGAAACAGCCTTATTGCAAAGGTTTTCGATTTGGTGCAGGTGAAGCGCTAGCGGTAGTTCGTCCAGGCTCTTTAGTAGAAATTTGGCAAGTTCTTAAACTGTGTGTTGAAGCCGATGTCGCCGTAATTATGCAGGCGGCCAATACAGGCTTAACCGGTGGCTCTACACCTGATGGCAAAGATTACGATCGCCCGTTGGTGATTATTAGCACCATGCGTATTGATGCAATTCAAATTGTTGATAACGGCAAGCAAATTGTAGGGTTGGCAGGAAGTACACTCTTCGGCTTGGAGGAAACGTTAGCACCTTATGGACGTGAACCTCACTCAGTTATTGGCTCATCATGCATTGGCGCGTCTATCGTGGGCGGTATTTGTAACAACTCTGGCGGTGCGCTCGTTAAGCGTGGGCCAGCGTATACCGAACTATCATTGTTCGCTCAAATAAACGCGTCGGGTGAACTTTCATTGGTGAACAATCTGGGTATTGACTTAGGCACTGACCCTGAGGAAATTCTCAATAACCTTG
This sequence comes from Alteromonas sp. MTD1, assembly GCF_042848195.1. Lineage (NCBI taxonomy): Bacteria > Pseudomonadati > Pseudomonadota > Gammaproteobacteria > Alteromonadales > Alteromonadaceae > Alteromonas > Alteromonas sp. MTD1. The sequence goes on from NZ_BTGG01000003.1 coordinate 26,893, forward strand.
AGCACAAGCGTTACAGTGAAGCCGATGTTAAGCACCCAGATGCCCGTGCGTCTGACAATGAATATGACGCACGTGTAAGAGATGTAGATTCTGACACGCCATCGCGTTTCAACAACGACGGACGCAGACTTCACGAAGCATCTGGCTGTGCAGGAAAACTTGCGGTATTTGCTGTGCGTTTAGACACTTTCCCCATCCCTGAGAAAAAACAGGTTTTTTATGTGGGCTCTAATGATGCCGCAGTATTTACTAAAGTGCGTCGCGACATTTTATCAAGCTTTAAAAATCTGCCTGATTCAGGTGAATACTTGCATCGCGACTGCTATGACGTATCTAAGAAGTACGGTAAGGATATGTTTATTGTTATTAGCAAGTTGGGAGCTAAATTCATTCCTAAGCTGTTTTCATTCAAGCGTAAATTCGATGCATTTACTGACAAACTAGGTTTTTTGCCTAACAAAATGTCTGACCGCGTAATGCAGTATTTAAGCTACCTATTTCCTAATCATTTGCCCAAGCGAATGGAAGCATTCCGCGATAGATACCAGCACCACTGGATTTTGGAAATGAGTAACGACGGCGTTGCCGAAGCAAAAGCTTACCTAGATGAGTTCTTCACAAAGAACGAAGGTAGCTACTTTGAATGTACAGAAGAGGAGGCTGATAAAGCTATCTTACACCGCTTTGTTGCCGGTGGTGCAATAGGGCGCTATCACGTTATGCACAGTAAAGACGTTGGCGCCATGATGACCATTGATGTAGCGCTTCGCCGTAACGATCCTGATTGGTTTGAAGTTCTACCTAAAGAAATAGACGAGCAGATAGACACAAAGCTGTATTACGGGCACTTGTTCTGCCATGTTATGCACCAAAACTATGTATTAAAGAAAGGGGCTGACGCTAAAACGTTGAAAGGCAAAATTTTAGAAACCTTTGATGCTCGGAGCGCAGAATATCCGGCAGAACACAATGTGGGACATGAGTATTTTGCAAAAGATGCGTTGAAAAACTTTTATCGAGAATTAGATCCTACCAACAGCTTTAACCCCGGCATAGGTAAAACAACAAAGCTGAAAAACTGGGCTGAGCACAGCGGTGGTTGCTGTGGCGGTCACGATTAACAGTTTCAATAAGCTAAACGCAGAAAAGCCAACTTTAATAAGTTGGCTTTTTTGTTCCGTGCATTCTGTTAAGTATGCTTATAGTTATATATCCCCTACAAGCATGCTTAATTAGAAGTAATTAGCGATTTGATTGATTACGGCATTTACCGCACGGTACGCATTTGATTGATTTGGAACACCACATGCTTGACCGTTACAACCGTTCCAGTAAGGGTCTGAGAAGTAGTCTAGTTGTGTTGCGCTGCCAAATGCCTGTGGGTACGCCATAATAGTAGAGAAGTTGTTATCTACACCATGACCAATGCCATCGCGGTAAACACCACCTACTGAATTTTGACGTACTGAGTGACCTAAGCCCATGTTATGACCTAGCTCGTGCACAAACGTAGATAGACCACAGTCTACAGCACTGATGCTGTACATACGGTCTTTAGAGCTAGAGTAAAGGGTACCGTTGTTACCCTGACCTACCCAGCCAATTCCACATACATAGCCAGAAAGCTGACCGTTTTGATAAATATTTTCACGCTTACCAAGTAGTACTACCATGTCTGCACGAACAGATGAGCGGAAGTTTTTCACGCCGCTGCTGTTTGTCACTAAATCAAGGGCATCTTCAGTAGGCTGAAGGTTGCTAGACGTTGCCGCAGACGATTGTGCACCTACAATACGTAGCTGAAGATCAACAGCGTTATTGCGGTATACACGGTTTGCGTGTGAGATATATTGGTTAATTTTAGTATCAATATTAGATACGCTATTTGCCGCTGGTTGTGTGTACAACACAAGTACATCAATGGTTGCAGCAGACACAGCTGTAGAACACAGCAAAGCCGCAGCCATTGCCGTAAAACACTTAAATGTGCGTTTCATTTTATTTCCTTTCTTATTGTTCTAGTTGCCTGTAGGGGATTCGGTTTCAGGTAAATCAAAGACATCTGTAGTGTCATTACCGTTTTGTTGATGCGTGCTCTCTGAATGACCAAGCTCATGCTCAATATGGCTTTGCATCATTGATGATTTCGGGGCTATCCACGCATATTTGTCGTTACCCTCAAGGACAAAAACATCTCGTGGGGTGGCTAAGTTAGCGTAGGTGGCATTTTCGCCGATAGTGATGACCGCAGCGTAAAGTGAGCCTGCACCTGGAATATGTGCTTCAACGGTTCTATCGCCATTCGGGTGAGTTTCAATATGGTCAACTTCACCCGTATAGCTGCCGCCAAATTGAGGAATATACAGGTCTAAATATTCGCCCACCTCAACGGTTAGCAGCTCTTCTCTATCAAGCTCTATGTATGCTTCATCGGCTACGTCAGCTGGAATTAAGCCAGACTCAGTTAATACCTTCTTACTTACCTCAGACTCTTGCCAAATAATGGTGTCATTTTCATTTGAATTCAGCTGAATGTCGTTGCCCGTCGATGCCTTCTTGGGAACAAAGGTATCTATGCCAGTTGAAAGCACTTGGTCTCCACGTTGCGCTTTTGGAGCGATAGGGGCTTCCTTTATTGCATGAACAACAGGCGCTTCGACGACTGTGTTGTTCTTTTCTTTATTTAACGAATAAACCAAATAGCTGCCCGCTACCACGGCGGCAGATGTGAAGATGACGCGTTTAATCATGCTTTTCTCCAAACTTGTCGTTATTGTTGTCTTGTAAAAAAGCACTTAGAGAAAAAAGCGGAAATTCTGATGTGTAGAAGGATGCTATTGACGCTAATGCTTACTAAGCAGCTCAGTACCATCCGTGGTGATGTTTTTTAACAATATCAGTTAAATAACAGTCATGAGGCTCAAAAAAACAGCACCTTAACGGTTTTTTGACCATTTAGCCCAGTTTTAAGATGTAACAAAATATAAATGCAGTGTGATAGTGTAACAATTTGATTTTATTGAGATTATTGCTTTTGTTTGTGTAAGAGCAATGTGGGCAGGGGGTAGCGAGTATTAAGGAAGGGACGTCTTTACAATTATTGATAAAGTGAATTTTTGGAATAAATACGTGGCATAGAAGGTGAACGTAGGGTAGCTGAATACAAACAGCCACCCTCAATGCTTAAATTGCTCGTGTAATTACGCTAATCTATTGATAATTGATGAGAAATCAATTCCAGCATTTCCTTCTGCGCAGTGAGCGTCAAACCATTTTGCCGCTAGCTCACCCATAGGCACTTGTGCATCAACGCTTTTCGCTCCCTGCATAGCAAGGCCGAGATCTTTCAGCATTAGTGCTGAGGCAAAACCGCCGGCAAAATCGTTATCGGCAGGGCTTTGAGGGCCCACACCTTTAACCGGGCAGTAGCTGGTAAGTGACCATGTTTGACCTGATGCATTAGACGCGATATCGAAAAACACTTGCGGATCTAGACCAAGTTTTTGTGCCAGCTGTAGGCTTTCACAGGTTGCGATCATGGTAGCGCCTAGCAGCATGTTGTTGCATATCTTTGCAGCTTGGCCTGCACCGTTGCCGCCTGCATGAACAATTTTCTTGCCCATGGCACCAAGCACGCCTTGTGCTTGATCGAATGCCTCAGTATCACCACCCACCATAAAGGTAAGCGTGCCGCCTGCTGCCGCTGCAATACCTCCTGATACGGGGGCGTCGAGCATTTTAAGGCCTTTGTTAGAGGCAAGTTCAGACACCTTATTCGCCGTTTCAACATCAATGGTTGAACAGTCGATAAGCAAGGTGTTTTCACGCACGTTATCAAGAATTTGTGACGTGTAAATATCCATTACGTGCTTGCCTGCTGGCAGCATGGTAACCACGATATCGGCGTCTGAAACAGCTTGTTCTGTAGTATCAGCAATAGTGCAGCCTGCTTCTTTAGCTTTTAACAATGCCGCATCGCTCAGGTCGAAAGCAACTACGTTAAAGTTGTTTTTTACCAAGTTGTCGGCCATGCCTGAGCCCATATTACCCAGGCCAATAAATGCAACAGTTGTCATAATTAACTCCTAGCCCATTGTTGGGATAACAAACGCGTTGTCGTTCGTGTCTGAGCCGTCAGGCCAGCGCTGCGTGATAGTCTTAACTTTGGTCCAGAATTTCACGCCTTCCATACCGTGCTGGTTAGTGTCGCCAAACGCAGAACGTTTCCAACCACCAAAAGTGTGGTATGCCACAGGTACAGGAATAGGTACGTTAATGCCAACCATGCCAACGTTTACGCGCTGAGCAAACTCACGTGCCGCGTGGCCGTTACGGGTATACATTGCAACGCCGTTGCCATACTGATGATCGCTGGCAAGGCTTACTGCTTCATTAAAGTCTTTAGCACGCACCATTTGTAGTACTGGGCCAAATATCTCTTCTTGGTAAGAACGCATTTCAGGGGTTACGTGGTCGAAGAATGTTGGGCCAATGAAATAGCCGTTACTGTCGGCTGGAATCTGGCTGTTTCTGCCGTCATAAACAAGCTCGGCACCTTCTTCAATGCAAAGGTCGATGTAGCTTTCTACGCGAGCTTTATGTGCTGCAGTTACTACTGGGCCGTAATGGGCGTTAGGATCTTCGCTATTGCTTACCATGATCTCTTTGATAGCTGGAATCAGCTTAGCTTTTAACTTTTCTGCGGTTTCGTTACCTACAGGAACTACGACCGGCAGTGCCATACAGCGTTCGCCAGCTGAGCCATAAGCAGCACCAACTAGGTCGGTAACTACTTGGTCTAAATCGGCGTCAGGCATAACAATACCGTGGTTTTTCGCGCCACCCATGGCCTGTACGCGCTTGCCAGCACGTGCGCCACGTTCGTAAACATAGTTTGCAATGTCAGACGAGCCTACAAAGCTCACCGCCTTAACAGTTTGATGGTCAAGAATGCCGTCTACGGCTTCTTTATCGCCGTGAACAACGTTTAATACGCCAGCGGGTAATCCAGCTTCCAGCATTAATTTAGCAAGCTCTACAGGTACCGACGGATCGCGCTCTGACGGTTTAAGTATAAATGCGTTACCACAAGCAATGGCTACACCAAACATCCACATAGGTATCATGGCTGGAAAGTTAAATGGCGTAATACCCGCTACAACACCTAAAGCCTGACGCATTGAATAAACGTCGATACCTGGGCCTGCACCTTCGGTATATTCACCTTTTTGTGCGTGCGGAATACCGCAGGCAAATTCAATCACTTCTAAACCACGTTGAATATCACCTTGAGCATCTACTAATACTTTGCCGTGCTCGCTTGAAAGCAAAGCGGCAAGCCTGTCTCGGTTTGCTTCAACCAGTTCTTTAAATTTAAACATAACGCGAGCGCGTCGCTGAGGGTTGGTTGCTGCCCACTCTACTTGCGCAGCTTTAGCGGTTTCAATGGCGTACTCTAATGTAGCCTGACTTGCCAGACTTACTTCGGCTTGTACTTCGCCTGTGTTAGGCGCGTAAACTGGCGACGTACGCTCGCCCTTTTCTTCAAAATCTTTACCCGCAATAAAGTGAACAATTTTTCTCATGACAAAGCTCCTGTATTTTTAACAATATTGAAACCTTGTGTTTGCAATAGCAATACATATACTTGCAGCATGGTGCTGTAAAAATGCAGGTGTAGATGTGAATTGGGACGATATGCGCTTGTTTCTTGGTTTGGCAAGAAATGGTCGTGTAGCTATTGCAGCGAAAGGTTTAAAGGTCGATCCTACAACACTTATTCGGCGTGTAAAAAAGCTGGAAGATTCACTTAATTGTGAGCTTTTTGAACTAACAAATAAAGGTTATGTGCTAACGTCGCAAGGTAGCGAGCTTGTTCGTTATATAGAAAAGGCTGAACACTACTTCTTACAAGCACAAAATGAGTTGGGCGACGAGCGTTTGCACATGGAAGGCAGTATACGAGTGAGCGTTTCAGAGGGCTTCGGTAGCTGGTTTTTAGCGCCGTTGCTCCCCGAGTTCAAAAAGCAGTACCCGGGAATTGTTATTGAACTTGTGGCCACAAGCGGTTTTTTGAATTTGAACAAGCGGGAAGCCGACATGGCAATTTTGCTTGAGAAACCCAGCAAAGGTTTATTGGTTACAAAGAAACTTACCGATTACAACTTATATTTATACGCCCATAAAGACTTGGTTGCTGACGATGTGACAAACGGAAGGTTAACGTCACTGCAATCTCTCGGTGACTTCAACCTTGTAAGCTACGTACCAGATTTGGTCTATGCTCCACAGCTAAAGTTTATTGAAGAAACAGCACTGTCAAAGCTTAGTGCGCTTAGAAGCACAAGTATAAATGCACAATATCAAATGCTAGCGAATGGTGGTGGCGTTGGTATTCTTCCCAAATTCATGGCTGAAATGCGCCCAGGGCTCGTGCGATTAGTTGAAGATGAAATTCAAATAAAGCGTACTTTCTGGTTGGCAAGTCATAAAGAAACGCATTCACAAGCGCGCTTTCAAGCATTTACCCATTGGCTACACGAAAAAGTACAACAGGATCAGCATCGCTTTGTCGATTAGAGATGCGTGTTTTATGTGTGATGAAGTAGGCGAACATACCGCCCATATTACATTGCACTTAAATATTTATGAGTCATAGTTTTAAGCTTACACAACCAATAAGGCACCATTGTTTATGAGTTTTTCTCGCGTTTTTCGTCGTTCTTTTTGTCAGTGTGCAGGCGTAGCTACGGTGCTGCTTGGACTATCGTTTTCTGCTGCTGGTGAGTCTGATGTACCTGAAGATACACGCCAGACAAAACAGGCAAAATGGGAGAATATGGCTGCATTGCCGTATCGCGTGCAAGAAATTTACCCTGTCGTTTTTCGAAATCATATTGTGGTTGCTGGTGGGTTATCACCGGACGTGAGTGATCGTGACATCGATGTGTCTAACCGCGTTGTTATATACAACATAGAGAAAAATACATGGACAGAAGGGCCGAAATTACCCGAAGCAAGACATCATCCTATGCTTGTTAATGCGGGCAATAGGCTGTTTGCGTTTGGCGGTTTTACGGTTGATAACGAAGGTATTTGGCATAACAGCACTGATATTCTCGAGCTTACATTCGATTGCAGCAAACATAACTGCACAGATAACAACACAAGCAACAACAAAGATAGCGACAAATATAAAAACGAAAACGAGGAAAATATATTTACTCACGCGCGGTGGAAAAAAGTAGCGAGCTTACCAACACCGTTGTCTGAAACGCTCAGTAGTGTAAATGGCAACGCTGTTCATCTGGTCTCAGGCCGTTCACCTAAAAGTGATACTTCAAATAGTCAGTGGATTGACCAAATTGACGTGGATACACATTTGATGTTTAACCCAGAAAAAATGAATTCAACAGATGCTGAACCGGTACCCACCGCGCGAAATAGTGCCTGTAGCGTAACGCTTAATGATCAGATGCATACTATTGGGGGAAGAACGGTATCAGGAGGAAATTTGGCTTCCCATGAAGTGTACAATTTTACCACTGGAAAGTGGCAAGTAGCTGAGCCTCTTCCTGAGGCGCAAGGTGGACTAGCATGCGCAACGTTGAATGGCAGTATTTATGTGTTTGGTGGCGAGTATTTCGATAACGGTGGCGGTGTTTATTCTAAAGTTTGGCAGTACTCAGTAGATAGTGACGAATGGTACGAAGTAAGCACAATGCCTTTCCCGCGCCATGGCTTAGGTGCAGTTACAATCGGCGACAGTATCTATGTTATTGCAGGCGCGATGGAAGCGGGTGGAAACAAAACCACTTCAATGATGTCACGCTTTGCCGTTATTGATTAAAATGTGTCGCCTTCTATCAGCCTTTGTTTTTGTTTAAGTGCATCAACGAGAAATTGCATCAGCAGCTGCACTTTTGGTTGTTCGCGCAGCTCGGGGTGAGTGAGTACCCAAATGTCATAAGATAGGGTAGGCGTGCTACTAGGTAATCTGACAAGCGCACTGTTGGTGTCTCCCATAAAGCATGCTGCTCTTCCCATTCCTACCCCCGCTGCAATGGCATGATAGCGAGTGACAATTTCGTCAATCACAACGCCAATTGGAACATTAGGATAGGGAGAGGCGTCTAACCATGCTGGCCAAAGCGTATTGTCACTAGGCGCAACCCAGCGCCAGTCTTGTTCTGGTACATCGTTGCAATAATCTTTATGTGCATAAAAGCATAGCCCTAACTTACACACGCGCCGGCCTACCAGATGATCTGGTAATTTATGTGCGCCTCTTATCACTACATCTGCTTCGCCTTTATCGAGGTCGGCAAATTCGGTTGAACTGTTTATTCGAAGTTGGATGTCAGGATAGGCTCGTGCGAACTCACCAATCTCTTTCACTAATAAAAATTGCGACATTGGCTCGCCCAATGACAATGTAACTGGGCCGCTTAAGTTGTCGGTAGATGCAAGGTGTAAACGCTCAGACACAGTTACAATATCTTCCATCTTTTTTGCAATGGTGACTAGCTGCTCACCTACCGGCGTCGCGCGATAGCCACCAGGTATTTTTTCAAATACTGCGGCACCACGGCGTTTATGTAGCAAGGCTAAATGCCTTGCTATTGTAGTATGAGTAGTACCCATGGTTATGGCTGCACCGCGCAATGTGCCTGCCCGGTGTAATGCCAAAATAAGTGCGTAGTCGTTCCAATTATTCATGGAACGATAATGCACCAACGCGATCAAAAAACAAACCGTGTTTTACTAAAAAAGCGTTGATAGAGTGTAAGTTCAATCAACTTTAATTCGTAAGATGTAATGCCAATGAAAATTTTTGTTCGTACTTTTTCAAAAAAAGTTTTTATAAAACAGCTGTTAACGCCAATGCTTTTGTTGTTGGCTTTTCCCGGTGTTGCACAAGAAGCAACAAAGGCTCTGTCGGTTCAGTATGCACCAGGTATGGTTGTGCAGCTTATTGCGCCGGTGACTGACCCTGAAAAGCGTCATTTACGTGACCTGTATTTCCAAAAAAATGCAGAAACAGCACAGCGTCACGGCTATCGACAAGATGGTGTGTTAATTGTTGATGAAACGTTAGTTGGCAATTTTAAACCCAATGTTTTTGTTGTAAGTCACTGGCCATCACTAAAAGCACAGAAAACGTTTCAAGCTTTGCCACTATTTTCTGATGTTAAGTCGCTTAGAAGGGAGGCGTGGGAAGCACTGAAACTATACGACCATGAATTAGATGTTCCGCTTGAGATGACCTTCACCGAAGACAAGACCTATACGGTAGCATTGGCATGGACAAACCCTTCAACCCCCAGTGATTACTACGAATACATGGCAGCACTGCCACCACTTGTTGAAAAAGTAGGTGGACGTTTTATGCATCAATTTAACGATGTAGTGGTGAGTGCACATAACCCTGATGAACTCGCGCCGCAACAAATTACGTTTGTTGAATGGGACTCGAAAGACGGTGTTGAAAAGCTTCAAGCGTTACCAGAATTTGCCGAACTTGCTAAAAAACTGCAGTCAGGCACGGTTCGTTTTGAGCTTCATCGTGTTACGCCACGCTTGCAATAGCAAAATGTGTAGCCAAGTGTAAGGAGTAGGCTTAAAGAAGAAAGGTTTAAAGAGGCGCTTATTACGCCTCTAGTGCTTGCTGTATCTGCGTTTCTATTTCTGTTTTGTGAAGTAGCTTTGAATAAAGCGATGCAATAGGTTCATCGTTAATCAAACCCATAATGGCACCTAACACAAACCCACGGTGCACGTTGTCGCCACCTACATTGGTATTGGCAGTTAACGCGCGCTTCGCGTTATCTCTATATCGATAGGCAAAATATAAGACGCTTGGCCATGCATCTGAAATATAGCAAGCTGGCGAGTACAGTCTGCCAACGACTTCAATGTCGCTTTTCTTTTTCGCTACCAGCTTTTCAAGCGAAAGCGAGGCAGAGCGTTGAGCAATATCTTCTAAAATGGTTGTTGGCGATTCACTATCACGCCTTAATAAGCGATATATGAGTTCAACGAAAGCGTCGCACACTTTGGCTAGTTCATCACTTGGATGGGTTAACATTAGGTGTGTGCGGCAAGTATTTTGTATTTCCGGTAATGACGCGTCAGTGCACGCAAGTGTTAATGCAAGTGGTGTAACGGAAACCAGCCCGCCTATTGATGCTGTATCGTGAGTTACGGCGCCGCATTCTTGTGGTGGTTTGCCTAGCTCAAGATTGGCAAAAAAGCCTCTGTGGTAAGATTCAGCGTACGTATCTGGATGCTGCACTGGGTCGGCGCACATCATCGCTATGTAATTGTTAAGAAATGCATCTGCAGAGTAACCACTGGCAATGGTGTCTAGCAGCACCCTAGCGCAATAGGCATTAAGCGTATTTTCGCCAGCTTTCATGCCGTGGTGATAATGACGATTTGAACCGCCCCAATACTCACGCTTACCTTTTAGTATTACGTCTCCAACAATTTCTTTTTGGGACGTTGAAGCAAGGTTGCTTCGGCCACCTTGTTGCGTTGAGTGAAGCGACATAATAGAGGATGGATGAAATTCAGGTGCGTCTTCGAACTGCTCAATACCTAATGGAAACGCTTTTAGAATGTCAGCAGGGTTGTAATACCAGTGCACCGGCATCGCAAGTGCATCGCCAATAAATGCATTTTTTAGCGCCGCTGTTGCCCGTGCGACAAACAATGTGTTCATTCAATTCCCCTCTTGTAAGATAAGCGTCTTCTTTTTAGATATCAGTATCTACGAGGGGAGCGTATATTGTGATTAGTGAGTTATTCTTAATGCGTTAATGAATAACTGAAGGCGTGTTTGCAGGAGTATTGGCAAGAGCATTTGCAGATGTGTGCGTAGTATCGCTATTTGTTGCTATCTTAGTTTGCGGTGTTTGATCTAACCCTACCGTACCCGCTTCTTCAACTAACGCTGTCATGGCGTCAATAATATCTAAAAAGTGGGTAAGCTGGCTGGGTGATAGGTCTTTCGATAAGTGCTCAATTTTATTGATAAGCTTTTGAGTAGGTAAACGCATAGTGTCAAAATTCCGTTATTCGTTGATTACTACATAGTCTTATCTGTGTTGCTTTCAATTAGCTTGCCAACAGTGCAAAAGCGTTTTTATATGAGCTTGAAAATCTATCTCACCTATCAAAAAACGCTTGTTATTTTAAATCAAGTTCAAGTACTTCACTTGCAGGGATGGGTTTAGAGTAATAGAAACCTTGTAAGTATTCGCACCCTTGGGCTTTGAAAAATGACACCTGTGCTTCGGTTTCAATGCCCTCGGCTACACAATCTATATTCAAACTCTCAGCCATTCTTAATATGGCGAGAATAATGCCTTCATTGGCGCTATTAAGCCCTATATCTTTGACAAAGCTTTTATCGATTTTGAGAATATCGATGGGAAAGTCTTTTAGATACTTCAAAGAGGAATAGCCAGTGCCAAAGTCGTCGAGTGCAATAACGAACCCCTTATCTTTCATGCTGGCAATGGCCTGCATAGCTGCTTCGTAGTCCGACATTAGCGCACTTTCGGTAATTTCAAAGCGAATGGCGCTGGTGGGAATATCATGCTCGCGCAATAGATTCACAATTTCGTCAACTTTTACGCTTTTAGATATATGAAGTGCACTTAGATTTACCGACAGGTAAAGCCCGCTTTGTTGCCACTGTGTTGTTTTAAGCATTGGAATAGCTTGCTCAATAAGCTGAACAGTCATGTCTTCAATTAAGCCAATATCTTCTGCAACGGGTATGAATACGTCGGGCGGTATCATGCTTCCTTCAGATGGCCATCGCATAAGCATTTCAAACCCAGCAACTTTCCCTGTTTGGCATTGGATGATGGGCTGATAATAGCCTACGAATTCACGCATGGTATGAGCCTGCTTTACTGCGTTTTCCAGCTTAAGCTTGGCCTGAGCCCTTTCATTCATATGCTCGGTAAAGTATTGGAAGTTGTTACTACCCAGCTTTTTCGCATGATACATCGCAATGTCTGCGTTTTTTAAAAGCTCAGTAGGCGTTAACGCATCTTCTGGATAAAGCGCAATGCCAATACTGGCTGAAACACTTACTACTTGATTATCCAGCGTTACACTCTCGGAAAGCGATTTAATCATCTCAGTGGCAAGGTGGCTGATGTCGCTTTCAACCTGAACCTTTTCAATCATGACCACAAACTCGTCTCCTCCAAGGCGAGCAACCGTGTCAGACTTACGAAGTAGGTTTTCGAGACGCTTACCAACCTCCTGTAATAGCGCGTCACCTGCATCGTGGCCTAAACTATCGTTGATTTGCTTGAATCTGTCTAAGTCTATAAAGAACAAGCAAATGGAGGTTTCATCACGCGAGGCTTGGTCGAATGCATGCTGAATTCTATCGAGCAGCAAAGAACGGTTTGGTAAGCCCGTGAGGCTGTCATAGTTAGCCAGCTGTACCAGCGCACCTTGAGCATCTTTTTGTTCAGTAATATCAGACAAGATAACAAGGTAGCGGCTTATATCTTGATCATCTCTTGGGTTGCTTATCGCCGTAATTCCTATGTTTACCGTGTATTTTGCACCTAGCAAACTGTGAATTCCAGCTTCGCCATGCCAATGTTCATTTGGCGTTAATTTTCTCATTTTGCAGAGAGCTTCAATGAGGTTGTTTTTTTGGTCTGAAAAAATTTGAGTCAGCTGTGACGATATGTCTTTGCTAGGGCAAAGGCACAATGCTTCTTTAAACGCGTTGTTGGCAATAATAGGGTCAAAGTTGGCATCGAAGATAACCACCCAATCTCTTGTGTGCTCAAAGGCTTCACCATAAAGCTGTGCTTTTGTTTGGGTGTTAATAGACTCGGTAATGTTGGAATAGGTACCTGCTAACTTAACGGTATCGCTATTGGTGACTAACGCGCCTACATCACGATACCATTCGTATTGCCCAGTGCTTGCTAACAGACGATAGGTGATGTCTATGTTCCGACGTTTTTTCTCTACTACGTCATTCCATTGCGAGATGTAATTCGCTCTGTCGTGTTCGTGAATAAGTTCGAAGTGCTGGTCGAAACTAAAGGATTGGCTTTGATAATTTAGCTCTTTTATTGTTCTTTCTTGCTCGATAATATTGGTCGATTCACTCCACTCCCAAACGCGTGTGTTACTGGCCGTGAGGGCCATAGAAAGCCTGTTCTTATTTTTCACAACGCTTTGATGGGCAGCCCTTAGTTTGTCGCTATTGAGTTTGCGTCGCCACAAAATAATTAAAATGAAAGAAGCGATGGCAACTGCATAAAGGAAGTACGCAAGCGGTGAAAAAAATGGGGGGTAGCCTACCGTAATGTATAAAGATGACTTCTCACCAGATTCATTGTTCGCAATATCGAATCGACTGACATGGAAAACGTATTCACCTGGCTTTAATTGAGGAAAAAAAATCTCGGTTGACCTAGTCGGCGGATAAGATATGTCAATGTCACCAGAAAGGCTGTATTGGTATTGATGTAAATTGGTGTTGTCATATTGCATATCAGAGAAATCAATGGTTAACCCGATATCATCGTGTGCAAGCGCTAGTTGTTTTCCGCTTTTGTCGCCCAAGCCCAGTGAAAGTTGTTTTGATATAAGGCTAACATCGCTTATCAGGGGCCGCGGAAAAGCGCTCTTACCGTCGTTAAACTTATTTGGGTTAAAAACGGTAAACCCTTTTTGAGACCCGTAAACTAAATCTCCATTGCTCAAAGGTGTTTTTGAGCCCCATTTAAATTCGTTGCTAATTAACCCTTCCTTTGTTGTGTATTGTTTAAGGTTAAGGGTTTTGGGATTTAGTTGCAGTAAGCCTTTATGGCTTCCCATCCAGATAAAGCCGTTACTGTCTTTCTCCAAGCTAAAAACAATGTTGGTAGGAAGTAGATTTGACGTATCGAAGAAATATTTTTGTTCATATGATGTGGCGTCTAGGCCATATAATCCATGGCCGGGGTACGCTATCCATAGCGTATTGTAGTCATCAAGAATAGCCTCAGTAGGCTGTAAAATATATTCAGACTGCACATTGCGGGTGGTATGAACTTTCTTAAGCTCGCTACTTTTTGTATTGTAACGCCACAACCCACCGGTCATTGATATTAGAACGTAATCATCCGTATTGCTGTAATCTGGAATAAACGTATAAAACTGGCTTACGTCCAACGACGTCGACAGTATTTCATCGTTAATCAGCGTGTTGTTTTTCTCGTCCAGTTTGTAGAACTGTTGTTCAGACGCCACAATAAATTTGTGCTTTGACACCTTTAAAATGTCATAGGTTTTGTCAGACGCTAACATTTCGTTTGTAGTAGCGTTCATATCAAGAGGTATAATTTGTTTCTCGACAAGGTCAAACTTGCGCAAGCCTGCAAAAGTAGCTAACCATACCCAGTTGTCTTCCCCTTCTCTTATAATGTAAATAGAACTTGAAGAGGCCACTGCTTTCTTGTCGGGGTTTACCAAAAACTGTTCGACTTCACCTGTTTCAAGGTTATACAAATTCAATCCGTTGTTGGTGCCAACCCATAAATTCTCATCGTTTTGAACATAAAAATCATGAACAATATTGTCACTAAGAGAATCTTGTGATGCTCCGTCAGCGTAGACGTTATCAAATAGCACCGAGCGTGGGTTCCACAGCAACATGCCAGACGTTTTCGTGGATAACCATAGCTGTTCGTTAGGTGTTACTGCGATTTTTGTTAAGCTGTCATCGGTTATCAGTAAGTTAGCACTTGATGGTTTGAATAAATGCTGCAGTTGTAGAGAGTTTAAATCGACAGTAAACAGGCCTTCGCTCGTCGCAAGATAATAAATGCTGCCGTTGATATGTAGTAGGCTCCAAATATTTAGAGATGGCAGAGCAAGTGCGCCATCGGGCATTGTCTCGCCACCTTTTGCATAATGTAAAAGTGCATTTAGCTTAAATTTGTAAAGGCCTTCTACAGTACCTAACCAAAAGTTAGCCTGGTCATCAACAAGTATAAGCTTGGCGTTTAGCTTATCTTTGTTAGATTCTCTATTTTCTTCATACTGTATTTTTTTGACTTTTTGCGTTGCTAAATCTTGAGTATACAAACCTGCAGAGGTTGCAATAAAAAGTACATTGTCGTGAAGTGCCAGCTGTCGAATTACTTCGCTTTCGGGAATGCCAAATTCAGGAGTAAGTAGGTCAAATACGCTCGACCACGTGTTTGTAGTGAGGTCGTATTGCACAATAACGTGATCATGCGCGATATAAATCGTGTTATTGGGGCCATTAATGAAATGTGAGGCAAATTGATACCAGTCTGGCTGGCTTTTATAGGTTATTGCAACAACCCTCTTACTCTTACCCGTTTCACGCTCTACTTTGTATACACCGCTGCTAAACGTACTTACCCACAGGTTTTTGTCTTTATCTTCAAATAAGGAATAAATACCATCATCTGCAAACTCGTTGTTTAAACCTAAAACTTGCTTGTTGTGATAACCATCGTAGCGGTTAAGTCCTGTTTCAGTAGCTACCCAAAGAAAGCCCTCGCTATCAACTAGCATATCGTTAATGGAATCTTGAGAAAGGCCGTTTTCAGTTGAGAGATGTTTGAAGCGGGGCGAATTGATAATAGGGTCAGCAAATACGGTTGTGGATAGCAGTGTGAAAAACAGAAACCAAAAGCCCAAAAGTGAAGACTTTAATTTTAAGGAGCTATTTAATAACTGTTCAAGCTGGTACCGCATATATTAATTCGCTTTCTGTATTTTTATTTTTATAAGCGTCTAACGCAGCAACGCTGCGTTAGCGTGTTTTGTAACAATTTGTTACTTGAAATAATAGCCTATGTATCGCTCAACATGATAGTGGTCATTTGGCTAATTAGGTAAAAGGGAAGAGGAGAGCGATACAATCTTGGGTTAAATACTGCTGATGGCGTATTGATGAATAGGCCTTAAGCTTGGCACTGAAGCATCACTATTTATGTGCATCTGACATCAACCATGCGTATGCGGTGGTGAAAGCAGGCTCTTGGAATTGTTTAAGTCCTGTTTCTGAAAATGGCACTGTAATAGGATTTTTGCGTAAAGACTCTTTAATGTCTGTGGGGCTATATATCTTAACGTCTAAGTCGTTGATCAATTCAATAGCTGCTTCAAGCTTAAAGCCGATGGCACTTCCTGCAAATTTACCTTTGCTTTGGCGTTGCCGAATAATTACAGCGTCAATTTTGTAATCTTCAACCAACTTAGCAAATGTGTTTTGAAAACTCTTAAGGCCTTTAGCACTGGTATCGGCCAAGGTTAAACGTCGTGTACGGCAGTCTGGTAAATGAAATACACCATCAGTTAACGTAAGCAAGCATACAATCGCGTCATTACTTTTAATTTCTATACCACACGCTTTCATAATTAATCCTCTTAAAATGGGGCGATAAGTATAGCGCGTTTCCAACTTTTAAGAATCAAAGCTGCCTTTGATGTGGTGAGAGCATGGTAAAGCAGCCTAGCGTTTTAATAATGTCTGCTAGACTGCTACTCGATTTTACATTGAGCTAGGGCAGTGTGCGCCAGAGTCAACCCACGCTTTAGCTAATGCTCCTGCTTACGTACTGACGAAATATCAGTTTAAGTTGTTTTTAACAAAGCGTCTTTTGTTTGTTCTGAATACGCTTCACCAGTTTGCTATAACTGCATTTGCGATCGCAAACTTTATAATCAATAGTGACCTCGAAACTCGTTTGCTAAAAACTACAGCTGTAACCAAAAAAGCCAGACTGTTCAGAGTCTGGCTTTTTATTTAGTATGCGTTCAAGGTTGGTTTAATCAGCTTTTTAACGTTTACGAACAAGGCTTATTGCACAGTTTTGTTAGCCGTAACGTTATAAAGAGTGTGACTATTTTTCTTCTACAATTATTGCAATGGCTGTCTTCTCACCAAGGTTTGTGACTCTGTGAGTCCATGCCTCATGCCACATAACATGCCCGTCAGGAATATCAGCAACTATTGTCTCGCCGCCAAGCATTTCAATTCTTAACTTGCTACCTTTTTCAAAATAAACGGTTTCGTTATTGTGACGATGAAACGAGTCGCTTTCGCCTGGCTTTAATACCATTTTCAAAACTAAGGCTCGTTCATTATCAAGAAGCAGGTCGTACTGCTGTGGCGAGGCTATATGTCCAGATTCATGATGATCTTCAGCATAAGCGTTGGCGGCTGCTGCCACTAATAAAAACAGTCCTACTCGTAAAATAGGCATAAAAACTCCTAGGGCGTATGTTACCAACGCCAATTAAAAGTGCTTGTTAATGTGGGCTTCGAAACGTTTAAAGTCGTTTTCAACGTCTGCGTTTTTCATAACATCAAAACTCGCAAAGGTTGCCATTGGCTGCATGCCGAAAAACTTAAAGTTCATGTGCATTGGAAACAGTAAATCATCAACAGACTTACCGTCGAAGAACTCTTCACTATCGTTGAACGATTCTTCTGGGGCATTGAAGGTCAACGACATCATGTATTTCACATCAGATCGCGTTCCGCCAGTACCGTAGTTTTTCTTAGGCTCTTCTGCTACACGTCCATCGCCTGCACACATTGCGCCCCCCATACCTGCGGTATAGACTTCGTCCATATACTTTTTAAATGACCAAGGCACACCCATCCAGTTGATAGGCGTTTGAAGAATGACATAGTCTGCCCATTGGTGATGCGCTAATTGCTCATCAACATCGTATTCTTCCGCCATGGTTATCACACGGGTGTTGTAGCCCTTTTCCTCTAGTAGGGATACCGCTTTATCAACTAAAGCAGCATTCAGCTTTCCTTCAGAGAATGGGTAATACTGATGTGCATTAATAATTAGTACATTACCTGATTCGGTTATACTCATTGAAAAACTCCTAAAATTACTTGTCTATGGGCTAGCGAAAGCAAGTGTATTTGCTCACTAAATGTTATGGGGTATATATTAGTAACTTTGGTACTTTTTTCAACTAGTGTAGTTTTAGTTACTACCTTGCAAAGGAAGTTTTTTTAGAAAAAAGTCCTATTAAAACAGGCGGTAAAGAACCAAAAAAATTTACAATGCTTGTATTGGAACTTCTGCTTTTGATAAGGAAATACAATAACCAAAATGCAAGACTAAACGTTATTTGCTGGTTAAAAAGTAGATGCGGGGTGTGGCTCGACATCCAAAAGATAAAAATGCAAAGAATCGTTTGGCGCCTCCCTTCTTGGGAGGCGCTCCAATTAGCGGATAATCATTTATTAAGCTAGGATGGGGTAGTTGTTAGCTTAAGCCTGTTTATTTACCCCTATAGCTAGTGCAGGTTATTGTGGGCAGGGTACTCCTTCCTGAATCCACAGCTTCATTGCCTTAACAAAATCTGAATGTGTTCCAGGTGCAGGCGTTCTTCCCGGGCCAGGCGCCCAAGCCCACCTTACTAGAGGGTCATCTTTTACGTGATGTATAAACTCTTTCTTAAACACATCCATTTGGTCAAGCCCCCCTCTGAAAGCTAAGAAAGAGTTCTTCGCTGGATCTAACCATGTTTTGCATAACGTTTGTGCGCTCAAGTCTCTCGGTATAGCCATAGTAGGTGGCGGCATGTGCCAGATGAATCCGGGCATCAAGTTGTTTGATGCGCCTGGAGGCATACCTGGCTCATCGCTATTCGCATTTTGATGACAGCTTCGACAGTTGACAGGATGTGGATTGCCCGTTTGCACAAATTCACCATTTTCTACAGATAACCTAATGTTATTCAACATCGATATATTCATTGGGTGAAGCGATCTTTCGTCACCAACAGTAGGACGATGGATGCCTTCTTCAACAACCCCATGGCAATTTGCACAACGAGGATGCACTGCGACTTTGTGTAAATAGGCAAACGCTGTGCGTCCATCGGGATTGGCCGTGAACGCTTTGTAAGCAGTCTTGGCTTCTGTTGCATGCGCAGATAATGAAAAACTCATGACTAGCACCAGAGTAAGTATGTGCAAAAAAGGAACCTTCATATTTACCTCCTTCAAAATTTCATTAAGCCAAAGCTGCTTTAACGTCTTTGCTGGTCATTGGTAAAGACCGTAGTCTAATCCCTGCCGCATGATAGACGGCATTTGCTACAGCGGGTGCAACACCAATAACCCCTGGCTCACCCAAGCCAACAGGAAACTCGTCACTATCCACAAACTCAATGTCGAGTTCTGGTAAATCGTTCATCCTTAGGGGATGGTAGGTGTGGAGGTTCAATGCTTTAGGCTTGCCTTTTTCGTAGCTGTTTGACTCATGAAGTGCAATACTGGCACCCCACAAAAGCGAGCCTTCGAGCTGAGCAAGTGCTCCGTCAGGGTGAACGATAATCCCGCCATCAACGGTTGCATAAAGGCGCTTTAGTGTGATTTTTCCTGTTTTTCTATTAACATGAACGTGCGCTGCTGTCGCAATCCATGCTGGCATGGTTCGCTCTTGCCCCGCAGTGACTGAAAACCCGATCCCTTCGTCATTGGCTAGTTCGATGTCTTTTACTTTTTCAGCTAACAGACTAAGAACATTGCGTAACCGGGTGGCACCGCCAACGCTTTCAGGTGCTTTACCTGCTTGTTTTCCTTTTCCATCAAGCAGTGAGAGCCTAAATTGCAAAGGATCCTGATTTGTTTGATGTGCAATCTCGTCAATAAATGATTCTAACCCCCAGGCGATCCAACCTTGTCCAACTGAACGCAACCAGCCAGGCGTAAAAGTGTCCTGAGCAATACCATTTTGAATTGCTCTTGCGCGGTGATGTTCCATTGTGTACCAGTGATCTGCGCCCGAGGCAGAGAACATATCAACTTTACCTTGCCCTTCTATCGTTTCTGACATAAAGCCTGGCGCCATTGCCGCAGTGGGCCACCCTGCCGAGAATGAATGTTCTAGGCCTGTGAACTGGTTGTTTTTATCAAAAAACGCTTTAAGGACTGCCGTTGAGGGGGAGCGACTTTGATCAAATGCTGTATCGTCGGGACGAGTAAAGATTAACTTAACAGGCTTGTTTATAATCTTTGACGTGAGCAGGGCAGGCACAATCCAATCACCATAAAGACGGCGCCCAAAACCACCACCAAGGTAGTGGTGGTGTATGACTACATTCTCTTCAGAAACTCCTACTGCCTTTGCGAGCATAGGTAACGTTAATGATTGCCACTGATTTCCTGTATGGACGTGCCATTTTGTATCTTTGAATTCAACAACAGCATTCAGTGGCTCAAGTTGAAAATGGTTCACAGTTGCTGTTGTAAACGTTGACTCGAGCACGTGTGCAGCATCGTTTGCCACAGCGTCAATGTTTCCATCGTCTACAAACAAATGGCCTTCTTTACTATCACGGCATAAGCGTTCGCCCTCATTCAATATGTCTTGTTCTGAGACAGAAATAGAGGGGCCGGGTTCGTAATCGACTTTTAGCTTGTCAGCCGCTTTTACCGCTGAGTAATAGTCATTTGCAACTACAGTAATCCAACCTTCACACGTACCACTGGGGTCAGTCAATACATGATATCCCGCATAGCCAGGAATGCTTTTGCATGCAGAATCATCGACCTTCTTAACCCTAGAGTGATAGCGTGTTGGCGGCAAAACGGGGCGGGCGTAAACCATTCCTTCTACTTCAACGTCAATTCCGTAGACCGCCGTTCCATTAGTTTTAGGTGGAATATCAAGTGCTTTATATGATTTGCCTAACAAATGCCTTTTGCCACTGGGTTTGATGGGCATATTGCTAATTTCTTCAGCTGTAAATGTTCTGTCTAGAGCGCTATTTGCAACAATATCGCCATAATCGATTCGTTTTGCTCCAGCAATGACAAAACCATTCTCCGCACGACAGTTTTGAGAAGGAACACCGAGAAGTTTTGCGCCAGCATCAATCATTGCTATCCGTCCAGCAGCACCCGCTTGCGACAATGGTTTAAAGGAGTGAAAAACAGACCATGAGCCTCCGGTAACCATATACCCCCATTTGGGGTCGGTGTTCACGTAGTTAATGGATACTTTGCTCCAATCACACTCGAGCTCTTCGGCAACAATTCTTGCTAACGAACTCCCAATATGCTGGCCCATTTCAACTTTAGCAACATTAATAGTCACATATCCATGCTCGTTAATCTCAAACCAAATAGTTGGAGAAAAACGTTTACTCGAAAGTGACTCCGTTGCTGAAATGTTGGCTGAAACCAACGTGGGAGCGAACGCCATTAGCAGACCACTACTCGCGCTACCTACAAGAAAACCCCTTCTTGAAAGGCTAATTGCATCTTTCTTGGATTTGAACAATTTCATGATTCTTCCTCCTCATTAGATTTGAGAGGATCAAAAATCTGTACTGCACTGTTCTGATACTCTGCTGCCACTTTAATCGCTTTTTTGATTCTCGCATGAGCCATACAGCGGCAATAGTTTGAGCTCATGTGATTGACAATGTCTGTATCGCTTGGTGATTTGTTTCTATCGAGAAGCGTTACGGCCTGCATAATCTGGCCAGATTGACAGTAGCCACACTGCGGTACCTGAACGTCAATCCATGCTTTTTGTAATGGGTGCTCACCACCTAAGGACTCAATAGTCTTTACGTTTTTGCCTTTCGCCATTGAAACTGGGAATGAGCATGAGCGAACAGCATTATCGTCAATATGAACAGTGCAGGCTCCGCACATGGCAACACCGCAGCCGAATTTTGTACCTTTAAATCCAAATTCATCTCTGATTACCCAAAGTAACGGTGTATCGTCAGGCGCCTTGGATCTTACTTCCTTACCATTAAGTGTGAACGCTACCATTCGCTTCCCCTATCAAGGTTTGTAAACTGGAAAAAAAGAGAAAGATAGATGAGACTTCCCATCCAACTTTTTGATTGATATTGAACCAAGGCTGCCCGCACTACAATTGGTTACATTTTTGTAACTACTGTAAGCTTATGATATTTCCTCTATTTTGTTTTTTGTCTCGGTGGCTGTTAAGGCGGGCCGCTGCGTCTTAATATTCATAGGTACCCCTCAATCGAATCAACAAGTGCGTTATTGAGACCGACATTCAGGGATTGGAGCCATGTAATGGCACTGTTCTTTAATTCAAAAAATCGGTAATTAATTGGCAGGTCTTTATATAAACTGGCGATTTGCTCTTGCACTAGTAATGGGCATTGTGAGTTTCGAATCAGAAAAGCGACGTTCTTCAAGCCAGTTCCAACCCTTTGAACACTTGCTATGCGGAAGTTATCGTATACCTCTGGCATCATAAGGCTATCACCCTCAAGCACTACATAGCCCGAAAAGCTTGAAGAACCTGATTGTTCTAACATATCTGTAAGATCTGAATTGTAGTGGCGGAATGTTTCTGCGTTCCACGGGCCAATCATTTTTAAATAAATAACGTCATTCACAAATCGCAATGTAAAGGAACCGTGTTCATTCATCAGAGTGCCCTCCTTATTCAATCAACTTTCAACGCACTCAGTATTTCATCAGTGTGCTGTCCACGTTTTGGTATTGCTTTAGAGGCCGCACAGGAATATGCCTTGTCTAAGAATCGCGGGGCAGGCGCGGCTTGTAAAAATCCATCTGCGGTAGTCCACACACCTCGTGCATCCATATGTGCGTCGTGTTGAGAATGTTCAGGGCTGAGCACGGGTGAAACACATGCGTCACTCTGCTCGAACATTGTTTTCCAGTATTGTTGTGGGTGTTTGCTAAAGATTTCTTCCAGTCTGCCACTCAATGTTTTCCACAGTTTGGGGTTTCTTTGCTGGCGAAAGTCTGGGTCACTATTTAGCCCCAATTGAATTAAAAAGGCTTTATAGAATTGTGGTTCTAGACATTGAACAGACATCCAATTTCCGTCTGAACACTGATAACAGCGGCTCCAATGAGGACCGTCTAGCATACTTTTCCCGCGAGTTTCGCTGAACACGCCGATGCCTGACATGTACATGATCAAGTTCATCATGTGTGCAGAGCCATCAACGATAGCAGCATCAACAACTGTTCCCTCACCAGTTCGGCCAACACGGTACAATGCCGACAAAACGCCAGCAACAAGGTAGAGCGCTCCTCCTGCGATATCACCCAATAGTGTTGGTGGTGTGAAAGGCGCTTGTCCAGGTGGAGAGGCGTACCAAAGTGCGCCAGATAATGCGATGTAGTTTAGATCATGTCCGGCCGCTTTTGCTCGGGGCCCATTTTGGCCCCATCCAGTCACTCTGCCATAAATCAACGCGGGGTTCACAGCATGAAGGTCATCTGGGCCCAGCCCTAGCTTTTCCATCGTGCCTGGGCGCATACCTTCAATAATAATGTCAGCCGTTCTAATCAGCTCGCGAACGCTCGCTTTTCCTTCATCTGTTTTCAAGTTCAATAGGACAGACTTTTTTCCTCTATCAAGTAAGCTTTTATCGGTCATTCCCTCCACTGGAACGTCTTCCCGGTGAACCACCGTGACATCGGCACCTAGGTCTGCCAGCATCATTGCAGCAAAAGGCCCTGGCCCAATTCCCTCGATTTCTATGACTCTTAAACCACCTAACATATTTCATTGTCCTCTTAGAAACTCCGAATCACACCTATTCGCTAGCAGCCTAACTAATAGCGCTGCACTGTATTTAGCATTGCCACACTGGCGTTGGCTTCTGAGTTTTACTTTGTTTTAACAATCTACTTTTTTACCGCGACAATGATAATGACCAGAAAGCTCAGTGTGATTGACAAAATCCAACAAGTTACTGCAATACCATTCTTGTCAGGCATGTATTCGAATTATTTGTCACTTTTAGTCAATTTATATGGTGCCTTTAGTCATCGTTTTTTCGTCCATTCTCTCTATAGTTTTAAGCAACATTTTTTTAACAAGGCCGTGGTCTCAGTGAAATAGTAAAGGTTTCACCATGTACTGTGGCGTTGCTGATACAGCAAAGGGGAATGGTGTTATGGCAACACAAGCTTATATTTTTGATGCGGTGAGAACACCACGCAGTAAGGGAAAGTCTGATGGTTCGCTTCATGAAGTGAAATCTATAGAGCTGGGTGCGGGTTTATTACGTGAATTGCAAAAACGCTACGACCTAGATACGTCTTATGTCGATGATGTAATGCTGGGTTGTACTGGTCCCATCAAAGAGCAAGGCGGCGATATTGCCAAGTCAATTGTGCAGTTTGCTGGGTGGGATGAGAGTGTGGCAGGCGTACAAATGGACAGGTTTTGCGCTTCAGGCTTAGAAGCGGTCAATTCCGCTGCTCAAAATATTATGTCGGGTTGGAATCAGTTAATTGTAGCTGGTGGTGTGGAGTCTATGTCTAGGGTCCCCATGGGAGCCGCGGGGGCTTCGATGATGTTTGACCCCGAGTTTGTAATGACGCAAAAAACACCACCCCAAGGTATTGGCGCTGACTTAATTGCAACCTTGGGAGGCTGGTCTCGAAATGATGTAGATAATTATGCGCTTCTTTCACAAAAACGCGCAGCTTATGCCCGGGATAATGGGTATTTCGACCGCTCAGTAGTACCTGTGCGAGATGCAAACGGCTTAATGATATTAACTAAAGACGATTTCATTAGGGGCGATGCCACGTTAGAAGGGCTCGCCAGTTTAAAGCCGTCCTTTAAAAAAATGGGCGAAATGGGAATGGACGCCACACTATTGTCGAAGTATCCGCATGTAGAGCGCATTAACCATGTCCATACTCCCGGGAATTCTTCTGGGATTGTAGATGGTGCTAGTGCCGTGCTTATTGGTAGCGAGCAAGCAGGAAAGGATTTGGGTTTATACCCTCGTGCAAGAATTGTTGCCGGAGCGGTTACCTCTACCGAGCCTTCTATTATGCTAATCGGGCCCGCGCCTGCTGCCGAAAAATGCTTAAAGATTGCGGGGCTTCGCAAAGAAGATATCGACCTCTGGGAAATCAACGAAGCCTTTGCTTCTGTGGCGCTTAGGTATATGCGTGAATTAGGTATTAGTGAGGAGGTGACCAACGTTAACGGTGGTGCAATTGCCATGGGACATCCGTTAGGTGCGACTGGCGGAATGCTCGTCAGTACCGTGTTAGATGAGTTGGAACGCCGAGAGTTAAAACGCGCAATGATTTCACTTTGTGTAGGTGGTGGCATGGGCATTTCCACCATTATCGAAAGACTGTAACCCAAGGATAATGGAGGAAAGCATGAATACTTTTAAATACCAAAAAGACGATAACGGCATTGTAGTCATTACCATGGACATGAATGGACCGGTAAACGCAATTAATGACGAGTTTTATCGCGAAATGTCGGAAGCACTAGACACTTTGGAAGAAGAAACAGATCTTTCAGGTGTCGTATTCACTTCAGCTAAAGATACGTTTTTTGCTGGTGGTGATCTCAATATGCTCATGGCAATGGAGCCAGGTGATGAGCGAAAAATATTTGATACGGTAGAGGCGAATAAGTCGTTGTTCCGTCGATTAGAGAAGTTACCGGTTCCCGTAGTCGCTGCGATAAACGGTGCAGCATTAGGTGGTGGCTATGAGCTGTGCTTAGCGAGTAATTATCGAGTTTGTGTAGATAACCCCCGCATTGAAATTGGCTTACCTGAAGTGTCGTTGGGGTTATTACCAGGAGCAGGGGGCGTTGTTAGGCTTACAAACCTAGTTGGGGTAGAGGCGGCGCTTCCAATGCTTCTTGAAGGTAAAAAAGTCAGACCGCAGCAAGCTTTAAAAGCCGGGTTAATTGACGCCACTGTACAAAGCAAAGATGAGCTTATTTCACATTGCAAAGCGTGGCTTATTAACAACAAAGATAACGGTGAAGTCGCTATTCAGCCTTGGGATAAAAAAGGTTTCAAAATACCCGGCGGAAATATCAACAGGCCATCCATAGTGCAAACTGTGGCAATGGCGCCGCATATGCTTCTTAAGAAAACCAGGGGCTTGTTACCCGCGCCAGAAGCGATTTTAGAAACAGCAGTACAAGCGGTTACCGTAAATTTTGATACGGCACTTAAAATAGAGTCCAGAAAATTTGCCTCTTTGCCTGTTACGCCTGAAGCAAAGAATATGATGTCTGCTTTTTTCTTCCAACTGAATCAGATTAATGGTGGCGGAAGCCGCCCTGATGTGAAAACAACGTTCACATTCAATAAAGTTGGGGTGATAGGTGCTGGCATGATGGGGCAAGGCATTGCTGCAGTAGCGGCAGGTTTAGGTATACAGGTCGTGTTAAAGGACGTGTCTATTGACGCAGCTGAGAAAGGTAAAGCTTATACGGCCAAAGTTTACGACAAGAAAATAGCAAGAGGCCGCGCAACTGAGCAAGATAAAGAGCAAGCTCTCTCACTTATCATTGCTACTGATAATGATGAAGACTTGAAAGGCTGTGAACTTGTTGTAGAGGCTGTTTTCGAAGACATGTCGCTGAAGCACAAGGTGCTTACAGGCTCAGAGCAATTTCTAACCGAAGATGGAATTTGGGCTTCTAATACCTCAACACTTCCTATCACTCAACTGGCTGAACCTAGTCACAAGCCTGAAAATTTTATTGGGCTGCATTTCTTCTCTCCCGTAGACAAAATGCCGCTGGTGGAAATAATTTGTGGCGAAAAAACGAGTGACGCTACCCTCGCAAAAGCATTCGATTTCGTCCAGCAGATAAAGAAAACCCCCATCGTCGTTAATGACAGTGTTGGCTTTTTTACTTCCAGAACCTTTGCTTCGCAATTACAAGAGGCGGCAACTATGGTCAGTGAGGGTATTCACCCAGTCAGAGTTGATAACTTAGGTAAAGCTATTGGGATGCCCGTAGGCCCGCTAACGGTAAATGACGAAGTAAGCTTAACGATTGGTATTAAAGTACGACAAACGCAAGTAGCTGCCGGCTTGATAAAGGCTGAAGATGATCGCTGGCCAGAAGGGAACAAACTCATCGAAAAACTTGTGAAGAAACACAATCGCGGTGGTCGCTATCACGGTGAAGGCGGGTATTTCAATTATGTTGATGGTGACAAGGCAATTTGGCCTCAATTACTTGATATGTATTACGACCCAACCGTCGACATTTCGGATAGTGACATCAAAGACAGGCTGTTGTTTATAAACGTAATAGAAAGCTTGCTGTGTTTGGAGCAGGGTGTGT
This sequence comes from Alteromonas sp. MTD1, assembly GCF_042848195.1. Taxonomy (NCBI): domain Bacteria; kingdom Pseudomonadati; phylum Pseudomonadota; class Gammaproteobacteria; order Alteromonadales; family Alteromonadaceae; genus Alteromonas; species Alteromonas sp. MTD1. The sequence goes on from NZ_BTGG01000003.1 coordinate 54,045, forward strand.
TGAAATCAGTGGCCGATGCCAATATTGGCAGTATCTTTGGGATAGGTGCACCCATTTGGACAGGCGGATACATTCAATTTGTTAATAGCTATGGGCTTGAGCGCTTCCAAGCCAGGTGTGAAGAGCTTGCTGAAAAATATGGTGAGCGATTTAAAGCTCCTGCCATTGTAGGAAAGAAAATAGCAGCAGGTGAATTATTTCTTTAGAAATACTTCACCTATTTCTTCGGACAATATCGCTTTACATTTATAGACTGAAGGGGCGTGTAGCATGAGCCAGTTAAAAACACCGTTAGACTATTTCTATTATTGGGAAGAAAAAACACCTACCGACATATTTCTGAGGCAGTCCTTTGGCAATGGGCAGTGGAGGGAGTACTCATGGTCAGAAGTCGGAGAAAGAGTTAGAAAAATAGCTAGCTTTATCCATTCTCGTAACCTTCCTCCTCAAAGCAAAATCGCGCTTTGGTCAGCAAATTCAGCTGATTGGATCATGGTAGATTTGGCTATCATGCTAAGTGGGCACATCAGCGTGCCCTTATTCCCCAATCAATCAGTTAAGGCTGCTAATCATGTACTAAAAGAATGTGATGTTTCGCTAATGTTTGTTGGTGAATGTGGGCAAGAGCAAAAGTTTACAGAATGGAATACGGCAAACGTCACCCTAGTGGGCATGCACGGCTGTTCGATAGCGGTAGACCACAATTTAGCGCAAATTCAGCAGACGTTTGGTCTTGTGTTAAGCAACCCAAAAGCAGAGCTCGATAGTCTAATGACGATAGTGTATTCATCCGGCACAACGAGTATGCCCAAAGGCGTTATACACTTGTATTCTGCGCCGGCAAAGGTAACGCCCTCTATCGCCAAGGAGTTCAAAATTTCACGAGAAGAAGGGTATAGAGCCTCACTTTTCTCTTTTTTGCCACTGGCTCATATGGCAGAGCGTGCCCTTGTCGAATTTACGGGCCTTTATAGTAATGCTTGTATTTCATTTTCTGCAGGTCTCGACGATTTTAGTGACGAAATCGTTAGCGTGCAGCCTACATTTTTCTTTGCGGTTCCAAGGCTGTGGGACAAGTTTAAATTATCGGTAGATAGCAAAATTCCCCCTGAGGCACAGGCTGCAATGAGTGAAGAGGATAAGCATAAAATACGATATATGTTGGGCCTCTCTAGAGCTGATATGATCCTGAGCAGTTCAGCGCCGCTGCAGCCAAAAGTCCACCAGTGGTACTTACACATGGGAATTAAAGTAAGAGAAGTTTACGGAATGACCGAGACTTTTGCGACAGGAACAGGATGCTTTGAGGATATACCTGCGTCGGGAACAGTAGGAAAGCCCCTTGGTGATGTTGTAGAGGTAAAGCTTTCCGATGAAAACGAAATACTGATGCGATCTGAGGGCATGATGTTTGGCTATTACAGAGCCGAAGAAAAAACGCTGAGCGTGCTTAAAGATGGATGGTTTCACACGGGAGATTGTGGCACTTATGACGAGAGTGGCAACCTAGTGGTAACCGGGCGTAAAGGAGATGAATTCAAAACAGCCAAAGGAAAATTTATCCATCCGGTGCCGTTAGAAAAATGCTTTAGCGGTGTACCGGAGATAGAGCAATTTATCGTTGTTGGGCAAGGGCTTAATCAACCAATTTTGTTAGCGACACGCTCTGAATTTGCTTGTTTATTAACAAACAGTGAGTTGCGCGATAAGCTGAAACATTATTTGTCGAAAATAAACACCACACTTGCCCCTTACGAGCGTATTTCGCATATTCTAATTACTCGGGCTGCGTGGACAATCGATAACGGTATGTTGACTCCAACCTTGAAATACCATCGAAAAACCATTGAAAGCTGCTTTAAGCCAGACGCCCTAAAATGTTGTGAAAACAAGGAAGAGGTTGTCTTTGTTTAATATCGAGACCCCTTGTATTACACGTATTCGATACGGTATTAATGGGATCAATGTATGAGAGCGTTCTAACTTTAAGCCAATGAAGAAAAAGCAATCGTTACAAAAAGCAGCCTTACAGCACCTGTTTGCTGGCTATGAAAAACATGGGCTCTCGATTAAAGCGTTATTTACCGAGTTGGGTTATGACGCGGGAGATTTTGAAGAAGCGAGTTTTAGGTTGCCGTCAGAAAAGTTGGGAAAACTGGTTCGACTTGCGGCAATCAAACTCAACGATGAAACGATAGGCTTTTTTGAACGGCCCACCAAACTAGGTGGCGTGAAGATAGGTGTGCTGTATGCCTTACGAGGTAAAACACTGCGAGATGCGTATTTCAGACTATTTAAATATTTAATGCTGTTGCATGATGATTTAGATATAAAACTGGTTGAGAGCGGTGAAGAAGCGAATATTGTTATTAACATAAAGCGAGAAGAGTCGGATGCAGACATGCTGGTTTATATTACGCTTATGTTGTTTGTATTTAGATGGTCGTCTTGGGTAACAAATCATCGAATATCGCTTAATCGCCTGAATTTCAGTGGTAAAAAGTCGACTTACTCACACGATTTAGACTCTGCTTTTCCCTGTCGTCACTATTACGAAAGGCCGCAGACGGAATTAAGTATTTATCGAAGCGACCTAGAATTACCTGTTACTCAAAAAGAAGAAAGTGTTACTCAGTTTATAAATTCCCTTTCCAACTTACTCATTAATCGCATGTCTGACGCCAGCATTACGGCGCAAATTAAACGCATGTTAAGAGAGTGCGACAATTTAGAAAATTTGCCACTCAAAAAAGTGGCTGATGATCTGAATAAAAGCCCGCAAACTGTTCGTCGCTATCTTGCCCAAGAAAATACAAGTTTTGCGGCATTAAAAGAAAGCGTTAGGAAAGATATTGCAACCTACCACCTTACGCAAAAAGACACCTCCATTAAAAATATTGCCTATCTGGTCGGTTTTTCAGAACCCAGTGCCTTTATACGCGCATTTAAAAAATGGACTGGCCTCACTCCTGGGGAATGGCGCGAACGTCAATGATCGTTTTGGTCTATTCACTGGCGCTTTCGGTCATTGGTAAGCACTAATTAGGTTGTTAACATGTTGTGAAACTTACATTGAACGTTGGAGTAGGACCATGTTGCCGAGAACCTTATTTAGTTCTGAGCACGAGATGCTGCGTGATAGTTTTCGAAAATTCTTACAAACTGAAGCCGTTCCACATTACGAAAAATGGGAAAAGATTGGGCAGGTTGATAAATCAATTTGGAAAGCGGCTGGCGAGCAGGGCTACTTAGCACCGCTCGTTTCAGAGGAATATGGCGGGCTGGGTCTAGACTTTCTATACAACGTTATCCTTACAGAAGAAATCGGCAGACTTGGACTAAACGGAATAGGTTTCCCATTACACTCTGACATTGTCGTTCCTTATCTATCGAGATTAGGCACTGAAGAGCAAAAACAAAAATACCTTCCCGCGTGTGTTTCTGGCGAAATAGTGACGGCTATCGCCATGACAGAACCAGGAACTGGGTCTGATTTGCAAGGAATCAAAACTACAGCAAAAAAAGAGGGTGATGACTTCGTTATCAACGGAAGTAAAACGTTTATTACGAACGGTCAATTAGCTGACTTGGTTATTGTTGTCGCAGTAACCGACCCAACCGCTGGCGCAAAAGGTTTAAGTTTAATACTCGTTGAAGCGAATACACCCGGCTTTGAGCGAGGTTCAAATTTAGCGAAAATTGGCATGAAGTCTCAGGATACTTCGGAATTATTTTTCAATGATGTGAGAGTGCCTCAGTCTAATTTGCTCGGACCCGAGGGAAGTGGCTTCGCGCAATTAATGGCAGAGTTACCACAGGAGCGCTTAACGATCGCTGTGCATTGTATGGCAATGTGTGAATCTGTTTTAGCGCAAACCGTTGAGTATGTTAAAGAGCGAAAAGCGTTTGGCCAGAATATAGGGGCATTCCAAAACACCCAGTTCGTTTTAGCCGATTTAGACACTGAAATTGATGCGGCCCGCGCTTTTACAGACCGCTGTATTGAATTACATTTGACGAAAGACCTCACTACAGAACTTGCATCAAAAGCTAAGTTATTGGTGACTGAACTACTCGGAAAAGTGGTTGATAAGTGTCTACAACTATACGGTGGATACGGTTACATGCTGGAGTACCCCGTCGCAAGGGCATACGCAGACGCACGCGTTATGCGAATTTATGGCGGTACAAGTGAAATTATGAAACTTATCATTGCTAGGCAGCTGCTAAAATAGCTACCTAATTCGCTAATCAGCCTTTACTGTCGGCTTGACGGAAACAACCGCCATAGACGGCTTATGCTGTATGCAGTTGACCCTCAAGCCGTTAGCGTTAAGGAAGCCGAGGCATCGTGTTACTCATGATGCCAAGTATACCCTGTTCGTCTACGCTCTAAGTTACCGTCAGATTTCAAACAGCATATCGGTGCGAATAATGTATTTAACGCCCTTTGTTATTGGTGTTGAACTGTGTAAACAGTGCAATGAATGATGTCCATGTGGAAATAAGAGGGCACCGCCAGCAGGCGTTCGCACATTAACTTGTGCTTGTCTGTCACCTCGTTTTGCTGGTTTTCCCGGGTGGTTAGCATTCACCAAAAACCGTGTTTCTCCTCCTTCGAAATTGTCGTTAAGCAAAATAAGAAACGTCATTTTGCTATATCTGTCCGAATAGGCGTTGTTTTCAAAATACCAGAGCAGGGCAGGTTCAAGGGCTTATTGTAATGAGTCTTGACTATGGAATTGGTCTTACTGACCTCGATGAAAACAACGATGCCGTTGCAGTGCTGTTTAACGGTACGCAAAGCACGCAGAACTTCACCATTGGTGATGCAACGAATTTTGTATTACACGCTAACCAGCAAGAGTCTGCAGACGAGCGCGTTAAACGCGCATCGTTTAACAACGGAACCTTTAGCGTGCCGGCGCTAACTACTGCTGTATTTGTGAAGTCGCAAAATGGTGAACAGGGCTATGGATTGTCTGCATTGCCACCTTACGGAGACAGAACGGTTTATTTACGTGGTGCAATGAACAACTGGGATACGTCGCTGCAGTTAGAATATATAGGTAACGATACCTATCGTATTACTGTTAATTTGCTTGAAGGTACCTATGACTTCAAATTTGCTGATGAAAACTTTGGTACGGCCAACATTGGCGGTGGTATATCGGTTGGCGCAGGTCAGTCGGCTACTCTTACCAATGGCGGTAACAACTTAACGCTCAATATTATAAGCGACGGTGAGTACACCTTTGAGCTAGATGCCGAGAACGATGCAAACCCTACGCTTACTATTACCACGCAAGACACTGATGCAGTACCTGCACCGTATGGTGATACCACCATTTATGTACGCGGCACAATGACTGAATGGGGTACAACTCACACCAATGGTGTACGAAGGCGCGGGTATTTACTCTATCAGCTTTGAAGTACCTGCAGGAACCCACGAGTTTAAGGTAGCAGAGGCAAATTGGTCTTCACCTAACTTGGGCAGTAATGGTGGTTCAATAAATGTTGGCGAATCGCTAACGCTACAACAAGGCGCAGGTAATATTCTGCTATCGGTAAGTCAGTCGCAAACACTACGTTTCGTAGTAGACGCCTCAGATACCGGCGCGCCTGTGGTAGGTGTTGAGGCTGCTTTGGAGTAAAGCTTCTTACAAATCAGATGTGAAAACTAGAAAGTCAGGCTGTATTTTGTTTATAGCCTGGCTTATTTAAATAGGCACTCAATTAGGACGCTGTCTTTTGACGGTTATCATAACTTTGTACGTGTTGTCTAAGGGCGTCTATTAACGCCTGTTTGCTGAAAGGTTTCCCTAAATGCCCGTCAAACCCACTTGCAAGGTATTCTCTAACTTCATTGGATAACACATTGGCGGTCAGCGCAATAATGGGTAGATTTTTCCATCGGGATTGCTTACGGATTAGCTTGATAGCGGTAAGACCATCCATCACCGGCATTTGAATATCAAGAAAGACAAAATCAAAATCTTGTTTTTCAAGGCACTCAATGGCGCACTGACCGTTAAGCGCAGTAGTCAGGTTGTGGTTTTCTTGTTCCAGCATCGACCGCGCAATCTCTAGGTTGATATCGTTATCATCTACCAGCAGGATATTCAGTGGTTTTAATATGTCTTTATGCGATGGTGTATCTTCCTCTCCATGTGGTTTTTCGTTGCTAACAGGGAATGAGATACATAATACGATTTCCGTTCCTTCGCCAATAGTACTACTAACATTTATGCTTCCTCCCATCTTCACCACTAGTTCTTTTACAATAGCAAGCCCTAATCCTGTGCCGCCGAACTTTCGGGTAATCGTCGAGTTTTGCTGAGTAAAACTGTTAAACATGGAAGGAATAAAAGAAGCTTCAATACCACTCCCGGAGTCTTTTACTGTTACCTCAAAGCTGGCTTCCTGTCCCATTTTTTTCTGCACAACGGTAACAGATACCCCACCTTTTTTAGTGAACTTAAAGGCGTTAGAGCATAGATTTATCAGGATCTGCATTATGCGGATGGGATCACCTTTAAGGGGGAGATTTTTTAATCCCTTGTATTCACACTTAAAATCGAGGCCTTTCGCTGCAGCTTTATCGCTAAACATGCCCTCTAATTCAACCAATTGCCTATCGATATAAAACGGAATGGCTTCAAGTTGAAGTTGTTTCGCGTGAATTTTAGAAATGTCTAATACATCATTGATGAGCTGCGCTAGAAGCGAAGCTGATTTATTTGCTCGGGCAATGTAGTCTCTTTGGTGCTCATTCAATTCACTTGCTGACAGCAGTTCCAGTAGACCCGAAATGGCATGTAGAGGAGTGCGGATCTCATGTGACACATTAGCCAGAAACATCGACTTCGCGGCGTTAGCTTTATTCGCTTCTTGCTGTGCTTTTTTAGCTTTAAACTCAAGGTTTTTTAAAGTGGTTACTATAAAGTGCGAACGAGCCGAGGCGGTATCAGTAAACTGCAGCATCACCAGACTTTCAGCGCGGAAAGGGCCTGCAAGCCGACAGCCCATCACATCTGTTTCATCGCCGTTTTGCAAAAGCGCTCGAATATGTTTTTTGTTGGAGCTTTTAAAACACTGTTTTAGTTGTTTTTCTGCATCTCCGTTAACGGAGAAGTTGGTCATGGCGTTGCTATTGAGAGAAAAGCCCTGTTTTTCAGCAGACTTGTTTAAAGCAACAACTAGAAGATCCTGGTCAATAATGACAGCAGGGTGAAGACAAACGTCCGTTAATACTTTTAACGCTGCAATGTCCAAGGACTATCCACCGAAAAATTCGATGCCTTCCTCAGATGTAACAGCGTCAGGAGTTAGTGTTACAACCACCCGACAATATTTATCGTTGTCCGCAATGGCGTCTTCAACCTCTACATGGGCATAACCATTTCGGTCGGCGGTAATGGTGCCAAACACATTTGTGGTCATCATGCACAGTGACTTTTTACCGTTGACTCTATGGGCGAATGGACAGCGTGTGTTGGTTAACACAATTTTTTCATCGGTAAGTTCAGCAACGGTAAATTCACCACCGATGCGGCGTTTTAAATCGACCAGTATCTGACTAATGTAAACATTGCTAACCGCTTCTCCGGTATCGTACATTGTAGAAATCTCTTCACCAATGCTTTCACCTACATTCGCGATAAAGCCTTCAGCATCCTGAAGACCGACTGTGGCCTCTAGCGTCTCCGCTAGCTTGGCGACGATATCGCCGAAGAATTCAGTATTATTGAATTTTACCGCGTTCTCTTCACTGATCATGCCAGCGCGCTTGACAGTTTCCATGTGTCTATTCACCTTTGTGGCACCTTCGACATAGCAGGGAAGGCCCTTTTTGACCGTTAATAACGAATAGACAGTAAAGATACAGTGCGCCATTAGACTTTAGTATAACTGGTGGGGCGCTTTGCCGAACTGTAGACATAAAAAAACCGACTTACGTCGGTTTCAGTATTTACTTCTATGAGAAGTAAATGGTACCAGTGGGCGGGCTTGATGGGACCGACCGTCGGCCGACACGCTCGCGTGGCGATTTGCTGAACTTCAGGCACAAAAAAACCGACTTCCGTCGGTTTCAGTATTTACTTTTATAGGAAGTAAATGGTACCAGTGGGCGGGCTTGATGGGACCGACCGTCGGCCGACACGCTAGCGTGGCGATTTGCTGAACTTCAGGCACAAAAAAACCGACTTCCGTCGGTTTCAGTATTTACTTTTATAGGAAGTAAATGGTACCAGTGGGCGGACTTGAACCGCCACGCTATCGCTAGCAGCGGATTTTGAATCCGCCATGTCTACCAATTCCATCACACTGGCATTGTGTATGGTATCAACGTGGTGTTGATGCTTGGCATTATAGCGATGCGGCGTATCTATACAACTCTTTTTTAACGATAACGTTATTAAGTGCTGAAAGATTGTGCAGCCAGTACCGCACTTAAATACGCAGGTTAATGCATTTCACTTACTACAACGCCCGCATGCAGTTTCAAGCGCTCCATTAGCTTATCACCCAAACCTGCAGCAGGTGTCCAAAAACCACCTTCAAGCTCGGGCACATCTTGCGATAAACAAAGGGCGACTTGCGAAAGCATTTTAGCTGTACTGCCGTAACCCGGATCTCTATCGCCCGTTACTTGCACTACTTGTTTCTCGCCGTTACTTAATGTGGCGTAAAACCGCATATCGTACATACCGTTTTCTTGCTCACTCGGCGACGGACCTTCTCCCGGTTTCGGTAAAATATAATTGGCTAAAATGTGGCGCAGCGGAGAAAAACTCGCAGCACCCACAAAGGCACCAAGCCCAAGTGTGGTTATCCATGCAGTAGATGCGGTTTTGCTCGACATGGCTTCATCGTATTTAAATGTTTTGCCATATTTACCATTTAGTAGCAGGTTACTACGATGCACAATACGTTCGTTTATTGCGGCCATCACAAAGGGCATAGTCCATATGCCAAGTTCTTTATCAAACTCTGCTGACTTATGATTCTTCTGTCGAACGTGAAACGGATTGTCTGCTCCACAAAGAATGTAAGGATTTACTAACATTTTGCGAAGCTTAGGGTTTTCGCCTACTTCTTTCATTACGTTTAACATGCTGGCGATGGTACCGCCCGACGCGCCACCTTTAATTTTTCGCACGCGCATTTTTATGTGCTCTGCGGGCAGTCCCGTTTTTTCGATAGCAAGGTGTTGTGATAAATAAACGCCTAAATCGGATGGGATAGAGTCGAAGCCTGCGCTATTAATAATACGGGCCCCAGAGGCTTTTGCGTCGTCCTCATACTTATCTAGCATGGCTTTTATCCACTGTGGCTCACCCGTAAGGTCACAATAATCGGTACCCGTTTTTGCACATACTCTTACCAATGTTTCACCATATAGTGCGTATGGACCCACGGTTGAAATAATCACCTTGGTTTTTTCACTTAGCGCAGTCAGTGCGGCTTCATTACTAGCGTCGGCTACGAAGTGGGGAAGGCTAGCTAAGTTGTGTTTGGTTTTAAGTGCAATTAGCTTTTGCTCGTCTCTACCAGCAATGGCCCATGGAAAACCGTCTTGGGGTAGGTTAGCCAAATAGTTAATCATTATTTTGCCAACAAATGAAGTGGCGCCATAAAGCAGTATGTCGAACTGGGTATCTGTTGATGTAGGCATGTTAGCTATTGATTTTGTTGTGGTGTATTCACTTTGCATGAATACCTGCTTCTTATCAACAACGTAGCTAAAATGTAACTCAGAAAAGGGCCATCCTTGGCCTTGGGATCGTGCTCTTTTTTACTGACCAACTAGGTCATCAAAACTTGCTTCATTTGCATCCTGCGTGAACTCTCGCCCGTTAACCGGTAAAGGTGTATCGGTAGGTGCTTGCGCAAAGGCTTCGCGGGTATAGCTAGTTAATGATAACTGTTGTGCTTCAATGGTTATCGTTATAGTACCCGTGGAAGATGCTACACCGTCAGAAACACTAAACGTAAAGCTGTCGCTGCCTGTTACCTGTGCATTAGGGGTGTACGTAAAATTGCCGTTAGCAGCAATATCTACACTACCTAACGTTCCGTTTTGGTCTAATGCGAAGCTAACTGCATCACCGTTAGGGTCAACTGCCGTTAGTGCACCGTCAAAAGCAATGTCGGCCTGCGTAGTAAATGTTTCATCAACCGCTACAGGTGCTAGGTTTGGCTCATCATCATCACTGTCAGAGCAGCCTACAACAGCAGTAGCTAGGATTATCAGTGTTCCTAATTTAACCCGGTTTTTAAATGCTAATGAATCAAACGCCCCGCTAGTGCGCTTTTTCGTGAATGTGTTCATAACATTCCTCCTTATTCTGCGCCTGCTAATGGCGTTTTAAGGTAAGGGAATGTTGTGTCAAACATACTTGCGTTAACAGGTGCACCATCAGTAAATGGTACTGTGCCTACGCTTGCATCTTCTGGTGCACAAAGCCCTAAGTCAGTGTCTTCGCCCGCAACAGGGATGGGGTAGCATAGTCTTCCCATAACAACGCGAAGCGCAATATCAACTACGTCGTCGCCCGGTCTACGACCATTTGGGAAACCTGCTAAATCGTCACCTGCTACACCAAAGGCCGACTGCGATGCTGCAGGCGTGGCAGGAATAGCCGTATTTAATCGCAGCATTTCAGACGCCGTTACCGTTGCTTGTTGGTTAACACCTGGGAAGCCGGTCAAAAACGCAGTTACCAAGTCAACGCGCGGGAAGTTAGTGGGGGCTAGTGTTTCTATGTCTGTGCCCAATGTGGCGTTTACCGCATCTCTGAACAGAATGTTTAACAGTTCTGGTAGCGACGGATTGGTTACATAGTCGGCAAACTGGCCATCGTTACTTGGGTGGGCGCTTGAAAACTTATCTTTATCGCCAATACCAATCACTAACTCGTTCACTAACGGGCTACCTAAACGCGACACTTGCGTCATAGCACCACCATTAACTTCTGGTTTTGCGAAGGTTGCGTCTGCGTTCAATATACGTGCTTGAGGTAGGCTAGCGGTTGTCCAACTACCAATAGTGCCGTTACCCTCGCCAGTAACACAGGCTGCAGGTACTTCAACAGAGATAGCGGTGACGTTTTTATCGATGAGGTCGTCATTGTCGGCACTTTGGGTAATACCGCCAGGGAAACCATCACCATCACCTGCGCCTGGCGCACTGTCACCTTCAACAGGAACGTAATTCACAAGGTCGAATGTTGCGCCTAGGTTTACCACAAACGGGTCTTTGCGTTGACCTACAAAAACGCGCGCCATGTCGTCACAGCCGGGAATGGCAAATGAGTAGATAAAGCTCTCTGCGTATCTTGCATATTCTGCTTCGCTGGTGAATGTTTTATTACCAATGTAGTCCAGCGGTTTCTTAAACATGTCGCCCATGGCTGGAGTAAGCATTGTGCGTGTGCCCGTAGACATGTCGCCGCTTACCATGGTCAGCGTATAGCTTTCTGAAAAGTTTGCTGCGCTTTGGTCATCGGCACTTATTCCGCCAATGTTTTTAAGCGGCACTTTAACCATTTTTTTGTCGCCTTCAGGGCCGATAGGTAACGCGATACCTTCGTTTTCAGCGGCAAGTGTATTAGTAAACTGGAAAACAAAACTTAAGTCTTCAACGGCATCACCGTCGCTATCTATGTGAATGGCGTAATGCGCGTAGGGATCCATAGCGAAGTAGTTCGGACCGCCATACGCATCTTGCAATGGAATATAATTGGCAATCATTGTTACATAGCCTTCTCTACCTTCTTCATAACTATTGAAGGCATAAAAGTCAGTGCTATCTAACTTGGGGTGACGAGTAATGTTGGGTGCTTCACGGTGGCTAGAAGCCATTACATTTATAGCGCCTGCAGTGCACGTTAATGCAACGGCAGCAGCCAATGCTTTTTGTTGAAACGTAGTCATGGTGAGTCTCTTTGTTTATGAGTTCAAGAAGCCTTACGACTGGCAAGTGAAATTAGATTCAATAAGATGTGAATTTTTTGAAAATAAATTTCTAACATAAGGGATAGGTTATTAATGAATAAAAAACAAACAAAAAAGCCACTTAACAAAGTGGCTTTTAATTAATAGGCAGGTTTTTGATTAAACAGATACGATTGGCGCGATGTAAAGCACCTCTGTTGGTGATCCAGTTACAGAGCCTCCAGGAGCTTCTAGACTAACTGCCAAGGCCGTGATGCTTTTATCTAGCAATATACTAGGCGTTGCTCGACTATCCCCACCCAATTCAGGTAACAGCCCCAATGATATTGGTGCTTCGCCGCTCGCTGGTACCATCCAAAGTTCATAGTCTTTGTTGTCTAATGCTGCAAAAGCATCGGTAACTTTCACCGATAGGCTAGATGACGACACCTCAATAACCCAAAGAGGGGTATTATCAGCATTGTTTACAACCGCAATGTGTGAAACCTCGTCAATCGGTTCTGGTTGCGTCGTGATAAGTACAACAGCCAGCAATAATGCGGCAGCGGTAGACAGCATGGACAGCACGCGCCAACGACCGCGTTTGGCTCGTTCAATTTCCACAACGTTGTCGTGATCCGTATTTATTACCTTGTGACCTAAACGCAGCTGAATGGTTTCCCATACGTTTTGACCAGGATTAACGGGGGCGATAGTATCGGCAAAACCTGAAAGGTGTTGCTCCCACTGCGCAACAGCGTCGCCTACTGCTTGGAACTGCATCATCAGTTTTTGAAATCGAATACGCGCCTTTCCTCTGAGTGTTCCCAGAACATATTCAGCGGCAAGCGCATTTAATCGTTCTTCTTTTAAGTAATTCATATCGATAGGCACCTTTGTAAGCTTTGAAGACCTCGACGAATCCAACTTTTAATCGTGCCAAGGGGGGACGCTAAATGGTTCACTACCTCTTGATGTGACATACCATTGATATAGGCTAAGTGAATTGCCTGCCTTTGAGGCCCATCAAGTTCATCAAGGCATTCTGATAGACGAGCTTGCTCAGCGCCTAGCTTTATACTTGGCCCAGAGTCATTGCCCGATGGCTCATCATCGTTAAGTTCTACTTCATTGCGCACATTGTGATAGCGCATAAGGTCGAGTGAACGATATCTTACAATGCTTACCATCCATGTAAGAACAGTGCCCTTCGCTCGTTGGTAACTACCAGCATTGTGCCAAATTTTAATGTACGCATCTTGGGTTGCTTCATCTGCAAGCTCTGGTCTCTTTAGTAATTTCAAAGCCACCGCATAGAGCTGTGGGCTGGTTATCCTGTAAAGCTCCGCAAAGTCATCTTTACTGCCTTGCGCGGTCTTACACAGCAAGGGAAACAGTATCTCGTGTTCCATTTTCGCTCCTTATTAGGCGCCTAATGTTGGCGCTTCGTATTATTGTTGGCACCACAACACACAAGCGTTAAGCCATTGGCGATGTGTTATATGTACTAACGATTACTTAATGCGTTTAGATGCAAGCGACCCGTTATGTTGTGCTAACCCTTTCAAGGTAGCATGAATTTTGTACAAATGTACGTAGTGAGTAAATTAGATAAAGTGAATATTAAAAAGAAATGATGAAAAGCACGTAATTAAGCGCACTGTGTATTTATGACAGCCATGGGATATGCCACACTATTATGGAATTTGTTTTTAAATGAGATGCATGTGGCAAAACGTAACACCCGTGAGCAGCGTTCTAAACGTTCCAAAGCAAACAACACAGTCGAAACTCAAGCACAGACAAGCGATGCTTGGGGAGAGCGGGCGAGCTTCTTTCGTCGCCTATTGGCCATGGTTTACGATGCGCTGGTAGCGATTGCCGTTGGCATGTGTGCGGCAATGGTAATGATAGTAACGCTAGTGATTATGCTTAAAAACGGTGTTTTAGACTTGCAGGGTTTTGCCGAGCCAGCCGACCTTATCCAAGCATCAACCAGTTATAAGTTGCTTATTCAAGTGTGGGTTGCGCTATGGATATCTGGTTTTTTCTTATGGTTTTGGAAGCGCGGTGGCCAAACCATTGGGATGCGAGCATGGCGACTACGCATTTTTAGTACAGTAGATGAGCCGGTTACATGGCCTAGATTGCTAATTCGACTAGTGTCTTCTTTGTGTGGGCTTGGAACGTTGCTGGTACTTTTAGATTTTAAAAATAAACAGTCTTTACAAGATAGATTGGCAAATACTGAAGTATTGAAGCTTTCAAAAGAAGCGAACGATCACAAAAGCTGGTAAAAGTGCTTTATGGAGCGCTAGACGAATAATAAAAAAGAGGCTGTAAGGCCTCTTTTTTATTAGTTTTGATTGTTGAGTTAGACGAATGCTAATTGATCAACGCCTCAACATTACCCCTGCAATCGCGGCAAAAAGTAAACTTGGTAACAATGCGCCCAAGAATGGCGGTAGCTGGTACACCAAGCTCACGGGTCCAAACACTTCATTAAGAATAAAGAAACCAAACCCGGTTAACACTCCCATAATTACGCGTGCGCCCATAGTAACACTGCGCAGCGGTCCGAAAATAAATGAAAGCGCCATCAGCAGCATTACACCCACTGACACCGGTTGCAAAATTTTTCGCCAAAGAGCAAGTTGATATCGTGAGGGGTCCTGTGCATTATTTTCAAGATAATTAACGTAATCTAACAGGCCTGTGATAGACAATGCTTCAGGTTTCACTGCAACAATACCTAATTTGTCTGGTGTAAGTGTTGAGTTCCAGCGCATACGCTCAGATGTTTCAAGGGTTACCTGCGTGTCAGTAAACTGTGTTACTTCAACGCCGCTTAGCCACCAACCATCACCATCAAACTCACTGGTTTTGGCATAGGTAATACTTTCAAGCGACAGGTCATTTTTAAAATTGAATATGCTTACATCTTTCAATGAGTCTTGGCTAAGTACTTGGCCAATGCTTACAAAGCGGTCTCCGTCTTTAGCCCAAACCAATTTGTCGGACGAAAACAGGCTACCTCCGGAAATGGCTTCTGTTCTAATTTGCTTAGCTTTGGTCTCGCTGTAAGGTGTTACCCATTCTCCCACTGCCATAACCAGCAAAATCATTACCAGTGTAGACTTCATTGCTGAATTGATTATGTTCCAGCGACTAAGACCTGCCGCCTGCATGACTACCAATTCACTGTTACTGGCTAGAACACCCATACCAATTAGTCCGCCAAGCAGTGTTGCCATGGGGAAGAATTGTTCTAAATCTCTCGGTAGGCTAAGTATCACAAAAATGAAAGCGGCAAGCATGTCGTAGTCACCTTCACCAATCTTACGAAGCTGCTCAACAAATTTAATTAAGGCGCTTAAGCCAATGAGCACGCTTAAGGTCACAGTAATGGTGCCTAATAGGGTACGTGCTATGTATAAATCGAGGATTCTAAACATCTACTTTTTACCCAATACCCAAGCACGAAATAGCGTACCTGTTTTTCTATCTCGGGCTATTAACGTTATTCCGATAATTAGCATCACTGTATGCACCCACCACAGGCCAAGTTGCGGTGGCATTTTACCGTCTTCTAGTACGCGCCTGCTCGCTAGCAGTAATAGGAAATACCCGAGATAAAGCAAGATAGCTGGGAACATTTTCCCAAAGCGACCTTGGCGAGGGTCTACCGCACTTAGAGGAACAGCAATAAGTACAAGAAAGGGGATAGATAACGGAATTGCAATACGCCATTGAAGTTCGGCGCGTGCTTCAATACTGTCGTCTTCCCATAGTTCACTCGTGGGAAGCACGCTTACTTTTCTGCGCGTTTCGTCTGCTGGTTTGTCGGCAATCTGAATTTGATACTCATCAAACTCAACCTTACGGTATGCCATTTCAGACTGCTTTCCTTCATACTGTACGCCCTGTTTTAGCACCAAGTTTCGGGTACCGTCAGGGTTATTCGCAACCTCACCGGTTTGCGCATAAACCACACGAACATCACCGTCGCTTCCTTCGGTTTGGTTTTGCGATAAAAATACGCGCAACAGCTGGTCTTGATTACCCGTGTTGGTGTCTACGTCATGCACAAAAATAACGGCTTTTTCGTTTCCAGTTTGTTGGAATCGCCCCGGCATCAATGCTGAAATACCGGCTTCGCTGCGCGCTTTTTCACGCAACTGATATTCATTTTCGGCTGCCAGCGGCGCGAAATATAACGTTATTGCGCCAGTAACAATCATTATTAAAACAGATAAAAACAGCATCACCCGAGTAACGTACCATTCACTGATACCACAGGCGCGCATTACCGTCATTTCGCTGTCTACATACAAGCGACCATGTGCCAACATAATGCCGAGGTAGGCGCTTATTGGAAGCACCAAAGAAGAAAGGATTGGGGCGTACAAACCAAGAAAACCAAGAACCAGTCCAGCGGGAATATCACCGTCTGACGCATCGCCCAATACGCGTACAAATCTTAATGTGACGAAAATAGCCATTAAGATGAAGAAAATCGCTAACTGAGATTTCAGCGTTTCCTTAAGTAAATAGCGGAATATCAGCATCTCAGCCCTTCCGGAAAATTAGGAATTTTAGTGAAAGAATGCACAATTTTGTTTAAACTTACCGTTTTTACAAGTTTTGCCTGCAATCATAAACCGTTTGCATGGTGTTTTTACGCAAAAGTTGCCTATATTCAGCAACGCATTTGCGAGAATTGCAGCGTACTAAAAAGTTATGCTGTGTATTAAAACATAAAGCAGCGCGAAACGTTACGTGATTTTAGTCATCGTGCAAACCATAAACGACGAAAAGCGAGGTGATATCGTGGAGTTTAGTGTAAAAAGTGGCAGCCCTGAAAAACAACGCAGTGCATGTATTGTTGTGGGTGTCTTTGAGCCGCGTCGCCTAACGGCAGTGGCTGAACAACTAGACGAAATCAGTGAAGGTTATATCAGCAATTTGTTGCGCCGCGGCGACCTTGAAGGTAAAGCTGGCCAAATGTTGTTGCTACACAACGTGCCAAATGTATTAAGCGAGCGCGTGCTTCTTGTCGGTTGTGGTAAAGAGCGCGAGTTAGACGAGCGTCAGTATAAAAACATTGTTGCTAAGACCATTCAAACCTTAAATGAGACCGGTTCAATGGAAGCCGTGTGCTTCTTGACCGAGCTTCACGTTAAAGGCCGCGATACCTACTGGAAAGTGCGTCAGGCAGTAGAAGCCACTGAAGACACGCTTTACACCTTTATGCAGCTTAAGACTAAAAAAGGTGAACCTCGTCGTCCGCTTCGCAAAATTGTATTCAATGTACCAACACGTCGTGAACTTACCGTGGGAGAGCGCGCGGTGGAGCATGGCTTGGCTGTAGCTCGTGGTTCAAAAGTAACTAAAGACGTGGCTAACATGCCGCCAAATATCTGTAATCCAGCATATTTGTGGCAGCAGGCGCAAGAACTTGCCAGCCAATATGATAGCGTAACGGCTGAAGTGGTAGATGAAACGCAAATGGCAGAGCTAGGTATGCAGTCTTACCTTGCCGTTGGTCGTGGTTCAGATAACGAAAGCATGATGAGTATCATGCATCACCGTGGTGGCCCAGCTGACCAAGCGCCAATTGTGCTAGTTGGTAAGGGGCTAACCTTCGATTCAGGTGGTATTTCAATTAAGCCTGGCGAAGCGATGGATGAAATGAAATACGACATGGGTGGTGCAGCAGGTGTACTTGGTACAATGCACACCATTGCGGCACTAAACCTTCCAATCAACGTTATAGGTGTTCTAGCCGGCTGTGAAAACATGCCTGATGGCAAGGCATACCGTCCGGGTGACATCCTTACAACCATGTCAGGTCAAACGGTTGAGGTATTAAATACCGACGCAGAAGGACGTTTAGTACTTTGTGACGCACTGACATACGTTGAGCGTTACGAGCCAGAACTTGTTATCGACGTTGCAACGCTAACTGGCGCAGCAATTATCGCACTAGGTCACCACGCAACAGCAGTAATGAGCACGCACAACCCGCTTGCTCACGAGCTACTTAATGCGTCAGAGCAAAGTTCTGATCGCGCATGGCGTTTACCACTATGGGACGATTATCAAGAGCAGCTAGAAAGTCCTTTTGCCGATATGACTAACTTAGGTGGTCGCCCTGCAGGGTCAATTACCGCGGGTTGTTTCTTGTCACGCTTTACGAAGAAGTACAATTGGGCGCACCTTGATATTGCCGGTACGGCGTGGCGCAGCGGTAAGAATAAGGGCGCAACAGGACGTCCTGTTCCTATGCTGTCTCAATTCTTGATGAACCGCGCTGACATCAAGCTAGAGGACTAATTATTCATGCCGCAGGTTATTTTTTATCAACTTTCCAGTAGCGACAATGGCGTAGCCGGTCGCGCTAGCGAGGTGATTGCATCGGCTTACGCTAACAAACAAAAAATTAGCGTGCTTTGCGATACACAGGCGCAAGCTGAACAAGTTGATGAATTGTTGTGGCAGCTACCGTCAAACCGCTTTGTTCCCCATAACCTCTATGGTGAGGGGCCACAAACTGGCACGCCGGTGGAAATTTGTTGGCAAGCGCAACAGGTTGCCAGACGACAAATGGTGGTGAATGTGGGCTCGGGTATGGTGCCTTCACCCAATCAGCATCGCCAAATTATCGATTTTGTACCCGTGGATGAAAATGCCAAACAGGCAGCGCGGGTAAGATACAAAAACTATCAGCAAGCTGGATGTAATATGCAGTTCAAATCTGCATAAGCCATTCGTGTTCAGCTTCAATTTGAGAGTGTGTAATGGATAAAACCTTCGAACCGCAGTCCATCGAGCAGCAATGCTATAAGTCATGGGAAGAGGCGGGTTTATTTAAAGCTTCAGGTAACGGCGACCCTTATTGTATTTTGCTTCCGCCACCAAACGTTACTGGTAGCCTTCACATGGGCCATGGTTTCCAGCAAACTATTATGGACGCCTTAACTCGCTATCACCGTATGAAAGGCGATAACACGCTTTGGCAGGTAGGTACCGACCACGCCGGTATAGCAACCCAAATGGTAGTAGAACGTCAGCTTAATGCTCAAGGCAAAACCCGTCACGATTTAGGTCGTGAAGACTTCATCAAAAAAGTATGGGAATGGAAAGAGCACAGCGGCGGTACGATCACAGGTCAAATGCGCCGTTTAGGTACGTCACCTGATTGGTCGCGCGAAGTGTTCACCATGGACGAAGACCTGTCTAAAGCGGTAACAGAAGTATTCGTTAAACTACATGAAGAAGGCCTAATTTACCGTGGTAAGCGTTTGGTTAACTGGGATCCAGTGCTTCACACTGCGGTATCTGACCTAGAAGTTCTGAACGAAGAAGAAGACGGCTACATGTGGCACATGCGCTACCCACTGGCAGATGGTAGCGGTGAACTAGTAGTGGCAACAACACGTCCTGAAACCATGCTTGGTGATACAGCGGTTGCAGTACACCCAGATGACGAGCGTTACCAAAGCTTCATTGGCAAAGAAATTAAGCTGCCTATTACTGGTCGATTAATTCCGGTTATTGCCGATGACTATGTAGACCAAGAATTTGGTACCGGCTGCGTTAAAATTACACCAGCTCACGACTTCAACGACTACGACATGGGTAAGCGTCATAACCTACCTATGATCAATATTCTTACCGACGACGCGAAAATTAACGACGATGCGCCAGAAGCGTACCGTGGTCTAGATCGTTTCGACGCCCGTAAGCAAATAGTTGCCGACCTAGAAGCACAAGGCTCGTTGGTTAAGATTGAACCGCACAAGCTGAAAGTGCCACGAGGCGACAGAACCGGTGCGGTAATTGAACCATACCTAACTGACCAGTGGTATGTAGCGGTGGAGTCTCTTGCTAAACCTGCTATTGAAGCGGTTGAAAGTGGAGAAATTCGCTTTGTGCCAGAGAACTGGAACAAGACGTACTATCAGTGGATGCACAACATACAAGATTGGTGTATTTCGCGTCAGCTGTGGTGGGGACACCGCATTCCAGCGTGGTATGACGAGAACGGTAACGTTTTTGTTGGCCGTACCGAGGAAGAAGTACGTGAAAAACACGGCCTTGGCAGTGATGTAACGCTTTCACAAGACGACGATGTATTAGATACGTGGTTCTCAAGTGCACTTTGGCCGTTCGCGACCATGGGCTGGCCTGAAGAAACCCCAGATCTTGAAACCTTCGTGCCGTCTTCAGTGCTAGTAACAGGCTTCGACATTATTTTCTTCTGGGTTGCCAGAATGATCATGATGACCAAGAAGTTCACGGGCAAAATTCCGTTTAAAGACATCTACATTACTGGTCTTATCCGTGATGAGAACGGCGATAAAATGTCAAAGTCGAAGGGCAATGTGCTTGACCCAATCGATTTGATTGACGGTATTGATATTGAATCGCTTGTGACTAAACGTACCGCCGGCATGATGCAGCCTCAGCTTGCAGAGAAGATTGCTAAGCGCACTCGCAAGCAATTCCCTGATGGTATTCAAGCTTACGGTACGGACGCACTGCGCTTTACTTTTGCAGCTATGGCGTCAACCAGCCGCGATATCAACTTTGATATGGCGCGTGTTGAAGGCTATCGCAACTTCTGCAACAAGATTTGGAACGCATCACGTTTCGTATTGATGAACACAGAAGAGCACGATACAGGTCATGACGGTGGCGAAATGGTACTTAGCATGGCCGATCGCTGGATTTGGGCTAAGTTCCAACAAACGCTGGTTGAGTTTGAAAAAGCGCTTGAAGACTACCGTTTCGATATTGCTGCACAAACGGTTTACGAGTTTACTTGGAACCAATTCTGTGACTGGTATCTGGAGCTTACTAAACCTGTGCTTAACAATGACGCCAGCACTGAAGCTGAAAAGCGTGGTACTCGTCATACGCTTATTAATGTGCTTGAAAGCCTGCTTCGCTTGTTGCACCCGCTTATGCCATTTATCACCGACACTATTTGGCAGCGCGTTGTGCCACTGAGTGCACTTAAAGTTGAAGAGGGCGCAAGCGTTATGGTTCAGGCATTCCCTGAAGTTGATGCAGCGAAACAAGATGACAAAGTACTTGCTGATATCGAGTGGGTGAAGAAGTTTATCGTGGGTATTCGTAATATCCGTGGTGAAATGGATATCTCGCCAAACAAACCGCTTAATGCGCTACTTAAAAACGTAAGCGACGAAGACGCGCGTCGTCTTGATGCGGCTAAGGCATTCCTAGATAAGCTTTCTAAGCTTGAAACCGTTACTGTATTGAAAGACGGTGAAGAAGCGCCGGCCAGTGCGACAGCGCTTGTAGGTGAGATGGAAATTCTTATTCCAATGGCTGGGCTTATCGACAAAGACGCAGAGCTTGCTCGTATCACTAAAGCCATGGAGAAAATCGACAAAGATGTCTCTCGTACTCGTGGCAAGCTAGGAAACGAGAAGTTCGTAAGTAACGCGCCAGAGGCGGTTATTGAAAAAGAACGTGCTAAGTTAGAAGAGGGTGAAAAGGCCCTAGCCAAACTTAAAGAGCAGTTCGAGACTATTAAAGCTCTGTAGCCATTACTGTTTACCAAAAATAGCTAAAACAAAAACGCTGCCATTTGGCAGCGTTTTTTTATGCTTTGTTGTTAAGTGGCCTAGTGTGACTTGAGTCTTGTGCGCTAAGCCAGTTTTGTCTCAGCCACAAATTCGGGAGACACTTTATTTCTACCGCCTTTTTTGGCGTTGTAAAGTTCTTTATCGGCACGATCAAATAATGTATTCCACGTATCTTCAACGTTATTGGATGAAGACATGCCAACGCTAATGGTTACGTTGATAGGTTTTGAGCCACTTTGAATCGAAAGTACCGACACAGATTCACGAAGTCTATCGGCTATAGCATAAGCATGATGAGGCTGTTGGTGAGAAACAATAACCGCAAACTCTTCACCGCCTATACGCCCCACGATGTCACCCTCACGCAACTGTTCTTGTAGGCACTGCGCTACGCTTTTAAGCACCTTATCGCCTTCTGGGTGCCCATAATTGTCGTTAATGGCTTTAAAAAAATCGATATCTATAACCAGTAAAGTGAATGGTCGTCTACTTTTTGACTTTAATCTTTTCAATACCGTTCGTATAAAGGCCCGACGCCCAAATACACCGGTAAGTTCATCAAAGTTTGCCATAGCCTCCCATTCGCCTTTTTCTTTAGACAAAATAATAAATGGAAGTAGTGCGGAAGTTGCCAAGCAAAGAAGTACATGTAGCCCAACACAAATCGTAATGAAAAGCTGTAAGTTAGAGGCTAAGCCGTAATAAGTCGCGCCTGTGGTCAGTCCTGCCCGAGCCATCATAATAATAAAATGAATAAATAATATGCCCCGCAGTAGTACAGAAACACCCTGAATGGTTTTCCATTGCTGCGATTGAAAGCTTTGACAGCAAAACAAGAACATTAGCGCAATAAAAAAGGAGGTAGCCGGTTCGACTAAATCGGGATACCAAGACACCCCAACTATAAAGAGAACTGCGAATACAAAAACGCGATTTCCCGTGCGTTTAACGGTAGAACGAACACATTGAATGTTAAAACTTAAAAAGCCATGAAGCAGCAGAAAACTAGCTGTTAAGTAAAGAAGGCCTGCAACTGCGCTAATGGCACTTATGCCTGGCGCTAATATAGCAAGCGCACTGCCAAGCAATCCTAAGCAATAAACGAAACACGAAGACGCCCAAAAGTTAAAAGCAACAGGCTCGTATTGGTTTTTCGCCAAGATGCGAAAATAGCCACCAACCGCAACATTAATGGCAAGCGATAGAAGCAGAACAATTAAAATGGAATTTGCCATCTTTACGCCAATAAAATTAGACAAAAGTAGTAATAATAATGGCGTGAAAAATAAAATTTACGTAATGATAAAGGTATTATTTTAAATAACTAAGTATTTTTTAATATACCAATGGTGTTGGCGCTTTTTGAGCTAAGACCACCTAACTTTCTGTAAAAAGCGAGTATTTTCTTCTTTGTATAATAATTTTAGAATATTAACGCTACGTTAAAAATTTACTTAAAATTGCAATTAGCGATTTCTGCTTAATAGGTTTAGTTAAATAATCATTCATGCCAGAATCAATAGCATTCTGCTTATCCTCTTTCATGGCATTGGCAGACAGGCCAATTATAGGAATTTGGGTAAAGCCGTTTTCTCGAAGTTTTGTTGTCGCATCAAAACCATCCATTACCGGCATCTGAACATCCATTAAAATCAGGTCGTAATGCGGGGCGTTTTCCATTTTTTGCACGGCTTGCTTCCCATCCTCGGCGATATCAAAAGTAAGCCCTAAATTTGTAAGCATTTCTCCAGTTACTAGTTGGTTAATATTATTGTCTTCAACAAGTAATATATGACCTTCTAATGAGACTTCATGGTGCGTTTCTTTATGTTTAACTGTGTCATTCTCAGTGTTGCCATGAACAACGTTGTTTATGAAGCTTTCGAATTGCGCCGGTGTAAACGGGTGCATGATGAACGGGCCGTGCCACAGCGAATCGTATTTGGCCAGAAGTGCGTCACCTGCTGTTTCCATTACCAAACCAACCGAGTGCCCGTTCTTAAGCAAATGCTTAAACCACTGAATGTGTTCTCTGAATACGCTGAAATCTGGCACATCGATAAGTATGTGTGTGGGCAAACTTGCAATTGCCTTTGCTTCAGTAATTGACCTATGAGAGGCCGCTGAAATATTAATTTGTTCACAATAGGCGTCGGGAATAAGCGGTGAACTGGTAACGTAAATGCTTCGTTTGGGCATGCCTGTAAGCGACTCTAGCACGCCATTTTGATGTTTGAAGGTTTTGAGTGGTAGCGACACAGTAAACGTACTGCCTTTTCCCTGAGTGGAAGTGGCACTTATCGTGCCGCTCATCAGTTCGGTTAGCTGGTTTACAATGGCGAGGCCCAATCCTGTACCGCCGTATTTTCTGTTGGTTGAACCGTCTGCTTGGGTAAATGGGTTAAAAATTTTATTTAACTGTGATTCGCTCATGCCAATGCCCGAGTCTTTTATTTTCATTGTTAGCTGCAGTAAATTTCCAGACTCTGAAACTTCGCCGTCGAACTCGATATAAATTTGCCCTTGCTCGGTAAATTTCACCGCATTGTTGCCTATATTCATAATTATTTGTGCAATACGCAGAGGATCGCCAATCACTTTGGGTGGTATTTTGGGGTTTACCATAAACCGCACCGATAGGTTCTTTTCTTTCGCTCTTAAAGCAATAACAGCTATTAGGTTGTCGAACAGCGAGTGAAGTGAAAAGCTCACCTCTTCAATTTTTAGTTTGCCTGCCTCAATTTTCGAGAAGTCTAGAATATCGTTAATTACACTTAGCAAGATTTGGCCGGAGTAAGCGGCCTTATCTAAATAACCTCTAACGGTAGGCGATACGTCATGCTGTTGAGCCAGTTCAATTAAGCCTGTGATACCGTTCATCGGTGTACGAAT
This sequence comes from Alteromonas sp. MTD1, assembly GCF_042848195.1. Taxonomy (NCBI): domain Bacteria; kingdom Pseudomonadati; phylum Pseudomonadota; class Gammaproteobacteria; order Alteromonadales; family Alteromonadaceae; genus Alteromonas; species Alteromonas sp. MTD1. The sequence continues at coordinate 78,497 of NZ_BTGG01000003.1, forward strand.
TTCGTGGCTCATATTGGCCAAGAAAATACTCTTAGAGGCGGTAGCCTGTTCCGCCTTAATCTTCGATTCAGTAAGCGCTTTATTTAAGTCCTCTAATTGCGTATTCATGTTTTGAGCTTCAATTAGCAATTTCTCGGTTTGACGGTTTTTGTCACTGAAAACCAATGCTGCTTTGGCCAGCTTACCAATCTCGTCCTTACGAGTGCTGGCTGGAATATTGTCAATTTGTACGCCTTCTGACAGCTTGTTGAATACCTCGGTTATCGACCGTATAGGCTCCAAAATTCGTAGTATTGAATAAAGTGCCGCAATAAGTGCAAGTAAGATTGCAATAAAAGAAAAAATCTCACCGTTTCGCTGCGTTTGCTCTGCAAGTAGGTAGGTTTGCGTGGTGACTTCTTTGGAATTTGCCGACACTTTGTTAGCAAGCTCGCCGCTAAGATAAAGAAATTCGTTTGCAGAGCCTGCCATAACCACATTAACTAAAAATAAATTTCCCTGCGTGATTTGTGTTAGCTTGAGAAAACCGGTTTTAGAGGCAATAGCTAACCCTTCAAGAGAGCGCTGTGTTGTAAGGTCGCTTGATAACGACATTTCAAGAAAGGCGTCAATTGCTGCATTGAATGAACGAATAAGCACAACATCGGGTTTCGCAAAATACTTAAGCATGGTGTTTTCTGCTTTAAGTAAATGGGCTAACGCTTCGTTTGCGTCTTTCTGTTGAACTAAACCCTTCTCAGTACTTTTCCTCAATAAAGCTTCAAGCTGAGTAATATCAGACAGTGAACCTGCTGTTACCAAGTTATCTCGCTCTGAGCGCGCATCGACCACCTGGGTGAAATTTTCTTGGTATGAACTCAAATGCTCTCGCATGCGCGTAAGAATGTAGTCGTCGTTACTAATATTCACTGACGAGCCATCACCGGCTAATCTATCCAGCTTTTCATTAATGCTTACCATTAAACGCGAGAATCGTGTGATTGCAGACTTGCTCGCATTCTCTTTGAAAATCAGAACGTTTCGCTGTAAGTCTATAACGTCGCGCTCAAGCTCTTTTACCAGCCCAACTTCAACAACGGCTTTGGAGGCTGAAGCAACACCAGTATTCAAAATATCCTGATTTTCACGCGCAACGTAGCCTTGTATAAGAATTAACGCAATTAATGCAACTAACACAGAAATAAGTTGTGCACGTATTGATGAGAGCATACTGGTTTTGTTTGCCTTTATTATTCAAAGAGGTTGTTGTGTGCTAACACACTGTAATTTAGGAAGTAATAAATTCATACCACTTTTGAAGGCTATACGCATAGGTTGGCATAACGGTGTTCCATACGGCCACGTTACTAAATCTCTGCTCGTAGCTACCACCAGTACGCTGTGACCCTTTTTCGACACTTATTTTCCCGTCGGTACCTTTAAGTGACTCAGACGCTACTTTTCCTTTATACCAGTAGTTCCATTCGGCTTCTGATAGGTATGATGCGGAACGTTGAGGGTTCGAAATATAATAACCCTGTCGCGCAATAAACGCGCCGGGCCAACCAGATAGCCACCAGTTCATGTATTCATAGGCCACGTCTTTATTGCGCCCTTGGCTTGCCGACGACAAACACATAACACCATGCCAACCTCTATACCCTTCTTTTGGGGCGGCAAAAGTGACGGGAATATTTTGCCCATTGAGTGCGGAAACAGCGGGAGAGAACATACTCTCTATGGTTGCTCTACCGCTTTTCATAAATTGCACAGATTCAGGTACCGAAGTCCAAAAACCGCTGAAGTGATTGAGTTGGCTAAGCTCGATAAGCAAATTAAAAAGGTCATCGAGTTCGTCTTCGGTGATAGCGCCTATATCATTGAAGCGTATAAACCCTTTTGCTTCAGCGGCTAGCGCAAGGTCGAAAAGCCCGATGGTAGGGTCGTTAACTATGGCAACTTTCCCTGAATAGCGACTGTCTAACAGCCATCCCCAGCTTTCTTCCTGACCTTGAAGCTCATTAGGTAAATGGTTTCGGTTATACCCAAAGGAATCAACATTATGTACATAGGGCAAAAAGCTAATTTCACTTGTGTGCCGTTCACCAAGTGTGCCATCTTCTTGTACATTTATGATTTTATGGGGCGCATCTCCTGCTCCCATTCTTGCGTTTTCTGTTAACTTTCCCGTCTTACACAGGTTATTCACTTCGTCCCAATACTGTAATCGCTTTTTTTCAATGGGCTGAATGGCCTGCGCTCGCCACAACACATTAATGCTGTTCGACCACTGTTCATATAAGTCGAAAGACGATGGGTTCATTGACGCTTTTTGAAGTACTGTGGCGCTGCCACCTGGTTCAAAAGTAATGTTAATGCCTAAATCTTCCATGGCGCGCTGGCGTAATGATTCTTGTAACGTTACGTGTGTGCCTAGCACGCGCAACGTTGGTTTTGACTTGCCAATGGCGAAAGGTGTAACGCCTGCTGTAAGTGCAAAAGCCACTCCGCCTTTAAGAAGCGTTCGTCGCTGTGTTGATGTAGAATTATGCTTTTGGGGGGTATTTGGCATTAACTTGAATCCGTGGCAAACCAAGTCCTTACATCATTTTGGCAGTTAAATGCGCTTATACCAAATAAAGTTAATATATTTATGTAAATAAGAAAGCGATAGCTGAATTGGGTGTGATGATAAAAGCACGCTTGGGTTAGTGATTTAGCTTACTGAACCCAAACGCTTTGGTGAAATCTTGCGGGTGCTATTGTCTTTTTGTGGTTTTGTATATCACACCGCCAAGAATGAAAAGCAATGATAAGAACGACCAGCTACCGCCATGCTCCTCAACAATAACGACTGTTTCTTCTACCACATATTCGTTATTTCTACTTTCAAGTGGCAGCAGCGTTAGGGCTACATCATCGTTACCATCGGTAAACGCTACTAATGCTTCTGTATCAGCGTCGTAAAGCTCTAGCAGTAAGTCGTAGTCGTTTGTTGGGAAGCCAGATACCAACGTACTTTCAATGGTAAAGCTATCGGTGGCGTCTTCACCATAGATAAAAAACTCTGATGAAACGTGAATAGCATCGTAAAGCCCGTTATTACCTATATACAGTACAGCATAGACTGGGGCGCTGGTGAAAATAGTGTCTGCGTCGAATTCAATAGAAAACGTAGAATGGTAGCCGTCGTAATCTATATCGTTGTCTAGCGTGACAAAGCTTTCGTAAATCCAAAATTCATTAATGCTGCTAATTGTTGTTTCACGCGCATTTTTATCGGTGCCAATGTGTTTTTGTTCGCGCTGTTGTTTGTTCAGTTTTACGCTTTGTGAACCTTTTTCTATAGCGGCCAGCTTGGCCTGAGTACGTGAAGTTTCTGCTACCGTAGAAGACGGTTCTGGTGAAAAGGGCTTATCGTAACGAAATTCATTCGATTCAACCGCAATTGTACGCTCGCTTGTATCAGCATACGCGCCGCCTGGCGTAAACACTTGAATGAATGCAAGTGCAGTAAATGTAGCGAAAGAGAAAGTGGGTATGTTCATTTGTGCATCCTTTTCCAATCGGTTATGACAGTGTCATTGTCGATGGAAAAAGATGAACAAAACCTGAAGCGTTACTTAACGTGAATTATTTAGTGATATTGAATACTAAGAAACTTGTTTACTCGTCGTCTAAAAAGTCACCGTCTTGTTCAAAATCGCCGTCTTCACGTGGTTCGAAGTACGTTCCCCATCCGTCGTAGGTCACGTCATGTTTATCTGCGATTTTCAAAAGTGTGTCAGAATCTGCATTCAGTTTTTCAATATCGAGTTTGCGTTCAACAACGGCATCAAAACAAAATATAGTTTCACCATCATCAAGCATCAGCTCTTCGGCATCAGTTACTTCAAAACCTGCCTTAAACGCATCTACAGCAGCTTTTTCTAATACGTCAAAGTCGGTGCTGGCGAAATGGTGTTCAATGGTGTAATCAGCATCGGCTTGGCTACCGTCTTCTAAGAGGGCATCTATGGTTTCTTGGTTAAACTCGTACCACTCTTCTCTTTCATCAAACTGGTTCATAATAAACACTCACTGTAAAAATTGGGGCAAGTTTACCTGCTTTTTTCCAGTTCATCGACCTGTGCATTCAGTTCATCAAACTTTTGTTTCATTTGTTTGTTGAAATGCGCCATCCATTCTTTTACATCGCGATCATCATTCAAAGGTACTGGCGCTGATATGTCGATAAGCAATGTGCCATTGTTCCAGCGGTTCCATTTTACTTTTTTGTGAAGATTACTGGCCGTTACCATGACAATAGGCTCGTTTGTGGTTTTTGCTAGTCGAAACGCGCCTTGCTTGAACGGCAATATGCCGCGCCCATAGCTACGTGTGCCCTCGGGAAATAGCCATACCGATGTTTTCTTTTTAGCTATTTTATTGGCTGCGATATCCAGCGTATTTCGGGCTTTCCCAGAGTTTTTTCTATCTATTAAAATGTTACCTGACAGCCAATAAATTTGGCCGAAAATAGGGATCCAGATAAGGCTTTTCTTACCGATAGTGACCACGCCGGGTAGGGCAGCTTTACATATCGTAATAACGTCAAAGCTATTTTGATGATTCGCAATGAATACATAAGGCTCATTGTCTTTAACAGCAGGGTCTTTTCTGATGACTATTTTCAATCCAACCACTTTTGCCATTAACGAATACATTTGCCCAGCAATATGCACGTTGTCTCGGTGAAACGGGCGTAAAAGACACACCACGTAAAGCACTATATTGATAAGTAAAAAGGCAATAAAAAGAGCAGGAACGCGGAATAAAGCTATCAAAACAACTCCTAGATATAAATGACGCGCGCAGTATAGTTGAAGTTTCAGCGTACACTTGTCCGATGAGTTTTTGTAGCAATGAATTGATTATCGCAAGGTTTGCAAATGCGTTTGCTGAAATTTAAAACAAAGTGGTGAATAAATAAGAAGTTTTTAATGGGCTACGCCACTTTATCTTCTTTAGTATGAGGAAATTTTGCCGATACCCCATTACACTTATAAAAAGCCTAAACGGATATTAACTCGGTAATTAGTATGCAAACATTCACTCCAGACGACTTAGAAGAAGATATTCTTGCCGATTTAATGGAGGAGATAAACGAGCTTTATGAGTCAAGCGAGCAGACGCTGATAGAACTAGAACTTCGCCCGGAAGACAATGAGCTTCAGCGGGCATTATTCCGTTCCATACACACTATAAAAGGTGATCTTGGGCTAGTTAATTTTTCGCCTATGATCCCGCTTTTACAGCATGTTGAAGACTTGCTGGATTATCTACGTAAAGGCCAAGTGGCGTACACCAGCACAATGAGTGACTTGGTATTGCTTACCATGGATAGAGTTAAAGCGTTTGTCGAAAGCGTGATGAGCAATGGCAAAGCGGAGTATGACGATAATTTACATGGTCAGTTGGTGCTTGCAATAAGCCGAATTTCCCCTGATAACAGCGCAGAGCATGAAAAACGCTTAACCGAAGCAGTATTATTGCTAAATCCGGCGCTGGACGTGGTTGTTGACGATGACGACCCTGAAAGTGTTCAAATAAAACCGCCTAAAATTTCAGCGACAGGTATTCCAAAAGATATTAGTAGCGAGAAGAAACAAGACATCTTGTTCTTTCGCGACCTTATGCAAACCATTGAACGTCGCTCTGACTACTGGCAGGGCAGGGGCGATCGTATAGCAAAGTTGGCTATGTATATTAACGATGTAGCTGAAAATCCCATTGATGAAGATCAGCTTGCTGTGGCTAGTTACGTGCACGACTTCGGTATGGCTTTTATGCCATTAAAGCTGCTGCATAAGGGCGAGGAATTAACGGAAATAGAGTTCAACTTGATGCGTTCTCACGTGTATAAGAGTGCACGATTATTAGAGCATTTAGATCAGTGGGATGTTGCACGCAAAATAGTGATGCAACACCATGAAAGAACCGACGGTACAGGTTACCCCCTTGGCATTAAAGAGGACGATATATGCGAAGGTGCAAAGCTATTAGCCATTGTTGATACGTACGACGCTATGACCCATCCAAGGGCCCATAATCAAGACAACGTATTGTCAAAGAAAGACGCCGTTATTCGCATTAATAAGATTGCGAAAGGACAATTTAGTATGAAATGGGTGCGCACCTTCAATAAAGCGATGACTGTGCTATTAACGAAAGGGCTTTAAATACCTGATTTGAGCCTGAAAACGAATAACGCTTTTTAACAATCATAAAAAAGGCAGTGCTTATTATAAGCCTGCCTTTTTTGTTGGACGGTAAATTCACGCTACCTATATATGACGTGACGTCACTTAACGTTAGCTAACTCCCAGTTCCTTCAACTTACGTGTTAGCGTGTTCCTTCCCCACCCCAAGCGTTTTGCTGCATCCTGCTTATGGCCGTGAGTGTGTTGTAAAGCACGCTCAAGCATAATGCGTTCAAAGGTGTGCATAGCATCATTCAATATATTGTGGTTACCATCGCGTAGTTGTTGGTCGGTCCAACTTGCTAGCAGTTCCGGCCAGCCGCCTTCTTGTGTGGCAACATTTGGGGTGCTGCTGTCGCCGTGTATTTCGGGCGGTAAGTCGCTAGGTAGTACTTCTTGACCACTTGCCATAACCGTTAGCCATCGGCACACGTTTTCCAGTTGCCTAACGTTGCCCGGCCATGGCAGTTGAGACATAACGCGTTCAGCATCTTTTGAAATACTTTTTGCCTCTACATCAAGCTCCTTCGCGGCGCGCCGTAAAAAGTGGCGGGTTAACAAAGGAATATCTTCTCGACGCTCTGCAAGTGAGGGAAGGTGTACTCGAATTACATTTAAACGGTGAAATAAATCTTCTCGGAATTTACCGTCTGCTACACGTTGTTCTAAATTTTGGTGTGTTGCCGCAATAATTCGAACGTCGACACTTACTGACTGATGGCCACCTACACGATAAAATTGGCCGTCTGCTAAGACGCGTAACAAACGTGTTTGTACATCAAGCGGCATATCACCAATTTCATCTAAAAATAGGGTACCGCCATCGGCCTGTTCAAAGCGTCCTTGTCTTGCCGCTTGCGCTCCGGTAAACGCGCCTTTCTCATGACCAAAAAGCTCAGACTCTACCAAGTCGGCGGGGATTGCCGCCATGTTCAACGCAATAAATGGTTTGCTAGCGCGTGGGCTATGTCTATGCAGTGCTTGAGCTACTAGTTCTTTACCGGTACCCGACTGCCCATTAATTAATACGCTAATTGATGAACGAGAAAGTCGGCCAATCGCGCGAAATACTTCCTGCATGGCAGGGGCTTCACCAATGATTTCGGTGACAGCATCTTCTGGCGTCACTTTTGGTACGTTAGATTGTTCTCGGGCATGCGCAATAGCGCGCTGTGTTAAAGTTACAGCTTCGTCTATATCAAAAGGCTTTGGCAAATATTCAAATGCCCCCTTTTGATAAGCGTTTACTGCACTGTCTAAATCGCTGTGCGCGGTCATTATGATAACCGGAAGCAGTGGATGCGAACTGTGCACTTCGTTAAGCAGCGTCATACCATCCATCTGAGGCATTCGAATGTCAGATATAATGACTTCCGGTGCCTGACCACTTTGCAGCTGTAGTAGCAAGTCTTCAGGGTTCTCAAAGCTAAGACAACTAATATTTGCTGCTTGCAAGGCCTTTTGCAGCACCCAACGAATTGAACTATCGTCGTCGACGATCCATACAGATTCATTCGTCATCGTCTGTCTCCTTACGATTTATTGGTATGTAAATTACGAATTCGGTGTGTCCTGGGTAGCTATCTACATCAATTTTACCCCCGTGATGATTAATCAGGGTTTGTGATATTGATAGCCCTAAACCAGAGCCGTTTTGCTTGCTGGTTACCATGGGATAGAACAAGGTGTCTTTGATTTCAGCAGGAATACCCGGGCCGTTATCAACAATTTTAATTTTTGCTACTAAGGGGTGTCGTTTGGTTTGGATAGTCATTTGGCGCTCAATACGCGTAACTAGCCGAATTTCTGGATATGGCGTATTGCTCTCATGCAATGCTTGCACACTGTTACGCACAATATTAAGCACTGCTTGCTGAATCATATCTGGGTCAAGCATGAGAGGCGGAATACTGGGGTCGTAGTCGCGCACAATGGTAATGGGGTTTTCAGAATCTACGCGCATAAGACTGCGTACTTTCTCTAGCGCTTGATGCACATTACTCCACTCAAAACGCGGTAGAGAGTTCGGACCTAACAGCCTATCAACTAAACTTCGTAAACGATCTGACTGCTCGATGATCATGCGGGTGAACTCTTTATGTTCGTCGCTTAGTTCTTTTTCAAGAAGCTGTGCCGCCCCGCGAATGCCGCCAAGCGGATTCTTAATTTCATGGGCTAAACCGCGAACTAACTCTCTTGCAGCATAGTGCTGTGCGTTTTGTAAATTTTCACGAGAAATACGCTTTTGTTGGTCAATTTTCTTTACTTCAAACAGAAGCCGTGGCGCGCCATCAATTTGAATATTGGTAACGGTTAAATCGGCAGATACATAGCGATTATCTCTAAAGGCTAATTTAATTTCGTTTTCTGTGAAATCTTCACCTTTGCGAATAGCGGCTTTCAAACGCGTTGTTTCAATAGTGCCAGGTAAGAAGAATTCAGGTAGAGGATGTCCGACAAGCTGTTTGCGCCCCGTTTCAAACAGCGCTTCGCCAGCATGATTGGCGTAAACAATCACTAGCTTGCTGTCTACCATTACCAGCGCGGTATTAAGGCTATTGATAAGTTGTAATGTGTCTAACTCGGTGGATTGCATCCGAGTTTATCTCCTTTGCACCAATATTGTGCATTGTAGCGTGCAATCCTTCGAATCGCGACAAAACAGCCTATTTATTTAATGTGACTGAACTGCCATGGTGCGCCTTCGGCGCTGGTGTTGCACGCTATTAGTTATTAATTAACGCCGATGCCTGATGAAGGTAAAGGGTTTGAGTAGGAGACGATGCAAGAGTCTTGCCCGTATTGTCGGTAAGTTCAATTTTGAACGTGTGTGCACCACGATGTAAACCTTTAAGCTTAAACAAGCCTGATGAATTGCTTTTGTATGGTGCACCGTCAAACACTAATCTAAAAAGCGGAGCTTTAGGCGTGCCGGTTTGTTTTGCGGATATCGTCACTTCGCCTAAGTTGTTACGAACTGTCGCTTCTGGCTGAGGGCTAACAATGGAAACGCGATATTGTGGTTTTGCTTTGTTAGGTGCTGGTGGCGGCAGCACAGGCGCTTTTGCTGCATTCACTACGTTTAACGTTTTGTCATCGAATGCCATAGGCTGTGCTTGTGATGCGGGCTTATCGGTATAGGTTACGGTGCCGTCGCTATTCACTATTTTGTATATAGCTTTGTTGCCCGCTGCGTTTTGGGCTTTGCTTTCAGTGGCTTTGGTTCCACTATTTTCGTTTTGCGTAGTCTGTGCCGTTTGCGCTAAGGATACATTGCAACACAGAACACCTAGTGAAAGTAACAGCGAAAGTAGTTGTTTTTTATTTAGCACCAGATTCACCTCTATCATGCCCATTACAACATAGTAGATAATCGCTAGGCATAAAAAAAGCCCGCTAGGCGGGCTTTCGTATGTTTCTTAATACCGCGTAAATTAAACGCTGTAGTACATGTCGAACTCAACAGGGTGAGTTGTCATGTTAAGAGTAGTCACTTCTTCAGACTTAAGGTTGATGTATGCATCAATCATGTCGTCAGTCATAACGCCACCCGCTTTAAGGAAGTCACGGTCGTTATCAAGTGCTTCAAGCGCCATTTCTAGCGAGCTTGCAACAGTTGGAATTTCCGCTGCTTCTTCAGCAGGTAGGTCGTACAAGTCTTTATCCATTGCGTCGCCAGGGTGGATCTTGTTCTTAATTCCGTCAAGACCAGCCATAAGCATTGCAGTGAATGCTAGGTATGGGTTAGCTGTTGGGTCAGGGAAACGAACTTCGATACGGCGCGCTTTATCACTAGTAACGTGAGGGATACGGATTGAAGCAGAACGGTTACGTGCAGAGTAAGCAAGCATAACTGGTGCTTCAAAGCCTGGTACAAGACGCTTGTAAGAGTTTGTAGAAGCGTTAGCAAATGCGTTAATTGCACGCGCGTGCTTAATGATACCACCAATGTAGTAAAGCGCTTCTTCAGAAAGACCAGCATACTTGTCGCCAGCAAAGATGTTAACGCCATCTTTAGAAATTGATTGGTGACAGTGCATACCAGAACCGTTGTCGCCTACAAGTGGCTTAGGCATAAACGTAGCAGTTTGGCCGTATGCGTGTGCAACGTTGTGAACAACATACTTGTAAATTTGGATTTCGTCAGCTTTGTTAACCAGCGTGTTGAATTGACATGCAATTTCGTTCTGGCCAGCGGTCGCAACTTCGTGGTGGTGCGCTTCAATTACAAGGCCCATTTCTTCCATAACAAGACACATAGCAGCACGAATATCGTGTGCAGAATCTACTGGAGGTACTGGGAAGTAGCCGCCTTTCACACCTGGACGGTGCGCCATGTTGCCACCTTCAAACTCTTCGCCTGAATTCCACTTCGCTTCTGATGAGTCGATTTTGTAGAAAGAACCAGCCATGTCAGTATGGAAACGAACGTCGTCAAAAAGGAAGAACTCTGGCTCAGGACCGAAGAAACATGTGTCGCCGATACCTGTAGACTTAAGGTATTCTTCTGCGCGACGTGCAACAGAACGTGGGTCACGCTCGTAACCTTCCATCGTTGAAGGCTCTACGATGTCACAGCGAATGTTTACTTGAGTTTCCTCTGCAAACGGGTCTACTACAGCGCTTGCTGCATCTGGAAGAAGTACCATGTCAGACTCGTTAATGCCCTTCCAACCAGCAATTGAAGAGCCGTCGAACATTTTTCCTTCTTCGAAGAAATCTTCGTCAACTTGGCTAGCAGGAATTGATACGTGTTGCTCTTTACCTTTTGTATCGGTAAAACGTAAATCTACAAACTTCGCTTCACTTTCTTTAATCAGCTCTAATGCCTTTTCTACTGACATCGTGTCCTCCAGGTTTAATGTAAAAATGCGGAATGATCAGCTTCACCCCAACAGTGAAAAAAGTGAAAGCGATTATCATGCCATCTATATGCATACCGTTTTCTGCGGCATAGGGCAGGGCAAATCACTCTCTAGTAAAGTGTTGTGCACTATTTTGGTGCGTAGATGCACGCAAATGGTTCAAGAGTTGCGAATAGTTGATCATTAGCCTAGATGACTTTTTGTACACTTACCACCCAAATCGGTTTTTGGCTTGTAATTAATTTGAGCAATCATCGTGATAAGAGAGGGTCTGGAATAATAGCGATAACTTTATTTCGTTTGGGATCAAAAAAAGATGCGCAAATGTCGTGTTTTTTCTGTACAATCCGCGCAAATTTTTCTATCTGCATTTTTTTGCAACAAATCTCGTGCACACTTATTTCATTGTGAAAGGGGTAGGCACCGATTTACACAGGCTCTATATAAGCATGAATACCACTGATATTAGTAAATTGCGTAACATCGCAATTATCGCTCACGTTGACCACGGTAAAACAACCCTGGTAGACAAACTGTTACAACAGTCTGGCACCCTTGAATCTCGAGGCGAGCAAGAAGACCGTGTAATGGACTCGAACGACATCGAGAAAGAACGTGGCATTACCATCCTTGCGAAAAACACGGCAATTAACTGGAATGACTACCGCATTAACATCGTGGATACTCCAGGACACGCCGACTTCGGTGGTGAAGTAGAGCGTGTTATGTCAATGGCCGACTCTGTACTTCTACTTGTAGATGCACAAGAAGGTCCAATGCCGCAAACGCGTTTCGTAACGCAAAAAGCATTCGCACAGGGTCTTAAGCCAATTGTTGTAATCAACAAAATTGACAAGCCAGGTGCACGTCCTGATTGGGTTATGGATCAAGTATTCGACCTTTTCGACAACCTAGGTGCAACTGATGAACAGCTAGACTTCCAAGTTGTTTACGCTTCAGCGCTTAACGGCTGGGCATCGCACGATGCTGATGAAAAGGCAGAAGATATGACTGCACTTTTCGAAACTATCGTTGAGCAGGTTTCTGCACCAGACGCCGATGTAGATGGCGCATTCCAAATGCAAATCTCACAGCTTGATTACAACTCGTATGTAGGTGTAATTGGTGTTGGTCGTGTTAAGCGTGGTTCAGTTAAGCCTAACCAGCAAGTTACAGTTGTAACTGCTGACGGTCAAAAGCGTAACGGTAAAGTTGGCCTAGTATATGGCTATCTTGGTCTTGCACGTCACGAAGTTGAATCTGCACATGCTGGCGATATCATTGCCATTACAGGTCTTGGCGAGCTTAAGATTTCTGACACTATTTGTGACGTTAACACTGTTGAAGCACTTCCTCCGCTAACGGTTGACGAGCCAACAGTTACGATGACTTTCCAAGTAAACACGTCTCCGTTTGCTGGTAAAGAAGGAAAGTACGTAACGTCGCGTAACATTCTTGAGCGCTTGAACGATGAGCTTGTTCACAACGTTGCGCTGCGTGTAGAAGAAACACAAGATCCGGACAAGTTCCGCGTATCTGGCCGTGGTGAACTTCACCTTGGTATTCTTATTGAAAACATGCGTCGTGAAGGTTACGAACTTGCTGTATCTCGTCCAGAAGTAATTCTGAAAGAGGTAGACGGTGAAACACAAGAACCTTACGAAACGCTAACTATCGACTGTGAAGAGCAACACCAAGGCTCAATCATGGAGCAATTAGGTCTTCGTAAAGCTGAAATGACCGACATGTCTCCAGACGGTAAAGGTCGTGTACGTATCGACTTCGTAATTCCAAGCCGCGGTCTAATTGGTTTCCAAACAGACTTTATGACAATGACGTCGGGCTCTGGTCTTCTGTATCATACGTTCGATCACTATGGCCCTTACAAAGGCGGTATTATCGGTAAGCGTAAGAATGGTGTACTAATTGCGAACGCAAACGGTAAAGCACTAACTAACGCCCTGTTTAACTTGCAAGAGCGTGGTCGCCTATTTATCGGTCACGGTGTTGAAGTTTACGAAGGTATGGTTATTGGTATTCACAGCCGCGACAACGACCTAACAGTAAACGCGCTTAAAGGTAAGCAGCTTACTAACGTTCGTGCATCGGGGACTGATGAAGCACAAACACTTGTTCCACCAATCAAGATGTCTCTTGAGCAAGCGCTTGAGTTTATCGACGATGACGAACTAGTAGAAGTAACACCTGAGTCTATTCGTATTCGTAAGAAGCTTCTTACTGAAAACGAGCGTAAGCGCGCATCTCGCGCACCTAAGTCGTAAACGACTTAAACGCAAAAACGTTGAAAAATGCCAACCTCGTGTTGGCATTTTTTTTGTTTTATCGGCAGATTATTTGTAAGCAACTGACAGTAAAATGAAATAATACCTTTTGATAAGTTATCCGAAAGGTGAGTGGAGAAATTACTTGCTACCTTCTATGCTTAGGAATAGTAAAGATGTGTGATCTTGCACTTTGCGCCAGGTTGTTTAATGCAGTGTGTTGAGTTTCATATGTCTAATTTATGAAGAAGTTTGTAGTGAGGAAGTAAGCCGTGTTCTCAGTTGCTGTTGTTGAAGATGACCCTATTACGTTAGACCTTATTACTGATGCATTAGAGACCAAGCTTAACGCTACGGTATACCCTTTCAGTCGCAGTAAGTTTGCTCGTGACTTCCTCCTTCAACAAACGTCTAATTCTATTAGCTTAGTGATAAGCGATCAGGTAATGCCTGAATTTGACGGTCTTAGTTTACTTAAAACCATTCAAGCGAAAGGGTTGGTCATTCCCTTTCTGCTGATCACCGCCGACCCGCATAAAGACCTTGTTGTTGAGGCTAAAAATCTCAAGGTTTCAGGGTTTCTGGCGAAACCACTTGATATGAAAGACCTCATCAACAAGTCACAAGAAGTAATGAAGGCACTGGCCTAGAAAGAACTACCATTCCTAATTAAGTTGATTTCGATATAGTAAAACTGCATTTGCGCCTAGTTTCTTGAAAACGAAACTTCTACACTGGTATCTGAATTTTTATAGAAATGAGATACGGGACTTCACGTGAGCGCGCTATTCGATAATACCCCAGACAGAAAAGACACCTTTTCATTCAAATGGAAAAAATACCAAGGCAAAGACATTATTCCCGCCTGGGTTGCTGATACTGAATTTCGTTGTGCACAGCCTATTCTAGATGCGTTATCCTCACAGATTGAGCACGGCAATATGGGCTACATACTGCCAGCACATCACGAAGGCGCAATAAACGCTGTAGTTCGCTGGCTTAAAGACAAACACCATTGGCATATTGAACCCGAATGGTTGGTATGGACACCGGGTGTGGTGCCCGCCTTTAACGTTGCTTGCAAAGCCTATTGTGAAGCGGGTGATAAAGTACTTGTACAAACGCCAAACTATCCTCCACTGTTAGCTGCCCCCAAGTTAAATGGCCTTGAGCGTGTTGATATTGGTACCGTTATTCAACCTGCTACCGACGACATACCAGAACGCTACACGCTAGATTTTGAAGCATTAGAGCGTGAGGCGGCCGACCCTAAGTGTAAGTTGTTTATAGTATGTAACCCGATGAACCCTGTTGGTTCGGTGTTAACACAAGACGAGCTAGACCGTATTGCGGCCATCTGCAATAAAAACAACGTAAAGCTTTGCTCTGATGAAATTCACTGCGACCTAATATTAGAGCCGGGAAAAAAACACATTCCCGCAGGACGAGAAGCAGATTTAGCTGAAAATAGCATCACCTTAATGGCTGCCAGTAAAACCTTTAACATTGCAGGTTTAGGTACATCGTTTGCAATCATTCCTAACCGCAAGTTACGCCAAGCATTCACCCAAGCTGCAGCAGGTATTGTGCCGTGGGTTACCGTATTAGGTCTTGCAGCCACCGAAGCTGCGTTTACTCAATGTGACGACTGGCATCAGGCCCAGTTAGCTTATTTGAAGTCAAATCGCGACAAAGTATTTAACGCCATTAATGAAATAGAGGGGTTAAGCATGATTAAAAATGATGCTACTTTCTTGGCGTGGATAGATGCGAGTAAGCTTGGCGTTGAGAATGTTTTAACTTGGGCTGAAGAGAAGGGCGTTGGGCCATCACCTGGTGTAGATTTCCACAAAGCTGATCATTTTAGGATTAACTTTGGCTGTAGTAGCGCCATGCTAGATGACATTTTATCTCGTCTAGCACGCTAATAGGTCTACAACTATTTAATTCAAGTTTAACGGCTTCTGCTTACTTTTCGCTAATCAGAAGCCGTTTTATAAGTGAGGGGTTAAAAGAAAACTCCAGAAAGCTTGTAAAGCCCTAAACCAACCACGGTTGTTACCACAACGCCGCCAGCAATATTGCTTTTCCACGTGTTTCTAAATTCACCCAATGCATTACTTTTGTTCATAACAATGAGCAAGAATATGGCAATAATAGGCAACAGAAGGGCATTGGTGGCTTGTGCAAACAAAATTGCTGGTAAAGGTTTAAAACCCAATGCAGCCACACTTACGCCAATGATAATAATTACCAGCCACACAGCCTTGAATGGCTTGCTGTGCATATCATCAGATAGTCCTAACGCACCTGTCACCGCATAGGCTGCGGCAAGAGGTGCAGTAATGGCACTTGTTAGCCCTGCAGCAAATAAACCAAGCGCAAAGAACCATTGTGCTTTATCGCCCAATACTGGTTTAAGTTGTGCGCCCATATTACTGGCATCCATGGTGGCCGCTTGATTGAAAAACGCCATCATTGCTGTTGCCATGACCACAAGGGTTATTAATCCACCCATGCTGATTGCTTTAGCCGACTGTGCTCTGCAGGTCTTCACGGCTGCACTTTTATCTTGTCCTTTCGATGACTTTGCCACTAGGCTGGCGTGAAGAAACAGGTTGTAAGGAACAATAGTGGTACCAATAAGTGCCAGCACGGTTGTGATGGTATCGTTATTTAATTGTGGAGAAAGCAGTTGGCTAAACATAGCTGCAAGGTCGGGCTTGGCAACCAGCAACGTTATAAAGAATACCCCAGCCATAATGAAGACGAGGTACACCAATATGGTTTCAATCCACTTATAGCTGCCAGAATAAAGTAGCACGATGGCAAGTGCGCCGAGAATTGCTGCCCATGCGCCAATTCCAATATCGATAAAGGCGTCTAACCCTATTGCGGCACCGGTTAAATTACCCGACTCGTAAGCTGCATTGCCAATACCGATAGCGCTAACAATTAGTAAAATAAACGCATTTTTAAGCCATGGTTTGTACGCCACCTTCTTCATTGCACTGGCTAGGCCTTGGCCACTTGCAACACCTAAGCGGGCGGCCATGTCTTGCAGCACAATGGTTGCAAAAACTGAGAACAGCAATGCCCAAACTAAGTGAAAGCCAAAATTTGCCCCTGCCAAGCTAGCAGTAGTAACGGTGCCAGGCCCAATGAATGCGGCAGCGATGATATATCCTGATTTATCTTTTGCCATTGCAACGACTCTTGGTTAAGTTTTGCTATCATGACAATAGGAAAGCAAGCACGCAACAATACCGTTCAATTCTAATCAGAACGTGCTGATTTCCTCATTGTCGCGTGCCAAATTTGAAACTAACCTGTTTAGCTTCGTCAGCGCTTGTTAAGCTGGCGTTAAACAGGCAGTATCAAAAAAAGGGACGCGAAGCCTAACGTGTCGAGAAAAAGAACGCAAACATATACAGGATTCACCGGTGAGCGAAGCATTACCCATTACATATATACAGGACGTTGTGCAAAAGCATTCTGCTAGCAATGTGCTTCCTCCACCCATGCAAGCCGATGGAATGATATTCGCGGTTGCCGCAGCCCCTGAAATTCCCATGCCTGAGCAGTGGATGCCTTGGTTTATTCAGCAAAGCGGCAGCAGGTTAATAGACAGTGATGTTGATGAGCTTGCAGACACACTTATGAATGGGTTACGCGCGCATTTAGACTTTATGCGTCAAGGTAGAGGGCCACTTGATAGCGCATTGTTTGTGGCCGTCGACACTCCCTCAGGAGCAAGACCTTCTGAGTCGCTAGTGCTATGGCTGAACGGGCTTTTGCAGGTGCACAAAATGGTTGAGCCAGTGTGGCAAAGTGCATGGCGACATTTAGAACAAAAGCGGGATAAAAAATCAGATAAAAAGTTATATGAACAGGCAAGCGAAGATAAAAGTAGGGCTCACCAAGGCACACGCGATGATGCTCAAGAGACGCCCGAAGTAAGACTGTCACGCTGTCTTAAAATGTTTTCAACACTAGCCAATGTTGAGCTGGCACTAAAACACAGAAATGACGAACAAGCAGCGCAGTTAAACAACAATTTAACGCTGTTAATTAAACAACTTCCTGCGGTGCTTCAAGATTATATCAAGCTTGCCGGCGAGCTCGCAGACGCTTTACCTAATCAGTTTGAAATGTTTAATAAGGTGACTTAAGCCAATTTTTGCCTGCGCGCCAACGCAAGCATTTTAGCGCTGCCGCTGCTGGTGATGCCTTTGATCAAGCGTATGTTTTAACGATGCCGTGTAGCTATCAAGCTCAAGTTTTGCCTTTTCATACTCTTCGTTGAGATGCAACGACGACGGCTCGCGCATAAGCGCTTTGAAAGCGAGGTCAGTCTGTTTGAGCAAGTGTTTTAGGTGTTGGTTACTGTCATCCATGTGCTTATCTCGTGTTTAACAAATCAATGTAATCAAACCGAGGTCACCCTTGGCTTGGTCTCCTTTGCAGCACTTGTTCCTTGAGTGCTGTCTTTCATACTACATTGTTTTTTCTTGCCTGATAGTCCGGTTTTTGTAAATTATTACAATGGCTTCACTACAGCCAAACACACAATGGCAAGTACGACCAGAACAGGCGCTTCGTTTAGGAAGCGATAAAAACGGGATGAGTGTCTGTTCTCATCTCGCGCAAACTGCTTTAGTAACTTAAACAAATAGAAGTGGTAGCCATAAAGTGCAAGTAAAAGTAATAACTTTAGGTGTAACCACCCAGACATTTTAAACCATGTTTCTCCGTAACTAACAATAAGCGCTACGCCAAAGACAAGTGTGAGTAAGGCGAATGGCGTTACAAAGAACCATAATCGACGCTCCATTACTTTAAACTCATCTTTAACCACTTGAGACTGTGTAGATGCGTGGTAGACGAACAGTCTTGGTAGATAAAAAATACCTGCCATCCATGCGAGCATGAAAAAGATGTGTAATGCCTTAAACCATAAAATGTACATGTTAATAATGTGCCTTCTGTAGGAAGCTTTGTAAGATATTCCAAGTAACTACACCCACAATATCGTTTAGCTCCTGATCGTAAATATACACCGCGCCTGAACGCGAATTTTTTAAATGCTCATAAACTTCATGAAGCGTCGACTGTGCACTAATGCCTTCCATTTCATGATAAGTGAGCGCCGATGCATCATGATCTAAACTGACATTGTATTGGACCAGCTTATACTGCACATCTATTTCAAATTTTAGTTTCTGAACCACAATTTTAGTTGGATTCTTTTCAAGATGATTGCGTAGAGCGATTTCTGGCGCATCGTGAAATAGTTTGTAGTCTGTGTTCATCGCCGCCAATACGCCGGTTTTTTCTAACGCTTCTCGAATTGACGATATGGCATAGGGCAGGTTCTGGTAATCAAGTTGCCTAATAAATATAGAGCGGTTACCAAAAAACTGGGTAGAGGTTACATAGGCAGGCACAATCACCAGCATAGCGGGTAAAATGATTTGTGGGCTGTAAGACAGTTCCATTACAGCAGATAACGCGGCTAAGGGCGCATGCAGCACCGCGGTTAGCATGCCGGCAATACCGAGAAGTGCAAAACTACTGGTGAATTCTGGCACGTCGATAAAATAAGACAGTGGCAGAAGTAGCACTGCGCCAGCCAGCATTCCAATAACCATTACGGGCCCAATAATTCCCCCTGGTACACCTAGCCCGATAGC
The DNA here is from genome assembly GCF_042848195.1 of Alteromonas sp. MTD1. Classification (NCBI taxonomy): domain Bacteria; kingdom Pseudomonadati; phylum Pseudomonadota; class Gammaproteobacteria; order Alteromonadales; family Alteromonadaceae; genus Alteromonas; species Alteromonas sp. MTD1. The sequence continues at coordinate 97,558 of NZ_BTGG01000003.1, forward strand.
GAACACCGCTAAAATTACTTTAAATACTAAAGTGGATATAAGTAGCAAAGTGCCTGGTGAGCTTGCGAAAAGGTGTTCAACATCAACAAAACTCGCCCCTAGCGCTTCAGGAATCAACATGCCAATAACGCCAGTGATTACTGCTGCTAACACCAATCGCCACACCATAGAAACTGGTCTGAACCATGTCATTACACGCATTAATTGGCTGTTAAATAACACGGCAAGTATGCCAAGCAATATACCCAACACAACTAAGTAGAAATACATCCACTGACTAATGGCGTGAAACGAAAGAAAGGACAGTTCGTTTACTTCACCAAACACAATGCGGGTAAGCACTGAACCGCATGCTGCAGCCAGCATAACGGGCACGAAAATATGTATTTTGTATTCTCTCAATACCACTTCCATCACGAAAATAACAGCAGCAAATGGGGTGTTGAATGAAGCGGAAATACCTGCGGCGATACCGCATCCAGCCAGTATTCTTATACTGTTATAAGGTAAACGTAGCCACTGACCTAAAAAACCACTTCCCGACGCGCCAAGGTGAACAGACGGGCCTTCTCGACCTACAACAAAACCACCGGCAAGGGCTAGCATGCCACCAAAGAATTGGTTAATTGTGGTGCGAAAAGGAATATGGCCGTAGTAGTACTTAACCCTGTGAATAACAAAAGGAATGCCTAATCGATAATGTTTAAAGCCTGTAAGAAAAGCGATAAACAAAATAAGCAGCACGCTTATCAGAGGCATAACTAGCCACACGAGCCAGTCGTATTTAAGAAAAGACTGTAACGTTGCAATGCCGGATTCTTGAAGCCACTCAACGCATAATCTGAAAAGTATAATAATAAACGCAGCGCTGGTACCGCCAACAATACCTAACAGGCATAACTGCACTGATGTGCGTGGGTGAGCAACTTCCTCTCTTAAAGCCTGTATGCGCATGATGTGTTACAGTAGAATCAACATAGGATATAAGCTTACCACAAACACTTAATTTTCATAATGTTAAGAAGGTGGTGTTTAAGCATGAAAATTGACGTAAAAAATGACAGTTGATCAATTAAAAGCAGTGCTGGGAAGTCATAAATGGTCGCTTATTATGGCGTTTGTCATGATATTAATGATTGGCTTTGGTTATCAAACCGCGCGCTATTTCGATGAAGGCGACAGTAAAAAAGTACGTGCGCAGCAAGACACCATCAATGTGCTTTCTGAAGAAAATAATAAGCTGACAACAAGCGTTAATCAGCTTGAGGTAGCCCTTGAACTTGCCAAACTTGAAACCGAAAAAATGACAAGCGTAGTAAATGAACAGCGTAAGGAGCTTGAAGCGCAGCAAGAGCTTATTGCTTTTTACGAGCGCGTTGTGGCTCCTGAAAAGTCGGAAGATGGCTTCGCAATTGAGGGCGTAGAAGTTTTTAAACTGGCCAATAACCGTTACCAGCTTCGTTTAGTGTTGTTGCAATCTCGTAAGCAAAAAGCGGTAATAAACGGCGCACTGAACGTCACGCTTACAGGCCAAAAAGATAACTCGAAATACACGGTTTCTTCTGGAAACGAAAGCTTTATAGCGCAAGACATCAAATATAGATTCCGGTTTTTCCAAGCTGTAAATGTGGCGTTTGACTTACCTGACGGTGTAACGCCTGACACTATTTCATTTTCTACCGCGTTTTATCAATACAAAACCCGAAAAGGCGACTATACGCTTTCGATACCCTGGGACGAGGCGTTAACAACGGTTATTGAGCCTCAGAAATAAATCAGTGAAAGCCTTTGGCTTTGATTACTTATATCAATGTTACGTTGCGCCAAATAAGTGTTTGATTGATAAGTGTTCAATTGATTGCGCAAACGTGGATTATTCAGGGCCAATGGAGCCTTAACAGTTGCCGTTAGAGGGAATTTTGATACAGTGTCAGTCAAGTAAATAAGGGCGTGTTTCTGCGCCCTTAGGCTTTTTATTCTAAGCGGTGTTAAAAGCCTTTCTAGGAAGAAAAAATGACAGAAACGTGCTTTCGCATGAAGGGTACAACGCTAACTAGCATTGTACTTGAAGTAATAGAGTTTGAATTAGATGAGTTTGAAGCGCAACTCACGCAAAAAGTAGCAAGCGCTCCACAATTTTTTACCCGTTCATCATTAATTTTGCATTTGTTGAAACCCTTGTCTGCAACAGAGTTCGAGTTGCTGGTGGCCTTATGCAAGCGTTTAAACCTTCAGCCTATGGCAGTAAAGGGGCAAGTTGCCGAACTTAAACCTGTTATCAACGACTTGGGCTTAGCTGACGTTAGTCAGAGCAAGTTTACCGACAGTGTACTTAAGTCGCAGCGTTCAGAGACAAATAGCGAAGAAGGCGCTGGCATAAATTCCTCTCAAAAAGAACAGAACAGCGCCGTGAAGGCAGAAAATGCCAATAACAGTACAGTGCAGTCTTTACCAACGGCACAGACGCCAAGTGTGCTTAAGCCTGCAAAAGTAGTATCACGCCCAGTGCGTTCAGGACAGCAAATTTACGCCCAGGGTAGCGACTTAGTGGTTACTGCATCGGTTAGCGAAGGCGCTGAATTATTGGCTGACGGCAATATACATGTTTATGGCACGCTTAGAGGCCGTGCGCTAGCCGGGGTGAAAGGTAACAGCAACGCGCGGGTGTTTTGCCAATCGTTAGACGCTGAATTGGTATCTATAGCAGGCCAGTTCATTATGCATGAATCTGTGAAGGGCGATTGTTGGAAAAAGCCCGCACAAATATTTTTAGAAGAAGAAACATTACGTATTGCACCGCTTAGCTAAGTGAAAAAACTAAGCACTATTAGCTTAAGCGTAAAAAAACTTAGCGTTAATAACCGTGTTGCAGTGCGGAAAATAGGAAAAGTATATGGCAAAGATTATCGTAGTTACGTCAGGTAAAGGTGGCGTAGGAAAAACCACATCAAGTGCAGCTATAAGCACAGGGCTTGCATTGGCGGGCAACAAAACCGTGGTAATAGATTTTGATGTGGGCTTACGTAACCTAGACCTTATTATGGGCTGTGAGCGCCGTGTGGTATACGACTTCGTTAACGTGATTAATAAAGAAGCAACGTTGAAGCAAGCACTGATTAAAGATAAGCGCACAGAAAACTTATTTATACTTCCTGCGTCTCAAACGCGTGACAAAGATGCACTTACCATTGAGGGCGTTCAAGCTGTATTGGATGAGCTTAAGAAAGACTTCGATTTTATTATCTGCGATTCACCAGCTGGTATCGAGCAGGGCGCGCAAATGGCACTGTATTTTGCTGACGAAGCCATTGTAGTAACCAACCCCGAAGTGTCTTCTGTACGTGATTCAGATCGCATTTTAGGTATTTTGCAAAGTAAGTCGCTCCGCGCAGAAAAAGGCGAGTCGGTAAAGGAGCACTTGCTGCTTACACGATACAACCCTACGCGTGTTGAAAGTGCTGAAATGCTGAGCGTTGCCGATGTTGAAGAAATATTAGCTATTCCACTGCTAGGTGTTATTCCAGAGTCTGAAGCAGTACTTAAGGCTTCTAACCAAGGGCAACCTGTCATTTTGGATGAAGAAGCAAATGCAGGGCAAGCCTACGCCGACGCAGTAAAACGATTGTTAGGTGAAGATATCCCACATCGCTTTCTTGAGGCAGAGAAGAAAGGATTCTTCAAGCGACTGCTAGGAGGTAAGTAATGGGCATTTTTGATTTGCTTAAGAAAAAGCAAAAACCAAGTACAGCCGCGGTAGCGAAAGAGCGTTTACAAATTATTGTAGCGCATGAGCGAAAAAAACGTACCGAGCCCGATTATCTACCTATGATGCAGCAAGAAATTATTCAGGTGATCCGTAAATATGTCACTATTGCTGATGACCAAGTGTCGGTGCAGCTGGACAATAATGATGATTGCAGCGTTTTAGAATTAAACGTTACCCTTCCAGAGCAGTAAGCAGCATAGCAATGAAGCGCTAATATATTAAAAATGCTCACAATATAACGGGTCTCTTGTGTTATTAGTCTTTTGGCTAATAACACAAGAGAAATATTGTTGTGATTACTTTTTGAACTAGACTGAATTTAAGGACGTGCACTCAGTCTATCAAATTAGGCGTTTATGCTTACCGAGTGCTCTGATTCGGAGGGTGCTATGGGCAGACTTGATACAGTAGACATTGACTTGGTGCATACGGAATTGACTGAGCAGGACCAAGCCAATGCTGCGTTGCAAAACGAAGTTGCACTGCTTAAGCGGCGGCTTGAGCGTGAAAAGCAAGCGCGTCATTCTGCCGAGAGCATGCTTGACGAATACGCACAGAAAACTTACCTAGCTAACGAGAAGCTTCGTGAGGCTATTCTTCACAGTACCGAAAAACAAGCTGAAATAGAGTTCTTAGTTAAATCGGCACAAGAGCATAAAAATAGCCGCAGTAGACAAACCTATGTAGAATCACTACTGGGTCTGTGTTTCGAGTTCACCTCGGCCAGCTTTGCCACCTGCTTATTCAGCCAAAACGGAGTATTTGAAACTAACCCGCTTGTGAAAGGGGAATTAAACCCTGACTATGGCGATATTGATATTGCTTCCCTTATTCCTGCCTCAATCGACAATATTATTAATTCTTGGTGTATTCAGGAATTACCGTTTAACGAAGAGCTGGACAGTGAAAACCGCACGGTTTGGTTTGTATACTCTAATTTCGAGTATGACGATAAAAGATTGGGTTGGATAGGACTGTTAATAGAAACCCCAACTATTGATGTTGAAATGCTTTTTATTTTAGATACGCATCTTGCTCAGCTTAGATTGGGTCTTGAAAAGCTGAACATGGATAAGTCAGTAGCGCAAACATTTCAGCTTAGTAGCAAACTGCAAGACGAACTTATTGAGGTAAAGCGTCAGCTAGCCATAGCCGACAGAATGTCGTCTTTGGGGTTGCTTGCCAGCGGCGTGGCACACGAAATCAATAATCCTTTGGCGTTTATCTCTGCCAACAACAAATACCTCAAAAAAACACTTTATAGCTTGTTCCTGTCGCTCAACGATTTAGCTGATGAACATGCGTTGAGTAATGACGTTGCGCCCTTGCTAGATAAGCTTTCAAAATTGGAGCTGTCTATAAACGAAGTGCTGCAAGACAATATGGAAGGTATTGAGCGCTTAAGTAACATTAGCAACAGTTTGCGTACCTTTGTGTATCGCGGTGAAACCGAATTTACGCCTGTCGATTTAAACGAGCTAGTGTCTCATGCGGCTAAAATTGCTTCTTACAGCAAGCAATACAAACATGCGCTCCAAGTTAATCTTTTTGAAGGCAAAGCTACAGTACACGCTAACCGAGGCGAAATAGAGCAGGTTGTTTTAAATATTATTATTAACGCGCTTCACGCCACATCAAAGGGTGGTGATGTGGTAGTAACGGTAGATGAAGCTGATAGTAACTACGTTGTGTCGATAAAAGACAGTGGCGTAGGTATTAGTGAAGACAATCTACAAAAAATCTTTTCTCCTTTTTTCACTACTAAGCCTATTGGCGAAGGTACGGGCCTCGGCTTATCAGTATCAAAAAATATCATTGCGGCGCATAACGGCGCTTTAGCGGTAGAGTCGACAGTGAATGTTGGCTCCTGTTTCACAATTAGCATGCCCAAGCTAAGAACGGCTAATATGGAGCAGCATGACGAAGGCCAGAAAAGTTAGATAATTTGTTGGTTGATGGAGAAAAGTGCAGTTCAGCGTACACCCGAATGTTTACCGGTATATACCGTTTACTTGTTTTGTTAACTTTTGCCCCAATAGTTGATGAAAATACTCAAGTATTAGATAATTGTGTGCAACAGTGTGTATAGGCGCACGGTAATTATTAAGAGGTAGGTATGTCTGTAGAAACGGCGTTGCCAATTGAATTTTCTGACGCAGCAGCAGCACAAGTAAAAGCCCTTGTTACAGAGGAAGAGAATCTTGACCTAAAGCTGCGTGTTTATGTTACCGGTGGTGGCTGTTCGGGCTTTCAGTACGGCTTCACATTCGACGAAAAAGTTAACGAAGGTGATATGACTATCGAAAAAGATAGCGTAACGCTGGTTGTCGACCCAATGAGCCTGCAATACTTAGTTGGCGGTGTGGTTGACTATGTAGATGGTCTAGAAGGTTCTCGTTTTCTTGTTCAAAACCCTAATGCTACAACCACATGTGGCTGCGGCGCTAGCTTCAGCGTGTAATAAAGGTTAACAATCATAAGCATACATCTTATTAATTTGTATGCTTATCGGTTGTACTTCAGTTCGCTCTTCCCATTCTTTTCATATTCCAGCTACACTCATTTCATCAAAATTTTCGCATAAGGCATTTTGTATGAAATTGTATGGCTCCACTACTTCTCCCTATGTTCGTAGAATTCGTATTATGCTTTCTTCCACTGAACATGAATTTTTAAATTTACAAATCTTCTCGGGTGCAGACCGCGATTTATTAGCGTCTCGTAACCCCACATTAAAGGTGCCTTGCTTAGAAGATGATGGGCGGGTCATTTTCGACTCAAGACTCATTTACCGTTATCTGGCTGAAAAGCTTGGACATACTGGCTTATCGTGGGAAGAAGAAAATCAGCTAACACTTATCGATGCAGCAAACGATTCGTTTGTGCAGTTAATGTTGTTAAAGCGGTCTGACTTCGACATTAGTCAGGATAAAATGTATTACCGTTTGCAAAATGAAAGAATTGAAGCCGTGCTTGGTGCATTGTCAGAACAAGTAGATGCAGGTGGTTTATCTGGGTGGGCTTATCCAGAAATTTGTCTTTATACCATGATTGACTGGGTGCTTTTTAGAGAGCTGCACAACATGAAAGCGTACCCACAGCTGCTAGCCTTTCACGAAAAACATCATCACCGCATTGAAGTAACCGCTACCGATCCACGTAACTAGTAAACGTAATTTAAAGCAGCCAAGGCTATTAGGCGCGATACTTAATAGCCTTGCTCGAAGTTAAATGCGTAGTTAAATGGCTTATTTGCGGCGTAACGTAATGCGTTGTTTAAAAACACATCTGCTATGTCGCTTGGTGCCGATTCAGCAGCGGTATGTGCCGTAATTGAAATGTTGGGATGTGCCCAAAACGCGTGATTGACGGGTAGGGGCTCTTGTCTAAACACATCTAACACGGCATGCGCCAATTTACCCTCATCTAAGCTTTTTATAAGAGCGTCTTCATCTACCGCGCTGCCGCGCCCGGCATTAATGAAAATACTGTGTGGTTTTAGCTGATTCAGCAATTCATAAGACACCATGTTTTGCGTATTCGGTGTATCAGGCATTAAGTTAACAACGTGATCTGCGCGTTTTGCAAAGTCAGCTATTTGGTCGGGCGTGTATACTTTGTCAGTACCTTCAACATGAGCGCCACTTCGTGAAAGCCCAACAACATGCATACCAAAGGCTTTCGCTACTGGAATTAACGCTTGCCCAATACTTCCAATACCCAATATACCTAATGTTTGTCCGTTCAGAGGAAGTCTACTTGAAGCCTCCCACTTAGGCGGTAATGCTAGCTGATTCGCTGCAAAAGTAGGGATGTTCCTAGCGTGCTGTAACAAATAGGCAAAAACGTATTCGCGCATTAATTTTCCAAAAACACCTTTCAGTCCGGTTAGCACATAGTCTTTTTTGTTCAATTGCAGAAGTGGTGCATTGCCCGCCCATGTTGACTGACACCACGTCAGGCTTGGGCACTTTTCAATGATGCTTGCAGCAAGGTCGGGGTCGGCAAGTAAAACACTAACGTTGTTTACGTCTATGTTTGTTGCAGACATCGCGCACTGTACAACGTCAATCGATACGTCAGCGAACTTCTCTGCTTGGTGGTTCAATTGGGCCGTTATAGCTTGTTCAATATCTGGGGCTTCGTCACTTAGAATAGTGAGTGCAATAGTGCTTGGAACGCTTGTTTTCATTAGCTTCTCTCTTTCCAAGTAAACATTTCTTTCCTCTTAGCATCCTACTTATCGGGCCGTGCTTTGTTCTAAAGTTGTGATTAAAGTTTTACATTTTTGTAAATGAAAAAGTGCCATATCAATAAACATTGGTATCAATACGTAATGGAATCACTATGCAGTCAAATACTAATACTCCAATCAATGTTGAGCACGCGAAAGTGCTTTCACCAAAACGAAACACAACCGAGGCTAACACCACGGAAGCGCTAGTTGCCGAGCAACTCTCTCATTTTGGAATAGATGCAACAAGCGATTATGGAAAAGCGCTAGCAAGCACAGCTCATCATCTTTACGGTGCGCAATCAAGCGTAATGCAATTGTGGGACATTACCAGCAATACGCTACAAGGGCTTGATAAAGAAGACAGAGTAGCTTACTTCAACGCTAAAAAGTTTCTCTCTTTTCAAATTGCGAAAATTTTAGATACGCTACAAAACCCCTTTAGAGCAACTTATCAAAGCTTGTCGGGGGGCAATGGTTCTCAGGGGCATTACCCTTTATTCGATAATGTTACCGCGCTTTTTTCTGCAACGCCTGTGGTTGTGCGCACGGCAACCTACGTTTATGCCTGTACCGAGTGGGTCGATGACGCCTTCCAAGGTAAAGAATTCACTCACCAAATTTACTCACGCTTGCTGAACCCTACCAATATCTCACTAGCGAATGCCATTGTTGATATGGAAGCTGGTCCGTACGCCGCTGAATATCTGGCGTGGAACTTTAACTCTGGTATGGCAGCCATTGATGCTTGCTTGTCTAACGTGTTAAGTCATGGCGATGTACTTATTGTGTCGCGAAATGTGTATGGCGGCGTATACCAGCTTCTTCACGACTACTTTGCGCGCAGTAATCGCATGGATATTCAGATTGCTTGGTTTGACGGTTACGACGCCCAAAGTTTTGCTGATTTCATGCAGCAAACTAAACACCAGCATGCTGATCGCTTAAACAATGGCGCTAGTATGCATGTGTATTTAGAGTCGCCGTGTAATCCGCACGGGTACGTACTAGATGTACCTGGAATCTGTGAACTAGCACATGCCGAGGGTGCATTGGTAATGCTAGATTCCACACTCGCAACGCCTGTGCTTCATCAACCATTACAACATAAAAACAAAGCGGCAAGACCAGACTACGTTATGCACAGCTACACCAAGGATTTATGCGGTAGCGGTGCCACTACCGCTGGGGTAGTAATTGGTGAAGGCCATAGAATGTTTCAGCCAAAAGGCAGCAGCATGAATGGTGTGGACTGGTCGCAAACTATGTTTTGGGATGTGTACTACATTAAAGGGGCTTTTTTAGATTCTGAAAAAGCGTTTGATGTTTTAAACGGCATGAAAACCCTTGAACAACGTATGATGACGAAAGTGATAAACACCGAAGTGTTTACATCGTTCTTAAATGCGCACGAGCAAATAAGAGTAAACTGTCATGCTTTGCCGGAACACAGTAATGCTGGACTTCGCGAGAAACAGCATGCGCATGGCTGGCCTTGCACGCTGTTTACGGTAGATATGGCACCCGCCAATTTACCACGTGATGTGTTTACGCGTTTCTTTGATGCACTTGAGCCCGCGTTTAGTCATCAGGTGAGCATTGGACAGAACAACACCATTATTCTTTGCCCGGCGTTAACGTCGCATTCCGAATTAAGTACCGAAGAGCAGAAGAAAGCGGGCATTGAGCTAACTACTATGCGTATAGCCATGGGAACCGATAACGTTAAACAGCTCATTGCACACTTTATGCTAGCGGCGAAGCATTTTATTGAGCCTTACTCTCCCGGTTTTTGTGCCAAATTTATGGAAAACGACCGCATAGACACGTTGTATTTAAGTACAAGCGAGCGCGTATGTGCGCAGCATTTTGGCAGTAAGGCAAGTATGGCATCGTTAATGAAAGGCCAGTAATCATTAAAGGTTAACAGAGAACTGGCAAGCCAGTATTAAGTTAATCTGCATTGCGGTCGATATAAAAACGAGAACGTTTTTTCATCCTGAGTCTTTCCTTATGCAGGCTCGGGATTTTTATTATTCAAGCTAAAAGGCTGCCCTATGCACCAATTCAAAATTGATGTTACGCTAGATGCCTCACTGTCATTTGTTTTTGCGGCATTTCACGAGCCGGAATACTTAGCTGAGTGGTTTGCGCCAGGCGATTGTGTTGTGACGCAAGTGATGAGCGACTTCAAAGAAGGCGGAAGGTATCGTGTTAAAATGATGGAGCCCAATGGTGCTGAAATGTCGTTAACAGGCGAGTACGTTACAATTTTGGCAAACGAACAGCTGGCGTTTTCTTGGGCATGGGAAGATGATTTAGAAGACTCGGTAATGACGTCGGTAGATATTCATTTTGAAGAGATCGACGAGAAAAACTTACGGTTGGTGCTTGTTCAAAGTGGTTTTGCGAATAAAGCTGAATGTGACCAACACAACTACGCGTGGATGTCGTGTTTAGAAAAGTTAGCCGTATTTGCCAGCCAGAAAAAAGCCTTTAGCTAACGTTTAAGCACTAAATTAGGTGTATGATTTACTGGAAGAAATGCAATCGTGAAACTATCTTTTTGGGGTAACACGTGTTTTTAACCAGTTGGATCGCGCCTAAATGCCTTTTCATTTTCTTTTTATTTTATTGTTTTTCGTTTCTTTCTTCGCAAAAGCTGACTTACCTAATGAGGGTGAGCTTAAACCCATCAGCATTGTTACGGTAGAACGCCCCCCTTACACGAGTGATGTTGATAAACGCAAAGGCTTTTTAAGTGAAGTGGTAGAGTCTGCTTTTTTCTATGGTGGTTACAACGTCATTCGATACAGCATGCCGTGGACACGCGCAAAGTTACAAATAATGACGGGTGAAGCAGATGTTATTTTTCCGGCAAGTTACGAAGATGTTGTTGATATAAACGGCTCTAGAGTATTAATTCATAACACGTTACCTGTTGTTTTAGTTAAACATACCGAACAAAGTGATAAGTGGAATGGACGCCTTGAAAGTTTGAAGGGCCACAGTGTTGCCTCTCACAGAGGCATGTTGATTTCGGATGAATATAGTAATTTTACGGGCGCACATAAAGTAGAGATTGGCACTACTGAACAGCTATTTAATATGGTCCAAAAGCGCCGTATTGATTTCGCGATTACCGATAGACTAACAGCAGACTACATGCTCCAGATGCCAGCTTACAAAGACTTGGTTGTGTTGTCTCCCCCATACATAAGTTCATCTGAACTGTATTTAGGTATAAGCGAAGCCGACGATCAAAAAGACAGTATTAAGCAAGCTTTCGAGGAAGGCTTTGCGCATCTGAAGCGTTCTGGAACATACCAAGAAATACTCTCGCGCTATCAAATAGACGACAATATTCAAATGATACCTGATGAAACCCCCGTTGCCACGTATCTAGAGCCCAGTCGGCTACGATCACTTAAAGGCAGCGGGCTGCCCCCCCGTACTATCAAGTCATCATCAGATAAAATAAATGTCGCTATTATTGGCTTCAGCTGGTCTACCGACACCTATCAAAGCACTTACATAGAACAATTTACTGAAATGGCGGAGATGCTAGGCGTTAACGTTGCAGTTCACGACGCTAAAGGCAGTATCGAACAGCAAAACAATTTGATGAAACAAGTCATCGATAATGAGCCGGATGTCGTTGCTTTTTGGCCTGTACACGGTGACAAGGTTAAGCCTGCGCTTCAATATGCCTATGAGGCAGGCATTCCAGTGTTTTTGGTAAATACACCTGTAGCAGAAGGTTTGTGGAAATATGTTAGGGGCTATATTGGCCCTGATAACTACAAAGAGGGCAGGCTAGCTGCCGAGATGATGGACACTGCGTTGGGTGGTAAAGGCAAAGTGGTGGAAATTCAAGGATTCCCTGGATATAAAACTGCAGTGCTAAGAAGCCTAGGGTTTCATCATTATTTACAAGAGAGACGCCAACATGACAGCGAGTTTGATATTGAAGTCATTGATGTGTCTTCAGGGTATTGGTCGAGAGAGCGTTCTTACACCACAATGGAAAGAGTTATTAGACGTCACAGTGAGTTCGATGGTTTATACGCTGCTGACGATAATATGGCATTAGGCGCAATGCAGGCATTAACAGATGCAAATTGGCCAACCGACTTGAAAGTAACCTCAGCTACGCTGTTTGGTGATGGCTATGATGCTATAAAACAAGGAAAAATTTGGGGGTCGGTGTGGCAGTCGCCAACAGAGGAAGCTGATTTGGCTGTAAAAATACTGGTTAGATTTATGCTGGGTGACGATGTGCCGTTATTAACGTTTTTACCTGTAAAGCCCATTACTAAGAGCGCGCTAGAAAACACGGTAAGGCCTGAATTCTAGCGCGACACTATGTATTTTACGTTTCGAAAAATAGCGTTCGCAACGTCACTAAAACTTACATTCAGCTAAGCGCTTCAAGCGTGCTTTTGCCACTTTGTTCATCGAAGGTTTCAAAATCATTGTAGCCCTCAACACTTTTGCCATACCAGCTTGCAGGGTCATCAAACGCGGTCAAGGGGTAGTTGTGAGCAAAGCGTTCTGGAAGATCAGGGTTAGTAATCCACGGTCTACCAAAAGCAATCATGTCACCGTCCCCGTCACTAATACGCTTTTCAGCTTCTTCTTTGGTGTAACCACAGTTGCCGATGATTACACCGTCAAACAGCGCTCTAAACTCGGCTAATGTCATTGGCTCGCCACGCTCGTGAAAGCCAAATGCTAGACCATCCATAACGTGCAAGTAACCGATTTTTAGTTTGTTAAGCTGCTGGGCCACATAGGTGAATGTTTCTCGATAATCATCAGCGCCCATGTCGTTAAACACGCCGTTTGGTGAAAGGCGAACGCCAACTTGCTCTGCTGGCCAAATGCTAAGCACCGCGTCCATCACTTCAGATAAAAAGCGATATCTGTTGGCCAAAGAGCCACCGTATTCATCAGTACGTTGATTACTTCTGCTATCAATGAATTGGTTAATTAAATAGCCATTTGCCGCATGTACTTCTATGCCGTCAAAACCAGCCGCTTTAGCATTAGCTGCCGCTTTTTTATAGTCTTCTACGGTACGCTGAATGTCATCTACCGTCATAGCCTTAGGCACTTCATACTCTTTTTTGCCTTTTGGCGTGTGAATTTCATCACCCTCAATTTTTATCGCTGATGCTGATAAGGGCAGTTCACCATTATGAAAGTCGCTATGTGATGCACGCCCTGTATGCCAAAGCTGAAGCACCATTTTACTTCCTGCTTGGTGAACACGGCTTACCACCGAGCGCCATCCTTCTACCATAGCGTCAGTATATATTCCTGGCGACTCTACCCAACCATTGCCTTCTTCTGAAATTGATGTGGCTTCAGAAATAATCAGCCCTGCTCCAGCACGTTGTACATAGTGGTCGCCCATTATTTTATTGGGAACGCGGTCTGGACCTGCTCGTCCTCTGGTAAGTGGTGCAAGTACCATGCGGTTTTTTAGTTTGTTTCCCGCCCATTCAACGGTTTGAAATAGTACAGAGTCTGTCATTTTTAATCCTTGAAATTATGCTTTAACGCGATGTCAGTTGATAGCAAACCCAAAAGGGTTTGCGCACCGCTATGTATCAGTGAGTACAGAGATAGCTACGACTTGGATTGATTCAAGACTGGTTTTTATCGCGATTTGCTATAGAAAAGTTGATATCGTGCTAGCCAAATTAGAGAAGTTGGCTAGCACATTTACAGATTTAAACATTACAAAGCAAGTGTCAGGTATTTCTCAGCAAGCTGCTCGGCGCTAAGGGGTTTAGCATAGTGATACCCTTGGAACATATCGCAGCGCATACTTTTTAGAATTATCGATTGGGTTGCGTCTTCAATGCCCTCAGCAACCGTTTGTATGTTCATTGCCTTAGCTAAACTAATGATGCCTGAACACACAGTAGCAGCCTCTTGTTCATCCACGATATTATCAACGAACGATTTATCAATTTTAAGGAACTTAACCGGAAGGTTTTTCAAATACGACAGGCATGAATGACCTGTACCAAAATCATCAAGAGAAAAAGTTATTCCCGTTTCTTCCAAGTTTTTCATTACTGAAATAGCTGAAACGATATCTTCGAAAATAGAGCTTTCAACAATTTCAATATCTAGTATGTCTGCGGGTAGGTCGTAATGGGTTAATCGCTCCAAAATGAAGCTTTGAAAGCCCATCGACAGCAGTGTTTTACCACTCACATTAATAGAAATATTTGGCACGTTCATTCCACGCGCGCGCCACACAGCTGCTTGATGCAGTGCTTTATCGAACACCCAACGCTCTAGTTTGTTAAGTAGTCTCGCCTCTTCTGCTAATTCAAGAATAAGCAGTGGCGAAATAGCACCTAGAGTGGGGTGATACCACCTTAATAGCACCTCCATGCCTTCTAGAGCCAACCCCTGTGCGGTTAATTTTGGCTGATACAGCAAATGAAGCTTATCTTTGGAAATAGCATTGTTTATTTCACCCAATAACACGAAACGTTTTTGAATTTCCTCGTTTTGTTTTGCGCACAATACACGGCTCACAACTCCATCTTCATTCGAGAATGAATCAAGGTAGGCTCGCGACATTTTGCTAACTTCTTCAAGTGATTGAGTAGTATCAGACAAGTGATATACGCAAAGCGAAAGTGTTGGCGACAGGCTTACAGATGACGTATTGATAGGGTTCTCAAGACATGTTTTTAATCTTTCCGCTGTAAGATTATCATCGCTTTCAAGTGGCGACTGTAAATACACGCTAAATCTATCGTTGCTCAACTTTCCAATGGAATACATGCCAATATCCGCAGCGCAGTTTCTTAATCGCGCTATTATTTCAAGCACCATCTCGTCAGCGGTTACGCTACCAAATGCGGTAGTAACATAATCAATATTTGCGATATGCATTTGCACTATGTACTGTTTAAACGATTCTTTTGCAGACGATATTTTGGTCTCTACTTCTTTAAAAAAAGCCGAAGAGAATAGCGCATTGGTTAACGGGTCGCGGCAGCTCTGTAGCTGCTTTCTCATGCGGTCGTCACTAAGCGTTTGTGGTACGTTTATCTCTTGTGATGCCAGCTTTGTGAAGTCAGCAAGCATTGCTTTATCTTCTTCCGACATTGTTCTTGGCTTTGTATCAATTATGCAAAGTGTGCCAAGAGGTAAGTTGTTTTTACCTCTTAGTACGGCACCTGTGTAAAATCGAATATGTGGTGCTCCAGTTACCAGTCTGTTGTGGCGGAACAGAGGGTTTTCTAGGGTATCTTCAACCACTAGCATGGTCTCTTCGTGAATAGCATGCGCACAAAAAGCATCATCTCGATGGGTTTCGCTAGCATTTAATCCGCATTTTGATAGAAACCACTGTCGGTTTACATCAACTAGAGATATAAGGCAAATTGGCACATCAAAGCATTTTGCGGCAAGTCGCGTTATAGCATCAAAGCGTTCAGATGCTTCAGAGTCGAGCAAATTGGTTTGGCGAAGAACATCTAACCTTAACTCTTCAACTGGATAGGGTTTTGCGGGGATACTGCCTTTAATCATTTCCATCGAATGGACCTTAAGCGCTATCGATAAGCGTGTTCATGTATTACATAACCATCTCACTGCGACAGTGTCATATAAGACAAAAACGTATAAGGAATTCGAATAGTTTAAATATTAATCAAAAGTTAGACTAAAGAATAAGATTTTAGTTAGATTTGAAGAGTGCGCCCAACACCGCAGGCCGTGATGCCCCGGTTACCGCAGGAACATTGCCAGGAATATTGTGTTTAAACGCATTTGCTAACCACGCAAAAGCAGTACCTTCCACGTGTTGAGGGTGAATACCAGCATTACTGCTATCTACTACGTTTAAAGCGGGCATAAGTGAACGAAGTGTTTGCATAAGCGTGTTGTTAAACGCGCCTCCACCGCACACAATAACCTCATTAGGCTCTTGGTTTCTTGGTACGGGCAACTCACGCTTCACATCATTGGCAATGGTAATTGCTGTTAGCTGTAAAAGAGTTGCCTGCACGTCTTCTGGTGCAGTATCGGCAAAGGAAAGTAAGGTTTTCCTTAGCCATTGCAGGTTGAAATACTCTCTTCCAGTACTCTTAGGCGGTAGCTGTTTAAAGTATGGGTCTTTCACGAGGTGGTTTAACAATGCTTCGTTAACGTTACCAGACGCCGCCCAGTTGCCATTTTCGTCGAACGCTTTGTTAAGGTGCTGCTGTGCCCACTTGTCCATTAGTGTATTGCCGGGCCCTGTATCGAAACCAAGCGGCGCGATGCCTGAATTTTCAGGCGCAAGGATAGAAATATTAGCCATGCCGCCAATATTCACTAAAGCTCGATGTTTTTCTTTGTGTGCAAATACCGCGTTATGATAGGCCGGCACTAGCGGTGCGCCTTGCCCGCCTAGCGCAATATCTTTTCGCCTAAAGTCAGCGATAACATCAATATTGGTGAGCACTGCAATGGTATTTGGATCGCCTATCTGACAGGTAAACCCTCTATCATATTGTGCAGAAAAGCCTGTGTTTGGTGCATCACCGTTAGGGTAATGTCTAATGGTTTGGCCGTGAGAGCCTATGGCCTCGATGTCTCGGGCACAAAGTTCGCATTTAGCAAGCAGTTCATTTACGGCTAACGCAAATGCTTCAGCTACTAATCTATCGGCTACTGCCAGTGTGTTTAATTCGTTAGGCCCTTCAGAGCATAGACGGTTTAAGACAGTTAGAAGGTCGTTTGAGTAGGGGAGTGTATGGGCAGCGAGTGTATTGCAGCTTTGGTTAGATATATCGCATAGGACGGCGTCAACACCGTCCATGCTAGTTCCTGACATTAGGCCAATGTATTTCGCCATACAAAGCTATTTCATAGCAAGCATAATACGCTTGTTGTTATTAAGCTGCTGTTGGCGAAGGCTGGCAATTTCCATGAAACGCTCACGCTCTTCTTTTGCAATAGGCAGCGCCTTAGGCAACTCCACAGTACGAGGGTTGCGGTGCACGCCATCTACAAGAAATTCATAGTGCAAGTGTGCGCCAGTTACCATACCTGAGCTTCCTAAATAGCCCACTGTTTGGCCTTGCTTCACAGTCTCACCAAGCTTCACTGCGCGCTTTTTAAAGTGTAGATACTTAGTCGTGTATTTCTCACCATGCTGAATGAATACGTGGTGACCGTTGTACTTGTCATAACCCGCTTTAATTACCTTGCCGTCGCCTGCCGCCATAATTGGTGTGCCAACGGCAGCAACATAGTCGGTACCGCGGTGTGCTTTCCAGCGTTTTTGAACAGGATGAAAGCGTGCTTTAGTGAAATTAGAGCTTACATATCTAAAGTTCACTGGTGCGCGTAAGAAGCTCTTGCGCATACTACGGCCTTCAGGCGTGTAGTAAGTGCCGTCTTCATGCAAAATCGCACTGAATGCTTCACCTTGGTTTGTGAACTCAGCAGCAACAATGTCGCCATAACCCACAAATTCGCCATCAATAAATTGCTCTTCAAATACCACGTTGAAAGTATCACCAGAGCGAATTTCCATGGCAAAATCGATATCCCAACCAAATATGCCCGCTAAGTTCATTATTTGGTTGCTGGTTAGGCCCGCATCGACTGCGGCATTCCAAAAGCTCGACGTAATTTCACCTTGTGCAAAATTATAACGAATGTCTACATCGCGCTTTTCAATTTCAGCCGTTAACACGCTATTTTCGTCGCTGTTGTCAGGACGTACAAACAAGGTTTCTGTAGACGATAATCTGTACTTAAGTTCACCGAAACTACCGTCTTTATTCGCTCTAAACGACAGCTCGTCACCAGGAAGTAAAGTAACTAGCGTTTTTGAAAGCTCGCCAGATTGGGTCACGTTATAAACGTCACGCGAAGTGAAACCTGCTCGCTTGAATAATTTCGCGAGGGTATCGCCGCTACGAACTTTAAAGGTTTGCCAATGAGACTCTTCTTCGCCAGAAAATACGTCGGTAGATGGCGTAATGCTTATCTCTGCAGGATAGCGAACGCCCGCATCAAGAATATGCGCTTCTTGATGACGACTTGCTTCTACCGGCTCAGACGGCAAAAGGATAAGCGCACCCAGAAAAAGGCTGGCTATCGCTAGCCCAGTTCGATGCTGCTTTGGTAATTTTCTATATAAATTTAGCGCCTTCGAGGCGTCTAATGTCTTTCTCATACTACTGCCCACCTGAGAAATTTATGTGCACAACACTATTTCACATACGTTGCTTAAAAATGCAACTTTTCTCTTATTATAGTTAGCGCAAATTGGTATACCCAATGACTTTAATCAGCCAATTTAATGAGCGCTGAGATTCAAGCGAACAGGGGGGAGGGGCTGTAGCAAACCCTCCACCGCAGGGATGCGGTGGCGGAGCGCCCATGGATGGGTTTACAGCGTGTTTGCGTAAGCCCTTCCCCCCCTGTTCTGCGATTTCAGTGCTTATTGGCTTGGCTAAAGCCATTGCGTTTAACAACATGACGCATTGTAATTCGGTTTTTGACGCCTAAACCTTTTAATGGTTCCCTTGTACGCGTAAAATGCCGGCCAAAATTGAAATTAGTCTTATCAAAGAGTGTGACTTACAAATGAACGATTGGCAAACAGCGCTAGCTGAGATTCAACGGGGAGTTGATGAAATTCTTCCCGAAGAGGATTTAAAAGAGAAACTTAAATCCGGTAAAACCCTAACTATTAAAGCGGGTTTCGATCCTACTGCGCCAGATCTTCACCTTGGTCACACCGTGCTAATTAATAAACTGCGTACTTTCCAGCAGCTTGGTCACAAGGTTGTTTTTCTTATTGGTGACTTTACTGGTCTTATTGGCGATCCTACAGGGAAAAACGTTACACGCAAGCCTTTAAGTAAAGAGCAAGTTTTAGAAAACGCTAAGACCTATCAAGAGCAAGTGTTCAAGATCCTTGATAAAGAGAAAACGGAAATTCGCTTTAACTCTGAGTGGATGGACGGGCTTGGTGCAGCGGGTATGATTAAATTGGCGGCAAGCCAAACGGTTGCGCGTATGCTAGAGCGTGACGACTTTAAAAAGCGTTACAATAATGGTCAGCCAATTGCTATTCACGAGTTTTTGTATCCACTAGTTCAAGGCTGGGACTCTGTAGCACTTAAAGCAGACGTTGAGCTGGGTGGCACTGACCAGCGCTTTAACTTGCTAATGGGCCGTGAGCTTCAAAAAGAGCAGGGGCTAACACAACAGTCAATTGTTATGGTTCCGCTTCTTGAAGGCCTAGACGGCGTTCAGAAAATGTCTAAGTCACTAAATAACTACATTGGTATTACTGATGCACCTAACGATATGTTTGGTAAGGTAATGTCGATTTCTGATGACTTAATGTGGCGCTACTATGACCTTCTTAGCTTCCGTCCATTAGAAGAAATTGCTGAGCTGAAAACACGTGTAGAAAATGGTGAAAACCCTCGCGATATTAAGATCCTACTTGCCAAAGAGCTTATTGCTCGTTTCCACGACGAAGCGGCGGCTGAAGGTGCGCATCAAGATTTTATCCAGCGTTTCCAGAAAAATGCTATTCCAGACGATATGCCTGAACTAGAAATTGCCCTTGGCGATGAAGGTATTGCAATTGGCAACTTGCTTAAAGAGGCAAAGCTTGTTGGCTCAACGTCTGATGCAATGCGTATGATTAAGCAGGGCGCCGTAAAAATTAATGGTGACAAAGTAGAAGACACACGTTTGCTTATTACCGAGAAAGGCGAAAACGTTTATCAGGTTGGTAAGCGTAAATTTGCACGCATTACGCTAGCGTAAATATCATCAAACGTTATTTTTAAAAGCCCGCAATGGTTGCGGGCTTTTGCGTTTTTATAGTTCAAGAATGGTTTCAAAGCCGCCATAAATTAAGCGCTTGCCGTCAAAAGGCATGGGATTTTCATCGCTTTGCATTCTTGGATCCTCCATTATTTTCTTCCATGCCTCATCACGTACCAGCTTTACTGGGCCAAAAAGCAATTGAAAACACTACGGTTTCATCGTCTTTTGCCTTTACCGCTTTTATAAACGACGTGGTTTCACCGTCGGGAACATCGTCTCCCCATGCTTCAATTAATTTTAGTGCACCATATTCTTTGAAAATATCGCCAGCTAGCTTGGCGTGGGCAATATAAGCTTCTTTACTAGCGCTTGGTACGGCAACGGCAAATCCATCAATGTAAGACATAGTGATAATCCTTGTGCTTTTCTTTTGGACGTTATCACTAGAGTAGTACGAAATGTGAGCAGGTGGCTAGCGGTGATTGAATATGCGCGAAGGCGTTTTTTTACCCTATGGCAAGAGTGACTGATTACTTACGCTCTGACCTTTTTAGTGCTCTGGACTTTTTCAGTGCTCTGCGACCTTTGCCCACTGGTAAAGGCCGTGCAACGCCATCCTTCGAAATGCTGGAAATGGAAACGAAGGAAGCGGTGAAGAATATAGCGGCAAGGTTGTGTCGAAGTTTTCTTGGCCCATCATACGCTGTGCTAAGCGCATGCCAGAAAATGCCGCAAACGATACACCAGAACCACAATAACCCATTGCGTACCCAAGTTTATTGGTGCTTTTAGTATCTGCAAATATCCGCGGCATATCGTCAAACGACACGCTTACCCAACCACTCCAAAAGTAATCCATACCAATGCCTTTAAGTGCCGGAAAGCTTTTCACCATAGCCTTGTATAAGCGCTGTTTCTCACTGTTGCTGTCACTGCCT
Source organism: Alteromonas sp. MTD1 (assembly GCF_042848195.1). Taxonomy (NCBI): domain Bacteria; kingdom Pseudomonadati; phylum Pseudomonadota; class Gammaproteobacteria; order Alteromonadales; family Alteromonadaceae; genus Alteromonas; species Alteromonas sp. MTD1. The sequence goes on from NZ_BTGG01000003.1 coordinate 118,319, forward strand.
CTTGCGCTTACTGCCCCGCGTCCACCAAACAGCAGTCGGCCGTCGGGTAATACGCGGTAATAGTATTTCATCATACGCGTATCCATGAAGCTCATTGGCGAGGTTAGGCCGCAGGCATTTTTTTGGCTTTCTGAAAGGGGGGCAGTAACAAAAATACTCGATTGTACCGGGAACTGTTTATTGTCCACTTTTTCGTGAAAGCGCTTTGGCGTATAAGCATTACTAGCAATAAGTACGTGTTTAGCGGTAATGATGGCGTTCGGTGTGCTAACTTCGAACCCGTTGTGCGTTTTTTCTATTTCCAGTGCAGGCGTGCTGTAGTAAAGCGCCGCACCTAAGTTTTCGGCTACTCTGGCATACTCATCAATAAGCTTTAAAGGGTGTAAACAAGCGCCGTCCACTTTTACGCCACCGTATGCGTGCGCAATCGCAAATCTGTCTTGTATATCCGCTTGGCTTAAACATGCACTTTTAACACCATAGTCAGCGGCCTGCTTTTGTGCAGCATGGTGAAGCGTAGTTGCACTTTTTTTGCTGTGGGCAAGCTTGTAGTAAGCACCGTCGCACCAGTCAACTTGCATGTCATATTTATTTATTCGCTGCTTTAACAGTGCTACCGCGCCGTCAAACTCGGCCTGCATACCTTTTGCAGTCTTTTGATCCCATTTTTCTTCTATAGCACTTAAAGAAAGCCGTCCACTGCCAGAAAGCACAAAGCCGCCATTACGGCCTGCACAGCCAAACCCTATCGTGTTAGCGTCGATTACCGTGGTGTTTTTATCAGCTTCCGCGAATGTGATTGCAGCGGATAAACCGGTGTAACCACCGCCAATAATCAAGTAATCGGTTGATATGTTTTGTTTAAGTGACTCAAACTTACGGCACGTGTGAGTATGGTGCCAGTAACTGTTGGGTTGTGGGTCAAATGGCGAAACGCCTTTGGATTTTAGCGGGTCGTACATAGCTTATTTATACAACATAAAATTGAAATCTTAGCACCGAAAAAAACTGCATGTGGGCTAGTGTTCATTACTCGTTATCCGTTGAAGCGGAGCATCATTTCTGCGCCTTCACATTCACAATACCCCTCACAAACGGGGCAGTCGTACCCTTCGTGTACAGACGCATAGCGCCACTTGTTCGGGTGCTTTTTTATAAGCTCGCCCCCGTTTTTGGTGAAGTATTTGAACGCACTGTTGCCTGGGCTTGCTAACCATATGTGTGCAAGACCAGCAAGGGCACCTTGTTCAGTTGCTTTTTCGATAGACTTTTTCAGTAACGTACTGCCAATACCAAGACCTTGCATGCTCGGCGACACCGTATTGCACTTAAAATAACACACATACTTAGCATCTACAGGCCAAAGGTCGGTAGAGCACCATTTGTCTGCTTGCCATTGGCTGTGAGCAAACGTAAGCCTGAATCCAACAACAATATTGTTGTGTAGCGCTACCCAGCTGGCGTTTACGTGGTTGTGAAAACTTCTATTATAGTAGTCGTTTATAAGTTCATCGGTAAGATAATTGTCGCCGTGTACGGCGTTGCCAAGTTCAATGACTCCAGCGAAATGAGATGGTGCTAGTGGGGCGTAGGAGATATCAGATTGGTGCATTTTTATTTGTTTGTTTACTTGCATTAAAAAGCTTCTTTAATCTTCGTTATCATTATCGTGAGCATGTTTGATGCCATTTAAATGTACATCTAATGCTTCAACAGAAATCAGGATTTCTCTGACTGACGTCCACAGCGAATAAAGTAGCGATACAAGACTAGCCGCAAATACCCAATTACCTACCTGTTGATAGGTAAGGTAGATAGCGAGCATAGACACCACACAAAGAAAAAAGGCGCTTACCCCCGCTATTTGCATCCGTTTTATTAACTGAATTCGCTTACGAAGGTTTTTAATCTGCGCTAGCGTGCTTTCGTCGCGCTCTTCTTTAGAAAAGTTTCTGATGATTGTGGCTAACGTTAAGAAGCGATTGGTATACGCTAACAGCAACAGTGAAATTGCGGGAAATAGCATAGCTGGCGTAACAATATCAATTTTCACTATGGAAACTCTTTATCAATATTAAAAAGTGAAATACAGACCAAGGTGAAAAGTGTATCACTACATACGGTCGACAGCCATGCCAGCAGCACTCCATCCAAGCATATCGCCTTCAAGGTGCATAACTTCTGAAAAATCGAGTTTTTGAAGTACTTTCATTGCTAGTTTTGCCCGGCGTCCAGACTGGCAGTAGATAATAATGGGCTTGTCTTTATGGCCTTCAAGCTCACTAATGTAGTCGTTTATTTTTTCGTGGGGCATATTTACTGCGCCAGGAATATGGCCTTGCGCAAACTCTTGCGGAGAGCGTACATCGATTAGAAGCCAATCGTTATTAGCTACACGTTCTATAAGGTAAGGCGAGGCAGCAACAGATGCTTGTGAGCTGGCTTTGGCAGAATAATGTAAAGTAAAAAACAGAGCGATGCTTGAGACAATTAATATACCCGCAATCGCTGCTTTCATTCGAACCTTACTCTCTATGTATTAAATTAAACTTTAGTATAACGCTTATGCGATTTAGTTTATACCATTGCACAAGTTTTTTAGTTCATTAATTAACCGAAGTGAGAATCGGCTTGTGATATCTGGATTAACAGTAACGAGTGGTGCTTGCAAAAAATCGCGATGAGGAGCCCAGAAGTAAGCCAGTTCCTCAGGTGTGCTTTTGCTTGCTGCAATTAAAGCTGTTGGCTGCTTTGTAAGTACTTCTTTTACAGATACTTGAGGGTAATCTACTGGGCTATCTTCAAATGCCGTTTTTGCGCCGCATACGTTAAGTAATTTATTTGGCCAAGCATTAGGGCCAATAGTCATCAGTGGTGCCGTCCAGGAGTAATAGAAAACTGACTTGCGTGGTGCTGCGTCATACTGTTGCTCTAGCGCACTAATACCGGCCTGAAACTGGTGTGCTAACCTTGTGGCAGCTGTTTCTTTATCCGTAAGCTTGCCAAGTTTAATCAGTTCACTTGCGATATCGCTTAAGTTGGTAATACGGCTGCTAAATACGTTAATGCCAAGCGCTTGAAGTTTATGTATGTCTTGGGGTTTATTGCCGCCATCCCATGCAAGCACAAGTGTAGGTTTTAAAGCCACGATAGCTGCAATATCTGCACCTTGGTAGTCGGCTACGCGGGGCAATGAAGTGGCCTCAGAGGGATAGTCACTATAATCACTAACGGCGACCAAATGTTGCTCTAGGCCTAGGCTGTAAACCCACTCTGTGAGGTGAGGTGCAAGACTAATAATAGTGAGCTCAGAGCTTGCTTTAATGCTCTGATCTTCAGTACTTTCGGCGTCTGCAAAAGCGCTTGTCATTGCCAAAAAAGCAAAAACAGCGATAAACGACTTCTGCGGTCTCATCATAACACTCCCTTCGCGAGCAAAACCAATGAAGCCACCGCACAAACAACAGCCATGGCGAAATGCACCGTTTGGCGAGTATGATGCATCGATGAATATTTAACATCGTTTACACCACCTACTCGGGCATGGCGGTATTTTTTGTCTGCGTACATTGCAGGGCCGCCCAGTTTTATATTTAAAGCGCCGCCCAGTAAAGCAAGAAGCAGTGAGGTTTTGTCTTTTTGACGCGCTTTGCGCATTGCAGCAATACCTTTTACCGGATTAGTTACTACCAGCGTGGCAAAAGCGCCGAAGATAGCGGGAGGAAGCACTAATACCGACACTAGCTTTCTGACAGGCAAAGCAAAGTGATGCATACCTTTTTCGCGGTAATGCCATTGCCATGAAGTAAGTAGTAATAACCGGTAAACAAGCGCTGTAATTGGGCCAAACACCACAAAATAGAAAATAACACCACAGTATAAATAGAGGAATTTTAGATAAAGCGACTCAATGGCTGCCTTTGCAATTCCAATATCGGTAAGTGCGTGGCATTGCCTCGCGGTTATGGTTTTTACCATTTCACGAGCAAGAGATTTCTTGTTGCGCCCTACACATGCCATTACTTTTTTGTACTGTTGACGTTGAAAGCCAAAATCTAATAACGAAACCATGATGACAGCTTCGAAAAAGACGGGGTATTCCGCCATGTACACCAGCACAGCCAAACAAACGACAAGCGGTGAAAGTAAAACAATGGCAGCTAATGCTCCAGATATATAGTGCTGACCCGCGGCATAGTTGTCTGATGGCAGTACTTTCTGACCCATTTGCCTAATGAGGTAGCGCATGAAAGTGAGCGGGTGGGTACTTTGTGGCCATCGCCATAGTGCATCTACAGCGACAGCTAACCAAAGTACTAACAGCGACGGGAAATAAAGGTCGCTTGCAAATAAGGTCATTTATTTGGCAAGTGTTTTAATCATTGCCATCACAAGCTGCGCTGAGTGTTTTGCGGCTGTTTCTAAATACTCTTTAAAGCTTACCGAAGATGTTTTACCGGCAATGTCTGATAGCGAGCGGATAACTAGAAAGGGTGTACAAAGCATGTGGCAGGTCTGGCCTATTGCGGCACCTTCCATTTCTACTGCTTTCATTTCTGGGAAGTTGGTGCGAAGTTCTGCTACCGCTTCGTCACTACCAATAAATGCATCGCCCGTGCAAATAAGGCCGGTAGTTGATTGCAGTGTATCAATTTCACTGGCAGCAGACGCGGCAGCCTGCATTAAAGCTTCATCACAACGGTAGTCTTCTGGCATACCAGCACATTGGCCCAGCTTATAGCCGAAATGTGTAAGATCGGCATCGTGGTGAATTACGTGGCTTGCAATAACCAAATCGCCAATATTAAGGTTCTTGTCAAACCCGCCCGCTGAACCAGTATTTACAACAGCATCTGGTGCGTATTGCTCTATCATAACGGTAGTTGCGATAGCTGCTGCAACCTTACCAATACCACATTTTACAAGTACCACTTCCATATCGTTTAGTGTACCTTCGTAAAAAGTCAGGTGTTTCCACTGCGTTTCTTTTACATCCCAAAGAGAAGCTTTAAGAAGCGCAACTTCTTCATCCATTGCACCTAAAATACCAATTTTTTTCATAGTGTTACCGATATGCGTTGAAAGTGGGTTACGCGCTAGTGAAGCGCACTTACGGTGTAATTGTATAAGGAATATTGGGAAACTGACAGAAAAATGCCTTTGTTACCGCTATTTTGAGAGTAAGAAAAATAGCAAAGCAACAAAGGCTAGGGGAAGAGGTACTACAATTTGTTATGCGGCTGCTGGACGACTTGAGCGAATAGGGCGCGTGGGGCGCTTTGGTGGCTCTGGGTTGTGTGTTGGCAGCTGTGCCATTTTCTGCTGAATACGGCGATAAGGAATAAGCTTGTTTTCAAGGCATTCGCGAATATCTTCAACGCTGTAACCCGACTTCACCTTAATGCGAGCATGCGGTAAACCTGCAGCATCTAATGCGCCTGTTACAAACCAGTCTTTCTGTGATTTGTATCCGTCTTTACCTTGGTTATGTACTAAGTCAATCGCAAGTACAGGGCTCATATCTGTTTTATCAACCAATACAAAATCAAGCTGTCGGCTTGACGCTCTGCTTATCGCTTGGCTTGCTGTTTTCTTGTTTGCGGTTTGACGTACCGATACTAAGTCGTTTAAACGCACACGACACACAATGCGAAACTCTCTACCCATCGCTTGCTCAATAAGGTTAAGGAAAGAGTGCTCAACAGGAGTAAAAAGCTGTGGCTTTCTACGAAACGGAAATGCAACGCCGCCATCAGACAGTTTTATGGCGCCTAGTGCAACGACAATAAGTAACATCATCAAAATAATTGCCAATTCCATTGTTATCCTCACAAAAATCAGTAAATAGCCATGTCAGAAAAATGACGCTTAGTTAAACCATTCAACATGTATTACTGATTTTGCAAAGCAGGTGCCAAAAATGATCAAACAACAAATATTTGTGATGTAATAAGCCCGGTAAAGGCCTAAATAAGAGTTATGTATTTAATTTTTAGAGGTTTTATTTTTGGGGGATCACAAGGATATCTACCTGCGATCCTGCGTTATCAGGTGAAATGACAATGCGCGTGTGATTGTTTTCTGACGTTAAAAGGGTACGTTGGTTTACTGGCGCATGCACTTTCAGCGATGGCATACCTTGCTGGTAGAAAGCGACAACTTGGTGGTTTTTCTGCTTAGTGTGGTACACCATAGCCGCAGGTATCTGGGTCTCAAACTGCTGACATTGTGTAGCGTCGTCTGTAATTGAAACATCGTGAAATGATGAAGGGCACGACACAGTGTCAGGCTGCGATAATGATTGTGTAGAGTCAGGTCTGTCGCTATCTGTATGGCTGTTAAGTGCGAGTATGTCTGCCTTTACTGGTGCTGAAACCACTGATGCAACCAATGCCAAAGTAAACAAAGGCTTTAATAGTAATAATGTAGTTCTGTGTTTCAGCATAGGGGTACTCGTCATTAACCTGTTGCCAGCAAAGATTTGCTGATAGCCGCACTTGTTCAGTGAAAATAGTAGAGCGGAACCACAAACACTTCAACTACTACAATGGCTAAATAGCGGGTTATTTAGCCATTTTTAGGTATACACTTGGAAGCGATGGTATAAGCTGGCTATTTGCCCTGTCCCACGCCTTCAACTTTTTTCTTCAAACGGTCAACGTTATTCACAAAATAGTCGTAATATGGATGTGCTTTGTCGGCAACTTCTAATGCTTTTTCAGCGAAACTCAGCGCTTGGGCTAGGTTATTTTGACCTTCATATCCATACACCACACCCGTGATCGCGTCGGGGTTTTTGGGATGGTGAGACATATTGTGTTTAAAAAGTGTCATGGCCAATTCGGGTTGTTGTTGCCAGTTAAAGTAATAACCCAATTGACGAACTACGTTCTCGGGCGGTGTGTCGTCTACTCCCCATTGTATACCTAGCTGCTTGTAATAGTTATCAATGGTTTGCATGTCAGGCGTAACGTTTTCAGGCGCAAAGGCTTTACTCATAAAAAACGACTGATAGGCGTGGAAGATGCCTGCGGTTGAAGTTAAACCATGCGACACACCGTCATGTTGGTCGATAACCGTTTTAATTTTAGGGGGTTCTGAGCGCGTAAAGCTTGCAAGAAGATTATCGTAATAAGGACGCATAGGAAGCCCTTCATTACCCATATTCATGTACAGATAGGTATTTGTGGTGGGCTTAGAAGAAAGCCATTGCTTGGTTCGTTCAACCATGGCGCCTGTATTCCACCAAACCGCTGGGCTGTAAGCAATATGTGCATCAAACAGTGCTGGGCGTTCTTGCATAGCATATAAACTAAACACGCCTGCGGCAGAGGCGCCGGCAATAATTCGCGTCGAATGGGTGCGATAACGCTTTTCAACATCAGGAATCAATTCATTTTCTATAAATGATAGAAACTTATCAGCGCCGCCACCAAGGCCAACCGGACCATTGGGATCCTCATTTACGGTAGGATACATATCGCGTAGTCGGTCGGTATTTTCAATAGCAACAATAATGACCTGTGGTGCAGCATTGTTTTCCTGTAGCCTGCCTAGTACCGCTTCCATTAAGGGGATATTTTGGGCGCCGTCTAAACGATAAATAACGGGGTAATGCTGCTCAGAGTTAGCATAGTCTTTTGGTAAAGAAACCGAATACTGTCGCTGTTCGTCGAGTACTTCTGATTGAAGTTGTATTGTGTCGTAGTCCTTTGCTTGCGCGGTGAACGCTATAGAAAAATAGCTGGTGAGCGCTAACAACCATTTGAAATACTTCATATTTATCCCTGTTGTTTTTCTCCCACTCTAGCAACTTTTAAAAGTTATGTATGCCCCTTATTTAGGTATTAATTTTGTATAACGCTGTGCGCTTAGTTTTTATGGGTAGTTGACCCAACACTCCCCTAGACATGTTTTCTGCGAAAAGCGGCTTTAAAGCGTGAAGCTAGTGAAAACGATCCCGCTTACCTTATTGAATAAGATGACAGTAGCAAAGTTTTAAAATCTCACAGCGAGCTTAAAAAATCATCTTAGTATAAAGTTCAATATTTTATCTTGAAGATAACTAACTTCGAAATAATGAGGTACTGCCGCTACTTGCGAGAGCAGTACCTAGAACAATTAAATAATTCGCTCTTTTAACAAAGCGCAACTTTCCTTATGTTTAGAGTAGGCTTGGCATTTATCTAAGGTGGCAATTGCATCATCATTTTTCCCTATATTAGATAGAGCAATGCTTTTCTGAATAATGAATTTACTTTCATTACCAAATGTTTTTTCGGCGAGAGTAATGGCGGTAAGTGCATCTTCAAATTGCTGTTGTTGCATCAGATATTCGATCCTACGCTCAAATAATGCAGGTGATGCGTCTTGCCAGCGTTCAATGTAAGAAAGATTCTTCATGGCTCGTGTTTTATCTCCCTGTGCTAATCGCACATCAAATAAAACTTCTCTCATGTAAGGATGTGATTTAGTTGAACGCGAAAGGGAAGCCAAGGCCAGTCTCTCGGCCTGCGCTATATCACCTGCACTTAGTGCATTGGAAGCTTGAAAAGCAAGTTTATAACTTTCTAACGTTTCACGAATTTCTGTCTGCGATTTTACATCGCTCCAAGACTTTTTATCAACACGACGACGAATCTCTGGCTTGTATACTCGCAAAGCATAACCCTTCATATTTTCATTGCGGACTTCAGGGGCCATATGGCGTTTTTGAAAATAATCAGTTACAGCTCCCAACGAAGTCATTAAACCCTCTGCTAGAAATGAATCGATCTCCTCTCCTAGTCCATTAAAGTCGCCGGCAGTAAGTGCGCTGCTAAGCGCATTTTGCTTCTTTTCCCAAAACGCACTTAACATACCTTCTTGCTTACCCTGATAATTCTCGAGTCTCTCCAAAACATGTGAGTTTGCGCGCGGCGAGTATCCAGCGGCAATAGCTAAATCAAACCCTAGTAAATCGGCTTCGTCTTCTTGTGTACGCTTCCAAGCGGTGTTCCAGACGCTGTCTGAAATAGTTTGAATAACTGCATTGTATACCATGGCTTTTGATATATTGTCGCTACCTTGCTCGCTAGGGTTGTACTTCAAGGTACGTTTACCACCTTGTTTTACAAAGTCTGTGTCTTTAGCAACGTTGGCCATTACTATTGCACTAGCAAGCATATTGACGTTGTCTTTATTTTCTTGCACGACTTTATCTCTATCGTGATGACGAAGTAATATATGACTGGCTTCATGCGCTATAAGAAGAGCAATCTCATCTTCACTCTCAATATTATTGAGTGTCCCAATAGGAATACTGATCATGCCGAAAGAATCAGCATAAGGCGCAAATGATTGTGAGTGCACAACCTGAATTTGTATGTTTACCGGGTTTCCGTCCCACTGGCTGAGAATTTTATCAAGCACGCCGTTTAAGTAGTTGTTTAGTGCTGGCGAGTTTACAACATGATTTTGACGAATATGTCCCTCGGGAATGTCTTTACCGGAATAACTGATTACACCACCACTGCCACTAAGTTCATCTTCTCGTACTTTATATTCAGCAATGCTGGATTGGGTAATGTATTTACCCTCAAAGTTGTTGTGAATGCTGTCACCTGTTAAATTACTTACCGCATCAGTCATCCCCTCAAGTGTACTTTGACATGCGGTTAAACTAGTAAGTGCTGTCGCTAGTAGTGTCGCTTTTAAGGTATCTGTATTAATTAGCATCTTCACAAGTACCTCCAAAGCCCATTGTGCCAGTTTCTCTTCGGTCTTGTGCTCCCGTTGTGCCAATCTTGTAGCAAGGGAGGTCTACAACCTTTCCTTGATTAAGTTTTACATAGTAGGTGTCCAACCATACAACGTCACCATTAGTATCTTTAATTGCAATTAGATCAAGTTCTTCATTTTTCTCAATAACCACAATTGCAGTATCTGGAAGAGAAGAGACTGGTACATTGGCAATGACCTTTCCTTCAGAGTCTAAGGTTTCAATAGTTTCAACACTGAAGTCAATAATGGCCAACGGCTCAGCATGAATGTGGCCAAACACACCACACGTTAACAACATCACGAGTAACTTCTTAATCATAGTTTTTCTCCTTGGTAGAACCCTTTTAGATAAAAAAGTAGTTTTTTTAATGGGGCAAAAAGCCTTATTTTTATTGCGACAATTGAGAGTATGAGAGTGAGTTGCGCGACCCAATTAATAGGTTGGAAGTTAAAAACATAGGAAAACAATACGACAGTTGTGAATAGCAGCGCTAACAGCGCAAGAGCGGAATAAAAAATAAAGCGCTTTCGTGGTGCGTGGGCATGGGGAGCTTTTGGATTAGTAGAAACTTTTTCACGCCACATGAAAACCAGTAAAAACAGGACGCAGTCAGTAATATCGGCGAGGTCAATATTGCGCCATATTGTAGGAGCGGGTCTAAAATATTCGTCGTGATATGTGAGAAGATTATCTAATGCCATAGCGTGCAGATAAACACCTGCTATTTGGCCGTGAACAGGCGAATAAACTTCATCTCTTGCTCCTTGAATAAGTGCTCCTAGCATTACGTACTTGTCTTTGAATATTGTTGAAAGAAGTGCTCTTTCGTCTTTGGATGTAGCGCTAAGATAAGAGGGCGGAACGGTAATTGAGTATGCACAAGGCTGTCGCCACTCAGGCACCAGTTTCCAAAAAACTTCCGATAACAATACTTTCGAAGCCATGATTATGGGATTTTCGTTCCCCAAACATTCATTATTATTTGTTAGCACGTTTTGTTGCTTCGACAATTGCATACCCCACTGAACAGCAATTGGCGGCATACTGTTAGGCTGGTTGCAGTTACCATTTTGCTCACAGAACTGGCGATGCATAGCAAACGCCGGCGTATCAATATTTCCAATTCGGGAAGGATAATAGTGTTCGTGCCCCTGCCACTGAACCACGACTGGGCGAGTCTTTGCGAAAAAGCTCTGTTTTGTAAAAGCTGATTCTTTTATTTGAGGGACATAAATTGGTATACGCTTCCCATAGCGCTCAAATACGTTTATTAACGGCCGAGGTGTGTCATCTTTAGTTGACCTGTCGTGAGTGTAGAGCAAATCAATAAAGAGAGCTTTGGGCTCGTACCTCAAGATTTGACGCATGAGGACTGATTGTTGGCTATATGACAATGGCCAACTTAATTGATTGCTACTTAAATAATGGTCGTCAATTAATACAACAACGATTTCACTCTGAGCCTTAGAGCTGTAGTATTGGGAATTCACACGATTGAGAATATCCGCTGAAGCATCGTCTGTCGCAGTTGTGATTTTGAAAGGGTCAAGTAGTAATAAAGTTACTAGTGATAAAGAGCGGACCCAGAGTCCTATCCGACCCCAATGTTTACTTTCTACAAAGGCAATGAAATAAAAGATGAGTGCTTTGATGATTACATTCCATGTCTATCATTCTAAATTCTATTGTTAGCGCTTATATTAGTTTTTGTCAAACATTGTGATATGCAAAGCATCCAAGGAATTAAGAGTATTTGTTTATATAGCGCCACAAAAAAGCCCAGTGATTTACTGGGCTTTTTTAGCTGCTACAGAATGATGGAGCTACACGCCAATGTAATCCATGATCCCTTCGGCTGCTTTGCGGCCTTCATCGATAGCGGTAACTACCAAGTCGCTGCCGCGCACCATATCGCCACCTGCAAATACTTGCGGGTGCGATGTTTGGAATGCAAATTTACCCGCAGAAGGTGCGCGCACTCGACCTTTTTCGTCAAGCATAATGCCAAAGTCAGCAAACCACGGTGCAGGGCTCGGCTGGAAACCAAACGCAATAATTACCGCGTCGGCTTCAAGAATATGCTCTGAGCCTTCGACTTCAACAGGGCGTCGACGACCATTGGCATCAGGCGGTCCCATCTCAGTTTTTACTAATTTTACGCCACACGCTTTGCCGTTTTCATCAACGGCAATATCGAGCGGCTGTAAGTTAAATTTAAACTCTACGCCTTCTTCTTTTGCGTTAACTACTTCACGGCGTGAACCGGGCATGCTTTCTTCATCACGGCGATATGCACACGTTACTTGAGCTGCGCCTTGGCGAATAGACGTTCTTACACAGTCCATGGTGGTATCACCGCCACCAAGTACAACAACGCGCTTGCCCTTCATATCAATGTAATCGGCAGGGTCTTTCTCAAGACCCATCACACGGTTGGTATTTGCTACAAGGAAAGGTAGCGCTTCATGTACGCCTTCTACCTGTTCGTTATCAAAACCACCTTGCATGGATTTATAAGTACCCATGCCTAAGAAAACGGCATCGTACTTATCAAGCAAGTCTTGGAATTGAATATCTTTGCCAATCTCGGTGTTAAGTACAAACTCAACGCCCATTTCAGTAAAGATTTGACGGCGAAGCTTAATGACGTCCTTTTCCAGTTTGAATGACGGAATACCGAAAGTTAGCAAACCACCAATTTCTTCATACTTGTCATAAACAACCGGTTTTACGCCGTTACGTACCAGAATGTCGGCACATGCAAGACCAGCGGGGCCAGCACCAACAATAGCGACTTTTTTGTCGGTCCATACAACATCTGACATATCAGGGCGCCAGCCCATTTTAAATGCGGTATCGGTGATGTATTTTTCAATACTACCGATAGTTACCGCACCAAAATCGTCATTTAGCGTACAGGCACCTTCACACAGTCTGTCTTGAGGACAAACGCGGCCACATACCTCTGGGAGGCTATTGGTTTTGTGCGAAAGCTCAGCAGCTTCTAAAATGCGACCTTCGTTTGCCAAGCTTAACCACTGCGGAATGTAGTTGTGAACTGGGCACTTCCACTCACAATACGGGTTACCGCAGTCCAAGCAGCGATCTGCTTGGCCTTCGGTTTGAGATTGGCTCAGCGGTTGATAAATTTCCGCGAACTCTTGTTTACGTACCATAATCGGCTTTTTCGGCGGATCGATACGTTCAACATCGACAAATTGATATACGTTCTTTGCCATAAACTAAATCCTCCTACTGGGCCTGAATGCGTAATTCAGCACTTGAACGGCTGATGTGACCAAGCAAGTTTTTCACATCGCTGGTTTTCGGTTTAATCAACTTGAAGCGTTTCAGTGTGTCAGCAAAATTTGTCAGTAACGACAACGAATGCTCACTGCCTGTTTCTTCATAATGTTGATTAATTAAACCACGTAAGTGTTCAGCAAGAATGGCTTTATCTTCTATCGTCATAACATCGACAAGCTCAGCGTTTACACGGTTATCAAGGTCGTCGCTATCATCCATAAGATAAGCAAACCCACCCGTCATACCGGCACCAAAGTTAACGCCGACTGAGCCAAGTACAGCCACTATACCGCCTGTCATGTATTCACAGCCGTTGTCACCAATGCCTTCTACTACGGCAATGGCACCAGAGTTACGAACACCAAAGCGCTCGCCTGCTCGGCCTGCAGCAAATAGTTTGCCGCCCGTTGCGCCATAAAGGCAGGTGTTGCCCATAATTGCGCTGTCGTGGGCATCAAATGAAACATTGCGCGGCGGGTGGATAACTAGCTTGCCGCCCGTCATACCTTTACCCACGTAGTCATTTGCATCACCTTCAAGGTGCATGTGCAGGCCGCCTGCGTTCCATACACCGAAACTTTGGCCAGCAGTACCGGTAAGCTCTACTTTTATTGGTGTATCTTCAAAGTCGTGGTTACCGTGATATTTCGCGATTTCGCCGGATAATAATGCACCTACAGAACGGTCGGTATTGCGAACCGCATATTTAAGCGTTACAGACTTGCTGTTTGCTACTGCTTGCTGACCGTCTTTCAGCATTTGTGCATTTAACTCGCCTTTATCAACAGGCGTGTTAGTGGTTTCAGAGCAGAACAAGCGCGTGTGTTCACCTGCTTGAGGTTGTACTAGCAGAGGCGACAAATCTAAGCGATTCTGTTTAGCCGTAATACCATCAAGCACTTTAAGCAATTCAGTGCGACCTACCAAGTCGTCGAATTTCTTAATACCTAAAGAGGCCATTAACTCGCGTACTTCTTGTGCAATAAACTTGAAGTAGTTCATTACCATTTCAGGAAGGCCAATGAAGTGGTCGTCGCGAAGCTTCTGATCTTGAGTTGCAACACCCGTTGCGCAGTTGTTTAGGTGACAAATGCGAAGGTATTTACAGCCAAGTGCAACCATTGGGCCTGTACCAAAACCGAAGCTTTCAGCACCTAAGATACCAGCTTTTACTACGTCTAAGCCCGTTTTCAAACCACCGTCAGTTTGTACGCGCACTTTGTGACGCAAGCCGTTCTCGATAAGTGCTTGCTGAGTTTCAGACAAACCAAGTTCGAACGGGCTACCTGCGTATTTAACCGATGTTAATGGGCTTGCACCTGTACCGCCGTCGTAACCTGAAATAGTGATAAGGTCGGCATACGCTTTCGCAACGCCGGTAGCAATGGTGCCTACACCTGGCTCAGACACCAGCTTCACGGAAATAAGGGCCGTTGGGTTAACCTGCTTCAAATCGAAAATTAGCTGAGCTAAATCTTCAATTGAATAGATGTCGTGATGTGGTGGTGGAGAAATAAGGGTTACACCTGGTACAGAGAAACGCAGTTGCGCGATGTACTTGTTCACCTTATCACCCGGCAGTTGACCACCTTCACCAGGTTTTGCGCCTTGTGCTACTTTGATTTGAATAACGCTAGCGTTGACCAAGTAATGCGGTGTAACACCGAAACGACCAGACGCTACTTGCTTAATCTTTGAGTTTTTCTCAGTACCGAATCGAGACGGGTGTTCACCACCTTCTCCCGAGTTAGACTGGCCACCCAAACGATTCATAGCAATAGCCAACGCTTCATGCGCTTCTGGGCTTAGTGCACCAATAGACATTGCTGCGGTATCAAAGCGCGGGAATAGGTTTTCCGCGGGCTCTACTTCGCTAACATCAATGGGGTCGCAGTCTGGATTTAGCGCAAGTAAATCACGAATATGTGCAGGGGCACGCTCGTTAACTAAGTTTGCATACACCTGATAGTCGTCGTAATTACCCGATACAACTGCTTTTTGTAACGTGCTCACTACGTCTGGGTTGTACGCGTGATACTCGCCACCATGAACGTATTTAAGCAAGCCGCCGTGATCTACAGGCTTACGCTTAAGCCATGCTACACGGTTCAAGTTAACCAGGTCTTGCTGGAAGTCGTCAAAGCCGGCACCTTGAATGCGCGAGGTAACACCGTTAAAGCAAAGCTGCATCACTTCGTTATTAATACCAATCGCTTCAAACAGCTTAGAGCTTCTATAGCTGGCAACGGTACTGATGCCCATCTTCGACATGATTTTATACAGACCTTTATTGATACCCTTACGGTAGTTCAACGTGGCCTGCATTGGCGTGATATCAAGCTCACCTTTTTCGCATAGCTGCTCAATAGTTTCATAAGCAAGGAATGGGTAAACGGCAGTAGCACCTAAACCGATAAGCACGGCAAAGTGATGCGGATCGCGTGCACTTGCGGTTTCAACAACAATGTTGGCATCGCAGCGAAGTGATTTTTCAACTAATCGACGCTGTACGGCGCCAACCGCCATTGCCGCAGGTATCACTAAGCGATTTTGCTTAATATTTCTGTCTGACAAAATAACGAACGCGGCGCGTTTGTTTTTCACCAGCATTTCAACTTCATTACACACGCGCTCGATGGCTTTCTTTAAGCCTTCTTGCGGTGCATATTGCAATTCAACAACTTCAGAGTAGTAGTTCTCTGGGTTAAATTCGCGAAGCTGTTTAAGGTCGGTATACATTAAAATTGGCGAGTCGAACAATACGCGGTCAGCGTAACCCGAGGTTTCGCTAAATACGTTCTGTTCTCTACCAATACAGGTTGCCAACGACATCACGTGGTTTTCACGTAGAGGGTCAATTGGCGGATTCGTTACCTGTGCGAACTGCTGACGGAAATAATCATAGACCGTACGTTGGCGCGACGACATTACCGCCATTGGCGTATCGTCACCCATAGAACCTACAGCTTCTTGACCGTCTTTTGCTAATACCTTAACAACTTGCTGAATTTCTTCGTAGCTGTAAGCGTGAAGCTTGTGGTAGACCGCCATGGCATCATCATCGAACACACGCTTGCCAATAAGCGATGCATCGAGTTGTTCAATAGGTGTTAGGCGGCGAATATGTTTATCTAGCCACTCTTTATAAGGATGACGCTCTTTTAGGTCATCATCAATTTCGTTAGAACGCCAGATTTTCCCTGTATAGGTATCAACAGCAAGCATTTCACCAGGACCAACGCGGCCCTTTTCGATAACGTCAGCTTGTTCGTAGTCCCAAATACCGACTTCTGAGGCAAGGGTAATAAACCCGTTTTTGGTGATAACGTAGCGGGCAGGGCGTAAACCGTTTCTATCAAGGTTACACGCAACATGACGACCATTAGTTAATACGATACCGGCAGGACCGTCCCACGGCTCCATGTGCATCGAGTTAAACTCGTAAAATGCACGTAAGTCGTCATCCATGGTTTTGTTGTTTTGATACGCTGGCGGCACTAATAAGCGCATAGCACGGAATAAGTCCATGCCGCCCGCTAGGAACAACTCGAGCATGTTATCTAGCGATGAAGAGTCTGAGCCTTCTGTGTTTACAAAAGGTGCAGCGTCTTTCAAATCTGGGATAAGTGGCGTTGCAAATTTTGCAGCACGCGCCATTGCCCAGTCGCGGTTTCCTTTAATGGTATTAATTTCACCATTGTGCGCAAGGAAGCGGAAAGGCTGGGCTAGCGGCCAGCGTGGCAACGTGTTTGTTGAGAAGCGCTGGTGGAATACACAGATAGCACTTTGCATGCGCTCATCTGCCAAATCGTGATAAAACGCTGGCAAGTCTTTAGGCATTACCAGGCCTTTGTAAATTGTTACAAGGCCAGATAAGCATGCTACGTAGAAATCAGGATCTTCTTCAAGGCGTTTTTCCGCACGACGTCGAATCATATATAAACGACGTTCTAGGTCGCGTTTACGCCATCCAGCAGGTGCGTTTACAAACACCTGTTCTATTTGTGGAACACCCGTGAGGGCAAGTTCGCCAAGTACTGAGCGGTCGACAGGCACTTCGCGCCAACCCACTACTGACAACGTTTCTTTTTCTAGTTCTTCATTAAGTACTTCACGCGCAGCTTGCGCCAGTACAGGGTCCTGATTTAAGAAAATCATGCCCACGCCGTACTTTTTGCTGAGTTTCCAGCCATTTTCGTCGGCAATTGCATGGAAGAACGCATCCGGCTTTTGCAGCAGTAAACCACAGCCATCACCGGTTTTCCCATCGGCGGCAATACCACCACGATGCTGCATACGGTCAAGGCCGTGTATTGCAGTTGTTACCAATTCGTGACTGGCTTCCCCGTGAGTATGAGCAATTAAGCCAAACCCACAGTTGTCCCGGGAATCATTGGGATTATATAAACTCATCTCTTTACTCCTTCAACCTTTTGACTGGGCAAGGTATGCGTTGCATGTAGATGCGCTGAGGTTTGCGTATCACAACATGGTTAGACGTCTATTGTGCTCAAACGCGTTATTGCGTGTGGCCTGCGCCTTTCTTGTCGTTTATTTATTATTAGAGGATTCCAGTCTTTCCGCATTTTTATGCATTATTGCGATGCGGGCCGTACAAAATACCCACATAAAAATTTAAAATCAATCGCTAAAAGAAGAAGTGACCTAGAGAATTAGTATAACTCTTATTAATTTATTTAAATTCAATGATTTAAATTCATTAAATCTATTTTGTAAGCAATATGTTATTAAGTTATTAACGAAAAGATATGTTGTTTTTTAAATGATAATTACTCTCAAGTAGAAAGCTTGATTGAATAACTATGCTTTAAAAATGCTGTTTTATGTTGTCAATGGTGGTTTGCGTTGTATTTTTATCTAATTGTAAAGAATGGGTTCCAGTTCTCTTATTGCTGTAGATTGCTGTATGAAATTTATTCTAAAGTAAATGGTGTTGATTATTTTTGAGAAAATAATTATTCACTAAAGCAAACTGCGAAGGTCAAAACGTTGCCGCGAATGCAGTTATTGCTACTTGTGGATGTGCACAAAAATAAATTCAATACTTTGTCGAAAACGACACTGTCGTTTGTGAATATGCTAAAGCCTGATAGGATACAAATATATTAGGTTTAAGTTAGACATACATGCATTCAGACTCACCCAATGATTCTTGGGCAATTCGCTTTGCTCAGTTTGTTCAACGCTTTGGCACGCTAAAGCTCAGTATCCTTTTTGTTGTTTTGTCACTGTTCTTCACGCTTGGCGGTTCTTACGTTATTCGCGTAAGCATGGGCAGCCAAGTGCAACCCGACGACTTTATCAGCGCTGTTGTACTAACAATGCTCTCAGCGCCCTGGGTTCTGTATTTTTTTAGTGAACTTATCAAGCAGCTTGAAAATTCACGTACCAACTTAAAAGAAGTGGTAAGCCAGCTTGAAAGCTTGCGCGAAGAAGATGTGTTTTTGAATCGAGAACTACAAAGCAACATTCGTCAGCTTAACCACGAAATTGAGCAAAGAAAGCAAGCACAGGAAGAGCGTGAAGCCTTATTTAAAGACTTAGAAAAAGAAATTCAAGACAAGTCAGAACAAGAAGCGCAAGCGAGGCGCTTATCAACGCTGCTACGCTCTATTATTGATGCGTCGCCTGACCTTATCTACTACCGCAACGAAGAAGGCCGCTTTGCCGGTTGTAACCGTATAGCGGAGCTAATGACAGGAAAAACCGAGCAAGAGCTTCTTGGACTCACGCCGAAAGACGTTTACGAGGAAGACTTGGCTCGCCAAATTGTAGCTAGTGACCACGAAGTACTAGAAAGCAACGCCAGCATTACCGAGGAATTATGGCTGCGCTTCGCCGACGGTAGACGTCGTTACTTCGAAATGAAGCGAGTACCGTTTTTCGATAAAGAAGGTAACCGTTTAGGACTACTATCGTTTGGTCGTGACATGACCGAGCGCAAGCAAGCCGAAAATGCAGCGGCAAAAGCCAGCACGGATAAAACGCGTTTTATTGCTACAATTAGCCACGAATTAAGAACACCGCTAAACGGAATTGTTGGGTTAAGCCGCATGCTGCGCGATACCGAATTAAGTGACGAACAATTTAGTTGGGTAAGTACGATTTACGCAAGTGCGATAACGCTGGGCAACATTTTCAACGACATTATCGACCTAGATAAACTAGATCGCGACAAACTTGAGCTAAGCCTTAAAACGGTATCGCTAAAAGACTTTACAGAAGAACTTAGCAGTATTATTCGCTTACTAGCAGCAGATAAACAGCTTGAGCTTAAAACAACCATTAACGAACCGTTACCGCGTTTGGTTGAAGTAGACGGTACCCGCTTGCGCCAAATTCTGTGGAACATCTTGTTTAATGCAGTGAAGTTCACGCAAAAAGGGCACGTTAGTTTATCGGTATCGGCAGCAAAGCCTGATGGCGATAAATCGTATGTGACCTTTATTATAGAAGATACCGGTGTAGGTATACCCGAAAGTGAAATCGACAAGATTTTTGCCATGTACTATCAGGTCGATCACCCCGACCATCAGTCGGCAACAGGCACCGGCATTGGGCTTGCCATTTGTAAGCAAATGGTAGATTTGATGAAAGGTGAAATTCATGTTTCAAGTCGCGTAGGCAAAGGTACCCGCTTTGAAATTGTACTACCAGTGCAAATATCGAATAGCCCGATGAAGGTAGCGCAATTAGAAGTTACAGGCTTAAACATTTTGTTAGTTGAAGATATTGAGCTGAATGTAATGGTGGCAAAAGCCCTGCTTGAAAAGCTAGGTCAAAAGGTTGATGTCGCCATGACAGGTCAAGAAGCGATTGATAAAGCCCGTGCTAATCAATACGACCTAATTTTGCTTGATATACAGCTACCTGACATGACGGGCTTCGACGTAGCAAGTACGCTTATTGAAGAAGACCTTGTTATGCAAACACCTATTGTGGCATTAACGGCTAACGTTATTAAGAAACGTGACGAGTACTTAGAAAACGGCATGGACGACGTTATTGCTAAGCCAATCAAAAAGTCCCGTGTTATTGAGGTGTTTAATGAACTGTTCCACGCGCCTCCTGCACCACTTGAGGTAGATGGAGAGCTGGACCGCCCTGAGCCCGACAAAACATTAAGTAACATTTTAGACATGGACTTATTGCAGATGTTAGTGGATACCATAGGGGATGAAATGGTGCGTGCTAGCGTAAAAGTGTTCCAAGAGAAGATGCCAGAGTACATGGAAATTTTGCAGCTTAGCTTAAGTGCTGATGAAAAGTCAGATGTATGCTCTGAGGCGCACAAGATTAAAGGTGCAGCAGGCTCAGTTGGCCTAGCTAGAGTTCAACGCATTGCTAATCAGATTCAACAGGGCGATCACCCAACATGGTGGGAGAACGTTCACGATTGGGTTGAAGAGCTACAGATGGCGGTACAGCACGATATGAAGGCACTTCACGATTGGTTGAACGAACAACAAGTTGATGACTAACGCATAGCCTTGCGTTACAACTTTCAAAGCTTTTTTAAAAACAATTTAAAAAAGCGTGTAAAAAAGGGCATTAGCCCTTTTTTCTTGCCCATAAAGCAAGAGAGACAAAATAGGAGCAAAAATAATGCACAACGAAATGATTTCAGAAGGAAGTGCCACGGTGTTCTCTAATAAACACATTCAAACAAGCGAGTTACCTCGGCTTCAAGAATTAGCGTTAACCCCTATTTCAAGACGCTATCGCATAATCAATCTGTCGGCAATAAGCGCAATTGCACTTGTATTGCTATCAATTGTAACCGCACTTCGCTTTCAACCTTTGTTTGAGCTTCCCGAAGATTTGGTGTTTGCTTACCCTTACATCTGCAGTGTAATTTTCGGCTTGGCATTTTTATGGGCCACCTATCATTTTTTCGCAGACACAAAAATTACTTACGCGGTAAGAGAGCAGGATGTCAGTAAGCAATCTGGGCTTATCTTTCGAAAGCTTTCTTGCCAACCAATATTACGCGTACAGCATGTTGAGTTGAACCGTGGACCTCTTGAACGTTGGGCGGGTCTAGCATCACTTCAGGTGTTCTCGGCGGGTGGTGAGATGTACACCTTCGAAATACCAGGTTTGGAATTAGAGAAAGCGCAGAAAATCAGGCAGTTCATTCTTGATCATAAAGACGTGAGTGCACGATGATGGATGAACCAGCAGCCGCGTTAGAGAATGCAACGCCTCAACGTATTGTAAAAGTAGAAACGGGCGACGAATGGCAGCGCTTATCACTTATTGCTATCGTGTATTTTACAGTACGTAACATTATGGGAATGGCGCAGGGGCTTATTTATCTTATTCCTGCGATGGCGGTGACATTTAACATTCTAGACAATCTTCAGTCGCCAAAAACTTATGCTGCTATTGCGGGTGTGTTGTTACTCACATCGCTTAGCGGCGTTGTAAGCTTTTTTATGTATAAGTTCCGTGTGTACAACCAGCATGTTGAAATTCATAACGGTGTGTTCCAGCGTCGCTATACCAACTTGCCGTTGTGGCGTATTCAAAATGTAAAAATAGAACTCCCGTTTTACTACCGTCCCTTCGGTTACGCATTAGTCGTGTTAGACACAGCCGGCAGTGGTAAAGAAGAAGCTAAAATTGTGGCTGTTCCGCTGTCTTACGCTCACGCATTAAAGAAACGTGTGCTATTTGAGAAAGAAAACCACAATGCGAATGAGCAAAGCACTGATCCAAATTGCAAGGTAAATACAGGCTCGACAGACGCACTGGCGTCGGTGGACACGGTTGAGCGTGCTGAGACAACTTCATCGCAAGATGAAGATGCCAATGAAGAAGTACTAAATCGTCGCTCCATTGGGGATATTGTTATTCACGGTGTGACCAATAATCGCGTATGGATTATTTTAGGTGCGGCGGCTCCATTCTACGACGATGTGTTTGGTTTTATCTCTGAATGGTTGGCTGAAAAAGGGCTGCAGTTAAATCAAATTGTAGGTGAACAAACCATAGCATGGTGGCAGTTTGGTCTTTATGCCTTTGTCGTACTTATGATGATAATGGCAGCCATGGCGCTACTAAGCGTTGGTGGTGCATTGTTTACTTTTTACGGCTATACGTTGTCGCGGTCAAACGATCGTTACATTCGTAGAAGTGGCCTTTTGAATAAGCTAGAAGTAAGCATGCGCGCTTCACGCATTCAAATGATTACTGCAAAGCAAGACTGGCTAGATAAGCTGCTAAAGCGCGTTAATTTGTATTTTGAGCAAAACAGTACCGCAGGGCAGCAAATTCAAGAATTAATGTCGCCAAACAAACTCATCGTGCCCTCTGTGACAGAGGCGGAGTCTGTTGCGTTAAGTCGCGAAGTGTTCCCACACTGTAATTTTCAGCAGCAAACCTACAAAAGTATCAGCAAGCGCTTTATATTATTTTGGCTTGCTGCGGCTTGGGTCGCACCGTTTTTGCTTGCATTTGTAGTAGGAGCATTAACAGCGCATTTAGATATTATGCTGATATCTGCTACTGGTTTTTGCTTTATTAGCCTGGTATTGGTGCTTCGCTGGTGGCGATGGGGCATTGCGTTTGACAGTCGCTATATTTACGTAAGAAGAGGGCGAATAGGTGTGGATTACCTGTGCTTCGAACCTTACAAGGTGCAGCAGGTAATGATAAAGCAAAGCGTATTTATGAAGCGAAAGAAACTCGCCACGATAAAGTTCGTGTTGGCATCTGGTGCGGTTACGGTACCATTCTTACCGGAGGAGTATGTAAATACACTCGCTGATAGCGTGCTGCATGAAGTAGAGTCTACACGCAAATCGTGGATGTAAACGTGTAGGCTATGCCTACGCACTTACACCAACTTGTAAAAATACTACGCAGCGGTTTCGTCGCGAGCAATAATTTGGTCTTTGCCTGCGTGTTTAGCCTTGTATAAACGCGCATCGGCCACTTCAAGCTGTGATTCCAAACATTTATGCTCTTCGGCACATACCCCAATGCTGCACGTGATATTAAATTTGTGGTGGGTAAATTTAGTGTTGCGCACCGCATCCATAAAGGCAGAAAGCGCGGCTAGATACACTTTAGCAGGGCGCACTGATACGACAGTAAATTCTTCACCGCCATAACGCACAATTAAGTCATCTGGGAAGTAATCTTTTAATAGCGCTGCGAACTCTTGGAGTAATACATCGCCGGTCTTATGACCGAGTGTATCGTTCACATTTTTGAAGTTATCTGCATCAATCATCGACACAATCACTTTGTCGCTTGACGTTTTATTAGCGAAAAGTTCGTCGGCTTTTTCATACAAAAACCGTCGGTTGTAGACTTTGGTAAGCGGGTCAAGGTTTGCTGAGTCGCGAATGGTTTGAATCATTTCTTGTGATTCTAAGTTCTGCATTACTCGGCAGTAAAACTCTTCGTGATAAAACGGCTTTGAAAGAAAATCGTTAGCACCGCTTTTAATAAACTTCGATGTTAATACACTGTCACCTGTGGCAGACAAGCCAATGAATATTAAGTCCTGCATACGTCTTTCATGACGAATGGCCTTAACTAACTCATAGCCGTCCATATTCGGCATGCGATGGTCAGCAATGACCATTTTAATATCGCGATGCTGCTCTAATTCCTCAAGGGCTTCAAGACCATCGCTTGCTTGGTGCACTTGAAACTGAAATTTACTTAACAGTGAGCAAATGTGATTTCGACTGGTTTTAGAATCTTCTACTACTAACACTTTAGTGGTGAGGTTTTTACGAAGTCTATCGACCAGCTTAGACACTTGTAGGTATGAGTAGCGAGATTCTTTGGTGATGTAATCGAGTACGCCTTGGTCGAGCAGCTGAGCACGAGTGAACTCATCGAAGTTCCCTGTTAACACAATGGTAGGCACGTTGTATGACAACGCAAGCTCTACGCTTTCACCGTTGGGGGCATCAGGAAGATTAAGGTCGACAATAGCAGCAAGGTAGTCAGTACCGCTTTCTAGTGCACTTCTAGCCTCTGCAAGGTCTTCGCAAAGGTCGCATGTGAAATGAGGATTATCCTCAATCAGCTTATTAACTATCTTTCTAACAGTAATACTGTCTTCAACTACTAGAACTTTATACATGCGAACTACTCAATTACCGTGGACGCTGATAATAGCGAAGAATAGACGAAAAAGCCCTCGCTCGAAGGGCTTTTTATACTTAAGTTTAAAGCTGTTCTGGCGGAACGCGAACCACCCCTTCCATAAGTACACGTGCGCTTCTACTCATTACTGCTTGGTTGATATTCCACTTGTCGTTCTCAAACGCAGCCTTTGCACCTACGCGAAGTGTGCCAGAAGGGTGTCCAAATGTGACTGATTCTCTGTCTTTTCCGCCCGCGGCAAGGTTGACCAAGGTTCCCGGAATAGCTGCTGCTGCAGCAATAGCGACCGCAGCCGTGCCCATCATGGCATGGTGCAGTTTGCCCATAGAAAGCGCTCGCACTAATACATCAATATCTGAACCAAGCACGTCTTTTCCGCTAGAGGCTTTATAGCCCGTTGGTGGGGCAACGAACGCGACCTTAGGAGTATGCTGGCGATTTACCGCTTCGCTTACATCGTTAATCAAGCCCATTTGAACCGCACCATGCGCACGAATAGCTTCGAATTTTGCCAAAGCTTCAGCATCGCTGTTTATATCGTCTTGTAGTTCAGTGCCGTTGTAGCCAATGTCTTCAGCGTTAATAAAGATGGTAGGAATGCCTGCGTTAATCATGGTTGCCTGAAGTGAGCCAACCCCCGATACTTCAAGCGTGTCCACCAACCGGCCTGTTGGGAAAATAGCACCTTCACCATCGGCTGGGTCAACAAAGGCCACTTCAACCTCTGCGGCAGGAAAGGTAACACCATCTAGTTCGAAGTCGCCAGTCTCTTGTACTTCACCATTGGTAATAGGTACTTTAGCAATAATGGCTTTGTTGATATTAGCTTGCCAAATATTGACGGTGGCAACGCCGTTTTCAGGAATTTTACTTTTATCAACAAGGCCATTGCTAATGGCGAACGCCCCAACGGCTGCGGTTAGATTTCCGCAGTTACCGCTCCAATCTACAAAAGGTTTGTCGATAGCCACTTGTCCAAACAAATAATCGACATCATAGCCTTCACGCTCACTTTTACTCAAAATCACGGTTTTACTGGTGCTGGAAGTAGCACCGCCCATACCGTCGGTTTGTTTTCCGTAAGGATCGGGGCTGCCAATAACACGCAACAGCAATGCATCACGCGCTGGACCAGGCTTCTGCGCCGCCTCTGGCAAATCAGTTAAGTTAAAAAACACACCCTTACTGGTACCGCCACGCATATAGGTAGCCGGTACTCGAAGTTGTGGCGCATACTTTGTCATGTTTTTTCCTCTTTTGTGGTGTGCGGAAGTTGGTTGCAATTTGAAACACGCTGTGAACACATCCGTGTGCGCTCCCCAGCCGCATCCTTGCGGCTGGAAGGTTTCAAATTGCAACCAACTTCCACTCAAAAGTAATTAACTCTTTCGAGAGAGGAGGTCGAAACCCCGTAGGTTTCAACCGTGCCTCAACGCTCTCTTCAATTAAAAACCATTTTATCTGGAGAGAAGTAAGGTTGTTTGCGATTTGAAACACGCTGTGAACACATTCATGTGAGTTCCCCAGCCGCATCTTTTCGGCTGAAAGGTTTCAAATCGCAACCAACTTCCTTCTCAAAACTACTAAACGATTCTAATAGGGGAGAGATAAGTTAGGTTCAGGGCCTTCAACTCGCAAGGATGCGAGTTGGGAGCCTACAGGGACGTATTTACGGCGTGCCCTGTGGCTGACTTATCTCTCACTGAATTAGCTGATGCAAGTGACGGAGGGAGTGTATTAGTTTCAGGGCCTTCAACTCGCAAGGATGCGAGTTGGAAGCCTACAAGGACGTATTCACGGCGTGCCCTGTGACTAATTCACTTCCTCCGTCCAACAGCTAGATAGCAAAGGAAGTACTGAGTCGGGTGCGGGACCCTCAATTCGCATGGATGCGAATTGGGAGCCTGCATGGATGTATTTACGGCGTGTCCCGTATCCGGCTCAGTACTTCCTAGCACAATCAGCTAGCTTCGGCTTCCAAGAAGTCCTTGGCGAAGCGCTGTAATACGCCGCCTGCGCTGTAAATAGAGACTTCTTCTGCAGTGTCTAGGCGACAGGTTACTGGCACTTCTAGCTGCTCACCGTTTTGACGGTTAACTACGAGTGTCAATGTTGCTCCTGGTGACGGTTCGCCGCTAACGTCGTAAGTTTCTGTGCCATCTAGCTCAAGCGTTTTGCGCGTTGTACCTGGTTTAAACTCAAGCGGTAGCACGCCCATCCCGATAAGGTTGGTGCGGTGAATGCGCTCAAAGCCTTCTGCCACAATCACTTCAACACCGGCAAGACGTACGCCTTTAGCTGCCCAGTCGCGTGATGAACCCTGACCGTAGTCAGCGCCTGCAACAATGATCAGTGGTTGTCTGCGATTCATGTAGGTTTCAATGGCTTCCCACATGCGCATCACTTGCCCTTCAGGCTCAACGCGCGCAAGAGAGCCTTGCTTCACTTCTCCATTTTCAAGCACCATCTCGTTGAACACTTTCGGGTTCGCAAGGGTAGCGCGTTGCGCGGTTAAGTGATCACCACGGTGCGTGGCGTACGAGTTAAAGTCTTCTTCAGGTAAGCCCATTTTGTGAAGATATTCACCCGCTGCACTGCTGGCTAGAATAGCGTTTGAAGGCGACAGGTGATCGGTTGTGATGTTGTCACCTAAAATAGCCAGCGGACGCATACCTTTCATGGTGCGCTCGGCATCCATCGCGCCTTCCCAATAGGGTGGGCGGCGAATGTAGGTGCTCATTTCACGCCAGTCATAAAGTGGGTTAATGTCTTTGCCATAATCAACGCTTAAGTCGAACATTGGCTCGTACACTTTTCTGAAATGCTCCGGCTTTACTGACTTAGCTACAATTGCATCAATTTCTTCGTCGCTAGGCCAAATGTCTTTAAGCGTTACTGGGTTGCCGTCTTTGTCGGTACCTAATACGTCTTTTTCAATATCAAAGCGAATAGTACCGGCAATAGCGTACGCCACTACTAGTGGCGGCGATGCCAAGAATGCTTGTTTAGCATACGGGTGAATACGGCCGTCGAAGTTACGGTTACCCGACAGCACTGCTGTAGAGTAAAGGTCGCGGTCGATGATTTCTTGCTGAATTTTCGGATCTAACGCGCCGCTCATGCCGTTACAGGTAGTACAGGCAAATGCTACAACGCCAAAACCTAAATCTTCCAACTCGCTCATTAGGTTAGCTTCTTCAAGGTAAAGCTTAACGGCTTTAGAGCCTGGTGCTAACGAGCTTTTTACCCATGGCTTACGGGTTAAACCGCGCTGGTTTGCGTTGCGTGCAAGTAGGCCTGCCGCAATAACATTGCGCGGGTTAGATGTATTAGTACAGCTGGTGATTGCCGCAATAATAACCGCGCCATCAGGCATTTTGCCTTCTTCTTCTGTCCACTTCGTAGCAATGCCGCGACTTTCTAGGTCGCTGGTAGGTAAGCGAGCGTGAGGGTTAGAAGGGCCAGCCATATTACGACCAACGGCAGAAAGGTCGAACGTAAGCACGCGCTCGTATTCTGCTGTTGCTAAGTCATCTGCCCACAAACCAGTGTGCTTGGCGTATTGCTCGACCAAGGCAATTTGCTTTTCTTCACGCCCTGTCAGGCGCAAGTAATCAATGGTTTGCTGGTCAATGTAGAACATGGCGGCAGTGGCGCCGTATTCCGGTGTCATGTTGGAGATAGTGGCACGGTCGCCTAGCGTAAGATGCGATGCACCTTCACCGTAGAATTCCAAATACGCAGATACCACGCGCTCTTTACGCAAGAATTCTGTTAGCGCTAATACGATGTCGGTCGCGGTAATGCCTGGTTGTGGTTTACCCGTTAGCTCAACACCTACAATGTCTGGCAGACGCATGTAAGTCGCTCGGCCCAGCATAACGCTTTCCGCTTCAAGGCCACCAACGCCTACAGCAATTACGCCAAGTGCATCAACGTGAGGCGTGTGGCTGTCGGTACCTACTAGTGTGTCTGGGAATGCTACGCCATCGCGAGCTTGAATGACCGGTGACATACGCTCCAAGTTTATCTGGTGCATAATACCGTTACCCGGAGGGATAACATCTACGTTTTTAAACGCGGTTTTCGTCCAGTTGATAAAGTGGAAACGGTCGTCGTTGCGTCTGTCTTCAATAGCGCGGTTCTTTTCAAACGCGTCTTTCTCGAAGCCAGCATGTTCTACCGCTAGCGAGTGATCCACAATCAGTTGCGTTGGAACTACTGGGTTAACCTTGGCCGGATCGCCGCCTTTTGCTGCAATAGCATCGCGAAGCCCCGCTAAGTCTACCAGTGCCGTTTGGCCTAAAATATCGTGACACACCACGCGAGCAGGAAACCACGGAAAATCTAAGTCGCGCTTGCGATATATAAGCTGTTTAAGCGAATCGGTTAGCATTTCAGGGGCGCATTTGCGCACCAAGTTTTCAGCTAGTACACGCGACGTATAAGGCAGCTTAGCGTAGGCGCCTGGTTCAATAGCATCTACCGCTTCACGGGTATCGAAAAAGTCGATACCCGCGTTTGGAAGCGGTTTACGGTAATCAATATTCATAAAACCCCAACCTTAATCCTAAGCGCGTTCGCTAATAGCTGGCACTGGGCGTAGTTCTTCGCCTGTGTATTCTGCTGATGGACGAATAATACGGTTGTCATCACGCTGTTCCATAACGTGTGCCGCCCAACCTGTTAGACGAGACATTACGAAAATTGGCGTAAATAGCGGCGTAGGAATGCCCATAAAGTTGTACGCAGACGCGTGGAAGAAATCAGCGTTACAGAAAAGCTTCTTCTCGCGCCACATCACTTCTTCACAGCGAACTGATACAGGGTAAAGCACGTCGTCGCCCACATCGGCAGCTAGCTTTTCAGACCATTGCTTAATGATCTCATTACGCGGGTCAGACTCAGAGTAAATCGCGTGACCAAAGCCCATGATCTTCTCTTTGCGCTCAAGCATACCCATCATTTTTTCTTCGGCATCATCAGGTGAAGTGAAGCCTTCAATCATTTCCATAGCGGCTTCGTTAGCGCCACCGTGAAGTGGACCACGCAGTGAACCGATAGCACCGGTTACGCAAGAATGCATATCAGATAGCGTTGATGCACAAACACGCGCAGTAAAAGTAGACGCGTTAAACTCGTGCTCTGCATATAGAATGAGTGATACATGCATTACCTGCTCGTGCAGTTCACGTGGTTTTTCGCCGTGAAGCATGTGAAGGAAGTGACCACCAATTGAATCGTCATCGGTTTCAACGTCAACGCGCACGCCGTCGTGCGAGAAGCGGTACCAATAGCAGATAATACTTGGGAAACACGCCAACATACGGTCTGTCACGTCTTGCTGCTGGTCGAAGCTGGTTTCCATT
Source organism: Alteromonas sp. MTD1 (assembly GCF_042848195.1). Classification (NCBI taxonomy): domain Bacteria; kingdom Pseudomonadati; phylum Pseudomonadota; class Gammaproteobacteria; order Alteromonadales; family Alteromonadaceae; genus Alteromonas; species Alteromonas sp. MTD1. Next base: position 147,908 of record NZ_BTGG01000003.1, read on the forward strand.
TCAAGGTTACCCAGCATTGAACAACCTGTGCGCAGTACGTCCATTGGGTGAGCAGTTTTTGGAATGCGCTCTAGCACTTCTTTTAGTGCTGTCGGAAGGCCGCGCATGCCGCGAAGCTTGGTTTTATAAGCGTCCAGCTCAGACTGGTTAGGTAGCTTGCCCTTTAGAATAAGGTACGCTACTTCTTCAAATTGACAGTTTTGCGCTAAGTCTTTTACGTCGTAACCACGATACGTTAAACCTGAACCTGATTTACCCACGGTTGATAATGCTGTTTTACCTGCAACTTGGCCGCGTAAACCCGCGCCACTTAACTGTTTAGCCATCTTGTTGTCTCCGGTCTTGTGTAATTTGTAAGGTACTTAAAAACTCTATTTAAAATAAAAAGCGAAATACTCAGCTTTGAGTGGGGTGCGAGGCACCGAGAGAGTGGGGGCGGAGCCCCCATGGATGGGTTCACGGCGTGGTAACGCCCTGCGTATCGCTCCCGATCCAATGGTGCCTCGCACCCCACTCGTTCACAGCTGGGTCGTATTGGTTCTAATTTTTGCCTTGGGCGAATAGGGCATCTAGCTTTTGCTCGTATTCGTGGTAGCCAAGATAATCGTACAATTCCATACGTGTTTGCATGCTGTCGACAACGGCTTTTTGGTCACCGTTTTCAAGTATAGATTTGTACACCATTTCTGCTGCTTTATTCATGGCGCGGAATGCACTTAGTGGGTAAAGCACCATGTCTGCTCCCCATTCGCCAAGCTCTTCTTTGTTCCATAGTTCGGTTTTGCCGAACTCAGTAATGTTGGCAAGGATAGGTACGTCTAATGCTTCTGAGAATGCACGGTAGTGCTCTTCAGTTTGAACTGCTTCTGCAAATATGCCGTCAGCACCTGCTGCTACGTAGGCTTTTGCACGTTCAATGGCTTTGTCTAAACCTTCTTGTGCGAACGCGTCGGTTCGCGCCATAATAAAAAAGTCTGGATCAGTTCTAGCATCTACCGCGGCTTTAATGCGGTCTACCATTTCTTCTGTGCTAACAATTTCTTTGTTAGGACGGTGACCACAGCGTTTCTGGGCTACCTGGTCTTCCATATGCACCGCTGCTGCGCCTGCTTTTTCCATATCGCGAATGGTTTTAGCAATGTTAAATGCGCCGCCCCAGCCCGTGTCGATGTCCACCATTAGCGGTAGGTCACAAGCGCTTGTAATACGCTGTACGTCTGCAATTACGTCGTTAAGTGACGTCATACCCAAATCAGGTAGGCCGTATGATGCATTGGCTACGCCGCCACCAGATAGGTAAATGGCTTGATGACCAATGGCTTTTGCCATCATGGCGGTATAGGCATTAATAGTGCCTACAATTTGTAGAGGTTTATTGTTCTCTAACGCGGTTCTGAATTTCTTTCCTGCACTCATGATAATCACTCGCTTATTTGAAAGTAGGGTAGAGGTGAATTTGATAAAAAGAAGCTGCTACATGTTTATGCATTATTTAGCTTCTTTTCTATGTTGTTTTTTGAATAAAGAATATGGCGTCGCATCAGCATTTCAGCCAGTTCTTCGTCGCGATTGGCAATGGCGTTTACGATGTGTCGGTGTTCGTCAAATGCGGTGCTGACTCGAGGGCCTGCCATACCTAGCTGCACGCGATACATGCGCACAAGATGATAGAGTCCGTCGATAAGCACACTTATTAGATGATCGTTCTTACTGCCAGTTACAATTCTGTAGTGAAAGTCTACATCGCCAGCTTCTTGATAATAGCTATGGCTGTCTTTTACTTTGTCGAAGTGGCTGTCTAACAGTGCTTGCATATCTGCAATCTCTTCGTCAGTCATATACCTGGCGGCTAATCGCGCGGCCATACCTTCTAACGCTTCGCGCACTTGATATAGCTGAATTAGACCTTCGGGTGACAGCGCCACTACGCGTGCCCCCACGTTTGCCTTACGCTCCACTAAATGACAGGTGGCAAGGCGATTGATTGCTTCCCGAATGACGGCGCGGCTTACTTCGTACTTTGTCGACAATTCCATTTCGCTAAGCTTACTGCCAGCGGGGATTATGCCCTCAACGATATCCTTTCTAAGTTTGAAAAAGGTTTTGTCGGCATTGGTAATGGCTTGTTCGTTATTTGAAAGCACGTCGTCTTGGCCGTTCATTATTAATGTCGACAATATAGGCTTTATTGTTGGTTAACTCAAGTGATCTTGGCTTTATTGTCGACAAAATGCGTTTTTGAAAAGATTAATGCAGGAAAAATTTTGTTTGTGCTTTCAAACTTCCTTTGGTCTAACTACACGTGCGTAGAAATAGAAGGAATATGTGTTTTCTCCGAAGATTTACTGAAGAGTGCATGAGTTCAAAAATTGTCCGATTGGTCAGTGGTGATTTTTTGTGGTTTGAAAAGGAAGTGAATTGTAAAATTTAAGTTAAGTAGCTAATATTGTTGATTAATTTTTGCTTTTTTGAGGTGTTGTTAATAACGTGTAAAATCTAACCAATTAGTCTAAATATTCAATTTTTTTTCAGTGAAAGTGCAATATTTTACTTTCCAAAAAAGAAACATATCGGTATTATGCCCGCCCAGTCTTCAAGCCTAAACTCTACTGCTGAGAAATTGAGGGCTGGTAAAGGTCGCTTCCAATTTTAAGAGAAGCAAAATGAGAGTAAGTCTGTAATTTTTCATTGCAACTTACTTTTTTATTGCCTGAAATCAGCACATAGCAAACATGCTACACCTCAAATAATTCCCCAGGTTTAGGTTGCAAAAGCTCCACAGAAGAGCTTGAAGCAATAAGCAAACAGATTAAATACCTAACACTCAAGCAAAGGGGTTACACCATGAAAACCAATACTGACGTGTCTAAGACACTTGCCAGTAAGCTTTCGCCTGTCGCACTTGCAGTAGCGATGACCGTTCCAGCTCTTACAAACGTTGCAGTTGCACAAGAAGCAGAAGCAACAGAAGAGCAAAAGTTCGAAGCCATTACCGTTACCGCGACAAAACGCCCTCAAGTTATTTATGAAGTGCCAATTGCCCTAAGCGCATTTGACGGTGACAAACTAGCAGAACAAGGTATTACCGACCTAACAGACGTGGGTAAGTTTGTACCAAACCTTAACGTTACCGGTTTCTCTGCAGGTCACACGTCGTCAGTTAACCCGTTCATTCGTGGTATCGGTCTTCAAGACCACCTTATTACTACTGACCCAGGCGTGAGTGTTTACGTTGATGGTGTATACCTAGGCCGCCAAGTTGGTCAAAACTGGAGCCTAAATAACATCGAGCGTATCGAAGTACTTCGTGGTCCACAGGGTACACTTTACGGTCGTAACTCAATTGGTGGTGCAATTAACATCATCACTAAAGAGCCAGATCAAGGCGACGTAACTAAAGTAAATACTGAATTCGGTACTCGTGGTCGCGTTAAAGCTGACGTTTTCGTAAACCACGGTTTGTCTGATGAGCTTGCGTTCAACATGAACTTATCTTTCAACAAGCGCGACGGCCTTGGCGAGTTCATTAACGTACCAAACGCTGAGTACGATGTTGGCGAGACTGAAGACATCTCTGGCCGTGTATCAGTAAAATGGGAGCCTTCAAACGACTTCCGCATGGTACTAACTGCTGACGCAAATAATGGTGACGGCGGTCTTCGTCCTTACACAGTACTCATTGACGAAGTTGGTTCTGCACGTTACTTCGGTGGCGGCAACGGATTAGGTGTTGAGCTACGCAACTCTGACGTTATCCCAGAAGGTTTCGACCGTTACGACAACGCAACGGGCACAGAAGCCGTAACTAGCGTATCAAACGAAGCACGTGGTCTTTCACTTACTACTGAGTGGGATATTAACGAAGATTACACTGCAAAAGTTGTAGCAAGCCAGCGTACATCTAAGTACAAAGCGGGTCTTGACGACGACGGCACTATTTTCTCTCTAGACCAGTTCCCAGAGCGCGGTGAAGCAGATCAAACCTCTGTTGAACTTCAGCTTAATGGTTACATCAACGAGTACACTGACTTTGTAGCAGGTCTTTACTACTTCAACGAAGAAGGTAGCAACCGTCAGGGCGAAGATTCTAACTTCGACGGTGGTCCAAACCTACTTCAACTTGACCAAGAAACTACGTCAAAAGCGGCATACGTAAACGTGCGTCACGACATTAACGACGAGCTAAGCGTGTCTGGTGGTCTTCGTTACACAGAAGATGAAAAAGATGCATCTGCAAACGTATTTGGCCCACTTGGTACTATTTTCGACTCAAACGATTGGGACGAAGTAACGTGGGAAGCAGCAACAAACTATACGTTTGAAAATGGCATGACAGGTTACGCGACTATTCAGTCTGGCTATCAGTCTGGTCAGTACCCAGCGCGTCCTTACTGCCTTATTGGCCAGTTCTTCGGTGCAGGTGGCTTTGACGATATCGATGCAGCACAAGCAGCAGTTCGCGCAAACAACTGTTTCACAGCGTCTGACAACATCACGGCAATTAACTACGAAGTGGGTCTAAAAGGTCGTGTAAACGAATACGTAGATGTGAGCATTGCGGTATTCAACACTGAGTTTGAAGACCTGCCTTACCAAGTAAGCCGCGTAAGCGAAAATGGTTTCGACACAGCAAACCTAGTGGTTGAGCAAACGTCTCGTGGTGTTGAACTAGATACTACGTTTAACTACGGTAACTTCAGCATGATGACCAGCATTGGTTACATGGACGTTGACGTAGAAGAGCAAGCAGGCTTTAGCCCTGTTGCGCCATTAACGCCAGACCTAACGCTTGCTATTGGCCCTCAGTACACGTTTGAACTTGACGGCGGTGACTCAATCCGCGTGCGAGCAGATTACTCATACCGTTCTGAAATGTACGGCGAGCCAACGTCTGCGCCAGAGCGTAACACTGATCTTGATAGCCGTGAGCTAGTAAACTTTGATATTGCGTATACGCCAGCTAACGATGCTTACACCGTAGCACTTTACGGTCGCAACATTTTTGACGAGCGTTACGACAATGCACGTTTGAACACGGGCGACTACGTTCTTCAAATTCTTAGCAACGATGCCAGCGAATTTGGTGTGAGATTCTCTACTGAGTTCTAAGTCGTTAAGTTATTGAAATAATTAAAAAGCCGGTTCACTGTAACCGGCTTTTTTTTTGTTTATTTACCTTGTTTTATAATAAGAATTAGCATAGCTTTAGTAAAAAGAATTTCAAAAACTAGGTACCCATGAAACACTTTCTCGCGCTTAAAACATCAAGCGTCTTACGCTTAGTCGCTTTGATTTTCGCGTGTTTATCGCTTTCTGCATGCTATGTCATTGTCGACATGGACGGTGATACGGGAAGTAATGAAAGAGTAGGCGATGACGATGCGTTTTTGTTTGAAAGTACTATGGGAAGTCGTTGCTCTTATAGCGACTCAGGAAATTTCGGAACATGTCCGATAGCAGGTGTTGAATCGGTCGGTTCAATGTGTACATGCCCTTCTCCTGAAGGACAAATGACGGGTACAGTAGTTAGATAGTGTGATGGAGCAGTAGAATGGGATTGTTTACGGGCTTTAAAAAAGCAAGGTTGGAAAAAAAGTTCATTAAAAACGAATGGATCATTATTCAGTCGATACCATTTGCACAGTTTGAGCAGCTTATTGTTGAACATGTTGACGATGGCTGGGAAATTGAAGACGACTATCTCCGTCTTCAAGCCGATACGCCATTGTGGCAATGCATTTTGAAGAAGGGAACAAGCATATTAACCTGCGTGTGGTCTTCGAAAGTGCAAGGGCAAGTATACGGGCCAGAAAGAGTATTGAACGACCTTGCTAAAACTCTCAACTTGGAAGCCTCCAATACCATCGACAAGGTTTGGTTTTAAGTCAATAAAGCCTCACAACCAACCTTTCTGCTTAGCAATCCTTGCAGCATCTATACGATTAGTTGCGTCTAATTTCGAAATAGCCTCTGATAGATAGTTTCTCACTGTTCCTTCAGACAAGAACAGTGATTTGGAAAGGTCATCACTTTTACATGACAATTGTCATTAAAAAAGGTGTTGTAACCGAATTGCTTATGTCTTTTGCGATTTTCTCTTATTCAGAACGCTTATTCCGTCTTCTTTGCTCAGTAGCACACTGTCGTAGGTGCTTATAAAAGCGACGAAGGCCATAAACCACATACATAATGCAAATGTAGTTAAATCTGGCGAGGAAGGTTGTTGATTTAAAATCAATGTGGCTACTGCAATGGAAAGTGCTGATAGCGTAATGCCTAGGCCTCTATTCATTTGCATTAAAATAGCGCTTAGTGTGTTTGCATCTCGCATTTTGCTTGCGGGCACATCGGCAAATGCAATGGTATTAAGCAACGTTAAATGCATAGACCGTGTTAACCCGTTAAAAAATAAAATTGCGGCGATAACGGTAGATGATGTGTTTTGCGATATAAGAGCTAGTGCGACAAACCCTAACGCTATCAGCATACCATTGGCGATTAACACACGCTTAAAGCCAAACGTGTTCATTATCCAAGTCGTTGCTGGCTTTATTGCTAGATTACCGGCAAATAACCACAACAGAAGCGTGCCTGCTTCTACTGGAGAATAACCAAGGCCCAGCTGCAGCATAAGAGGAACAAGAAAAGGGGCGCTACCTAGTGCAATACGTACTATAGAACCGCCGTAGACTGAAAGCTTAAAGGTGTTGTACCGCATGGCCTCAAATGAAAAAAGCGGTTCGGGCGTTCTTTTTATATGCGCTATGGCTAACAGCATAAGTGAAAAGCCAATGCCAATAACGACGCTTGCATACAGGGCCTTTTCAGTTGCACTGGCAAGAAACTCAATGCCAGCCATAAACAAAGCAAACCCAATGCCGGTTAATAAAAAGCCTTTTAGATCAAATTTACTTACCGGGTTTTTACTATTTCTAAGAAGGTAAAGTGTGGCGACAATGGCCACTATACCAAGCGGGATGTTCATATAGAAAATCCATTGCCACGATAAATGGGTAGCAATGTAACCGCCCAATACTGGGCCTATCAGCGGAGCACTTAAAGCAGGCCAGGTTATAATGGCCACGGTACTGACTAACTTTTCTTTTGGTAAGTCACGTAGTACCACTAACCGCCCTACAGGTACCATCATAGCACCGCCAATTCCCTGTAAAATACGCGCAAAAGTAAATTCGAAAAGGCTAGTGCTTAAGCCACACAAAACCGATGCCAGAGTAAATACGGCGATAGCGGCAATAAATATAGTACGCGCACCAAAGCGGTCGGCTACATAGCCACTTAGAGGAATAAATAGTGTAACGGCAACGAGGTAAGCAGATACCCCAATAGAAAGGTGCGCGGCAGGAACATTAAAGTCGGCTGCAATAACAGGTAACGCCGTCGTAATTATCGTGGCGTCAAGAATTTCCATAAATAGCGCTCCTGCGACCAGAAGCGCTGTGGCAAACTCTCTATTGAATAATTTCAAAGGCTCGAACTACGCGGGCAACGCCGGTGACGTTGCGCGCAATGTCTACCGCTGCAGTAGCTTCAACGTTTGATAAACGTCCCATCAAAAACACTTCTGAATCTTGAACTACTACCTTAACTTGAAGTGCGGGTACACGTTCATCAGCCACAATTTTTGCGCGCACCTTCGAGGCTAGCCAAATATCGTTTGCTTGAGTACCTGCGCCAATTGGTTGGGCAATGCGTATTTGATTGTGAATTTTCTTTAGGTATGCCACTTCCTGAGCGCGATTAACCGCTTCGTCAAGCAATGCTTGTGAAGGTGCTTGGCCAGTTAGCAAGGCAACGCCGTTGTACACATCAACTTGCAAGTTGGCTTGTTCTTTTAACGCGTCGCTTTTTGACCATTGATAGGCCACTGCACTGTCGGCGTTTTGATCGTCAAGCTGTGTACCTACAGTTCGTCTGTCATTGGCCACTTTTGCTGCCATTGCTCCGGCGGCACCAACGGCAACTACGCAGCCTTGAAGTGTAACTACGGCAGCTAATAGAAGACCCATTAATGTTGTTTTTCTAGCGCTTATTGTCATCGTGGTTTTAATAACTCGTTATTTTTAATTCTCGTTACATTTATAGCATTCGCAACGTTCAAACTATTCGTCGCCATGATCCGCAGGGAATAAGCTATCGTCGATACATTCACATAAGTTGTGAGTAACCAATAAGTGCACCTCTTGAATTCTAGCGGTGCGATTTGAAGGCACGCGAATTTCCACATCGTGTTCGCTTAAAAAGCCTGCCATTTCGCCACCGTCTTTTCCGGTTAGCGCCACTATAGTCATGTCGCGAGAAAGCGCCGCTTCCATTGCTGCAATAACGTTTCTTGAATTACCACTCGTTGAAATAGCCAGCAGAATATCGCCTGGCTGCCCTAAGGCGCGCACTTGCTTGGCAAAAATTTCATCAAAGCTGTAGTCGTTAGCAATAGAGGTAAGTGTTGATGTATCGGTACTTAGCGCAATAGCCGGCAAGCTTGGGCGGTCTCGCTCATAACGGTTAAGCATGTTTGACGCATAGTGTTGCGCAATGCTGGCAGAGCCGCCATTACCACAGCTTAGTACTTTGTTGCCGCGAATTAATGCGTCAACCATCATGTAAGCGGCTTTCTCTATATGTTCTGGCAGAATTTCTGTAGCCGCTATTTTGGTTTGAATGCTTTCAGTAAAGTTCGCTTTTATTTGTTCTATCATGCGATATCTCTTAGTTTTCGCTATCAGATGCTGTGCGTTATTGAAGCGTGCGGAAGAACTCTACAAGGTTTCTTGCTTCGTCTTCTACTTTAAAGTTTTGCACAACATGCTCTCTTCCCGCTTTACCCATTGCAGCAAGTTGATCCATGTCTGAAAGCATCAAGTCTATCTTTTCAGTCACAGCCTTCTGATTTTTGGTGGGCACTATGTAGCCGTCAACGCCGGGTCTAATGATGTCTTCCCATGCACCAGCTTGTGTGGCTAATACGGCAGCACCAGCGCTCATGGCTTCTGGAACAGTAAGTCCAAACCCTTCGTTGTAACTTAAGGCACTTACCAGTGAAAGTGCGCTAAAAATTTTGGGAATTTGCTCGAAAGGCAATTCACCGGTAAATATGATGCGTTCTGCAAGGCCTGCGCGGTTAATTTTATCTTTTAGCTGGTTAACGAACTCCTGATTACTAGAGGAAATCGCGCCAACAACCACAGCGTTCACATCGGGATATTTTGGAAGAACCTCAATACAGGCTTCAACAAAAAGGTGAACGCCTTTTTGCTCTCTTACTCGCCCTAAAATACCTATGCCGTACTTACCACCATAGCCTAGGCTTTGCCATGCTTCTTGCTTGTTTTCAGCTGGTAGGTAGTTTTCAGTTTGTACGCCGTGCAGATTTATTTTGGCGGGTGGCTTGTTTAAGAATGATGCTGAGCGATTGCTCATAGCAATAACAGCATCCATTCTATTGCTTAACCAAACGGTAAAACCCGAGCGTTTTCGCTGTGCTGCAGAGCTAAATACAAGCTTTATTTTGGCACCAAATAGATATTTTAGAATAACACCTTGAATCATCTCATCCACACGGCGGGCATGGAAAATACGCCATTTACCGTTGCTAAGCGGCTTTCTGCACATTTTCACCACATCCCAAAAAGAAATGACTAATGAAGGATCTGGAACAAAGTGCTTGCCCATTATTCGCAAATTCATCATGTCTTTTTGTATAGACGTCACTTGCAGCATAGTGGAAGTAACACCAGAGAAGTTTGAGTTTGAATTGCCTACTATTAGCTCAACTTCTTCGTTGCTAGGTAAATTGTTGTTTGGGTGACTCATTGTTTGTGGGAACCTAAGCTATCATCTATCGATGATAAGTTGTAAATCATAAGATAAAGCGCCAAAAAGTGCTTCTATTAACGCTGAAGCAGTTCACTAGAATATCTGAACGCTACATTCCAATGTACTTTTACGTTTTTTAGCCAACGTTTTTTAGCCATTGAAGCTCGCTACCATTTATTGCGACTACATCAATTCGCAGAGAAGTCGTCGTCGAATTCACGCTATTATCCAACAAATAGTATTCAAACGCAGCCCGAATTCGCTGTAGTTTTTTCGCCGTAACAAATTCGACAGCGCTGCCATAGTTATTCTGCTTGCGATATTTAACTTCAACGCAAACTATGGTGCTGCCATCTTGCATGACTAAATCTAGCTCGCCGCGACGCGTTCTAAAGTTACGACAACGCAATGTAAGACCTTGTTCCAATAGGAAGTCGCATGCTTTGTCTTCCGCTGCATTCCCTTGCAGTATAGACATGGCTCTTACTCCATTAGCATCTGTACTTCTTCATTGCGAATAATGGCTTGAGGCTGTTTTCTTATTACTTCACCTTTTTTATTAACAGAGAGCGTTCCTGTTAAACCGTCGTGAGTTAAGTAGCTCAGCGTATTTAGCGTGCCTAATTTGGGCAGCAGCTGGTAAGCATCGTAGCCAAATGCAAAAAGTCTTTTTTGCATCGTGTTTTGATTGTCTAAGGCAGTGGCTACTTCTTCAGCCAGTTTTTGCCACTGGTGTGTAGGCATTAACCACGGCATATCAATAAAGTGCACGTTCTGTAAGTCTCGCCATTGATTCTTGCCGCTGTCATATTCTATCGAGCGTGACGTGGCATACACGGGGACTAATTTATCGTCATATGGGTTAAGGCTTGCCTCAATAATGGGGTTCAGCAGTTCGGTATCTTGTGGTGATGCAAAAGCCACAATGGCGTCGATATCTCTTCTACTGCGCGGTAGGTTATACACTTCATCATTGGTCATGTATTCAATTTGGTTTATGCGCGCATTACTTTGCGCAACATCAAGCGCTTGAGTAATGCCTTCTCTAAGCGAGTTGCTATCATTAAATACTACTGATGTTATGTTTGCACGTTGTTTGTTTTCAATACTGTTTAACGCTTTCCAGTGTGCTTTGAAAGTGCTGTCCATTCGCTGATATAAACTACTTTGCGCCGCTATTACTATTGGCGCTCGATACCCTTTATTGAAAATGAACTCGGCAAGTTGACGTGCTTCATCTTCTGGCGCCAAGCCAAAATAATTTAACGACGTCGTGTTTACTAATGCTTCAAGCTGTTCACTGCCGTCATTCAGCGCCGACTCTACAAGTGCATTACCTTTTGAAACATTACTTTCGTTAACCCCAGCATTACTGCCACTACTCTTGTTTTGTAACTTATTAGTGTTGAGACTTTCTTCTTCGTCAGGTCTATTTAAAGCCAACATGTTCACGCCAAAAGGAAGCACAGGCGTAAGCTGTTCCACGGTTTCTTTTAGCAGAGGGCCGATAATAAATTTGGTGTCACCAATTTGCTCTACCAGCGTTTCAACACTGGTTTCATTCGTGTCGATAAAACGAAGGCGTGGCTGATCTCTTTCGTTAGAACGCTGCTCTATATCTTGATAGTAGGCTGCCATAATACCGTTTTTTACCACACTGCCTGTTCGGCCAAGTCGGCCTGACAACGGCAATAATACTGCTACATCAGTGGCCTCGATGTTAGTTACTTGAGTTGCATCTACTACTTCCTTTGGCAGATGCTGGCTAAGCACATGACCTCGATATACTTGGGTAAACTGCCCTAAATTGTTTGCCAGAATACGAGGGGTTGCAGCGTACTGATGGGTAAGTTCTCGCAGCGTTACAAAAGGCGCAAGCGCAGTATAGCGTTCACTTATGCTTTTTAACTCGTCATTCGGTACGGTTGAAAGCCAAGACCACACCTGTTGTACTTTTTCTTCTTCGGGCAAATCGGTATTTAAAACACTGTTCGCAGCAGCGGCGAAGTCGCCTTTTCTGGTATAAAACTGAGTATAGAGATTTGCTACCAGTGCTTTATTATTCGCATCTACCGAGACCTTATCAACGAAAGCCAGCAGTTGGTCTGCCGATGTGCGTTTTTCGTTTGCATAAACCTGCGCCATTAAAAGCGCATAGTCAGATTGGTTGGCTGTTGGAATGCCGTCTTGCTTTATTTCAAATAAAACTTGCTGTGCAAGGATAGGCTGCTGGTTGTTGAAATAAAGCTGAGCCGCTTCTAAAAGCAGTGCGTTACGTTTAGTTTTGTCGCGTGATTGCTGCCAGACCTGTTTGGCTTCTAGCAGCTTGCGCTCTGGTGTTATATCTTCTTTTACTACCACCACTTCAGCAGGCTGTGTTGTTGCAACAGGCCGCGATGATTGTTTGGCAGTACTTCCGCAACCGAACATTACTAGCGCAATGGCTGATAGTGTAAATATTTTTCCAGCATGTCCAATGTAACGCACAGTTTCATTCCTTTTACATCAAAGTGGGTCAAGTTTATCGCAACCAGTGTGAAAATCTACGTTTGCACGCATAATCTGGACTAACGGCGTGGTATACTTGTCGCATATTTTTGATTTTAATACTGTCCTTTTAAGTACCCGTTGTATGAATGTACTTATTAGAACGTGTTTAAACGAGTGCACAATACCTAATGACCGACATCGCCACCCTTTATATAGTTCCAACGCCTATCGGTAACTTAGACGACATCAGCGCTAGAGCAATTGAAGTACTGCGCGAGGTAAGTTGGATAGCGGCTGAAGATACGCGCCATAGCGCAAGGCTTTTACAGCATTTTAGCATTGGCACAAAAACGCTGTCGCTTCACGAGCATAACGAAGATAAAAGGGCTTCAATGTTGTGCGAAAAGCTCAAAAACGGAGAGGCGGTGGCTTTAATTAGCGATGCGGGTACACCGCTGATAAGCGACCCGGGCTTTATTTTAGTTCGACGCTGCCGTGAACAGGGTATTCCAGTTAGTGCACTACCAGGGCCATGCGCCGCTATTACGGCGTTAAGCGCATCTGGACTACCTACCGATAAATTTATTTTCGAGGGCTTCTTGCCGGTAAAAATGCAGGCAAGAGAAAACGCGCTTTCTGCGTTGCTTGATAGAACCTTTACTACGGTTTTCTACGAGGCGCCAAGACGCATTCTGGATACCGTAAGCGATATTCAAAAAGTGTTAGGCGAGCGTCAACTTGTTATTGCCAAAGAGCTAACGAAAACGTTTGAAACCTATGTAAGCGGCACGGCGCAAGACGTAATCGATTACTTGCAAGCTGATGCAGCACATCAAAAAGGCGAGTTTGTAGTAATGATTGGGCCGGCTCAAGTCAGTGAACAGGCAATACCCAGTGAAGCTATGACCTTACTGCATACCCTATGTGAATATATGCCGTTAAAAAAAGCGGCCGCAGTGGTAGCGAGTCATTACGATTTGAAGAAAAACGCGCTTTATCAGGCGGGCCTAGACTCTAAGGAATAGGCTCTAAGGAATAGACTCGAAGGAATAAAGTCCAAGAGCAAAAAAATAAGAAACTAGCTTTAGCGCTAACAGGTTTTAACAGACACAAAAAAAACCGCCTTTACGGCGGTTTTCTTTTAACCAAAAGTGCTTACGAAAGACGACCTTTGAAGTCTTCGTAGGTAAATTCTCTTACTACTTCAAACTCGCCATTACTGCGTAAAATACCAATAGCAGGGTGTTCAACGCCGTTAAAGAACGTGGTTTTTACCATGGTGTAGTGCATCATGTCTTCAAACTGTAAACGATCGCCAGCTTTAAGCGGTGTATCAAACGAGTAGGTGTCGATTACATCGCCGGCTAAACATGAGTTACCGCCCAATTTTACATTGTGTGCTTTCTCGTCGGGCATGCCCGCATTAAGCACAGTGGGGCGGTAGGGCATTTCCAGCACATCAGGCATATGTGCTGTGGCTGAAATGTCTAAAATCGCAATGTCACCTTCGTTATTTACTACATCAACCACTTCGCAAATAAGCGGCCCGGTTTGCCAAGCCACAGCAGAACCCGGTTCTAAGATTACGTCCAAGTGCGGGTAGCGTGTTTTAAAGTCTTTCAAAGTGGCAATAAGGTGATCAACGTCATAGCCTTCGCGGGTCATCAAGTGCCCTCCGCCCAGGTTTAGCCACTTAAGTTGGCCTAGCCATTTACCGAAACGCGCTTCAATCGCTTTTAGCGTGCGTTCTGTGGCAAAAGAGTCGCATTCACACAGGTTATGGCAGTGAAAGCCTTCAATACCCTCTAAATCAACACCTTCAAGCTCGCTTGCTCTTATGCCCAAACGAGAGCCAGGTGCAGCAGGGTCGTATAGCGGCGTATCTGCTTCCTGATGTTCAGGGTTAATACGCAGTCCTAAGCTTACGTTACTCAGCGTTTCACGATGTGCATGCCATTGAGAAATACTGTTAAACGACAGATGATTTACCAGCGTTGATAACTCCTGTGCGTCAGCTTTCTTGTAGGCGGGTGAATAGGCGTGTACTTCTTTGCCCATCTCTGCAGCGAGTTTGGCCTCCCACACCGAGCTTGCCGTGGCACCGTGTAGATATTGCTTGATGATGTCGAAGCAAGACCACATTGAAAAGCCTTTTAGAGCAAGAATAATACGCGCGCCTGACTGGTCTTGAACGCGTTTCATTAGTTCTAAATTACGGATTAGTTTTGCTTCTTCCAATACATAGCACGGTGAAGGAATATCAGTGCGTAGTGTTAAATCGGTCAATGCAGTAAAGCTCCAAGTAAAGTGTGTTGATGAACGCAATAATAAGGTGTGTTAAAGCGTTACACCAGTGTACTAAATAAAGAAAAAGGGCGCAGAATTAACGCGCCCGTAGTTTCATGTTTATAAGGGCTACCCTTATTTAGTGAAAGGGCTGCTTTCACATTCAAGCACGTGCCAAGGAAGGCCGTGTTCGTTCAGCATGTCCATGAATGGATCTGGATCGAACTGCTCCATGTTCCAAACACCCGCTTCTTTCCATGTACCGTTCAGCATAAGCGCCGCGCCAATCATTGCCGGAACACCTGTAGTATAAGATACCGCCTGTGCACCTACTTCTTCGTTACACTTAGCATGATCACAGTTGTTGTAAATAAAGATAGTTTTCTCTTTGCCATCTTTAATACCTGTGATGTAGGTACCGATACAGGTCATACCGCTATAACCTTCTGCAAGTGAACCTGGGTTAGGAAGTACCGCTTTCAAAAACTCTAGTGGTACTACTTGCTGGCCTTGGAATTCAACCGGCTCAATGCTGGTCATGCCAATGCCTTCAAGCACGCGTAAATGGTTTAGGTATGCATCGCCAAATGTCATCCAAAAACGTGCGCGCTTAAGGGTTGGGAAGTGTTTTACCAACGACTCTAGCTCTTCGTGGAACATCAAGTAAGACGCACGTACACCGATGTTTTGGTAATCTAAGTCTTCACGAACGCTAAGTGGATCGGTTTCTTTCCACTCACCATTTTCCCAGAAACGACCGCGCTGAGTAATTTCACGAATGTTGATTTCTGGGTTGAAGTTAGTTGCAAATGCCTGACCATGGTCACCGCCATTGCAGTCAACGATATCAAGGTAGTGAATTTCGTCGAAGTAATGTTTCGCTGCATAAGCGGTATACACGTTGGTTACACCCGGATCGAAGCCGCTACCAAGAAGCGCCATAATGCCTGCATCTTTGAATTTGTCTTGGTACGCCCACTGCCACGAATATTCAAATTTTGCTTCGTCTTTTGGCTCGTAGTTAGCAGTGTCTAGATAATCAGTGTTGGTTGCCAAGCACGCGTCCATAATTGGAAGGTCTTGGTAAGGCAACGCTAGGTTAATTACTAGGTCTGGTTTTACTTCGTTAATTAATGCTTCAACTTCTTTTGCGTTATCAGCGTCAAGTGCAAACACACCTTTTACGCGGTCTTCACCCACTTCTTTTTGAAGCGCTTCACACTTAGAAACCGTGCGGCTTGCAAGGAAAATTTCGTCGAAATGCTGAGGTAAACGTGCACATTTTTTCACGGTTACCGACGCAACACCGCCAGCACCAATAATTAAAACGCGAGACATAATCACTAATCCCTAATTTTGCTAATGAATTTTGGGCTGAATGCTAGCAGACCAAACTGATTTGGCAAGCAAAGACCGTCTGCAGCAGCACAAAAAATTTTAATCGTAACCAATAAATTTGGCGCTGCAGTAGGCTTGCTACCAAGCGTGAAACGTGTGTTATCGCGTTACCGCGTCAAATGGAGGAGATATCACCACTTTGCCATCTACACGATAGTATGGGTATAGCAGAAGACGTTCCTCATTACTTGGCGTTGTCATCGCTATAGCAATGGCGTCTAGTGTTTTGCTGTTCTGTGTATTTACGGTAGCTGCATACACCAGAACACTGAAGCTGCTGGTGTCGGTTGTTGTGTCAATAATGCGCCATTGTAGCTGTTCAATAAGCTGCGATTCTGACTTTTTACTAGTGGTCTCATCGCTAAAAATGCAGCCGACGCGGCCATTTTCATGTACCGCTGCAAAAGGGTAGAATACATCGCTAATGGGCAACATTAATTCGCAAAGTTGGAGTGCTTTAGATACAAGCTCGTTTAAGGGCGTTGGCAGTGTCACTGGTTTATCTGTCATGGTGTCAGTCCTATGAGTTAGCCTTGCTTCGTTAACACATATTTCTTTTTACGCGCTCACTGACACATTAGTTTAAAGATTCTCAGAATGCCAGATAGACAGCCTGTATAAATACGTCGTCATGCCATTTGTAATGTTTCTCTTTGAGAATTGATTAGCGCGCCCCCTGAAGCCCGCCCGTATGCACTACCACAATATTTGCTCCTTGCTTGAAAGCGCCCTTTGAAAGCATGTCTTTAAGCGCCCAAAATAGCTTACCTGAATACACGGGCTCAATGTGAAAAGGCATAGTGCGGTTAAACGTATCGCAAAACTCTCTCAGCTCTGGCGTTACTTTTGCGTAACCTCCAAAATGGTAGCTGTGATTAATGTTCCAGTTCTGTGTAGGATTTGTCTTCATTGAATGTGCGCAATCAGAGAGAGGCAAAAATTGCTCTACTAGATTTTCTAAATAGCCTTCGCCCTTTAGTACACCAATTCCTATAGCGCTTTGTTTCGGTGTGAGCGCCGAGACTATGCCTGATAATGTCGCGCCACTGGCAACCGGCGCCATTATGGTATCAAAATCTACCGTACTATTTACTTCGCGTACCATCTCTTGAATGCCATAAATGGCAGATGCTTCACTGCCGCCTTCGGGTATAATAAGTGCACTATCAAAACGCCTCTCCAGCTGTGCTAAATAGCTTTCTGTATTTCTCTGTTGGTAGGTTTTTCGGTCTACAAATTCAATGTCTACACCCCATTTAACAAGGTCTTGAAGCATAGGTGATGGCGTTGCACTTTCATGGCCTCTTACCAACGCTGTTAAGGGAATGTCTAGCTCCCTACACGCGAAACCTAACGCATGCAGATGATTTGAATAAGCGCCGCCGAAACTGACGATTTGAGAATGGCTGAATGCTTTCAGCGTATGTTGCAGCTTGCGCCATTTGTTTCCAGAAATCACGCTATGAATGGCGTCATCTCGTTTAACCCACAAGTTAACATTGCTACTCCCTGGCCATTCGGGCGCAAAGGGTTGGCAAGGCGATGGGAGCGTTAATGTAGCCTCTAACGACAGTAAATCATTCAAAAGTGCGAAAACCTAACTGTGATCAATTGGATATCGGTAGCAGTATAACGTTTATATGGTTTAACAACATCAAACAGAGGTTTGATTAACAAATGCTTTCAACTACACACCCTATGAGTTTCGTGCGTCGTTCGGTTTTTTCAGCATGTGTGGCAGCAGCTACTTTTATTTTTCTATCAATAGGACAATCAAGTATGGCGAATGACGACATTCCCAGCGAGGTGCAAGAAAAGGTTCCAAATGCAAAAGTAGTCGGTGAAAAGATGTTTACTTACTATTTTTGGGATGTGTATCGCGCATCATTGTTTGCTCCAAATGGTGAGTATGAAGAGGGTGGCGTATTTGCTTTGAAACTGAACTATCAACGCGAGCTAGAAGGTAAAAAAATAGCCCAGCGTTCTATTGATGAAATGAAAAAGCAGGCTGATTTGTCAAAAGAAAAGGCTGATAAATGGCTTAACAGTATGGAGACTATTTTTCCAGATGTATCTGACGGTCATGTGCTGACCGGTATTGCAACTGAAGATGGCAGTACGGTGTTTTATTCAAATGGTGAGGAAATTGGCAGCGTAGACGACAGTGAGTTCACCACAAGTTTCTTCAATATTTGGTTAGGTGAAAAAACGTCAGAGCCCAAATTTAGAAAGGCGCTACTTGGTCTGTAACAACATCAACACTTTTGTAATGCGCAAGAAGCGTATGTTCCAAATTAGATAAAAGGTATGTTCGAAATGAAATTATTTAAGCAAGTAGCGGTAACAGTATTGGGACTAGGGATTAGCCTAATTGGGCTGTCTGGCTGCTCGGTTTCTGTTGAAGGCAATGATTACAAAGCGGTGCAGCCAGCGTTTGATTTAGAGCAATTTTTCGATGGTGACGTAAAGGCATGGGGAATTGTACAAAACCGTTCGGGCGAAGTGGTACAACGGTTTATTGTTGATATTGCAGGCAAAGTTGAAGGTGACACCCTAACGCTTGATGAGAAATTTGAATATGGTGTTGGTGAGGGTCCAACCGAGCGTGTTTGGACCATTGTAAAACAGTCGGATAACACGTTTATTGGTAGCGCAACGGATATTGAAGGACCTGCCAAAGGTACGTCTTATGGCAACGCGTTTAACTTCCATTATGAAATGGATTTACCGGTAGACGACACCACCTATGCGGTTACTTTCGACGACTGGTTTTGGGCTTTCGATGAAAACACCATGATGAACCGTTCGTATATCAGAAAGTTTGGCATTGTAATGGCCGAAGTTACTATTTTTATGCAGAAGCAGTAATAGCAGGCACAGTTTGAACACGCAAGTTTAATGTGAATTACTTCATTAAGCGAAAGGGTGTTAGTGCATCGGCTTAGTTTTACTTACATAACGTATTAATTTATGTGGTGTTTTCACTTGAAAGTTTAGGTTTGAACCGAGTAGCGTAAAAACAAGGAAGAGACCTTTAGGAGGAATATTTTAAACTTCTGGCTTGTGCCAGAAGCGGACATTCTGCTAATTTTTTCTATCGACTGATTTGCACGTGAAGCAGACCTTGGCTCATTAAGATTTTAATGACACGAATGAGGTAATCAACGGTCATGCTACTAATAAAAATTGAATGGCTGCTTTAGCCGAATACCTATGACAAAGCTCCAACATAAAACTGATAATTCGAGACTAATTCTCCGTACTAGAAGAACACACTTCTGCAATGCTATCTAATTGATGCAATACCCCGCACTCTTTAACCTTCTTATCATGATCGCAAGCAGAACGAATTGAAATCAGTGTTTCTTGTAGTACTTTTAATTCAGCTATCCGATGTTCGATATCGTCAACATGCTTATCTATTGTAGTATTAACGTTTTCGCAGCTATTCTCTGGGTTTGCTCGGGTTTCCAGTACTAATTTAATTTCCTCGATTGTCATATCTAATGCGCGACATTGCTTTATAAACAATAACTGCTTCAGTGCATCTTCAGAGTAGCTTCGATAATTCGATGCCGTTCGCTCAGGTGCAGCCAATAGTGATTTACGCTCATAAAAACGAATTGTCTGAATACTTAACCCTGTCTTAGCTGCCAGAAGCCCAATTTTCATTTTAACTTGCCTAAAGCTTGACTCTATACCAAGTATAGAGTTTACACTCGCGTTATAGGTGAGTAAAGCGAGTGTTTTTATGAGTGGTTGTGGGTGCGAAATTGAGATAAAAGACCAAGAACAAAAGGCAGTTCTCTACTGGCTATTGGGCATCAATGCTGTGATGTTTATCATTGAAATGAGTGTAGGGTTACTCGCTGACTCAACAGCACTTATTGCAGACTCCCTTGATATGTTGGCTGACGCAGTCGTTTACGGTGTTGGTATATATGCAGTAGGGAAAACAATTGTTCACAAAGCCAATGCTGCAAAGGTAAGTGGATATTTTCAATTGGCATTAGGCCTATTAATTTTGTTTGACATAGCTCGTCGCGCAACCTTTGGAAGTGGGCCTGAATCTATGCTTATGATGGGCATGGGCGGTGTTGCACTTATCGCTAACGTTATATGTTTGGCGATAATCAGAAAACAAAAAAATGGCGAGGTGCATATGCGAGCAAGTTGGATATTCTCGGCAAACGACGTCATTGCAAACATAGGAGTGATATTGGCGGGTGTGATGGTTTATCTATTCGATACTCGTTGGCCTGATTTGGTCATAGGTTTTATTGTGTCTATCGTTGTGTTACGAGGCGCAGTCTTAATTCTAAAAGACGCCAGACAGGAATTCCGTGAAAACAGCTCGACGAATGGAGAGATCGTATGAATTTCACTCAAGCAGCAAAACCTTACATACTTCAAAAACTGAGCGCCGCGCATCAATCCCTTTCGAACAATGACAATAAAGCAGGATTTAAGGCCTTAGAGGATGCTCATGTCATCGGTCAGCACTCAACATACCACCACACACGAGTGCATTATGAAATGCTTAAATTTGGAATAGAACGCCGCGACCTTAAAGAGATATTTGGACAAATTTTTAGAATGCTAGGTGCGCTGACTAAAACTCCAATTGGCTTATTGCCTGAGGGCAATACTGGTGGGGCAAACGTGAGTCCATTCAAGTCAATGTCTATTTCACCCGAAAACAAAGCCATATTGGAAAAAATTAGAAATGCACAGTCATAACCATTCACACTCGCAAGAGAATTCAACCGACGCGTCTAAACGTATTGGATGGGCGTTTTTCTTAAATGTGGTGTTCACTGTTATTGAATTCATTGGTGGATGGCTTACCAACAGCACCGCTATTATGGCTGACGCAGTGCACGATTTGGGTGATAGTCTTTCCATTGGTACAGCGTGGGGATTAAACAAGCTTAGCGATAAAGATTCTAATCAAACATTCTCATACGGCTACAAAAGATTTTCCTTACTCGGTGCATTGATTAACGGTATTGTGCTGACGGTAGGCTCCATTTGGATATTGCTTGAAGCGATACCTCGTTTGGCTGAGCCTGAAATGCCCCAAGTTGAAGGGATGGTTTTATTGTCTATCTTTGGGATGGCAGTAAACGGCTTTGCGGCTTATAAACTGAGTGAGGGAGACTCATTAAATGAGCGAGTCCTCAACTGGCATTTGCTGGAAGATGTGCTTGGTTGGGTAGCAGTATTTATCGTGTCCATCGTCTTAATGTTTAAGCCTTGGCCTATTTTAGATCCAATCTTATCCATTGGCTTTACTTTGTTCATCCTTTTCAATGTGTTCCGCAATCTCAAAGAAACCCTAATGCTGTTTTTGCAAGCAACGCCCGATGAAGAACAGCTTTCAAAGATTCGAAGCGATTTACTGGCAAACGATAAGGTAAGTGATCTTCATCATTTTCATATTTGGTCTCTAGACGGTGAGCGTAACGTAATGACGGTCCATCTTGTTCTTGATGAAGATGTCAGTCTTGAGCACCTCCAATCACTCAAAGAAAACATACACAGTTCGTTAGAAAAGTATAAATTTGAACATACGACAGTTGAGCTGGAGTTTGCTAATGAACAATGTCGTGACGAAGTGAATTAGGCTTGGTAACCTTTCATACATGAAAAATCTAAAACGCATAAGTTACATCGTGATCTCGCTGATACTCTTTCAGTCGTTTTCTGCTGTGGCGAATTCGTTAGATTTTCATGCAATAGACATTCAGCACTTGCAACACGAGCATAAGCATTCTGAGCACGAGCAAGTGCAGTCTGAGCTGTCTGCCAATGAAACCAGTGATAAAGTAAGTACAGAGCACCACAATCCTGCTGATTGTCACCATTGCGGCCACTGCCATGGCACACATGCACAGTGGGTCAGTCAGAGTCATATCAACAGTCTGAAAACAGTGGTTTCAGTCCACAATTTCAACTATTTAGATGCGGTAATTGACGCACCTATTAACCGCTTACTTCGCCCCCCCAAAATTACTTCCTAGTACGTTTTTTCGATAGCACCGCGCTGATAACACTCGCGATGCTAAATATTGATAAATTATTAGGATATTCCAATGAAAATGTTTCCTATTTTCGGGCATGCATCTGCCATTGTGTGCAGTTGCATACTGGGCTTATTACTCAGTCCACCGACCGCTCATGCGGCGAAAACCAACAGATTTGTAGACAAAAGTGTCCAAGCGCCCATACGAGAAACGCTGACTCTTGAGGACGCTATTAGACTAACACTTGCCAATAATCCAAGTCTGTATGAGTTTAAATTTAAACAACGTGTTATAGACGGAGAGTCAAAAACGGCGGCGCTTAAACCCGCATTGAATGCAGGGGTTGAATTAGAGAACTTTTTGGGAACTGGCGAGGTATCAGGTCTCAAAGAGCTTGAAGTTACCTTGACATTATCATCAGTGTTACAGCTCAATGATAAGCCAGCAGCAAGGTTGAATGTACTCTCTGAACGAAGAATACAGCAAGATGTTGAAAAGCGAATACTCACCTTAGATATCCTCGGTGAGCTTAATCGTCGTTACATCAAAGTACTCGTATTGCAGGCGAACTTAGACGTCATAAAAGATGCAGAGGCACTTGCACTTTATACATTGAATGCCGTAACGAAACGCGTTGAAGCAGGCGCGTCCCCCTTGTTAGAACAAAAACGTGCCCAAGCTGCGCTGGCCCAAGCAAAGCTCGATGTTAATCTAGCTCAACAGGACCTAACGTTTGCCTTGCGCAGTTTATCCATCATGTGGGGGGAGCAGGTACCGAGCTTTAAGCGTGTGGAAGGCGATCTTTTTGCTTTTAATAAGATTGAGTCGTTTGATGCGCTGGCAGTCGCAATCCAAAATAGCCCTCACATTGACCTATACGCTAAACAAAGCCGTGTGCAAGCGGCGCAGCTTCGTTTAGTGCAAGCGAATAACCGCGCTGATATTGAGTGGTCAGCGGGGCTTCGCAGAATGCAAGGTATTGATGAAACAGCACTGGTTGCCGGAGTAAGCGTTCCATTGTTTCAAAAAGAACGAAACCTTGGTGAATATGAAGCAAACAGGGCACGTCTTGACGCAATAGAGCAGCAAAGACAAAGCAACGTTCGAAGCCTATTACATTCAGTTAATCAAGCGTTAGGCGAACATACACGAGCATTGCTAGAGATTGACACACTTCAGCGCAAGGTGATTCCTCCGTTAAAGGGCGCGTTAGATTTAGTCGAGAACGCCTATTTGGAGGGCCGTTTCAGCTACTTGGAATGGGTAACTACTCGACAAGAATTTCTGACAACCCGGCTGACATTAATAGAGGCAGCGTCTCAAGTTCACTTAAGCAAAACAGAAATTGAAACACTCACAGGTCTCGCGCTGACGAATGAGCACAATGATGACTCATTTCACCCAAGTCACAAAAGCAATTGGCAGCAGTCATCTAACATTTCGATAAGAAGTCATGATTATGAATAAATTCACAATACAAAAAGTACTTATTTCTATCTTCACCCTTAGCCTTTATAGCCTAACCGCAATCGCAGGAGGTAAACACAGTGATGTAAGTTCCAGCGATCAAGACAATCACGCAGGTGAAGTCGTAAGAATGAGCAATGAAACAGCAATTCAGAATGGTATTTCTGCAACTCCCGTGCTCGCACGCGATATTGCGTTAACGAGTACGCTTTATGGGCGAATTAGTGCAGACCCCGCCTCATTAAGTCATATAAGAGCACGGTTTGACGGTGTTATTAAAGATGTAAAAGTCAACATTGGCGATTCCGTTAAGAAAGGTGATATTTTAGCGGTTGTTGAGTCCAATGAGAGTTTAAAAAGTTATTCCATCACGTCACCTTTTGATGGCAATGTGATTGCGCGACATGCGAATAATGGTGAGTTATCAAACGGGCAAGTACTTTTTTCGTTAGCTAACTATAAAAACGTATGGGCACAGCTGACCGTTTTTTCACAAATGCTTAGCAGCATCAAGGTTGGACAGTCAGTTGAACTAAGCCACGCAGGTTTCAACCAAACCTCCAAGATTGCATATATTACGCCTTCAGCTGATGGCAATCCACACTCTCTTGCCAATGTAGCTGTCGATAATAGTACTGGATATTGGCCACTCGGTACGCTGGTCAAAGCACAAGTTACGACGTCAACTAAGTCAGTAAGTCATTCGGTTCCTCTATCTTCTGTGCAAGAGTATGAAGCCAAACAAGTTGTTTTTGTGGTTGAGGGTGATGAGTATGCGCCCAGAGCGGTAGAGCTTGGTGTCTCAGATGGTCACTATATCGAGGTTATCAGTGGCCTTGAAGCAGGCGAACGCGTCGTGGCTTCCAATAGCTACATAATTAAAGCAGATTTGGAAAAATCGGAGGCAGGCCATGATCATTAATGCCTCACTACAACTGATATTTCCCTGTCAAATGGCGTGTAGTTCTAAGGGAGGTTTAAGATGCTAGTTTCCATTATTCGTACCGCAATCGAAAAGCGCGGTATTTTTCTGATGCTTTCCTTTTTGGTGATTGGATTAGGCCTATTCAGTTATCAAAAGCTGCCTATTGATGCCGTACCCGATATCACCAACGTTCAGGTACAAATCAACACACAAGCAGAAGGTTATTCACCGCTTGAAACTGAACAACGTATCACCTTTTTGGTAGAAAACGCTTTGGCAGGATTACCAAACTTGGACTACACACGTTCACTATCGCGCTATGGCTTATCACAAGTGACGGCCGTTTTTGAAGAAGGCACGGATCTCTATTTTGCCAGAAACCTCATAAACGAACGGCTAGGCATTATCAAAAGCCAATTGCCCGATGGTATTGAGCCTAAGATGGGGCCGATTGCCACAGGTTTGGGTGAAATTTACATGTACACGCTTAGCGCGAAGCCCGGCACAGTAACTGTCGATGGCAGAAAATTTGATGCAATGGCGCTTCGAGAGTTACACGATTGGGTGGTGAAACCTCAACTGGCCTTGGTGAAAGGGGTAACAGAGGTTAATGCTATTGGGGGGTTTACCAAACAGTATCATGTGAAGCCTAATCCTCAACTTATGCTTAATTACGGCGTTAGTACTGACGATTTATTGCGGGCATTAAATCGAAATAACGCTAATCAGGGCGCTGGGTACATTGAACGCAACGGCCAGCAAATACTAGTACGTTCACAAGCGAGACTTTCGAGCGTTGAGGACATCGGTAACGTGGTGGTAACGCTTACAAACCGATCTCCCGTCACGGTAAGTGACATTGCAGAGGTCGCCATCGGTAAGGAGCTTAGAACGGGCGCTGCAACACGAGAAGGTCAAGAGACGGTGTTGGGCACAGCTATGATGCTAATAGGCGAAAATAGCCGAGCTGTTGCGCTAGACGTGGCTGATAAAGTGGATGAAATCCAAGCAAGCCTGCCAGAGGGCGTAATTATCCAAAGTGTATACGATCGCACTACGCTCGTGGATAAAGCCATCAATACAGTACAAAAAAACCTTGTTGAAGGCGCACTACTCGTTATTGTTGTCTTATTTTTATTGCTGGGCAATATACGGGCAGCAATTATCACCGCCGCTGTCATCCCACTTGCCATGCTTGCCACAATAATAGGCATGGTACAAACGGGCGTTAGCGCGAACCTAATGAGCTTAGGTGCGTTAGACTTTGGACTGATTGTTGACGGAGCGGTTATTATCGTCGAGAACTGTATTAGGCGATTAAGTGAATCGCAGCGGCGAACGGGTGCAATACTGCCTCTTAAAGAACGGCTGGAAGTCGTATTTGAGGCAACGAATGAGGTGATACGCCCAAGTCTATTTGGCGTGATGATAATCACGATTGTGTACATTCCTATCTTTAGCTTAACAGGTGTCGAAGGGAAGATGTTTCACCCAATGGCGGCTACCGTAATATTGGCATTGCTAGCGGCAATGGTATTTTCAATCACCATTGTGCCCGCAGCTGTTGCTATGTTTATGTCAGGCAAAGTCAGTGAAAAAGCGAGTCCAATAATCACTGGGGCTAAATCAGTTTACCGCCCTGTACTGGAGTGGGCATTAAAATTACGATGGTTGGTAGTAGGTGCAGCAACATTACTCGTAGTTATCAGTGTTTGGTTTGGGATGCGCCTAGGTTCTGAATTTGTGCCGCAACTAGATGAGGGTGACATAGCCCTTCATGCAATGAGAGTGCCCGGCACAGGAATTGAACAAGCTGTCGATATGCAAAAACGGCTTGAACAGGTCATTATGCAATACCCACAGGTAAACACCGTATTTGCTAAAACGGGTACTGCTGAGGTGGCTACTGATGCTATGCCACCCAACGTCACTGACACTTTTGTAATGCTAAAACCAATTGATGAATGGCCAAACCCTGCATTATCGAAAACGGAATTTGTCGAGCAATTGGAGAGGGATCTTCAAAATGTACCCGGCAATAACTATGAGTTTACGCAACCTATACAGATGCGCTTTAACGAATTAATTAGTGGCGTTAGGGCAGATTTAGGGATCAAGATATATGGTGATGATCTGGATAAGCTGCGGGATTCAGCTGGTGATGTTTTATCCGTATTACAAGATATTCCGGGCGCTGCTGATGCACGAGTAGAACAAGTAGATGAGATCCCCATCTTCACGGTGAACCCGAAGCCTTATGCGCTGGCGCGTTACAACTTAGACGTAACTGACTTGCAAACGTGGTTAAGTGCATCAGTTGGCGGCAAAGAAGCTGGTTTGGTATTTGAAGGCGACAGACGCTTTGAGATTGTTGTTCGTTATCCTGAAGAGATTCGCAATGATTTAGAAGCGCTGGGAAATATACCCATCATGACCAATGATGGTGAGTATGTGCCAATCGCCGAGGTGGCTGAGCTTGAATATACCAATATACCCAGTCAAATAAGTCGAGAAAACGCAAAACGCCGTATCGTCGTCACAGCAAATGTGAGAGATCGTGATTTAGGCTCTTTTGTCAATGATGCTAAAGAGCAAATCGCAGCCAATGTGGCACTGCCGAGTGGTTATTGGATAAGTTATGGTGGAACGTTTGAGCAATTGGAAAGTGCAAGTCAACGACTGAGCTTGGTTGTGCCCGCAACGCTTTTCCTGATCCTTGCATTACTTGTGATTGCATTTGGCTCAGTCAAAGACGCCTTGATAATTTTCACAGGCGTCCCTTTGGCATTAACTGGCGGCATCTTTGCTCTTTGGATCAGAGATATGCCTCTTTCAATATCGGCAGGGATTGGTTTTATCGCGCTCTCTGGTATTGCTGTATTGAATGGTCTGGTAATGCTGTCTTTTATCAGGCAGAGGATGGAAGAGACTGGCGAGTTGGTAAACTCGATTATTGATGGTGCAATGACTCGCTTGCGGCCAGTGCTGATGACAGCGTTAGTGGCGAGTCTTGGTTTCGTGCCCATGGCGCTTAACGTAGGTACTGGCGCAGAGGTGCAGCGACCTCTGGCAACGGTGGTCATTGGTGGGATCATATCCTCTACCTTGTTAACTCTGGTTGTACTACCTGTACTCTATAGACTCGTTCACTATAAGGTGAATTAGCAGCACTGGGGCATTTGGGTTTATAAATCAATGCCCCGGATTTACTTACCCCCATGACGATCATTCGACTTCTTTTGACAAAATGGGGAGGTGGCTCGTAAATCGCTTTGTAATAAAAATTTGGAGTTGTAGGGTTGGTTATCAATTGTAATATTCAACATTCGGCTTTTGGAGGCGCATCCTGTGGACTATTGTGGTCTGAATAACTGCTTTATGCCACTGAAGAGTCAGTCAGAATAAAGCATATTAACTTCCGCTTATGGTAAATATCGGAATCAAGAGCAGAGAGCCCTGAACGTCTGCTGTTTGTCTGAAGCGGTCTTGCGAGTTAGAAATATCCAATGTCCGCTTCACGCTCTCAAGAGACTGTTAATTTGTGCTCAGTTCTATTTCTGAAAGTATTAGGTTAAGTCATGACCAATTTAATTGAGCATAGTTTAACGGTTGTTAACTAAAGTCTATTTTGTGTACTCAACAGATAGCCTGTTCTTGGTGTAGCTTTATTCTTCAGCAAAAATTGAGCAATCTCGTACTCAATTCAATAATTCGTTCTTTATCTCTATATGTCCCAATCTGTCTATTATTCGGCTTAATTTGAATAAGTTTTTTCTAATGTGGACGATTCAAGCTGTATTAATTTCTTCATAAACCTGTTACAAAGTACAGGCACCATAAATGCGCAATGGATTGTGAATATGCGCATGGAAGCAAAATAACAACAATAAATAAGTAAAATTCCATGCGAATAACACAACAAAAGCAACGCTGGCTAATGCTGCCGGCAGTACTGTCGTGCGCGTCTGTTTTTGCAGCGCCGCCTCAAGGGTATTACGATTCAGTTGATCAAACTAACGCAGATACACTGAAAAGCACACTTCACGAAATCATTGACGATCATCAACGTTTTCCTTATACCAGCTCTGCAACAGACACCTGGGATATCTTGGAAATAGCTGATGAAGACCCTTCTAATCCCAACAATGTAATTACTATTTATAAAAACGAAACGTACACCAAATTCGGTGGTGGTAACTCGTTTTATAATAGAGAGCACAGCTGGCCGAAGTCTTATGGTTTCCCGAATGATGGCAGCAGTAACTATGCCTACACCGACGCTCACCATTTGTTTATTGCAGACAGCGGTTACAACTCATCTAGAAGCAATAAACCTTATGCCGAGTGTGATACAGGGTGCACTGAGAAAATCACAATATTGAACAACGGCCGTGGTGGAAGCAACACCGAGTCTAATTTCACCACAGGCTCTTTCTCTAGCGGAAGTTGGGAAACGTGGAGTGGTCGCAAAGGCGACGTAGCACGCGCAATGATGTATATGGCGGTACGCTACGAGGGTGGTACACACGGTGTAACCGGTGTGTCTGAACCTGATTTACGATTAACCGATGATCGCGCGCTTATTGAAGCGTCGAATACAGGTGCTAATATCGATGTGGCATACATGGGTCTTAAAAGCGTGCTGTTGAACTGGCATAAAAATGACCCGGTTGATGACTTTGAACGTCGCCATAACGATGCAGTATATTCATTCCAAGGTAAC
Source organism: Alteromonas sp. MTD1 (assembly GCF_042848195.1). Lineage (NCBI taxonomy): Bacteria > Pseudomonadati > Pseudomonadota > Gammaproteobacteria > Alteromonadales > Alteromonadaceae > Alteromonas > Alteromonas sp. MTD1. The sequence goes on from NZ_BTGG01000003.1 coordinate 177,057, forward strand.
CGAAACCCATTTGTTGATAACCCTGAGTATGCTGCCTGTATTTTTGAAGACGTATGTTCGGGCGATAGTGGTACAGGCACAAATCCACCACCACCTCCACCACCGTCTGAATCGGCTGTGTGGATAAACGAATTCCATTACGATAACGACGGTACTGATACGGGCGAGTTTGTTGAAATTGCCGGTACAGCGGGTGTAAATCTTGATGGTTACTCGGTGATTGCTTATAACGGCAACGGCGGTAGTGCGTACAAGACAATTGCTTTAGGTGGAACCCTTACAAATCAAAGCAGCGGCTTCGGTGTACTGAGTTTCAGTGCCTCTTCATTACAAAATGGAGGGCCGGATGGTTTAGCATTGGTTGATGCTTCTGGAAATGTTGTGCAGTTTATCAGTTATGAAGGCACGTTTACGGCTACTGATGGCGCTGCTGCTGGAATGCAGTCGGAAGATATTGGTGTTAGTGAGACAACATCTACGCCTACTGGTTTCTCACTGCAACTATCTGGCTTAGGTGCCGAGTATTCACAGTTTTACTGGGTATCACCATCGCAGGCTTCTCCTGGTCAAATTAACGCAGGTCAGAGCTTTTCGGGTGCTCCTACAAACGAGGCGCCTGTAGCCAGCTTTATTGCAAATTGTGATGGGCTAACCTGCAGCTTTGACGCTAGCGCGAGCTTCGACAGTGATGGCAGCATTGCGCAATATAGCTGGCAGTTTGGTGATGGACGTACAGCACTTTCTAGTGCGGTACAGAACAGCTACGCACAAGATGGCACTTATTCTGTAACCTTAACGGTTGAAGATGATCAGGGCGCTCAAAGCTCAACAAGTCAGACAGTGGTTGTTGAAGCGCCAGTGGTGGTTTTGCCTTGGATTAATGAATTCCATTACGATAACAAAGGAACCGATCGCAATGAGTTTGTTGAAGTCGCAGGAAGCGCAGGCACTGACTTATCTGGTTGGTCTTTAGTAGCTTACAATGGCGGTAATGGTCAGCTATACAAAACTGTTAACTTGTCAGGCGTCATATCTAATCAGCAAAATGGGTTTGGCACGCGTAGCTTCACGTTTAGTGGACTACAAAATGGCGGCCCAGACGGCATTGCATTAGTGGACAATACAGGTACTACAGTATTGTTTATTAGCTATGAAGGTACGTTTACCGCTTCTAACGGGCCTGCTGCGGGTATACGTTCTACTAGTGTAGGTGTATCAGAAGATGGTTCTACAAACAGAAATCATTCATTGCAGCTAGGTGGTGTAGGTCAGCAATACAGTGACTTTACATGGCAATCGGCGAGACAAAGCACATCTAATGCTGTGAATGCTAATCAGTCATTCTAGTACAATTAAATGCTGGCGGCATCTGCCGTCAGCATTTGAAACTAAATACAACGCCTAACCCGCTACCTTGCATAAGCGGGTCATGTACAAACCATATTTTTCCATCGTGTAGTTTTACAATGGCCGACACCAACGACAGACCAAGCCCGTTTCCTTTGCTGGTGCGACTACCATCAGCGCGATAGAAGCGGCGCTCTAAACTGGCAATTTCTTGCTCACCCACACCAATACCAGCATCATTAATGGCTAAAATAATGTGCGTTGTTGTTTGCTTTAACTCAACGTCAACCTTGCTATTAACGGGTGAATATTTAATGGCGTTATCTAACACGTTTGCTACCGCTTGGAAGAGTAGGTTTGGATCGCCGACCATATTAACTTGCTGCAGTGTGCTAGACAGCGTGATATCCCTTTCTTCTGCAAGGGGGTGGTACAAATCAACAACGTCATCAACGATAGACGTTATGTTGGTATCACAAAATCCTTCCTTTTTGTTTGTTGTTTCTAGCCCGCTAATACGCAATAAACTATTGAACATATTCAACAGGTTGTCGGCTTCATGGGTTGTTTCTTCGCGAAGGTCGTCGTCTTGAATTTTTTCAAGCGTGTTACGTAGTCGTGATAACGGTGTACGTAGGTCGTGGGCAATACTGTCAGTAACGCTTTTTATGTTGTTCACCGAGCTTTCGATAGTGTCGAGCATTTGATTGAAAACATAAGACAGGCTACTTAGGTCGTCCCAGTTACTGTCTATTTCCAATCTCTCTTCTAAACTACCGGTTTTTATAATTTTATCTGCGGTTTGCGACATGCGATTTATTCTATTCACCACATAAACAGCAATGGCAAAGCTAAGAATGCTAAGCATGCATAACAGCACAACAATGATCCAGCTGAAGGTTTTACCAAACCACTGAGCACTATAGAGATCGTCAATACCGCGGCCAACATGTAACACAAAATCGCCAAGCTGTACTTCTCTAAGTAAAGCTTGGCGCAGAGTATCTCGTTCTAGTGTGTCCTTTCGCGTAATAACCAGTTCCACCGTAGCCATAGCGTCCGAGCCGTGTCTAGCTATGACCAAAGGAATTCCGGCAAGATTACCCGTAACAACTTCTTCGTCTTTCGATAACACTACAAACGCGCGGTTATTTTCGAATTGAGAAAGCCCAGAGTCGGAAGTGGCTGACGACATAGTGAAAGCGCCACTTTCAATAGCGCTTACTACAGCATTAATACCTAAGGATTTATATAAAGTAGTTAGCGCCTCGGCCTTGGCATTAACAGCAGCATTAGATTCGGTAATGAATATATCACTACTGGTAAGGCGCCAGAAATAAACGATAAGTACGATGGCGATACTGGCGAGCGTGGTGAGCAATGCGCCTACGCGAAAGCTAGAGCTTCGCGTAAAGTCGCGAATTGCAATCATGCAAGATTATCCGCTATTCGATATCCTGTGCCGCGTACAGTTTCAATCAGGGGAACGTTAAATGCCTTGTCTACTTTTTGGCGAAGACGACTAATATGCACATCAATCACATTGGTCTGAGGATCGAAGTGATAATTCCATACTTGCTCAAGTAGCATACTGCGAGTAACTACTTTACCTTTATGGCGCAGCAAACACTCTAACAGTTGAAATTCTTTAGACTGCAGGTCTATCTCTGTCTCGCCGCGTAACACTTTTCTGTTTACCAAATCGAGTGTTAGGTCGCCTACTTTGATGAGGGTTTTGTCTTCACTTTCACGGGCGCGTCCTGCAAGCCCTTCAACACGGGCCAGCAATTCTTCAAAAGCAAAAGGTTTGGTGAGGTAATCGTTTGCGCCTGTCCGTAAGCCCTTTACTTTGTCTTCAACTTGGCTTTTTGCACTTAACAACAACACTGGAGTGGTGTTTCCGTTCTCTCGAAGTTTCTCAAGTACAGTAAATCCGTCGAGCTCTGGTAGCATGACATCAAGAATTACAGCGTCTAATTCGTTTGACACTGCTTCGCGATAGCCTGCTGCACCATCACCAACGGTAATACACTCATGCCCTTCGCCTAACAGGCCATCGGTGATGTGTGAGGCAACTTTTGGATCATCTTCAACGAGTAGCACTTTCATTTTAAAGCTTCTTCTTTCAGTTTTACCTGTCTGAGGCTATGCGCTTGATGTAATCATAAACTTACGAGACCACCCTTAACGCTGCAACCCCTCATTCAAGCGATACACGCTTTCAAAATAAATACGTATTTTTAAGTAGAAAACGATCACTTTCACAATGCGTTAAAGGCGCCTAGTTACGTTCGAAGCGAATGTCGGCATTGTAAGGAGTAAAGTGTTGCACGTCGCCGCGTTCACACTTTTTCTGAACCTCGTGCCAATACTCTGGCGTCATTAAATCGCCATGTAACGACTTCAGAATATCCTTAAACTTGCGCTTTCCAACAATAAAGTGCTCGAATTGCTCTGGAAATACGTCGTTTGGCGCTACTGACAACGTATCAATGGCATAAGGGTCATCCGATTTGGGTAACGCCCTGAAGTTACGTTCATTCATTAAGCAAATTTCGTCGTAGTCGTAAAAAATGACGCGACCGTGTCGAGTTATGCCGAAGTTTTTATGCAGCATATCGCCAGGAAAAATGTTCGCCATCGCGATTTGTTTGATACAAAGCCCTAGTTCATCCAATGCTCGTGTTATTTTGTCTTCATCGGTTTCAGACTGCAGATACAAGTTTAGTGGCGTCATTTTACGCTCGATATACAAGTGCTTAATGATGAGTTCGGCTTCGGTAAATTCTAAACTGGATGCACACGTTTCTTTTAGCTCTTCGATAAGCTCTGGCTCTATTCTGTCAAGCGGAAAGCGAAAGTTCATGTACTCATGAGTGTCTGCCATTCTTCCCACACGGTCCGACATTTTTACCAGCTTGTAGCACTCTTTAACGTGGTCTCGCGTAATCTTTTTGCTTTCAGCAAATTCGTCTTTAATTATCTTAAATACAACGCCGTAAGAGGGCAGGTGAAACACCATCATAACTAGCCCTCTAATTCCCGGAGCAGCTTCAAACTTGTCGTTTGACTCGTCCATATGCTGTAAGAAATTACGATAAAACACCGTTTTACCATGTTTGTAATGGCCCATTGCCATATAAAGTTCAAAGTGCTTTTTGTTCGGCAGTAGCTCTTGTAAAAATGCGGCCACCTCTGCAGGGTTTTGCGTGTCGGCCATAAAATAGCTGCGGGCAAAGCCAAAAATAACGCTCAAGTCTTTTCTGTCAGTCAGCAAGGCATCTACAAACATATGCGGTTCGTTATAACGACGCATGGCAATAACAAAAGGCAAAGTTTCATCAGGCATGCAAATACGACCTATCAAATACGCTGCTTTGCCTCTGAAAAAGGTTGGCTTAAGTATTTCCACAGCCTGAACGCTGGCGAGTTGAGCTTTGTCTAAACGCTTTCGAAGGGCCGACTCAAGGTTTTGCAGATCACGCTCGAAATCTTCAAAGGGAATGTTGTATCGATAAATTTTAAATATCGACTCATACATTTCTCTTACCGTAGTTGTAGTGTCGAAGCTGTTGATGACTTTGTCTCTGTCTTGCCCTGGCAAAAAACATCGGCTAGGCAACACGAACATCATGTCGTTATCTATTTTTCTGTGCTTGAACAACCTACCAATAACAGAGTTGTAAAAGGTTTCTGCAAGTTCAAATTGGGGGTGCCCCTCTAGTTGCACTGCGAAGTTCTTCTTTAAGCTTTGCCAGAAAGAATCAACTTTTTGATGCACATCGGTAATCTGATAAATTTCAGCAACGGCATCAGACAAACTTTGTTCATAAATAGTAATACGGTCTTTAGAGGCTTGCTGAGTTTCTCGCCAATCGCCTTTTTCAAAACGCTGCTGCGCCCCTCGGGTTATTCGTGAAAACCAACGGTAGCTTTTGTCAAAGTGCGATAAAATAAGATAGGCAACCTTCCTTACTTCGGCTTCATCATGAGAGGTGGGCGAGTTCTGCATTTGTTTTTCCTTTTTCCTGAACTTGTATATCTACCACAAAACGAGAAGATAAAAAGAGAAAAGTGACACAAACTGCTTTCGCTGTTTTTGTGTGCGTTTCGACACAGACTTTAGGATAATTAATGTAATTAATAGCGTTTTTAGATATTTTCTTAAATTTTTGTTTAGGTTATGCTGGAACTCAAATAACAATAAATAATAAAAGTTCTTTCACATGAGTTTTAATGTTCTTATTTGCGACGATTCTACGCTAGCGCGTAAGATGGCAAAGAGAAGTCTTCCTGACGGGTTTGCGCAAAACACTTACGAAGTCAGTAATGGTATGGATGCCTTAGAAGTATTGGCTCACCACAATATTGATTTACTCTTGCTAGACTTAACCATGCCGGTATTAGACGGTATTGGGGTATTAGAAGAAATAAAGAAACGAAACCTTAAAACCTTCGTTATTGTAATATCTGGTGACATTCAACCGTTGATGCAAGAAAAAGTAATGTCGTTGGGTGCATTGGGCTTTATTCAAAAGCCAGTTAAGCAAGAAGTTTTATTTGATGTATTACATCGTTTCGGCTTTGTAGCACCTGAATTTGAGGGCGAAGCCGTAACTGGTTAAAAAGTCTGGCTAAATATAACTGGTTAAAAGTAATGGATTAAAAAGGCAGCACACGGCTGCCTTTTTTGCGATTTAATTACGCTAGTCGAACCAATGACGGGTTTTATTCGCAAACCACACCAGAGATAACATTACGGGTACCTCTACCAACACGCCTACCACGGTAGCCAGTGCAGCACCGCTGTGCAGTCCAAATAATGAAATAGCAACAGCAACAGCCAGTTCAAAGAAATTGGATGTCCCAATCATACATGCCGGCGCTGCAACGTTATGCGGAAGTTTAAGCCTTTTTGCTGCGAAATAGGCAATAGCAAAAATACCGTAGGTTTGAATTAACAGTGGTATGGCAATAAGCACAATATCTTGTGGTTGTGCAAGAATGGTGTTGGCCTGTAAACCAAACAGAATAATAATGGTAAGCAATAAGCCCATTATCGAAAGCGGTTTGCACTGCGAAACAAGTTTATGTACCGCATCAGGGCCTTTTTTATCTAGCTGCTTGCGCGTAATGTAGCCCGCGAATAGCGGTAAAACCACATATAGCATCACTGAAATTAGCAGCGTATCCCAAGGCACAGTGATATCTGTTACGCCCAATAACAAGGCGGTGAGCGGGGCGAAGGCCACCACCATGATTAGGTCGTTTATAGATACTTGAACTAATGTGTAGTTAGCGTCGCCTTTTGTTAGATGACTCCATACAAATACCATAGCAGTACACGGTGCCACACCAAGTAAAATCATACCTGCAATATATTCAGTGGCTGTTTGCGGATCTACCCAATCTGCAAAAATGCCCTTAAAGAATAACCAGCCAAGAAACGCCATAGTGAAAGGTTTAATTAACCAATTCACTACAAGCGTAAGCACGAGTCCTTTAGGCTTCTTGCCCACGTCTTTGATAGAGCCAAAATCGATTTGCACCATCATTGGGTAAATCATCAACCAAATAAGTACGGCAACCACCAAGTTAACATGTGCATATTCGACATTCGCAATTACTTCAAAGGCATTGGGTGCCACATAACCTAAGCCAACGCCTGCTGCGATACATAGCGCAACCCATACCGACAAATAACGCTCAAAAAATCCCATCGTTGTTTCTCTTAAATTGATTTTTGGTTAACGCGCTTACTCACTTCTTCTGCGCTTTCCACGCGTTCTGAGTAGCGGTTTACAAGGAAATCTTTGTTGTCGCGAGTAAGCAGCGTAAATTTCACCAGTTCTTCAACAACATCTACAATGCGATTGTAATAAGGCGATGGTTTCATGCGCCCATTGTCTTCAAACTCTAGAAATGCTTTTGCTACAGACGACTGATTGGGGATGGTAAGCATGCGCATCCAACGCCCCAGAATTCGCATTTGGTTCACGGCATTGAACGATTGGCTTCCACCGCACACCTGCATAATGGCCAGAGTTTTTCCCTGGGTAGGGCGCATGCCGCCAATGCTTAATGGCACCCAGTCAATCATACTTTTCATAATGCCTGTAATGCTGCCATGGCGTTCAGGCGAGCACCAAATTTGCCCTTCAGACCACATCATTAAATCGCGAAGTTCTTTTACTTTCGGGTGGTGTTCATCTTCTGTATCAGGTTGAGGGAGGCCTTTAGGGTCAAAAATTTTGGCCTCAGCGCCAAAGTATTCAAGTAAACGTGCCGACTCTTCAATAACTAAGCGGCTGTACGAGCGCTCGCGAAGTGAGCCGTACAATAAAAGAATACGCGGCTTATGTTGCGAGAATGATGTAGCAAAATCCGTTACCTGTGGAATGTGTAAATTCTCTGGTGATATGTTATCTGAGGGCATGTTTTTACCGTCATTAACGCTTTGGCTTATTGTGGAATCTGTCATTACTGTGCCCCTAGCGTTGCAAGCGCTTGCTTAAGCGCAGCTTTATCCAAATTCTTTTCTGCTAATTCAGCAAGTGCGCTAACGCGTTGCTCAATAATGTTCATCGTTTGATTGAATGCGGCGGCTTTTGTTGTCTCATCACCCTCAACTTTTGAAGGGTCTTCAAGACCCCAGTGTACTTTCAGCGACTGCCCAAAATACACAGGGCAGCTTTCACCGGCTGCAGAGTCGCATACAGTCACAACGAGGTCTGCTGAATAGTCTTCAAAATAATCCCAAGACTGACTTTTTAAACCCTGAGTGTTGTAGCCACGCTCCGCTAAATATTTCAAAGACAGCGGGTGAACTTCTCCCTCAGGCTGGCTACCCGCACTTCGCGCTTCAACGTTTCCGTGAGATGCATTTGTAATAGCTTCGCATAGGATGCTGCGACAGCGGTTGTGGGTGCAAATGTATAGTACCTTCATGATTATCCTTTTTACTATTTACGCGCATTTGCTAAGGACATTTACAGTAAATTTGTGCCGTTAAGCAGTGCGCTAGATAACAGTAATGATTAAGTAAAATGTGTAAGTGAAACGAACTATTTAGCAGCTGGTACAGGTTAAGTTTTCCATCGCGCTTTCGATGTAGTTCGCATTGTGTTTTGCTGTTTGAGATATCACATCGCTTGCCCATTGCGGAAGGTTAGGGTGAAGGCGATAGTAAACCCATTTTCCTTTACGGGTATCTTGTACCAGTTCGCATTTGCGAAGGTCGGCTAAATGGCGTGAGATCTTTGGTTGGCTTAGTTGTAGTGCCTCTGTTAAATCACATACACACAGCTCGTCCCTAACGCTTAACATAAGCAGTGTTTTTAGCCTTGTATCTTCAGAAAGGCATTTAAAAAACGCAAGTGGAGAAAGCTGACACGTCGACATAGTAAAACATATATGAAATTTCGGATGTGAATATCGTATATGTTTTTCCGTATGTGTCAATAATACATCTGAAATTTCATATGTGAATGCAAATAAGTGTTTGGTTGAATGCGTATTTCGGTAGGAAATTACAGCGGTAAGAAAATGAATCGGTATTAAAAACGTAGCTAAAAGAAAGGCGTGGCAGAAACAAGAAAGGAACACGAATAGTGTTCCTTTTACATGCTCGATGAACTTAGGGAAGAGCTGGTTAAAACATGGCTACGTTAAACATAACTGCTTAAAGAGCTACCACTTTAAAGAGGAGTTAATGCTCATGTTCTATCGGCGCTGCTTGAAATGACATGGCAATATTGGTGTTGTTCAACCTATTAAAGTGCGTAATTACATCGCTCATAAAGGCGTACCATGTAGGGTTAGGATGCCAGATTGCCATTAAGTCACTCTTGGCCTTAGTTTCGCTCTCTCCTAAAACCGCCACTCGATATAAGTAAGTAAAAGAGGCGCCTCGCCAATTCAGCTTGCAGTGCGTAAGCACTTTCTCGTTTTCGGTATCGACTCGCTGCATAAATGCGGCGTAGTTAAGAAAGTTGTTAAGCGAGGGGGCTTCCCAGTCTACAGGTACATTGAAATACGTTAGCGCCACATCTGCCGTGCTATTAATTTCATCTGAACGGTCACCAGGAATAAGGTCGATGACGTGGGTAACGCCTTTATCCTTAAGAAGGGCAAAGTGCGCTGGCTCAGGTAAGCCTGATGACATCATAAATGCGTTATTTTGTTGGTAATTGGAAAGCGTTGAAAGCGATGGCTGCATTTCCTGCAGAGCTGATTCTTCGTGGCTAGTTGCTTTTGAGGTGGTAGAAAACAGCCAGAGTAGCGACAATACAGCAATAAAATTGAATAGATTGCGAACGTAGTTTTGCATAATGCCGTATTCCGAATACTTAATTGTAATATCGTTAAACTATTATGCAGTTGCTTGTCCTGTCAAGCGCGTAGTAGATGTTTGCTTGGTTCTCACTATATACTGCGGTCCATCATTTAATTAGTGCTAACTTATTGCTGTGAAAAATAGATTTCTGCTTGCGGTGCTTGCGGTTTTATTGGCTATGATAGCTATTCAATCGGGCGCGTCATTTGCCAAACAACTTTTCCCTATTGCGGGTCCTGAGGGTACAAGTGCGCTGCGCGTATTCTTTGCCGCCGCTATTTTGACCCTAATATTTAAGCCTTGGCGAGCACGCCTTTCACAAACGGGATGGCGAAACGTCATTATCTACGGCATTTGTCTTGGGTCTATGAATCTCATTTTCTATTTTGCTATTGCCCGAATTCCTCTAGGTGTTGGCGTAGCGTTAGAATTTACAGGGCCTCTTGCCGTTGCGTTCTTCACAGCAAAGAACAAGCGAGATTTTTTGTGGGTACTGCTTGCCGTTGTGGGCATTTGCTTGCTTGTCCCTGATATTGGTACATCAGCAGAAAGCTTAGATCCCGTTGGCGTTGTTCTCGCGCTCATTGCAGGCGCATTTTGGGCTGGTTATATTGTTTTTGGGAATAAAACCGGCAATGAAGGCTCAGGCGGTGTAACAGTAACGCTTGGTATGTTGGTTGCCGCAGCGGGCATCATACCTATTGGAGCAATTAGCCAAGGCGCAGTGTTACTTACTCCATATGCACTTTTGATGGGGCTAGCAGTAGGCGTATTTTCTTCAGCTATTCCCTACACGCTAGAAATGCAGGCAATGCGCAATATGCCCAAGCAAACCTTTAGCATAATGATGAGCATGGAACCTGCTATCGCGGCAATTGCTGCATTTATCATAATTGACGAGACGTTGACCTTTTCCCAATGGGCAGCGGTAGCGTTAGTGGTAATTGCGACTGCAGGTAGTTCTATGTCTCAAAGGCAAAAACAAGTAGAGACACTGTCTTAAACCGTAATGTTGTGTAGCTAATAATGAAAAAAACCGCCAGAAAAATCAGGCGGCTTTTTTCATTATTAACCATGTTTTGTAGCTACACACCACGGTTTAGTTAAAACTACCAGATATATTGATAGGCCTTTTCACGGCACGATGGCGATTCATAATTTCATTAACCAAAATCTTCACTTGCCCTGCAATTCTTCGACATTTAAATCGCAACGCCGCAATGCCTTTCACGTGCTTTTTTCCCTGTGAACTAATGTACGACGTAGTGTGTAAAGGGCAGGGTAAACCGTAATGTTGACACCTATCTAACTGGATAAGAGGTGCTGGCTCTACCTGGTAAGCGTTTAGTGAATATTCTGCGTTGATGAATTTGTCTACAATGCCGATTTTGCCTGATTGAACAGCCTTAAGTAGCTTTTTGGCACCGAGAGGCCATAAAATATAGCCTGCTAGGCCCGAACGTCCTTGATAAAGACGTGTGATATTAACATCGTCAATTTTGGTGGTAGGTTGTCTTGCGACCAGCTTTCGTTGATTTTTCCCTCTTGCCTCCAAACTCAAAAAATCGATGTGATCTAAGCGGCTTATGTTATCTAATAATGTTAGAACGTCAGTAGATAAATAAGCGTCATCCTCAAGGATCATCATCGGTTCACCACGGGCTACAACCATTTCCCACGCTTTTTTGTGATTGAAAAACACGGCAATCTCACAAAAGCTCATTGGTCTTTCCCAGCTATCTTTAAAGCGCTCGTAATTTTCTTGATGTGTCGGACAGTCAGCAGAGAGCTTCTCGAACTCTAAGCCTAATTTGCTGAACTGCAGTTTTTGAAAAGCCAATCTATCCTTTGCTTTATCCAGATTGATGATTACCGTTTTAATACTCAAGACAACCTCACAGCTTATTGTTATTGTTGAAGCGTTCTAAAATAATCAACTAGGTTTTTTAGTATCAAAGCCTAATACTACATTGCTTTTGCAAAAGAGAAAGCCCCTATCTTTTCAAATCATTAAAACGCCAGTTATCTGTGAGCAGAATAAAAAGTTTTTTATTCGCTTGCTTTGATTACAACTATTATTTTAATTATTACGCTGAACGGTCAATGTCTCAAAAATAGAATAGGACAAATATGAAAGGGATAATTCATCTGAAATCTTCGGTTTCCTCCGCAGTAGCTGCAGTTATGTTTTTTGCGGTTTTCATCGCGCAGCAAGCAATGGCGAATACCGCAAACCCAATGCATGCAACGCTTGATAGCTATTTAACCTCATTGAGCGACAACGATAAAATGATGACTGCTGTTTACGTAACACTCAATGGCACACCTGTTTATGAGCATTATTCGGGGCTGGCATCGGTTGAAGACAATGTCCCACTATCGGCGCAAACACGGTTTCGTATTGGTTCAATAACAAAAACCTTTACTGCCGTGTTGGTGATGCAGTTAATTGAAGAAGGTAAACTGAAGTTAGAGACGCGATTGTCAACCTTCTTCCCTGAAGTACCCAATGCAGCTGACATTACCATTCAACACTTATTAAGCCATCGCTCAGGAATATTTAATTACACCAACGCCCCTGAATACACGGGGTATATGACAACAGCGCAAACACAACAGCAGCTAGTACAGCGTATTCAAGCTTATACACCGCAGTTTAAACCTGGCAGCAAGCACCACTATTCTAATTCTAACTATGCGCTGTTAGGATTTATTGTTGAGTCGCTTTACGAAAAACCGTTAGCGCATGTTATTGCTGAAAAAATTGCAAAGCCGTTAAAGCTCAATGACACCTATTTTGGCAATAGCATTGAGGTTGCTGAAAATGAAGCATCTTCTTATCGCTATAACAGCACGTGGGTAAAGCAACCGGAAACAGATATGAGCGTGCCGCATGGGGCTGGCGCTATCGTGTCTACTGCCAAAGATACCAACCATTTTTTTAATGCGCTGTTTGCAAGAAAATTGATATCGAAGCGTTCATTAAAAGCCATGATGAAGTTAGAGGACGGCTATGGCTTAGGCATGACGGCGGCACCATTTAACGAAAAGCAGCTGTATGGTCACTTTGGCTCCATTGATGGCTTCGTGTCGGCGGCAGGATATAAAACCGAAGATGGACTAAACATGACGGTGTTAAGTAATGCGGTTAACTATAACTTCAATAATGTGCTTATTGCAGTACTTAGCAGCATGTATGGCTTACCCTTTGACGTTCCAGACTTTTCAGCAAAAGCGATTGAAGTGGATGAAGCTTCGTTACATGCATTTGAAGGTAAATTTGCAAGTAAACAGCTGCCGATAAAAATTTCGTTTTGGGTGGAGGATGGCAAGCTAATGAGCCAAGGAGAAGGGCAGAACCCATTTCCACTTGAAGCGTATTCTGAAACCGAGTTTCGCTTCGAATTAGCAGGTATTGTTATTAAGTTCGAAAAGCCTGATGGAACGTCCGGTCAATCAAGCGCGTTTACACTTCACCAAGGCGGCGGAACGTTCGCGTTTTCCCGAGTAAAGTAACTGAAGTGTCAGCTTAGAGCAACTGAGAGAATACTCAGCTGCTATTTTTGAAGCCATTAGTTTAATTCTGCAGCCTTCGTTTTTACGCTCGCTTTTACGCTTTCTGATTTTCGCTTTTTCGATTTCGGTTTGTATTTGTTGCTAAGCCAAATGGTAAACGGAACACCTATTAAGCTTGGCAACACCCAGCTGGCAATCTGAAGTGATGGGACCCCTTCAAATAATGTGCGCCCACCGAAAGCGAAAAATGCGGTATAGGCACCAATTCCAGAACCAATAATATGCCCAATATGCTGTGTAACCCACGTGCCGGGAACGATCTCTTTTTGAAATGCGTAGCGCACAATGCCAAACGCATTAAATAGTGCTATAGGCGCAAATATACAGGTTAATGTAATACCATAGGTCACACCTTGATAGAGCGCTATCACTGCCACTACAAATAGCAATGCGGGAAGCCACAGATAGTTAATAGTGCGCAGCTTTGTTACATCGCGCTTCACTGCTAATACAGTCACAGCGTGTCTTATGTTATTCCATACCAACAAGCTTAACATCAGTAAAAAAGTATACTGGCCTCTAAGATGGGCGGTGAAATGTGCGGTAGATTCAAAATGGTCTGGCACCGTAGGATAAATAGAAAGTGGAGCAACCAGCGCAATGGTTGAACTTATAACGCCACTGATTGAAGTAAACAGCATTGCTTTTACGTAGTAATCACCAAATTGTGAATGCACCTTACCGCCTTTTTTGGTGAGGGTAGGCACCCAGAAAAGAATGAGTGACAGTGCGCCTGCCACTATGTGTGCGGCAACAATATAACCGTGAATTGATTGCATTTTGTGGTCCTTATTGCAACGTCTGCAATTGAGTAAGTAATGCATTCATAGTGGCGTTTTTTAGAAAAGTGGATAAGTGCCAAAAGTCACCATTTAAAAAATGACTTTTGGCCTATGCATTAATTTACGTTTTTTGGCACAGTACGAAATCACATCATAAAAAATAATGCTGTTATTGGTTTTTATGTTTTAAGATGCTGTTTTACCGATACTTTTAGGCATAAAGTCAAAACAAATACGCTTTTTAGGGAAACAAAAAACGAATGAATATATCTAAGCCGGCCCATTGGCTGGCACAGTTAGATGTAGAGCGTGCATCCGCATGTATTACATGGATGGTCATTAGCGGCTCAGCACTTTATTTTTTAGAGAAGCATTTCTCGCTTTTGCATTGGCGTACATTATCTGCCGGTTTCATTTTTCTTCTACTGGCCGTTTGTTTTGTGCTGTTAAGCAGTGAAAAACGAAGTAACTCCTCTAATTCATTAAGGCGCTTTGCGTTATTGGGTGTAATGTATGCACTTGCTATAGGCAGTCAGCTTGTAGTGCCGTACTCCTATTTAGCCATTTTCGTTGTTATTTGGTCGGCCATACTTCCCTATTATGTACCGTGGAAGCGTTGCTTGGTATTGTCGGTTCCCATTGCTATTCCTACCGCGCTTATTCAGGCAAGCATATGGCAAGAACACCAGGCGGTGTTAACTGGCGCGCTGTTTTGGACGTTTAATTTGTTTGCAATGATTATGTCTAATACCGCTATTAAAGAGGCAAGAGCCCGACAAGATGCCGATGCGTTAAATCGCCAATTATCCAGTACGCAACAGCTTATGAAACAGGCGCTTACGCAAGATGAGCGCTTGCGAATAGCGCGCAATATTCACGATGTGCTTGGTCACCACCTTACTGCACTGACTATTAATTTGCAGGTGGCGTCTAGGAAGGTGAGCATACTTGAGGGTAGCGAGTCGAAAGATATTAAAAAGCATGTTGAGCAGTCTCACAGCATTGCAAAGCTGTTGTTAAGCGATGTTAGAGAAGCCGTGTCGGATATTCGAGAAAATGCAGCGATTAACTTTTCTGAAGCTGTGCATGCGCTAGTTAAAGAATTACCCAGACCAGAGGTAGTACTTCACATAGATGACAACCTGTCGCTAACCAACGTGAGTATTGCTGATTGTTTGTTACGGTGTATGCAAGAAGCGCTTACCAACGTAGTTAAACACAGCTCAGCGCAGTACTTTGCCATATCGCTTCAGCAGCGAGAAGGTAGTTATTATCTGTTTATGCAAGATGGTTTCGAACCGACACAATTCAGTGATCCACAAGACATGAGTAACGAGCTAGAAGTCGACTCCTGTGTGGAAGAGGCAAACAATGTACACAATGCTCGTGTTACCCCAGGCAATGGCTTAAAAGGTATGCAAGAGCGCGTATCAGCGCTAGGCGGCCATATTGCCTGGCAGCAACGTGAACATGGCTTTCGAATAGACATTCAAATACCGGAGGCGGAATGAAAACGCGTCTTGTATTAGTGGAAGATCAAATGTTAGTGCGAGAGGGGATTAAATCGCTTCTTGGTCTAGACGATAGTGTTGAAGTTATTGGCGAGTATGAAAACGGTGAGCAGTTTATTGAAAGCGGAATTGCAACGAACTGCGATGTCATTTTGATGGATATACGTATGCCCAAGCTATCCGGTATTGAAGCCCTTCACGCGCTTGCTGAGAGAAACATTACTACTCCTGTATTAATGCTTACTACGTTTGATGACCATGAACTGGTTAACAATGCAATGAAAGCAGGTGCGAAGGGGTATTTGTTGAAGGACGTATCACTAGACACGTTAATTGATACCATCGCGCAATTAAAAGAAGGTAAAACGCTTATTCAGCCTGCGGTAACAGAAAAAGTACTTCAAGGTTTAAAAGGGCTGAGCGTTGAGTTTGAGTCGTTCGAAAGCCCAGAGCCCCTATCTGAAAAAGAGACCGATATACTGCGTTTAATTGCAGCAGGCTATAGCAATAAAGAAATAGCAGACGCAAAGTTTAAATCTACCGGAACCATCAAAAATCAGGTTTCTTCCATCATGGCCAAACTTGGCGTTCGAGATAGAACCAGAGCAGTGCTTAAAGCACTAGAGCAGGGGATCCTGTAAATACAAACAAAAAGAGAAGCAATGCTTCTCTTTTTGTTATGTTTTTTAGGGGATAAAGAAAGTAATTATTTATCCATATGTACAACAGAGCGAATGCTTTCACCACTGTGCATCAAATCAAAGGCGCTATTAATATCACTAAGACCCATGGTATGCGTAATAAACTCTTGCAGACCAAAATCGCCGTTTAGGTACTGCTCAACAATGCCCGGCAACTGCGAACGACCTTTAACGCCACCAAATGCGGTACCTCGCCATACGCGGCCTGTTACTAACTGGAATGGACGGGTAGATATTTCTTGTCCAGCACCGGCTACACCAATAATTACTGACTCACCCCAGCCTTTGTGACAGCACTCAAGGGCAGAGCGCATCACGTCGACATTCCCTATACATTCGAAAGAGAAATCAACGCCGCCGTCAGTCATCTCTACAATCACTTCTTGGATAGGCTTATCGAATTCTTTCGGGTTAACCACGTCGGTTGCGCCAAGCTGTTTGGCTAAGTCGAATTTACTGTCGTTAATGTCAATACCGATAATGCGACCTGCCCCCGCCATGCGTGCACCAATAATGGCAGATAAGCCAATACCGCCCAAGCCGAAAATAGCCACGCTGTCACCAGGCTGTACTTTTGCTGTGTTAAGCACTGCGCCCATGCCGGTGGTTACACCGCACCCAAGCAGGCAAACTTCTTCAAGCGGCGCCGACTTATTTACCTTGGCCAATGATATTTCAGGTAAAACGGTGTATTCAGAAAATGTAGAACATCCCATGTAGTGGTATATAGGTTCGCCATCTTTCGAGAATCGGCTGGTGCCGTCTGGCATTAGGCCTTTGCCTTGGGTTTCGCGCACTGCTTGGCACAAGTTAGTTTTGCCCGATGTACAGAATTTACACTCACCGCATTCTGCAGTGTAAAGTGGAATAACGTGGTCGCCAACTTCTACGCTGGTTACGCCTTCACCCACCATTTCAACAATACCACCGCCTTCATGGCCCAAAATAGAGGGGAACACGCCTTCAGGATCTTCGCCAGACAAGGTGAACGCGTCTGTATGGCAAACGCCAGATGCAACAATGCGAACCAACACTTCGCCTTTTTTCGGCAGCTCTACGTCTACCTCTTCCATTTTTAATGGTTCGCCTGGGCCCCATGCAACCGCAGCTTTTGACTTGATATGTGTTTGGCCGTCTTGCAGCGTATCTTTAAACGATGCCATGCAATAGCTCCTTTATTTTCTGTGTAGGTAATTTTAGAGAACAAAGTATAGGAGACAGCAGAAATTAGATAAATACAGTTTTAGTAATTCATTTTTTCAAATGTGTAATAATAAATGGTGGTTGAAGATTGCGTGAACGGTATTCATTGCTGAGTGTGCGCTTTTTCTTTGTATTGTCGCGGAAGCCTGTCAGCTAATAAAGCGAATAGAATAGCGGTTTGTAGGCAAATTAAATGCGCATTTTCTTCAGGATTAAAAAGCATGGCATAACCCGCTTCAAGCATAAAAATGACGCAACACACATGCGGTCCATATCGTAAAACCTTTTTCATGCTATTCCCTTATTGATTGGTAAACATTAGAAAAACTACAGCCAACAAGAGGAAAGGAAAACTGTACTGAAGACCGTTTTTTGTATCGCTGAAGTTGATGTTGTAGGTATTGTGAGTGTGCATATACAGCTTCCAAGAAAACATAAATATTAAGGTGATTGTTTGAAAGTGCTAGAAGGCATTGCAGAGTTCTGTGCTGTTGCAGAGGTTGGTAATTTTACTGGCGCTGCTACTAAGCTAGACACGTCAGTAGCCCAAGTGAGTCGAAAAGTGGCGGCGCTAGAAAAGCTACTGGGCGTAAAGCTACTGCATCGTACTACGCGAAGTGTCTCGCTTACGGAAGCTGGAAAAGTGTATTTTAACCAAGCGCATTTAGCACTAAAACAATTGGAAGACGCGCAGTTGTCAGTCAGTGCGCTTCAGCAGTCGCCACAAGGGTTAATAAAACTAACTGCCCCCGTGGCGTTTGGTGAAGCATTTATAGCACCGCTGCTGAATTCGTTTATGAAAACCTATTCTGGCATTAGTGTGCAGTGTACTTTCACTAACGACAAAATTGATATTGTCGACCAAGGGCTAGATTTGGCTATTCGAATAGGGGCACTTGAAGATTCAACGTTAGTTGCTAAAAAACTCGCGACTCGCCATTTGTACGTGTGCGCAAGCCCAGGCTATTTTGAAGACAATACGCCTCCAGAAACACTGGAAGCGTTAAAGCATCACGCGTTATTGGTGGGGTCGCAGTCTTACTGGCGTTTCGTTGTTGAAGGCACAGCAAAAACCTTAGCAGTAAAAGGGCGGGTTAGATACAACAGTGGAAATGCGCTTCGAGCGGCGGCGCTAAGTGGGTTAGGTATCGCACAGTTACCCGGTTTTTACGTGCATAACGACCTAAAAAGTGGAAATTTGATAGAGGTACTACCAGCATACAAAGACAAGCAAGAAGCGATTTGGGCAGTATTCCCTTCTAACCGCAATGTTGCGCCGAAAATACGTTTACTTATTGATTATCTTGCAAAATACATACTTGATGATAAGTAGAAGTAAGACAAAACCACCTGTTTTGTACCTTGATAAGCAATATTTTTCTTTTAATGTTTCATTTTCTGCAACACTGTGTGGTGAAAACTGCGGTTGACAGATAGACGTCTATACGGCAAATTGCATGTATGAAAAAGATTCTACGCACTGGCACCACAATGATGTTTATTACCACCTTGAATAGGGCGGTCGGTGGCTAGTGCAAGTAAGCAAAAGACAACGAAAGCCCGCCTAACACAGAGCGGGCTTTTTTTTACTCACGTTTTAGCATGCGAAACCTTAAGGAGCAGCATATGAAAGTCTTAAAGTTTGGGGGTTCTTCTCTTGCCGATGCACCGCGATATATGCGCGTGATGGAAATTAGCACGGCAACCCACCAAACCGACGGTGCTGCGGTTGTGCTGTCTGCCCCAAAAGGGGTAACGAATGCGCTATCACTACTGTGTGAACAAGCGGCCGCTGGTGACGATTTCCAACCTCTTTTCAATAAGCTTAACGACACGGTTACAGGTATTGCCAATCACCTAAACGAAACCCTTACAGGTTTTGCATACGACACTGTTATTGCTTTTATCAATGATCATCTAAGTTTGCTTAAGCAGCACCTAGAAGGAATAAAGCTTCTTGGTGTGGCACCAGACAACGTGTCGGCGGGAATATTAAGTATTGGTGAGTACATCTCAGTCACACTTTTCAGCGAAATCTTATCTGCTAAAGGCGTGGCAAACCGTATTATCGACCCTGTAAAATACGTACTTGCCGAAGGCGACTATCTAGATAGCATTGCAGACGTTGCGTTAAGTAAAGCGCGATTCTCTGACGTACCGAATGACGGTAGTGAGCTGCTTGTTATGCCAGGCTTTGTTGCAGCAAATGAACAAGGTGAAAAGGTAACACTTGGGCGCAACGGTTCTGACTACTCTGCTGCCATTCTGGCTGCCTGTATTGATGCTAGCTGTTGTGAGATTTGGACAGACGTAGATGGTGTGTACAACGCCGATCCTAATCAGGTTGAGGGTGCCGTTTTACTTGATAAGTTAACGTATCAGGAGGCCATGGAGCTTTCTTACTTTGGTGCGAAAGTACTTCACCCTAAAACCATTGGCCCTATTGCGCAGCACCATATACCTTGCTTAATTCGCAACACGCTAAACCCTGCTGCGCCCGGTACGCTTATCAGTAATGAAAAAAGCGAAAAGTGGACGTCGGTAAAAGGCATTTCGCAGCTAGATAACGTAACTATGTTTAACGTTGCAGGCCCTGGCCTCAAAGGCATGGTTGGCATGGCAAGCCGTGTGTTTGAAGTAATGTCTAATGCGAATATCTCAATTAGTCTAATTACACAGTCATCGTCTGAATATTCAATTAGTTTTTGTATTCAAAGCAAAGACGCAAATCGCGCACTTACGCTTCTAGAAGATGCCTTTGCGCTTGAGTTACAAAACCAACTGCTCGACCCCATTGAAGTAAGGCACGACCTTGCCATTGTTACCCTTGTCGGCGACGGAATGCGCCAGGCAAAAGGGTTGGCAGCGCGTTTCTTTAACTCGTTAGCACAGGCCCGTGTGAACAATGTTGCTATTGCGCAAGGTTCGTCTGAGCGTTCAATTTCAACAGTTATAGAAAGCAAGCGTGCTAAGAAAGCCGTTAAAGTAATTCATCAGAATTTTTTCTCTGACCGCCATACCATCGACGTATTCCTAGTAGGGTGTGGCAATGTAGGCACTGAATTACTAGGTCAAATTGCTAAGCAGCAAGATGAGTTGTTAAAGCGCAATGTTCAGCTTCGTGTTTATGGTATTGCGAATAGCCGTAAGCTGTTGCTTAACAGTCAGGGCATAGATTTAAGTAGCGACTGGAAAGCAGCGCTAGATTCTGCCAGCGAAATGCTGAGCGTAGAGCGCCTTCATCAGTTTGCGAATGACAACAGTTTAGTGAACCCTGTTATTGTTGATTGTACTAGCCATGAAGCGATAGCGTCGCAGTATGTTGATATGATGGAAAATGGCTTTCACGTAGTAACGCCGAATAAAAAAGCAAATACCAGCGAAATGGCTTACTACAAGAAGCTTCGCAGAACCGCGCAGAGCACTAACCGCCAGTATCTTTACGAGACGACAGTTGGTGCGGGTCTTCCGGTAATTGATAACTTGCAAAAGCTTTTTAGCGCAGGTGATGTACTGCATCGTTTTGAAGGCATTTTATCTGGCAGCTTGTCTTATGTGTTTGGCAAGCTGGAAGAGGGCATGAGTTTGTCTGAGGCTACACAAACCGCCAAGGATAACGGTTTTACTGAGCCTGACCCTCGCGATGACTTAAGTGGTATGGATGTAGCGAGGAAGCTGCTTATTATGGCAAGAGAGGCCGACTTGGCACTAGAACTTAGTGATATTGAAATAGAGTCGGTGTTACCAGCAGGGTTTGCTGAAAACTGCTCTATTGATGAGTTTATGCGTCAATTACCACAGTTAGATTCAGACTTTGCTGAAAAGGTGAAGTCTGCTCAGGCAGAAGGAAAAGTGCTTCGCTACATTGGTAGTATTGAAGATGGCAAATGCAAGGTAAGCATTCAGGCGGTGCCGGCAAGTAACCCGCTGTCACAGGTAAAAGATGGCGAAAACGCACTGGCTATAAATAGCGACTACTACAACCCTATTCCATACGTTATTCGTGGATATGGTGCAGGTGGTACGGTAACCGCGGCGGGTGTATTTGCCGATATTCTTCGTACTATGCCGTGGAAACAAATGGCGCACTAAGCGCTTATTTAACAGATTTATATAGCAGTTTAATGCAGTAGTTAAAAATAATAGGTAGCGCAGTAATGAAAGCACTAAAGGCCTATGCGCCTGCATCTATCGGAAATGTCAGCCTTGGCTTTGACGTACTGGGCGCAGCGCTTGCCCCAGTTGACGGGAGCAAGCTTGGTGACGAAGTTGAAATACAGGCCGCAGATACATTTTCACTAAAGGTTACCGGCCCGTTCGCGCACAAACTGCCCGGTGATGTAAGCAGTAACATTGTTACTAAGTGCTACCATTTCTTTTGCGAAGAAATGCAAAAGGCTGGCAGGGCCGCATCGCCAGTTGCACTTACGCTGCATAAGAACTTACCCATCGGTAGCGGTTTAGGTTCAAGCGCTAGCTCTATTGTTGCGGCATTTACTGCCCTCAATGCGTATTTCGATAATCCCTACGATAAAGACACGCTTTTAACTATGATGGGCGAGCTTGAAGGGCAAATAAGCGGAAGCGTGCACTACGACAATGTTGCGCCATGTTACTTAGGTGGTATGACGTTAATGACGGGAGCGCACAGCCCTGTAACGCTGTCGCTGCCGCTGAATGATGACTGGTATTACGCCATTTGTTATTCAGGAATAAGCGTTTCAACGGCAGCGGCGCGCGACATTCTGCCCAAGCAGGTAGACATGGCTACCGCACTGACGTTTGGCCGTCAGTTAGGCGTATTTGTGCATGCATTACATGCAAAAGACTTCGCGCTTGCGGCATCGGTAATGAATGATGTTATTGCCGAACCTTATCGCAAGTCTTTGCTACCGGGTTTCGACGAAGCACGCGCGTTTAGTGAGCAAGTGGGGGCGCTAGCATTTGGTATTTCGGGGTCAGGGCCTACCGTTTTTGCGGTATGCTCATCGAAAGCGCAGGCCGAAGAAGTGTCGGCATACCTTTCAAAGCACTATGTGCAAAACGAGGATGGCTTTAGCCACGTGTGCCAAATACCAAAAGCAGGCACGCAGGTGGCCGTGCAATAAAGCACTTATCAATGCGAAAGTGAGAAACGTAAAAAAAATATAGAAAGGCTTAAGCAATGCCATGCTTATAGACCGAGTAAAAAGGGTAACAGCAAGT
Organism: Alteromonas sp. MTD1; assembly: GCF_042848195.1. NCBI lineage: Bacteria > Pseudomonadati > Pseudomonadota > Gammaproteobacteria > Alteromonadales > Alteromonadaceae > Alteromonas > Alteromonas sp. MTD1. Next base: position 199,717 of record NZ_BTGG01000003.1, read on the forward strand.
GGAATTAGTAAATTTAAAAGATTCATCAGACACGGCAAGCTTTGCTGAAGCAGTAAAGCGTGGTTTAGGTAAAAACCAAGGTTTGTACTTTCCAGAGCATATTCCAACGCTTAGCGATATAGATGCCTTGCTAGAAAAGCCTTTTGTTGAACGCAGTATTGAAGTACTTCGTGCTTTAATAGGTGACGAGCTAAATGATGGTGAATTAGACGCCATTGTAAAATCGGCATTTGCTTTCGGTGCGCCAGTAGAACAAGTTACCGACAACGTATATTCACTTGAACTATTTCACGGCCCAACCCTCGCCTTTAAAGACTTTGGTGGGCGCTTTATGGCGCAAACGTTGTCGCGTATTAGTGAAGGGAAACCCATCACCATTCTTACTGCAACGTCAGGTGATACAGGCGCAGCGGTAGCGCATGCTTTTCACGGTATTGATAACATCAACGTAGTTATTTTGTTTCCTAAGGGCAAAATAAGCGCGCTACAAGAGAAGCTGTTCACCACCCTTGGTGGCAATATTCATACTGTTGCCATTGAATCTGACTTTGATGCTTGCCAGGCGTTGGTTAAAACCGCATTTGACGATCCTGATGTGCGAGAAGGGCTGCATTTAAACTCAGCAAACTCAATTAATATAAGCCGACTGTTAGCGCAAGTATGTTACTACTTTGAAGCGTTTAGTCAGCTGCCAAAAGATAAACGCGATCAGCTTGTGGTGTCTGTACCAAGCGGTAACTTTGGTAATTTAACGGCGGGCATGATAGCCAAAGCGTTAGGCTTGCCTATTAAGCGCTTTATTGCAGCTACTAACTTGAACGACACGGTTCCTCGCTATTTAAAAACTGGCGAATGGGCACCAAAATCAACCGTAGCCACAATGTCTAATGCTATGGATGTAAGTCAACCGAACAATTGGCCGAGAATAGAAGCACTTATAGAGCGTGGCTACATCGACAAAGCATGTTTAAAAGGCGAAATGGTTGATGAGGAGTATACACAATTAGCTATGCGTCAATTAGCGCAGCACGGCTATGTAAGTGAGCCTCACGCCGCCATCGCCTATCGTGCAGTAAGCCACGATTTAGAAGATGGTGAAATAGGCTTGTTCCTTGGAACGGCGCACCCTGCGAAATTTAGAGAAACTGTTGAAAACGTGCTTGGAAACCCTATTAGCCTACCCAAAGCGTTGGCCGATGTGGCGGGCGAGGACAGCTTGGCGGTAGACCTTCCTGCGTCGTATGACGCGCTTAAGCAGCACATGATGGAACTGCTGAAAGCATGAGTCTAAATGAGACAATGGTAGAAGGTCGTGGTGACAGTAAAGGCGAAGTAGTAACATGGCAAGATGCGCTTGGCGAAGAAAAGCAACAAGCGTATTTTGTTGATTTACTTGCGCGAATAGAGGCAGAGCGCGCAGCGGGAAAAACTATTTATCCGCCTAAAAGTGACGTATTTAATGCACTGTCATTAACGCCACTTAATGAAGTTAAAGTCGTTATTCTTGGGCAAGACCCTTACCACGGTCCCAACCAAGCCCATGGTTTGGCGTTTTCTGTATTACCCGGGGTAAAAGTACCGCCTTCACTAGTCAATATATACAAAGAGCTAGCCGAAGATATTGAAGGGTTCAACATACCTGAACACGGTACATTAACCGCTTGGGCACAGCAGGGCGTGTTGTTATTAAATTCGGTATTAACTGTAGAGCAGGGCAATGCAAACAGCCACGCTAAGTGGGGCTGGAAGCGCTTTACAGATAAAGTAATATCGGCTGTAAACGCACACTGTGAAAACGTTGTGTTTTTACTTTGGGGTGGACACGCACAAAAGAAGGGCAAACACATTAACCGTGAAAAACATCAGGTGATAAGTGGTCCGCACCCTTCGCCACTGTCTGCCTATCGCGGTTTTTTTGGCTGTAAGCACTTTAGCCAAACTAACGCTTACCTGTCAGCAACTGGGCAAACGCCCATAAGCTGGCAAGTATAACGTTCGTAAGGCCTAGAAAGTAAAAAGGCTGCCTGAGTGTTCAGGCAGCCTTCTTGTTATCTTTCCAGTGTTTCTAGCTCATACTCGAACCCACAATCGAGTTCGGCAAGTTCTTTTTCTAATTTGTAGCGATCTTGTAGCGCTTCGATTTCTCTCCACTTACGTTTTTTGCTTTTGGTTTTAGCTGGGCTTGCTTCGATGTCTAACATGGCAAATAGATCTGACTTATCCACTGGGATCTCCTTTTTGTACCACTACAACTAATACAGAGCTTTTTATAAATTTCCCTCTGTACAATTTTGTATCACAGCCGCCACTAAAATAAAATAGTTAAATTTACCTTTTATTAACAAGTTGTGACGATATGATGACAAAGGCAAGGTATTAGCCGGGTGTTCAGTCTATAAACAAAAATGCTATGTAATTGATAGTATTTGTATTGTTTGTGAACAAAATTGTGTTGTGCGTTAGTAATTGCAGTCTGTCGTTTTGCGCTTAATTAACATCAACATAAAAAAACGGCCATCTTTAATTTGTTTAAAAGATGACCGTTCAGTTTGTTTTTGCACCAAATGAGCAAATTTAATTTGCCTCAAATTCCCTATTTTGGTGCATTCGCTGCTCTGAATTTAGCAATCAATTGTTGAGTAGAAGCGTCAAAGCTGTCTTTGTCTGCTTCACCTTGAATGCCTGCAAGCACTTGGTTTCCTAGTACTTTACCTAACTCAACGCCCCATTGGTCGAAAGAGTTTAGGTTCCAGATAACACCCTGAACGAATACCTTATGCTCATACATTGCAACCAGCGCGCCAAGAATTTTTGGCGTTAGGCTATCGAATAAAAATGTATTACTAGGCTTGTTACCAGGCATAGTTTTGTGCGCAGCAAGACGCTTGCGCTCAGCATCGTCAAGCTCTTTGCTTTCAAGGTCTGCATAACATTCCTCGAAGGTTTTACCTTGCATTAGCGCTTGGGTTTGACCAAAGCAATTAGAGGCGAGCATAGCGTGATGCGTATCGTCTTGGTTGGGCACATTAAGTGGCAGCATAAAATCAGCAGGTATCACGCCAGAGCCTTGGTGAATTAGCTGGTGGAAGCTATGCTGACCGTTGGTACCTTCACTTCCCCAAATGATAGGGCCGGTAGGATAGTCTACGTTATCGCCATCTTGGGTCACTTCTTTGCCGTTACTTTCCATATCAAGCTGTTGCACGTATGCAGGTAGGCCACGCAGATAGTGATAGTAAGGTAAAAGTACGTGAGATTGTGCATCAAAGAAACTACGATACCATACACCCAAAACGGCAAGTAACACAGGCATGTTTTGCTCAAGCGGTGCGGTACTGAAATGCGTATCCATTTCAAACGCGCCTTCTAGCAAGCCTTTAAAATTCTCAAAACCCAGTGCCAGTGAAATAGGCAGACCAATAGCAGACCACAGTGAATAGCGGCCACCCACCCAGTCCCACATTGGAAATATATTGTCAGCGTCGATACCAAATTCAGTAGCGGCTTTAACGTTCGACGACACCGCAACAAAGTGTTTTGCAATATCGCTTTGTGTGCCACCTGACTTCAAGAACCAGTCTTTCGCTGTCATTGTGTTTTGCAGCGTTTCTTGTGTCGAAAACGATTTTGAAGACATAACTACCAATGTTTCTTCAAAATCTACGCTAGAAAGCACATCGTGTATATGGCAGCCATCAACGTTTGCTACAAAGTGCACTTTAACGCTATCAACCGTGTGCGGCTTAAGTGCCTCGGTCATTATCTTAGGGCCAAGGAAAGACCCGCCAATGCCAATTGCCACAATGTGTTTAATTGGTTTACCCGTATAACCTTTATGCTCGCCGCTGTGTACAGAAGCGGTAAACGCTTCTATTTTATCTAACGTTGCGCGTACCTCTGGCATAACATCTTCGCCATCAACCACAACCTTGCGATCAGAAAAGTTGCGAAGTGCGGTATGAAGTACAGCGCGGCCTTCTGTTGAGTTAATCTGCTCGCCTGCGAACATGGCATCGCGCAGCCCTTCAACGTTACACACACGTGCAAGGTTAAACAAACCGTCCAACGCGTCTTTTGAAACACGATTTTTGGAGTAATCTAAATAGATTCCACACGCCTCAAGTTGCATTTCTTCAGCGCGATTTGGGTTATTCGCAAACCAGTCACGCATGTGCGCAGTTTTAATTGACTGCGCAATCTCGCCCAGTTTTTTATACTCAGGTAATGACGTTAAAACACTCATGGTGCAATTCTTTCCTTCTGCTTTTGGGTTTAGACGCTTCGAATAATGCGCTTGTGCTTATGCGCTAAGCTTTTCGCGAAGCATTACTTCAAGCTTGTCTTGGTCTGCAGCGAAGTTTCTAATACCCTCTGATAGCTTTTCAGTGGCCATGGCATCTTGGTTCATTTCCCAGCGGAATTGGCTTTCAGTTAAGCGCTCACCAGGAGTTTTAGTTGCACCATTGTCTTTTAATTTAACTTCAAGCTCGCCCGTTTCGTTAGCAAGCTCTTCTAGAAGGGCTGGGCTAATAGTAAGACGGTCGCAACCTGCTAACGCCTGAATTTCACCGATGTTTCTAAAGCTTGCGCCCATAACAACCGTCTTATAACCGTGCTCTTTGTAGAAGTTATAAATTTTAGTTACTGATACTACACCTGGATCTTCGTCAGATGCGTAAGACTCTTTACCTGTAGCCTTTTTGTACCAATCAAGAATACGGCCTACGAAAGGAGAGATCAGGTATACGCCGGCTTCTGCACATGCTTGTGCTTGAGCAAAGCTGAAAAGAAGCGTTAAGTTACACTGAATGCCTTTTTTCTCTAGCTCTGCAGCAGCCTGAATGCCTTCCCACGTAGACGCAATCTTAATAAGAATACGTGACTTATCGATGCCAGCATCTTGATATAGCTGAACTAAACGTTCTGCTTTTTCAATCGTTGCGGCTTTGTCGAAAGAAAGGCGTGCATCAACTTCGGTAGAAATACGACCTGGGATAGTACCTGAAATCTCTTTGCCAATTGCGACGGCAAGTTTGTCAGCTGCATCTGTAAGTTGCTGATCCGCATCGTTAGACTGCAGCTTAGCCCAAGCAACTGCGTCGTCGATAAGGCTAGCGTACTGAGGAAGGCTAGCGGCTTTTAGCAATAGTGAAGGGTTAGTAGTAGCGTCTACAGGTTGATACTTTTTAATTGCATCAATGTCGCCGGTATCTGCAACAACGGTAGTAATATCACGTAATGAAGCTAGCTGATTGCTCATAGTTCTCTCTATTCTTTATTTCAGTAATTTTTTCAATTTCTACATTCTAGTGCAGGTTGCACCAGAAGCTTTGGATAGCGCGCCTTAAATGCTCGCTTTTATTGTTGGTTCGCTACTGCGTTGTAGGGTTGCGCAGCTTGATAGGATCATTCATATCTGGAATGCCCTATTTATACCAAACCCACCCAAGTTATGGAATGGTACACAGGCAAAATAACTGCTAATCGGATTTCTCTGTTAAGCCAATTTATGTCTTTCTTATGCCATTTTGATGTTTGAATCGTATCAAGTGGTACAATAGCGCCGTACCGAACTAAGGAGTTGAAATGTTAGTTGTAGTTTCCCCAGCAAAAAATCTCGATTTTGAAAGCAGCATACCAGTAAGCGACTTTTCCCAACCTGCTATGCTTGAAGACACCAATCGTTTAATGGAAGTATGTAGAACGCTATCTCCTGCAGACTTGTCTTCATTAATGAAAATAAGTGACAAACTGGCTACGCTTAACGCCAATCGATTTGCTGAGTTTACTACACCATTTACTACCGATAATGCGCGCCAAGCTATGTATGCATTTAATGGTGATGTATATACAGGGCTGGACGCCTACACGTTAAGTGAAGACTCGGTAGCGTATGCACAAAACCATTTAAGAATATTATCTGGATTGTACGGTCTTCTGCGCCCGCTTGATTTAATGCAAGCATACCGTTTAGAGATGGGCACAAAGCTAGCGAACCCTGATGGTAAAGATCTTTACGCATTTTGGGACGATCGCATTACGCAAGTGCTGAATGATGCAATGGAAGAGCAAGGCGATAACGTTTTGGTGAACCTAGCGTCGAATGAATACTTTAAAGCTGTTAAGAAAAAGCAGCTTAACGGTATGGTAATTACGCCAACATTCAAAGACTGCAAAAACGGACAATATAAAATCATAAGCTTCTTCGCCAAAAAAGCGCGCGGCCTAATGGCGCGATATATTATCGAAAATCGTGTTGAAGATGTTGAAGGATTGAAAGCTTTCGACGTAGACGGTTATGTGTTTAGCGAAGAGCAAAGCTCGTCAACAGAGTTGGTTTTTCTTAGAAATCAAGAAGCGTAACTGAAGCGCTAATCGCTGTTCTGGCAATAACGTTAATCTGACCACCTGTTTGCCTCGGAAAATTCTGAGGCAAACACCATTAATATTACATTGGCATGCTGTACATTTTCCGTGTGGCAAGCTCGCTGTGTGCTAAACTTTGTGTATTAAAGCTATTGTGATTCCGCACGATTTAAGTGCGACACACTCGCTTTATTCACCACACACTATTTACAACATAGCGGAATTATCCATTGAGCATACTCGTTCGTAACCTTCCTAAAACCTTTGTTAAAGACGACCTTGAAGACCTATTTTTTGAATTCGGTACCATAGTTTCGTGCGACCTTGTAATGGACGACGCGACGGGTATGTCGAAAGGGTTTGGTTTTGTTGAAATGAGCAGCCAAGACGAAACCGATAGCGCTATAGAAGCATTAAATGCGAAAGTAATAAACGGCAAGAAAATTCGCGTTAAATGGTCGAATCAAGAGAAAAAACAAGCTGCAGCCGCCGAGCATGAACCTGCTGCAACCAGAGAAATACCTGACGACGTTTGGGCGAATGCTCCGGGCGCGGCAAATAAGTCTAGTGACGAAGGCGAATAGATTTTCGCCTTTCATACGCCGTGTTTGGCTGGTGGCTCTTCGTTTTTAACTTCCAGCTTTTAACTCTTAGCCCTTAGTTTTTGGCCCCCAAATCTCTTCTAAACGCTGATCACGACCGCAGTTCCAACGATAAAACTTATAGCGAACGGGGCTTTTTTTGTAAAAGTCCTGATGACCTATTTCTTTTCCTTTAATAGGGTAAAACGTAGAAGCCGGTAAAATGGGCGTAACTACTGTCTTGTCGGGAAATCGTTCAACAACGGCGCGTTTTGTTGCCTCTGCGATCTTTCGCTCTTCTGCATTCGCCACAAATATGGCGCTAAGATAACTTGGGCCTTTATCACAAAACTGACCTCTGTCATCAAAAGGGTCGATGTTTACCCAATAATGATCGAGAATATCCTTGTACGAGAGCTTGTCGCCATCGTAGGTAATTTTAACCGCTTCATAATGGCCTTTATGGTTTCCGTTATAGGTAGGGTCTGGGGCTGTTCCGCCAGTAAAACCCGATACCACATCGGTCACGCCCTCTAGTTTTTCAAAATCTGCCTCCATACACCAAAAGCAGCCACCTGCCAGCACCGCTTCATCTGCAAACGCCTGCGATGAAAGCAATGGCGTTAAGAGTGACGAAGATAGCGCGGCGAATAGCAAAACCGATGCGGATGCCGATACTGATGATTGCTTAGCGTTTGGCGGCTTATTACTTGAGGTCTTTTGCTTCAAAAACGCAAAAGAGCGCGTAGACGCGCTGGTAAGATATTTAACGACAACTGATTTCATTATTTTCCCTTTCGTGTACAGACCAATTAGCTTACCCATAACGGCGAGCTAAGGTTCTATATTTCTATACGGTTCATAATAAAAGACCGGGTTACATCGCAAATTATTCCTACCAATAGCAACAAGCTCCAATACTTGGGCGAGACGCTAGCTACGAAAAAAATGGTAACAAACTCTTTGTGGCACTTTTTGCCTATTCGTCTTACAGTTAGGTCACATTGAAATAGTAAAGAGCAAGGGTATGTATACACTTTACGGCTATCCGAAAACGCGCTCAGTTCGCGTAGCTTGGGCCTTAGAAGAGCTGAGTTTACCTTACGAGTACAGCGTTGTTGATTTAAGGGCTGGCCAGCATTTAACTGAAGAATTCAAAACTATTAGTACTGCTTCAAAAATTCCTGCTTTAGACACGCCAGAAGGCATACTTACTGAATCGGCTGCTATTGTCACGTTTCTTGCCGAGCGCCACGGAATGCATGAATTTATTCCAGAACCAGGCAGTTTTGCGCGCGCAAAATACGAAGAAATGATGGTGTTTTTAACAAACGAGTTAGAACAGCCTATCTGGAATATTGCCAAGCATTCTTTTGCTCTACCTGAAGCGCAACGTATACCTGCTATGCGAGAAACTGGCGCGTGGGAATTTCAGCGGGCGTTAAAGGTATTCTCAACAATGTTGGGCAATAACGAATTTGTATGCGGAAACATGTTTACCATGGCCGACGTTATTGCCGGGCACATTTTGGCGTGGGCGAAAGGTGCAAAACAAGAAATACCGCATGACAATGTAAAAGCTTACGCCGAGCGAGTGCTTGCAAGAGAAGCTTACGAAAAGGCATGGCGTGGTGAAATGGCACACCTGCCTGCACAAGAATAAATTAGATATAAACGTTTCATAGCAAATACAAAATAACGACAGAGAGCTTTTAAAAAGCTCATTTCAAAGGAAATAAAATGAAAGCATTCAAAACACTTATGTTGAGTGGAGCAGTGGCGTTAGCACTGGGAACGGGAAGTTTTATAGCGCACGCACACAATCATGCAGAGGCCGAAACAACCGTTAAAAAGGTATCTGAAACAGAACACGATAAGTTGTTTGCCATATTTGCCGCCGCCGATGAGCGCAATATTGCGTTAAACCCAGTAATGGCGATTTTCCGCGGTGATATGCGTTATGCCGACAGACTGGGCGACTTCTTAACTGATTCACACGCACTGGCGAGCAAAACTGCGGTGCAGCTTAATTTGTCTGAATTGAAACAAATCGACAGAAGTAAGCTAAGCGATACTGACAAGCTGGCTTACGATGTATTTAAGTATAATCAAGAGCGCTCGCTTAAAATGTCGACTGATGAAATATCGGCGTTAACTGAAGTACGCCCTGTTAATCATTTCAGCGGTTTCCATACGTTCTACCCATCGTTTGCAAGCGGCAAGGGCGCAGCACCTTTTAAGACTATCGAAGACTACGAAAACAACCTTTCACGCCATAAAGACTACATCGCTATATCTGAGCGCGCTATTGGTAAATTCCGTGAAGGTATGGAGTCGGGTGTACTTGAGACTAAGTTGACTATCGACCGCGTTATCAAACAGTTTGATACACAGTTAGCTATTCCAATTAAAGAGTCGCAATTCTGGGGGCCTATTAACATGTTCCCAGAAGAGTTTTCAGACCAAGAAAAAGCACGCTTAACCGCTGATTATGAAAAAGCAACGCAAGACATTTACGATGCAACCACGCGTATGCGTGACTTCTTACGTGATGAGTATTTGCCGGTAGCGCGAGAAAGCATTGGCCTTAGCGATATGAAAGGCGGCGCAAAGCTTTATCAGTTAATGGTTGAAGGTTCTACAACGCTTCCAATGACGCCAGATGAACTGCATAACTTAGGTCTTAAAGAAGTTAAGCGTATTAAAAACGATATGCTTGAGATAAAAGACGAAGTTAAGTTTGAAGGCACGTTGAACGAGTTTTTCGACTATGTGCGCACCGACCCTCAGTTCAAACCTAAAAGTCGCGAAGCACTTACTGAAAGTTACTATCGCATTGGTCGTGAGGTTGACGAGAAAATTGACCAATACTTCTCGCTACTGCCAAAGTCTGAGCTTGAGATTAAACCTTACGACCCTGCCATTGAGCAGTTCAGCGCAGGTGGCTCTTATCAACCGGGTACACCTGACGGCTCACGTCCAGGTACGTTCTACTTTAACGCTTACGACTTACCAAGCCGTTTAACTACCGGTAATGTAACGTTGTATCTTCATGAAGGTGCGCCGGGTCATCACTTCCAAGTAAGTTTGGCACAAGAAAACGAAGCGCTGCCATCGTTTATGCGTTTTAGTTTCTTACCTGCGTTTGGAGAAGGTTGGGCACTGTATTCAGAAACCTTGGGTTACGAAATGGGCTTTTTTGATAACCCATGGAATCGCTATGGTACGCTTCAAGACGAACAGCTGCGTGCAATGCGTTTAGTGGTTGATACGGGCATTCATGCTAAAGGTTGGACACGCGAGCAAGCCATCGACTTTATGCTTGATAACTCAGGTATGACACGCACAGAAGTGGTTGCTGAAGTAGAGCGTTACATCGCTATACCTTCACAAGCGTTATCGTACAAAGTAGGTGCACTTAAAATCCAAGAGCTTCGTGCACGCGCCGAGAAAACATTGGGCGAACAGTTTGATATTCGTGAATTCCACGCGCAAATATTAAACACGGGCGGTATACCAATGGCTATCTTGGAACAAAAAATTGACCGTTGGATTGCAAGCCAAAAAAGCTAACGTTTAAGGGAAAGCAATAGCTACATTTCCAGTTTAGCCGAAGCGCTTAAATAGCAATAAAAAGCCAGTAAGTAATCACTACTTCTGGCTTTTTTTGTTTTTGCGACTAATTGCAGTGATATTGTCATAGTAGTTCACTACAGTAGCATTTGAACATTAATTGCACATATCTGTATTGTTTGCATGGGGAGACAATAACGTGTCACTAGGGTTATTTTCGTTAAGTTTATCGGTTAAAGATATTGTTAAATCTAAAGCGTTTTATGAAGCGCTGGGCTTTGAAGCTATGCCGTCTTGTGGTTCTATTGAAGACAAGTGGCTAATGATGAAAAGTGGCAACACCATGATTGGTTTGTTCGAAGGCATGTTTGAAGACAACATTATGACCTTTAACCCAGACGACGTGCGTGCGCTTCAGGCTAAATTTGTAGAGCAAGATATTGCCATTGAAGTGCCTGTGAAAGGCGATAGCGGCCCCGGACATCTTGTGGTTAAAGATCCAGACGGCAACGCTATCATGTTTGATCAGTTTTAAATCTTAGCTGCTAACTCAGCACCCTGGCGAATAGCGCGTTTAGCATCGAGTTCTGCTGCTACATCTGCACCACCAATAATATGTACCGTCATACCGGCCTCTTCTAGAGGCTGTTTTAGCGGCTTGTAAGGCTCTTGGCCAGCACACACTATCACGTTATCAACAGGCAGCACTTTTGGGGTGTCGTTAATCAACACGTGCAGGCCTTCTTCATCTACTTTTTCATAGCTTACGCCATTTATCATTTGTACGTTGTGGTGCTTAAGTGACTGACGGTGGATCCAGCCGGTGGTTTTACCCAGCCCTTTACCTACTTTAGACGTTTTACGCTGGAGTAAATACACTTCACGTGAAGAAGGTTCGATGTGCTTTTCTTTCAACGCGCCTGGCGTGGTGTAGTCGGTATCTATGCCCCAATGTGCTAACCATTTGTCTTTGTTTTCGGCTAAACTTTCGTGCTCAACCAAAAACTCGGCAACGTCAAAACCAATGCCGCCAGCGCCAATAATGGCGACTTTCTGGCCTACAGCTTTATGGTCACGAAGTACCTCTAGGTAACTCATTACTTTTGGATGGTCGTGCCCTTCTATAGTCAGTTCGCGAGGCTTAATACCCGTTGCTAGCACAACATCATCAAACTCTTGGCTTTTGAGGGCATCAGCGGTTACTTCGGTATTTAGGTGTACGTTAACGCCTGTGCGCTCCAATTGGTTTTTAAAGTAGCGTAGCGTTTCGTAAAACTCTTCTTTGCCAGGCACTTGTTTAGCGTAATTGAACTGCCCACCAAGTTCCGACGCTTTGTCGAACAAATGCACTTCATGGCCCCGGTCGGCAGCATACATCGAAAATGCGAGCCCGGCAGGGCCAGCGCCCACAACAGCCAGTTTCTTTTTGGTTGTGGTGGGCGTAAAAGTAAGTTCAGTTTCATAACAGGCTTGCGGGTTAACCAAACAGCTTGCACGCTTTTGTTCAAATGCGTGATCTAAGCAAGCTTGGTTACATGCAATACAGGTATTGATAAGCGCAGATTCATTGCGCATAGCTTTAGTCACAAAGTGCGCATCGGCAAGGAAAGGGCGCGCCATCGATACCATGTCGGCATGACCTTCTGACAGCACAGACTCCGCTACCTCAGGCGTATTAATACGGTTTGTGGTAACTAATGGCAGCGACACTTCTTTTTTCATGCGCTTGGTTATCCACGTGAATGCAGCGCGTGGTACTGATGTAGAAATGGTAGGTACTCTTGCTTCATGCCAACCAATACCGGTATTAATCAGCGTTGCGCCTGCTTTTTCAATTTCTTTTGCTAGGTAAACCACTTCATCCCATTCAGCGCCGCCTTCAACTAAATCCAGCATAGACAGGCGATAGATAATAATGAAGTTAGTACCCACTTTCTCACGTATGCCTTTCACTATCTCTACTGCTAGGCGAGCGCGGTTTTCTAAACTGCCACCCCATTCATCAGTGCGGTGATTGGTACGCTTACAGAAAAACTGATTAATTAAATAGCCTTCCGAGCCCATTACTTCAACGCCGTCGTACCCTGCTTTTTGCGCAAGGCTAGCACAGCGAATGTAGTCTTTGATGGTGCCTCGTACGCCACGCGATGAAAGCTCACGAGGTTTAAAAGGCGTTATTGGCGACTTCATCGGTGAAGCAGATACAGCAAGAGGGTGATACCCGTAGCGGCCAGAATGCAGAATTTGCATACATATTTTGCCACCTTCTGCATGCACCGCGTCGGTAATGACTTTGTGTTTCTTCGCGTGCGCTGAACGAGTCATGCGGCCAGCGAACGGTGCAACCCATCCTGAAATGTTAGGGCTAATACCACCGGTAACAATTAGGCCAACGCCGCCTTTTGCGCGCTCGGCGTAAAACGCTGCAAGCTTATTAAACCCACCTTTCTCTTCTTCAAGGCCTAAGTGCATCGAACCCATTAGCGTTCTATTGCGCAGAGTGGTGAAACCAAGGTCTAACGGTTCAAGTAGATGTGGGAAAGGGGTAGCCATGAGTCACTCTCTTTTTAATTTTTTATTTTTACGAATAATAGGGCACATGTGAGCAAGTTAACTTGCCCGACCAGTTAAAATAATTATTTACTACGGTACGTCGTTGGTAAAGCAAAGTATCTCTTTTTTTGAATAAAACCGTTAAGCAAATAAAAAAGGCCATACAACAGTATGACCTTTTCCCATAATGATATTCTTGGATGTGGAATATGACAGCAGTTAGATAGCAGGACTATTCATCCACATACATTTTCTGCTGAAACTTCAGCGTTTGTTGGCTGTTGCCCTTTTTCACATCTATTTCGAAACGAAAGGTTTCTTGGTCGCGAAATGGCAAAGAAGCCAAGTAGTAAATAGCGTCGCCATCTTCCACCTTTTTGAAAGTAAGCTTGCGCGTATTACCCAGTAAATTTCTAGCAACACCCGACACATCCGCACGCTGTGCTTTGGTCGTGTTTTTGTCTAACACCGATATGTTTACCAGCGCATTAAACTTGCTTCGCACAATACCATAACGAGCCGCTACTTCAGGCGTAAGAAACGGTGTACCCACAACCATGTAATGTACATCCCATTCACCCAGTGTTTTCTTTTGCTCGGCAAGTGCACCTGCGCTTATTATCGACAAAAACACCGCCGCAAATGTTAGCCATATTGCATTTAATTTTTTCATATCCTCTTACTCTTTTACCTACGTAATTACTCACGCAATTACACTTGCAATTACTTATGCATACCCCGGACTCTATGCACGACGAGCTTGCGGTTGTCGTGCACGAGCTACTGCTTTTACCTTAATTACATAGGAACGATGTCTTGGATCAGCAGCTGTAAAAACTGTAATGCAATTATGGCAATCAGTACTGATAAGTCTAGGCCACCTAATGGTGGAATAACTCTGCGGATAGGTGCTAAGAATGGCTCGGTTAGCTGATGCAGCACATAGTCTACCGGAGAACGCCCCTGTGATACCCAGCTTAATATTGCGCGCAACAATAGAACCCAGAACATTAATGACAGGGTTTCTTTTATTACGCCCATTATCGATAAAATGGCAATGCCAATGGGGTTTAAGTTGCCACCAAACATCAGCCCTAACGTAATGAGCTTCAGTGCGCATACGGCAACGGCTAATACGAAGGTGGCAGTGTCGAATCGTCCAATAGAAGGAATAACACGGCGCAACGGGCCAACAATAGGGTGGGTTGCTTTTACAACAAATTGACTTAATGGGTTGTAGAAGTCGGCCTGCACCATTTGAAGCCAAAGGCGCAGTATCACCACCATTAAGTAAAGGCTGAATAAGGTATCAACCAAAAATACCGTTGCGTTCATGTTTTGAATTTCCTAAAACGTTAAAGCTGTTTTGCCATTTCTTCGGCGCGGGCCACAGCAGCTCGCATCGATTTACTTACAATGTCTTTCAACCCTTGGTCGATAAACGTGTTAACCGCTTCAGCTGTGGTACCGCCCTTTGATGTAACTTGGGCGCGAAGCTCACTTAATTCAAGGTCAGGGTTGTTACAAACCATTTCCGCCGCGCCTAACATGGCTTGTTGCACCATAAGCCGCGATTGCGCTTTATCAAAGCCCATGTTCATGGCTTCTTCTTGCATATTTTGAAGGAATAAGAAGAAATAAGCAGGGCTGCTGCCCGCTGCAGCGATTACGCCATTAATGCCATCTTCTTGGTCTACCCAAACGGTCTCGCCAACGCTATTCATTACGTCATCTACATACTGACGGTCAGACTGTGACACTGTGCTATCGGCATACATACCTGACATGCCTTTGCCCAACAAACTAGGTGTGTTTGGCATAATACGCACTACAGGGTATTCGCCACCCAGCATTTCTTGTAAACGAGATACAGGCAGACCCGCAGCAATGCTCAAGAAAAGCTTGCCCGACAAATCGTTACTTTTTTGAAGTTCAGCACACATGTCGCCCATAATTTGGGGTTTTACTGCAAGCACAATGGCATCAGCAAACTGGCATGCTTCATCATTTGACTGTGTGGTGTGTATTCCGAACTCGGCTTTTAAACCATCAAGTTTTGGGGTAGACGGGTTAGCTGCCAAAATATTTTCTTTGGCATAACCTGATTTAATTAAACCACTGATGATGCTGCGGCTCATGTTACCCGCGCCAATAAATGCTAATTTTTTCTGTTGCATGTAAATCCTCTATGTTGATGTTCGTGAATGTGTAGCGCGCAAGATTTAAGTTCTGTGCTTCACTCAAGCTTTCTACTTGGCTTCAGCGCAGCCAACGAATCTCGAAACCGTTGCCTAATTTCGCTTACCAAATATAGCAGTACCAATACGCACCATAGTTGAACCGTTTTCTATGGCTTCAACCATATCGCCACTCATTCCTACGGATAGGGTATCAAAATTGCTCAGCGATGTGTGGTAATGGTCGAATAATTCCTTTAGCTTACCGAAAGTACGCTGTTGTTCTTCTTCAGTAGGGGTAGCTTTTGGAATCGCCATTAACCCGCGAAGCATTAGCTTGTCTTGTGACTGAATAAACGATACCAGTTCATCTAACGCTTCTGGCTTTACGCCTGACTTACTGTCTTCATCGTCAATGTTTAACTGAATACACACATTTAAAGGAGCTAGGTTGTCTGGTCTTTGTTCATTTAGCCTGCGCGCTATTTTTTCTCTATCGACAGATTGCACCCAGTCAAAGTGCTCAGCAACCACCTTGGTTTTGTTCGACTGAATGGGCCCTATCATATGCCATTCAATATCTGATAGATGAGCAAGTTCTTTCGTCTTTTCAACACCTTCCTGAACGTAGTTTTCACCGAACAATCGTTGTCCTGCGCTATACGCATCCATAATATCCGATACGGGTTTTGTTTTGCTAACTGCTAGCAATTTAACGGAATTTGGTGGACGATGTGCATTGGTAGCGGCTTGTTGGATTCCTTTTCGTGCGGAATTTAGTCTTTCTGCTATTGTTTGCATTATTCACCTTGTTTTGGAGAAGTGATTGTGGATATTACCGAACTTTTAGCCTTCAGTGTTAAGAATAACGCCTCTGATTTGCACTTGTCAGCAGGCTTGCCGCCCATTATTCGCGTTGACGGCGAAATGCGAAAACTCAATGTACCGGCCCTCGACCATAAGCAAGTTCACGCCCTCGTTTATGAAATCATGAACGACATGCAGCGTAAGGAATACGAAGAAAATCTTGAAACCGATTTCTCTTTTGAAGTAAGTGGTTTGTCTCGCTTCCGTGTAAACGCCTTCGTTCAAAACCGCGGTGCAGCGGCGGTATTGCGTACTATCCCAAGTAATGTTCTTACGCTTGACGATCTAGGCGCGCCAGAAATTTTCAAAGATATTATAAACCAGCCTACGGGCATTGTATTGGTAACCGGTGCTACTGGTTCTGGTAAAAGTACAACGCTTGCAGCCATGGTAGACCATATCAATACGCATAAACGTGAGCACATTCTTACCATTGAAGACCCTATTGAATTCGTTCACGAGAACAAACTTAGTTTGGTTAACCAACGTGAAGTGCACCGCGATACGCATTCTTTTAACAATGCGCTACGTTCAGCACTGCGTGAAGACCCCGATGTTATTCTGGTAGGTGAGTTACGTGACTTAGAAACTATCCGCCTTGCTATTTCAGCGGCAGAAACCGGTCACCTTGTGTTTGGTACGCTTCACACTAACTCGGCACCTAAAACTATCGACCGTATTATTGATGTATTCCCAGCTGAAGAAAAAGCCATGGTGCGCTCGATGTTGTCTGAATCACTACGCGCTGTAATTTCGCAAACCCTGCTTAAGAAAGTAGGTGGTGGGCGTGTTGCTGCTCATGAAATTATGGTGGGTATTCCTGCTATCAGAAACCTAATTCGTGAAGACAAAGTGCCGCAAATGTATTCGGTTATTCAAACAGGGCAGGCGCACGGTATGCAAACTATGGATCAGTGCCTACAGCGTTTAGTGGCTATGGGCGTTATTACCAAGCAAGACGCTGCTGAAAAGTCTATTGATAAACAAGCCATGAACAGTCTGTAGGAGCGACCATGCTAGATTCTCTTCTCCAAAAAATGGTCGACAATAATGCCTCTGACTTGTTTGTTACGGCAGGCTTTCCCGTAAGTGCAAAAATAAACGGTAAGCTTACGCCCATATCTGATGGCGCAACGTCTGAAGAGGCGTCCCTTTCGCTAGTGCACGAAGCTATGACTGAAAAGCAGCAGCAAGAGTTTCACAACTCTAAAGAGTGTAACTTTGCTATTGTGCGCGAAGGTATCGGCCGCTTTCGTTGCTCTGCGTTTTGGCAGCGCGATCAGGCTGGTATGGTGGTGCGTAGAATTGTTACCGAAATACCCAAAGCAGATGACTTAGGGCTACCGCCTGTTTTAAAAGATATCATTATGGCAAAACGCGGACTGGTGCTGTTTGTAGGTGGTACGGGTACGGGTAAATCAACGTCACTGGCAGCGTTAATTGGTCATAGAAACCAAAACTCTCATGGTCATATTCTTACCATTGAAGACCCCATCGAATTTGTTCACGAGCACAAGAATTGTGTAATTACACAGCGCGAGGTGGGTATTGATACTCAATCTTTCGATGATGCACTGAAAAGCTCATTACGTCAGGCACCTGACGTTATTCTTATTGGTGAAATTCGCTCTATGGAAACCATGGAATACGCCATGTCATTTGCTGACACGGGTCATTTGTGTGTGGCTACACTGCACGCCAATAACGCTAACCAAGCTATAGAGCGTATTATGCATTTGGCGCCGAAAGATCAGCACGACAAGCTTCGCTTCGATTTAAGCTTGAACATTCGCGCTATCGTGGCGCAGCAGCTTGTTCCTACGCCAGATGGAAAAGGCCGCGTTGCTGCCATTGAAATTTTGTTGAACTCGCCGTTGGTACGCGACCTTATTCAACGAAACGAGATTGGTGCACTTAAAGAGGCGATGAAAAAAGGCAAAGAGCAGGGCATGCAAAGCTTTGATATGGCGCTGTACGATCTGTATAAAGACGGCAGAATTGACATGGACCAAGCGCTGCATCACGCCGACTCGCCAAACGACTTACGCCTAATGATTAAACTAGATAAAAGTGATGGTTCTAGTTTGGGTACGTTATCAAATGTATCTATTGATATGGACGACTAATATCTTTAAAGGAAGAGTAGTTTCAGGAGCATTATTTGAAAAAGCTATTTTCGTCGCAAGATGCATTTGAGCTACAGGCAGTGCGTAGCGAGTTAGACGCACTGTCTATTCCGTATATGGTTAAAAACGAATTTGCCAGCGGTGCTATTGGCGAGTTGCCATGGCAAGACTCTCAGGTAGAGCTTTGGCTTATAGATGAGTCGTGGTATGCAAGGGCATCAAAAGTGGTTGAAGCCCTTTTTCTGAAGGCGAATGACGGTGTAACATCATCTGGTGTTGACTGGTTCTGCCAACACTGTGGCGAAGAAAATGGCGGTTCGTTCGAGATATGCTGGAGCTGCAATAAAGCAAGATAATTCAAGAAACGCGAGGTAGAAAGACTTCGTAGTTGAATCCAAAAACATCCCCAAACACCCGCTCAGAGGTTACTCGTATTGACTCTCGTTCCAGCTGGCAAAGATAACGCACGCCGAAACGCTATCCACTTTATCTTTCGTTAATTTCTTATAACCGCCCAATTCGAAGAGCATAGCTTTAGCGTCGGTGGTAGTAAGTCGCTCGTCGCATACTTCAACGGCTACACGAAAGCGACCATGTAAGCGATTAGCAAACTTTCGTGCGCGCTGCGTCATTTCCTGTTCGGTGCCATCCATGTTCAAAGGTAGCCCTACCACAACAACGTGCGGCTGCCATTCGTCATACAGCTTTTCAATGAGCGACCAATCAGGAATGCCGTCTCGCGCTTTAATGGCGGCAAGTGGTGACGCTGTTCCCGTGATCTCTTGCCCTACCGCAACACCAATGCTTTTTGTGCCGAAGTCGAATGCTAATACTGTGCGACTTCCCTGCTCAGGCATGACCAGCTCCAGGAGCAAGCTGCCACACATCAACACCAAGCTTATTTACTGTCGCCTGCCACTTTTTGTGCATTGGGGTTCGAAACAAGATTTCTTCATCGGCTTCAATGGTTAGCCATGCATTTTCCTGCATTTCTTTTTCAAGTTGGCCAGCGGTCCAGCCTGCGTAGCCAAGTGCAATTAATACGTCTTCTGGGCCTTCGTCTTTACCAATGGCGGTAAGGATATCTTTGGATGTGGTAACCATTACGTTCGGCGCCAATTTTAAACTTGATGCCCACGATTTTTGTTCAGCGTCTTGCGATGTGCTTTTTACAGTAATTTGCGGAGAATGCAGCACAAAACCGCGCTCTTGATTTACTGGTCCGCCAGCAAGCACAATCTGCTCGGCTTTGTCTTCAGACACGGTAAGATCTTTGTCGGTCTGTTCTAACAACTGTTTCACATTCATTGTAGAAGGCTGGTTTACCACAATCCCCATAGCGCCTTCGGCATTGTGTTCACATACGTAAATTAATGATCGAGAAAAGTAAGGATCGTCCAAGCTTGGCATGGCAACCAAGAAGTGATTCTGTAAACTTTTCATTTCTGTCATAGTGCTTTTCTCAATGTATCGCTAAGATAGCCTCAGCGTATGTTATTTACTGGTTAAACGTTTTTCGATAGCGTCGAACAGTGCACCCATAATATCAACGTCGAATGCCGCTTCTATCTCTCGTACGCAGGTGGGGCTGGTAATATTAATTTCAGTAATTTTGTTACCAATAACGTCAAGACCTACAAACATAATGTTATTAGCCTTGAGGGTGGGTGCAATAGCTTCAGCAAGCGCACGGTCGCTATCTGAAATGGGTTGAGGGCGACCGGTACCGCCTGCCGCTAAATTACCTCGTGTTTCGCCCTTAGTAGGCAAACGAGCAAGACAGTAAGGCATAACTTCGCCGTCAACAATCAGTACGCGCTTGTCGCCGTCTTTAATTTCGGGCAAGTATTCTTGTACCATCATGTAGCGCGTGCCAAGCTTGGTCAGCGTTTCAATGATTACGCCCAAGTTATTGCCGTCGGGTTTCACCCGAAAAATAGATGCGCCACCCATGCCATCTAGGGGCTTACAAATAATGTCTTGGTGCTTGGCGTGGAATTCGCGAATAAGGGTCTGATTATTCGACACCAATGTGCTTGGAATATGCTCTGGAAAGTAGCTTGTGAACAACTTCTCGTTGTAATCACGCAAGGCCTGTGGATTGTTGACTACCAAAGCGCCTGCATCCTGTGCTAATGACAGCATTTGCGTTGCATATAAAAACTCGCTGTCAAAAGGCGGGTCTTTACGCATAAGAAGAACATCAATATCGCCTAAATGAACTATGGCTTCGTCTTCTATGGTGTAAAAGTCGGACGGTTGATCTTTTACCGTAACAGTTTTTGCAATGCCCATTGGCTTACCATTATCAAAGAATAAGTCTTTTAATTCGAAGTAAACCACTTTTGCGCCGCGACGTTGCGCTTCAAGCATCATTGCGAAACTGGTGTCTTTATGCGGTTTAATATCCGCGATTGGGTCCATTATTACGCCAACGGTATATTGCATTATGTTCTCACTTCGGAATGTGGGTAAGGCATAGCGCGGCTTCGCGCATTTATTAACTATAGTTGATATGTTGGGGCATAAAAGCCCCAGTTCAAGCGTATTTTTGTTGCATGATTGCGCAAGCTTGGGTTTTATAAATCGCCGTGCTGCGCTTGAAGAATACTTAAACTTGTAATGGCGGCGGTTTCGGTTCGCAGAATACGAGGGCCTAAACTTGTCGACTGATAGCCGTTTTCATTGGCAAGGTGAATTTCAGCTTCTGACAAGCCTCCCTCTGGGCCAATTAACAAGCGGTAGCCTTGCGCATTGTAAGGTTGACGAGCAAGGCTTTGCTCGGCCCCTGGCGCTAAAACGAGACGTGTTGTGGTAGTAGAGCTGGCAAGCCACTGATTTAGTGAGACGGGCGCGTTCAACGTAGGAAGATAGTTTCTACCGCTTTGTTCACAAGCTCCAATAATGATTTTTTGCCACTGCTGCAGCTTCTTTTCCCAGCGAGCTTCATCTAGTTTTACCGTGCAGCGCTCGGTAATAATTGGTGTAATTTCAGTAACGCCAAGTTCAACGCTTTTCTGTAACACCGTGTCCATTCTATCGCCCTTCGACACGCCTTGACCGAGGTGTAAGTGAAGTGGAGATTCCTTTGCGATTGAAAGGCAGGCGTCTGCCTCAACGATGACTTTCTTGCGCTGAATACTGATAATTTGGGCGCTATACTCGTTTCCGTCACCATTAAAAAGCACAATTGGACGGTTGGGCTTTAGACGAAGCACAGTTGCAATATGATGGCCTGCATCATCTGTTAGCGTGAATTCTTGTTCTAGCGGAATAGGGTTGGGGTAATAAACTCGAGGTATGCGCATGCCAAACAGTATAGAAAAATTTTGGCCTTATGATACTTGTCACTAAACGTATGTTGCAACGCTGATTTGCATTGCTAGCAGAGAAGCGATGTTGAAATGGCGATGTACAAGTTAACAAAACCGCATAAACCATTGAGGGCAAATAGAAATGGTGTAGCTACAAATACAACATATCCGAAAGCACCTACACCATATTAAGCGGTATTTAGTTTACGGCGCCTTCTTCGGTGCGCGCATACTTGGTGTGCCTACCTTTATCTGTGCGTAAAGAGTACAAAAATAGACACAAAACAACTGAAAACAATGTGATGAGTAGCAACATGTGTGAGTCCTTTACTTTACATCGTATGCTAAAGCTCTTCGAAACCTAGTGCGCTTTGTTCCTGCTTTTTACTTAAGCATTTATTGAGTTGCGCGGTCTCGACGTACGACTTTAGTCTACTACTTTTTGTTTAAAAAAGCACCAATAAAAATAGCTTGTAGTTCTTACACTTCCGGTAAAAATTCCGAAAACACAAAGCTAACCAAGCCCATTAGAATTCGAGGAAAGTATCCACCGATTTAGTGACATTGATATTACAACTCAATAAAAATATCGCTACCGAAAAAGGGTGTTGCTACCCATACGTAAGTATGCGAAAAGTCGAATGAACTGAAATGTAAAATGCAGATCTATTAGGCTTTTGGATAAAAAGTACATAATTCGGCGCTTGCTCTATTGGTGTAAATTAAAATACCTGATACGGTGTTCAAACATTTACATATGCCCTTGTGCATGTGCGTTATGCAGCGTAGTACTTTGGCTTGGAAAATAATAAGGAACACATTATGGAAGAAAAATTATCGCTTTTTTCAGCAAGCAACATTGAAGGCTATATTAATGATTATGCTATTCCATGGGGCATAAACATCGCTATGGCGATTGCGATTTATGTTATTGGTAGACTTGTTGTTGGCTTTCTACTATCAGTATTCAGACGCTTAATGGCAAAGTCGAAATACGACAACATGCTGGTAGATTTCTTAGAGTCTATTCTAAGCGCCATTTTAATGCTATTCGTTATTGTGGCATCGCTTGATCAGCTAGGCGTAGATACCACATCACTCGTTGCTATTTTAGGTGCCGCTGGTCTAGCTATTGGTTTGTCACTACAAGACTCGCTGAAAAACTTCGCTGCAGGTGTCATGCTTCTTGTGTTTAAGCCATTCAAAGCGGGTGATTTTGTGGAAGCGGCTGGTACAGCTGGCTCTGTTAAGAAAATTGGTATTTTCACTTCTATTTTGAACACGCCTGACAACAAAGAAATTATTGTCCCTAACGGCAAAATTTATGGCGACAACATTACCAACTACTCAGCCAAAGACACGCGCCGTGTTGATATGGTTGTGGGTATTGGTTACGACGCAGACTTATTAAAAGCCAAAACCATTCTTCAAGAAATGGTAAAAGAAGATGAGCGTATTCTTGATGAACCAGCGCCAACGGTAGCTGTTTCTGAACTGGCTGACAGTAGCGTTAATTTTGTGGTTCGCCCATGGGTGAATTCTCCTGATTTTTGGGCGGTTAAGTGGGACTTTACCGAGAAGGTGAAACTGCGTTTCGACGAAGAAGGCATTTCTATTCCATTCCCACAAATGGATGTTCACTTGCACAAAGCAGACAGCGAGTAAGCTGTATTGCATCAAACAGAAAGCAAAAAAACGCCGCTAAATGCGGCGTTTTTTGTGTGAAAGGCAATCGTAATCGTTTGAATGGTTAGCGCGTACAACTAGGGCGGGATGGCGCTGCCTGGTAGTCTGCATAAGCGGCTTGCATGTTGGCTTGTAAGTTGTCGATACGTGTTTGCGGCGCCGGGTGAGTAGACAAGAATTCCATTGGTCTTTCACCACCACTTGCCGCGTCCATGTTTTGCCATAAATTAACAGACTGTCTTGGATCAAAGCCTGACTTCGCCATTAACTGAAGGCCAATCACGTCGGCTTCCGATTCATGCGTTCTACTAAATGGCAGCTGAACACCTACCTGCATGCCAAGACCAATGGCAGCCATGATAGGCCCTGATTGAGGTACTTCATTAGCCGCAAGCACTTGGCCTACAGCTTGTGACCCTACGTTAATCAGCGTTGATTGCGACATGCGCTCGTTGCCGTGCTCGGCAATAACATGACCTACTTCATGGCCTATAATGGCAGCTAGCTGATGCTGATTTTCAGCAACATTTAATATTCCGGTATAAACACCAATTTTACCGCCTGGCAGGGCAAACGCATTGATTTGTTCATCGTCAAAAACCACCACTTCCCATTCGCCGCCAAATACGGTAGAGGGTACCTGTGCTGTTATTGCATCCGCTACACATTGTACGTAGTTGTTACTTACAGATTTGTTCGAAATTTTTAGCTCTTCTTTCATACCCGTAAATGCCTGGCTGCCCATTTGTGCCAGCTGGTCTTCTGAGTACAGTAAAACTTGGTTGCGGCCAGTTGGCGACGTTGCGCATGCGGTTAGTGTAAGCACCGCTGCAATAACTGTCGATGTTGTGAATTTCAATTTCATGTGTGTTCCTTATCGTCTTTACTCGCCATTGGCTATCCGAATATTGCTATATAACTGCTACTTAATAGCTAGTACTTTTAGCAGAACTGGGCGTTAATTAAAATATTGTTGTATTGCTAGTTTATCACCATGGTGAATTCGAATGCACGGTTAAGCTTGCGCACGACTTTGTTTGTATTTGGTTAAGGTAACGTTCATCTACACTAAACTACATTGAAGCAGTCGGGCTTTTTACTGGAATACTATTATGACTGTTTCTCTATCTTCAGCGGCACTTTCCGCGGTATCTTCTTGTGTGTCTTTCGCGGTGCGTTTCACACACTTTTGTTCTGTCTTTTCTCGTCCTGCGAAGGTCAAACTACTCGGTTTAAGTGGCCTTATGTTGTTAATGAGCGGCTGCACCTCGGTAGGTGAAATATCTAACCAACAGCGAAATCAATTCGTTACTACGTTTTACGCTACCGTTGCCGATGTTAGGCCTATTCAGTTTGAATCTCACGCGCAAGAGGCAGCAGCTATGGGCGCTGTAGAAGGTGCACTTTTCAACTCTGGTGACGACGACATGCTCTTTTCCGCGCTTTTCGGTGCCGTTTTCAGCGGTATGGCGGTATCGCTTTTCGAAGGCGATTTAAATGGTTTAGAAGTGGGCTTAGAAGCGGTTGATGGTGATTACGTGATTGTAACAACAGAACAAGACAATCTAATGGTTGGGGATTGTGTGAGTGTGCGAGTAGGTAGCGAGGTGGAGATGTATCACGTGTCGCCCATATACTGCTCTAGCGACATCTGATTTCGTTCCTTAATTACTAAAACACTTTAACTATCAGACAGTTTCTTAACGTTTTGCCAAATTAATTTTTGTGTCATAAACTGGGGCTAATTTATACATAGAAGTTAGATGATTTTTCTGGTGTACTGGGTATAGATGCGTCAGCAGCATTTGTAAATGCTTACGAAAATAAAGTGGTATAAACAGTAGTTGCCGCATAGACGCCATAAAAAAGTACGACACAAATACAAAAAGGAAATAAAATGGCAGTGCGTAATAAGTTTAAGTATGGGTTACTTGCGTTTTTGGTTTCGGCGTCTCTTGCCGGCTGTGGTCTTGATGGTGACGATGGAGCACAAGGTGAGACTGGTGCGCAAGGTCCTCAAGGGGAGCAAGGCGAAGCAGGTGAAAACGGTGCAGACGGTACCGATGCATCTGTTGGTATTGCAATGGACGTTGTGGGTCGTGCATTTTTAGGTAATTCTGCCGCAGCTGAAATTGTTCAGTATCATGCTGCTACTACCACTATTTACGCAACCAACGGCGACACGAATACCATTTCAATTATTCCAGCTGCTGGTGTTTCAACAGCCACAATGGCTGACCCAATTAATACTACTACGCTTACGCCAACTAGCCTTAGCTTACCAGCAGATATAAATGGCGTTGCGCTTGGCAGCCTTACCAGCATTGCTATTAGTGGTGACCTAATGGCCGTAACCGTACCGGCAGCGGTAGCTACGGACAACGGTTATGTGCTTTTCTATAGCGGTTTAGATTCATCTGCACCTGCTTTCCTAGACTCTGTTGAAGTTGGCGCACTACCAGACATGGTTACTTTTACGCCTGACGGTGGCAAAGTATTAGTGGCAAACGAAGGTGAACCTTCTGGCGACTACACCATTGACCCAGTTGGTTCTGTTACCGTAATCAACATTCTTGCAAGCGGTGAGCCTGAAGAAACAGGCACAACGGTTGGCTTTACTGCATTCAACGGTTCGCAAGCTGACTTAATGGCGCAGGGCATGATGTTCCCTAATCCTTCTGGTCGCACAATTAACGGTACTGCCATTGCTACAACGGTAGCGCAGGACCTTGAACCCGAATACATTACAGCAACAAATGATGTTGCTTATGTAAGCCTTCAAGAAAATAACGGCCTTGCAGTGATTGACCTGGAAGAGCTAACGGTTGATGTTGTAGGCCTTGGCACCAAATCATGGGCTGGTCTTAACATTGATGTTCAAGAAGACGGTTCGGTAAGTTTCGGTCAATACACTGGTTTATATGGTGTATATCAGCCGGATACCATTGCTAACTTCACTTGGAAAGATGCAACGTTCGTAGTAACTGCAAACGAAGGTGATGCGCGTGAGTATTTCTTTGCGGCAGCAGATGCAACAGCGTGTACTGCAGCGGGTGGTCTTGAGTTTGATGCTGATGACGGCTGCTTAGCGTATACCGACGAAGCACGAGTATCAGATCTTACAGCTGAGGCTAATTCTGAACTTGCTATGCTGCAAGCTACTGGCGAAGCTGACGATTTACGCGTTACTACAGCCATGGGCGATATGGATGGCGACGGTGAATTTGACGCGGCGTATGCTTACGGTGCTCGTTCATTTACTATCTGGGATCAAAACGGCCTTGTGGTATACGATTCAGGTGATGACTTTGAGCGTATCACGGCATCTGTTCACGGCGAACTGTTTAACAACGGTGATGACGAAAACGCAGGCGACTCGCGTTCAGAAAATAAAGGTCCAGAGCCAGAAGCGCTGACAGTGGGTCAAGTGGGCGACCGTACGTATGCCTTTATCGGCACAGAACGTATGGGCGGTATCTTTGTATACGACGTTACTAACCCTTACGATGTGCAGTTCTCAGAGTATGTAATTAACCGTGACCTAACAGAAGGCCTTACAGCTGACAACGTAATTGGCGACCTAGCACCAGAAAGCCTAGTGTTCGTAAGTGCTGAAGACAGCCCAAGCGGCGTGCCACTTCTTATCGTGGGTAATGAAGTTAGCGGTACCGTTACCGTATGGCAAATTAACCAGCTATAATTGAATCGTTCACATGCGTTAAGTGTTACGTAGTTTAAAAGCCTCGCAAATCTGCGAGGCTTTTTACGTTTTAGTCCACGTGATTGTGTGCTAATAGTTACAGCGCAATCCGTTTTGAGGTAAGCTATGACGCATAATACGGGGATATAGAGTTAAGCTCTTGTATCTCTGACAGATAAAATTTATACAGCAATGCATCGCGCAGTATTTGCCTGAACGCTTTTTCTTTGTATGCAGGTGGGTTGCTTAAAGGAAAAAAGAGAACGGTTATGTCTCATCAAGTTGTTATTAGTGGTGTGGGTGTATGGCACCCTCAAGAGAGTATTACCAACGAAGAGCTTGTAAATAGCTACAATGCTTACGTTGACGCATTTAACAATGAAAACCAATCAAAAATAGAGGCTGGCGAAATGAGCGCTATGCCATACTCTAGCGCAGAGTTTGTCGAAAAAGCATCAGGCATTAAGAGCCGTTATATCTATAAAAAAGAAGGCGCGTTAGACATTGCGCGAATGAAGCCTAAGATTGAGCCTAGGGCTGACGATGAGCTTTCACATCAGGCCGAAATTGCCGTTGAGGCAGCTAAACTTGCCTTAGCGTCTGCGAATCTGGAAGGTAGCGACATTGATGCTGTCATTGTGTCATGTGCCTACACACAGCGTGCCTATCCAGCTATCGCTATAGAAGTGCAAGAAGCACTGAACATTGAAGGTTTTGGTTTTGATATGCTGGTAGCTTGCTCGGCTGCTACGTTCGGTATGCACCGTGCCTATGAAATGCTGTGTGCTGGCAACGCCAAGCGCGTGTTGGTGATAAACCCAGAGCTGGTGTCACCACAAATTAATTACACCGACAGAGACAGCCACTTTATCTTCGGCGATGTGTCTACTGCTACCGTGCTGGAGTTAGCTGAAACAGCAAAAGGTGAGCACGTTTATGATGTGTTAAGCACAAAGGCACTGACTAAGTTCTCAAATAACATTCGCTCTAACTTCGGTTACATGACGCGGGCTGAAGACGTCGACCCATATGGACCAGATAAGCTATTTCATCAGGCTGGACGCAAAGTATTTAAAGAAGTGTGTCCTTTGGCAGCAGCGCACATAGAATCACACCTAGCAAGTCACGATATAACGCCTGAAGGCGTTAAGCGTTGGTGGTTACACCAAGCCAATATCAATATGAATACGTTGATTTGCAAACGCCTATTGGGGCGTGAAGCAAACCGAGAAGAAGCACCTATTGTGCTTGATGAGTTTGCGAACACCGCATCAGCTGGCTCGGTCATTGCTTTTGGTCTAAATCACAAAGACTTGGTTTCTGGTGATGTTGGCGTGTTGTGCTCGTTTGGTGCGGGTTACTCCATAGGGTCTTTGGTTATTCGCAAGCGCTAAGTAAGTGTAAACACGGCGCGCTTTGTGTATTTCGCCGAAGAAAGTTCGCGTTATACACTAAGCGTGGTGAATAACACTGCATTAAGCCGCCCAATTAAAAACACGATAAGGGTGAGAAAGGGATGATTTCAGATATAGGCTATACACTTAATAGCCTAGCGCATTTGGTGCTGCTACTGCTATTGCTTACCGTAAGAAAGCCTGGTGTGGCAAAGCACTTGTTGGTGTTAGCAACTGCTGCAACCTTTGTTTGGTCATCAAGTCTTATCACCTTTTTATTCGGCCCCATTGCCCTTACCGGCCTGTTAAGTGCCGATATACTCAAGCAATTGGCATGGCTGCTCTTCCTAGCAGCCTGTATTCAAACCAACTTTAAAAGCTTTTCTGACGTTATTAAACGTCCTGCCACTTTAATTATTTTAGCGCCTGCTGTTGCCGCACTACTGGCGCCCTATTTGTTAGCGGTGAACCCCGCGTGGAGCTTCTTAGCGTTAATTGTATTGTCGCTTGAGGTGCTGGTGCTGCTTGAGGTTGTCTACCGCCAAGCGGGCAGGGAACAGTGGGCATTCAAACCGCTCATTATTTATCTTGGCGCTACTAACCTATTTGAATTCGTGACTTATGCCAATGCCACAATGGTGAATCAGGTTGAAATAGGTTACATCGCTGCACGTGGCTATATCTATTTCTTGCTTATGCCTCTTTTGGTTATTTCTATCCGTCGTATTCAAAACTGGGGTATTGATATATTTATCTCTCGCGATGTGGTGCTTCACAGTTCATTACTGTTAGTGGCGGGTGGATATCTGTTTGTTATGGCTATTGTAGGATACGCCATCAATTATCTTGGCGGTAATTGGGGAGCAACAGTACAGATTATCCTTGTGGTCATGTCGTTCGCACTGCTTGCAACGGTTTTCTTGTCTACCGCTTTTAGAACCAAAATTAAAATATTCATCACTAAACATTTCTTCGCTAATCAGTTCGACTATCGAGTAGAGTGGGTAAAGCTGACACAGTGGCTTACACGCACAGGTGGGAGTACTTCAGATGTCTATCATACGGGCCTTACTGGCATGCTAAACGCCATACAGTATGAGTCTGGTGAACTGTACAAAATGACAAACGATGGTTTCGAGCAAGTAGCTAAAGAGCAGCCGTCAGTAGACGCAGGCAATGAAAGTAATAAAGGTGATGAAGGCAAGAAAGAGAACACCTTGGCTATTTTACATGCCCTTGCACAGTACAGCGGTAACAACGGTTGGATTATTGATACCGATGCATACCAAGTAAAACCGTTCGATTATGATGGGCTAAAGCTAGATAGAAACGCGCTAAAGCACTATGGGTATCAACTTTTCGTGCCCTTTACAAAAGACGGCGGCCTGTGGGGCTTTGCGGTTTTGGCGTCGGGTGATAAAGAGAAAATAAATTTAAACTGGGAGTTGAAAGACTACCTGACCGCGGTATCAGAACAAGTGGGCACGTATATTCAGCACTACGAAGCCGCACAAGTGGTTGCCGAAAATGCACAGTTTGCAGCGTTTAATCGCATGTCGGCGTTTGTACTTCACGACCTTAAAAACGTGCTTGCGCAGGTAGATTTAATTCTTGCTAATGCCCAGCAGCACAAACACAACCCAGAATTTATTGAAGACACCTTTGAAACCCTTGAGCATACCAAAGCTAGAATGGAAAAAATGCTTAAGCAGCTTACCGACAAAAAAGCAGTAGAAGAGGGCGTTAACGACGAGTTTTTACTCTCTGAAATTGCAGATGACGTGGTGACGAAAAGGTGTGGCGGCTTAGCGCCTATCCCAACTGTTCACGTGCTTAGCGAGTCGTCGGTAGTGGTAGATAAAGACAAAGTAGCCAACGTGCTGTATCACTTAATAAGTAATGCGCAACAGGCCACCGACGATAGTGGAACCGTTGATGTTGTGGTTACCACTGATAATCACAATAATGCGCAGCTAGTAATGATTGAGGACACGGGTATTGGAATGGATAAAGCGTTTATTGAAGAACGCCTTTTCAAGCCATTTGATACCACCAAAGGCAATGCCGGCATGGGTATTGGTGCCTACGACGCGAAAACCTACATTGAATCGATAGGTGGGAAGTTAGTAGTGCAAAGCGAGCCAGGCAAAGGGAGCTGTTTTACTCTGCACTTTCCGTTAGGATAGTAGGGCGGAATTTCCAGTGCTATGGAAGAAGTTAATAGATAGGACGAAAAAATGACTGATACCGTTTTGGTAGTAGACGATGATTTAGGTATCCAAAAACAATTAAAATGGAGCCTAACCGATTACAACGTTGTGTTTGCAGACGATCACACTTCAGCCATTGCTCAATTGCGTCGATTCGAGCCCAAGGTAGTTACGCTAGATTTAGGCCTACCGCCAGACCCTGCTAATGCATCTGAAGGCCTTCGTATACTTCACGATATTATCTCACTTGCCCCTCGCACCAAGGTAATTGTAGTAACGGGGAATAACGACAAACAAAATGCCCTTAAGGCAATTGATTTTGGCGCTTATGATTTCTATCAAAAGCCAATAGATTCCGACACCATAAAGCTATTGGTTAACCGTGCATTAAACCTTGCAAAGTTAGAACATGAAAATACGGTACTTGCACGTACACGTCAGGGCATGTCGCGCATAGTAGGTAATAGTGAAGCTATTCAGAAAGTTGTGCGTCGCGCTGAAAAAATTGCTAATACCGACATTAGCACATTGTTACTTGGCGAGAGTGGCACGGGTAAAGAAGTGTTTGCGCGCAGCATTCACGAGCATAGCCCAAGAAAAGACAAGCCATTTGTTGCCATTAACTGTGCGTCTATTCCCGAAAACTTGCTAGAAAGTGAGCTATTTGGTTACGAAAAAGGTGCGTTTACAGGCGCGAATAAAACCACGCTAGGTAAAATTGAAACAGCGCAGGGCGGAACCCTATTCTTAGACGAAATTGGCGATATGCCTATTGGTCTTCAAGCAAAAATGCTGCGCTTCTTACAAGAGCGTGTTATCGAGCGTGTAGGCGGTCGTAATGAGATCCCGGTGGATATTCGCGTTATCTGCGCTACGCACCGTAATCTGCAAAATATGGTTGCCGAAGAGACCTTCCGTGAAGATTTGTATTATCGTGTGGGTGAAATGCCTATTATGATCCCGCCGCTTCGTGACCGCGACCAAGATATCATCTTATTGGCGCGCACGTTCTTGAACATCTATCGAGAAGAATTTAAAGCTAAGGCAAAAAGTTTCTCAGAGTCAGCCGTAAATGCCATGCTAGCGCACAAATGGCCGGGTAACATTCGAGAAATGCAGAACAAGCTGAAGTCTGCAGTAATTATGGCTGAAGGCACAGTTATTCAGCCGGATGATTTAGGGCTTATGCCAGTGGATGCCGCGGATGAACCTGAAACACTTAACCTGCGTGAAGTACGTGAAATTGCTGAAAGTCGC
Source organism: Alteromonas sp. MTD1 (assembly GCF_042848195.1). Taxonomy (NCBI): domain Bacteria; kingdom Pseudomonadati; phylum Pseudomonadota; class Gammaproteobacteria; order Alteromonadales; family Alteromonadaceae; genus Alteromonas; species Alteromonas sp. MTD1. The sequence goes on from NZ_BTGG01000003.1 coordinate 231,521, forward strand.
GCAATTCGCAAAGCGTATCTCAAAGCAGAAAAAAATATGTCACGTACTGCTGAATTACTTGGTGTTACGCGCCCTACGCTGTATTCGCTAATCGACAAATATCACATGGAAGATATTAAAAGTTCAGACTAGCGTTAAGCTCATACCTTTAACCACACCTTTACTTACAACCGAGCCCTATCGCCAGTTTTAAAATACAAACTGGCGATGAGGTTCAAAGCGCACGTCATGACCCGTGAATACCACGTCTACACGAACGCTTCTGTCACTTCTTTTCTCGGTAAACAATGTACTGCCGCAGACATTGCAAACATGATGAGTGTCGCCGCAGGCCTCGTTAAGTTTCGCTAGCGCAGATGGTGAAGCGTCTACGAAAAGCTTATCTTTGTCGACATCGATGCTAAACGCCCGATTATCACTGTTGCTAAGGGTCTCGTCATCAGTATCAAACTCATCAATATGGTCAACTTCAAACTGCACAGCGCCACAGCTACAGGTACCTTTATACATACTGCTACTCCTCAGGGGTCTCCGGCCACGTAATACTTGCTATGTTGTTAAACGAGGTCACAATTCTTGAACTTGGAAAGTTAAACTTGTTATCTAATGCTGTTCTGTTTTCGCCTTGCTTATCATACGTTTCGACAACGCCTATCCAGCCATTTCGCCCCGAGAGTTTGGCGGCATAAAGGGCGTAATCGACTACGGCAAATGTGTGTGCCCATACCTCATCAAAGTTTTCACTGCCGTTTGATGAAGGCGGTAACAAGGAAAAACCTACGCTACAGGTTATGGATATAGGGTCATTTAAACCTACATCAAAGGCAGAGGTGGCTACCATTTCTCTGCAACGCTCAGCAAGTTCGGGAAGCTCTTCACGGTTGGATTGACGACAAACCACTAAGAATTCTTCGCCGCCCCAGCGGATAATAAGGTCGGTCTGCCTAAATACATTTTTGAGAATTTGGGCAAAGGCCGACAGTACCTTGTCTCCTGCAATATGACCGTAGTCGTCGTTGATGCGTTTGAAATGATCGATATCGACAAGTAGGCACAGTAAATCTGTTTTTTCTGAACTGGTGTTACTTTGTTGCTTGGCGGCGAACTGGCTTCTTTTTACTTCACCAGGTAGCTGAGATTCTAGGTAATGACGATTATAAAGCCCCGTTAACGGGTCGCGAAGACTAACTTCTTCCAGTGTTTTATAAGCTTGTTCAAGCTCGCTATTTTTCTCTTGTAGGCTAAGGGTCTGCTGCCTTACTTCTCGACGCAGAAGTATGGTTTGCTCGCGCTGCTTGTAGCGGCTCCACACCAAAAATAACAGCAGTAAGCTAGCAAGTGAAATGCTCCAAAATAGAGTGGTTTGAAGGCGTTGACGTTCAGCCTGTGCCAAAGCGAGCTGTTTAGATTCTTGAAGTTTCTCCAAGGTTCTAGACTGGCGTACCAATTCTATTTCAGCTTGAAGGCCTTCGATGGCGTTTTTGTTTTGAGAGTCGAGCATCGCTTCGCGAAGCTGTTGAATTACCGACTGGATGTCTAACGCTTTTTTAAATTCACCTAACGACACATAGGCACTTAATTGTACTGACAAAAAGCTTAACTGTTCACGCAGCTGCCTGTTTTTTCGGGCATCCACTGTACCTATTCGCGCGTGATAAAGCGCTTGTTTGAAGTCTTGTTCTTTTAGGAAGGCTTCAGCCAACGCAAGACGACTTTCTCTCACTAACTTAGCTTGACCTGAAGAATTGGCAAAGCTCATTGCCTCTTGCAGTAGCGCTCTACCTTTAACAATGTCACCATTTTCAACAAGTGCTTTGCCCATTAATAAACGAGCTTGAGCAATAGCACTGTCATCATTAGCTGCAAGCAAAAGTTCTAAACCGCCAGAAATCGACTTCATTGCCAGATCATTGGAACCGCTTTTTAATTGAAGGGCACCAATGCGAGTTTTAATAATGCCTAAAAGGCGTTTATCGTTTAGTGGGTCTACAGCATTAAACGCGTCTTGGTAGTAGGTCTGTGCTAGCGTAGTTTGGTTAAGTAGGGAATAAATATCCCCAATTCTTAAAAGACAATTGCTCGTTTGGTTGATGTCATTGATATCTCTGAAGTAGTTAAGCGCTTCTTTAAGTGGTTCAAGCGCTATTTCTATTTCATCTTGAGCTTGGTGTAATATACCTAGTTCAAGCTGCAGCTTAGCTTTTAGCTCTCGGTTTCGCTCTATTTGCGCAATAGACATGGCACGTCTTACAAAGGAAAATGCAGAGGTATAGTGTGTTAGCTGGCGCTCGGCAATACCCAAATGCAGTAGTGCAGATGCCATACTCTGTAGATCGCCCTCTTGTGTGTAGCGCTCTAGGGCAGCATTAAATAGGGCTTTAGATGCTTCAAAACGAGATGCATTCTGTAAGCGAACACCCAAGTTGAAAAACAGATCGGCAGACACATCGTTTTTTTGAAGCGCTTGTTCAAGTAGCAGTAGTGCTTTGCTCTCAGCAGTGTCGTACTGCTTAGTGGCAAGCAAGTGGTTTATGTCGTCAATTGGTGTATTGCCAACGTCTTGAGCACGCGCCACTGGAGCGCATACTAGCAAGCAATAAACCAGCACACACCCTAGCATCTTCAACGTATGCACTCCCTTAGACCCCATCAAATCCATATCTCCATATAGTGACTTATGTAAAGCATACCTGCGGCAAAGTGTTAAACACTTTGACCTTGATCATAATGATACGTTTTCGTAATTGAAGAATAAAACGTTGAAAGCGCGTATTTAGTTTTATACGTGGGTTTATAAATTGATTAGGAAGTTCCGTCTTCCTATGTCTGCCTAGGCAATCAGGGCTATTCAGTCCTGATTTAGTAATGCGGTGTGGTCTTGTATCCACTCTCGAATAAGCGCCGATTTAGCCTTGCTGGTTTGTGCTGAGAGAACGGAGAGTTTCTCTATGCACTCTGGTGTTAGCGTAAATGTTGCGTGGCGCATACCCTGTGTGCGCTGAGGCTTTTTAATTGGCACCACTTTGTCTATCGATGAAGTTGTGCCGTGACGCGTTTTTTCTAAATTAATGTTTGGATTATTAGCGTTCGTTTTGTGCGAGCCTTTACTTTTGCCTTGTGCATAAAGTAGAGCATCATCAATAAACGCTTCTACCGAGCGAAGCGACGGTCTAGCTGACGGCTTCGACTTTTTGAGGTTGAGTAAACTCATAAGCGTCCTCCACTTTGCCCGCTAACAGCTCTTCAAATAGCGTACGAATTTCGTGTGCCGCCTTGCCCTCTGGCTCGCTTTCAATAACCGATTTACCTGATTCTTCCGAATCGTCGTACATGTTTCGGCTAAATGTCACTGAATTTAAAACGGGAATACCAAATGAACGGCATACCTCTTTGGCTTCTAGAATTCGGCTGGCCAAACTTGGCAATGATGGGCATTGCGTAATGACAAATGCAGCATTCATTTTAGGGTTTACCATTTTGCAGGTAGACAAAATGTCTTCCATGTGAGGAACCGTTTTTAGATCGCGACGTTTTGGGCGCAAAGGAATAAGAATATGGTCGGCTACTGCCATTGAAGAGCGAAGCGCTAGGTTGTCTTGTCCACCACAATCAATAACAACATAGTCGTAGTATTGGCGAAGGCTAAGTAGTTCGTTGCGTATTTTGCCGTATAACTGAACGCAGTTTATTTCCGCTAGCCGAGGGTTTGCTTTACGCTCTTGGATCCAGTCAGATGTCGTTCGCTGAGGATCACAATCAACCATTAATACCTTTGCCCCTTTTTCGGTGCGAAGATACACAGCAATATTCTGTGCCAAACAGCTTTTTCCGCTGCCACCTTTCTCACCACCCACTAAAATGATCATGGCGTTAGTCCTCGATTGTTACTATCACAAAGCTATATAAAGCAATAAAAACACCGCAAAAGTGGAAAAATGAAAGCGCCACTGCTGCAGATTACCGCTAATAAGCATAGGCAGCAGACGGTGAAGGTTCAGCATCAAAATTGATATTAACGAATGCTCAGTGATACCTATTGATTTGTTGTCTTACTCAATCTAGTCTCTAATTAATCGCGTATAACACTTGAAATTAACGTTACATAACAGTGCAGAGGTCACTATGTCAGCAAGTCGATTTACGTCCAAAGAAGGGCAAACCGTTCCTAATGTGTCATTCCCGTGTCGTGAGGGTGAAGCGTGGGTAACGAAAACTACGGAAGAAATTTTTTCAGGCCGAAATGTCGTGGTTTTCTCATTGCCAGGTGCGTTTACACCAACCTGTTCATCAACCCATTTGCCACGATACAACGCGTTGGCGAATAAGTTTGCTAAGCACGGTATTGATGAAATTGTTTGCGTGTCGGTTAACGATACATTTGTGATGAACGCATGGGCCGCCGATCAAGAAGCCAGCAATATTACCGTTATTCCAGATGGAAACGGGGAATTTACTGATGGTATGGGAATGCTGGTTGATAAAGCGGAGCTAGGCTTTGGTAAGCGCAGCTGGCGTTACTCAATGCTGGTAAAAGACGGTGTTGTAGAGAAAATGTTTATTGAGCCAGATGTAGAAGGCGACCCCTTCGAAGTGTCTGATGCTGATACCATGCTTGCGTATATCGCGCCTGATGAAGAAGCAAAAGCGCCTGTGTCGCTGATTACTAAACCTGGATGTCCGTTCTGTGCAAAAGCGAAAAAGCTGCTTGAAGAAAAAGAATACGATTATGAAGAAATCGTTCTAGGTAAAGATGCTTCATTAACCAGTTTAACTGCTATTTCTGGCAGAGAAACTGTGCCGCAAGTATTCATTGGCGGCAAGCATATAGGTGGTTCAGACGACCTAGAAGCGTATTTTAGTTAAGCAAAGTAGATGTAATACAAGTACTTTTTAAAGGCGGGAGCATGTTATCATGGTCCCGTTTTTTATTTTGGCGACGCCTACGGAGACTCACGGTGCAATTTAAGTTTGTTGTTATGCTTGTCACGCTGCTTACTTCGCTTGTTCTAATAAACCCTGCATTGGCGATAAGCAGTGATACAAAAGCCTCAAATACAGCATTTAAGGCCTTCTATGAAAAAGAATGGGGCCAAGTTCAACCTTGCCGAGAAACCGCTTTGAATAAATTTGGCGTGTGTAGCAATGTACTTCGTAACGAAGGCAATGCACCGTTTATTTTAAATAATAAAACCAGCGACAAAGTGGCTGTGCTGGCACACGGCCTTAGCGACTCTCCGTTTTTTATGCGCGCAATAGCCGATATTTTGTTTGAGCAAGGTTTTACCGTTGTAGTGCCGCTTCTACCGGGGCACGGAAAGCGTGATGCTGATGATGATATGTCTGATTGGGATTTAGCAGAACGTTGGCAGGCACATGTTGATGAAGTGATTAGTCTTGCTGACAGCATGGGAAATACCCTAATTCTAGGCGGATTCTCGACGGGCGGTGCATTATCGGTAGAGCACTATTTAAGCCAAGTAGACGAGGGCAATAGTGAAAATAACAGCAATAATATAGACGGTTTGATGTTATTTTCAGGTGCGCTTGCTTTATCTGAAAACGCAGAAGGTATGTCGCGTATTTGGGGAATTAAACTACTGGCGCGTATTATCGATGGTACTTATGAAACACACGGGCCAAACCCTTACAAATATCCCAATGTGGCAGGGCTTTCAGGGTTAGAGTTAATGGATTTAATTAACACTATTCGTGATAAGTTCGAAGAAGGAAAGCGCATTGACGTTCCGGTTTTTGCTGCCCATTCTCAGGCCGATGTTACAACGCCAATTAGCGGTATAGAAAACCTTATGCAATACAGCGAAGGCAACAACACCTTTTTTGTTATTGATGAATCGTATGCGCTTTGTCATGCCGATGTAGTGGTAAATCCGCCATTATTAAAAGCGATGAACTTCAACTCCAGCATGGTAAATCAACAGGAAGAGTGTGCAGTACCGCAAGCTAACCCGCTGTTTTCAACTATGGCGATGATGTTACGCGAATATGTGAAACAGTTTTAGTTTGAAAAACAGGGCTGTTGAACGTTATTAAAGATGCCAAAAAGCATTTACTTGAAAATAAAGCGTCTATGGTAAACGTGTTTCAGCCTTCACAACCTTAATTTTGTATGGCTTTCATAGCTTTACTGAATACAGAGTAGGCGTTATGCTACAACAATGAAAAGTGTATTAGTTAACCAATACAGCTGCTCGTTTGATGGCTTTTTAGATAAGAAATTGGGCCAAAAACTGAGTCGGAAATTGGGCCGCAAATCAGAAAAAATGCCAAGTGGTTTTATGGTATGGCTTGTGTGCGCGTTATTGTTGCTAAACCTTTTCCAATCTACGTTTGCAAATGCGGCAATGGCGCATTCTCACCATGCTGAAGCAAATTCTTTCAATCACGATGCGCTGTTAGTTCACCACGATAAAAGCGTAGCGCTTAATACAGCGCAGACCGACGCTACGGATAAAGCCGAAGCCCATTGCCATTCTCAAATGTCAGAAGGTAACAGTACTCCTCCGAATAGGGCAACGAGTGCGGCTGATTATAATTATGAGTATATTGTCGGCGACAGCGATGACCACGGCGATGATCACAAGAAGGGGCACAGCATTGATATTAACAGTGAATGTTGCGGTGAAGACTGTCAATGTCCAACACAACACTGTTTTGGAAGCAGCATTGCACTGCTTCACCCAGATATTTTTACTACCGCGTCACCCCTACGCACTATGGTATTAACAGCCGCTATTGGTGTGCGTATGCACACATCATCTTCTCAATTTCGACCACCAAAAAACGTACTCACAGTCTAAATCTATCTAAAAATCGCTCGATTTAAAGCACACTCGGCATTTTGCTGTGTGAATACTTTAAGTTCGAGCAGAAGTTTGGTTCAAAATCGTTGTGTCATATTGCCCAGATAGCACAGCGTAAAGTGAGTAAGAAAATGACATTTTCATTAACTGCCATTTCAAATATCGGTCGTACGGTTTCGTTTTTCATGATGCTTGTTATGTCGGCCTTTGTAGACGCTTCGACAGTGCTTAAGGAGCAATCAGGTACAATGCGCGCACCTGAACAATTAGCCGCAACTTCTTTGCCAACAGCCGCAGCGCTACCATCAGTCTCAGCGCTGTCACTAGATATGGCTCAGCAACTTGCGCTTGCCAACGACCCTATGTCAGAGGGTTTTCGTTTAAAACAAGAAGCGTTTGAACGAGAGGGAAAGGCGGCAACGTATTGGGATAACCCCCAATTAGCCACCTCAATTCAGAATTTGCCAACTGATGGTTTCAGGTTCAATCAAGAGCCGATGACACAGGTTAAAATAGGCGTAAAACAAGCGCTTCCGAGAGGTAATGTAAATGAATTAAACCAGCAGAAATTTGATGCTATGGGTGTGTCGGTGTCGATGGCAAATAAAGCACGCGCTGCATGGCTTAAAAAGCAAGTTGGTGATGATTGGCTAAATTGGTATTTGGCACATGAGCGCACGTTGCTATTGGGCAAAGAGCGGCAACTGTTAACTCAGCTTCTTGATTTTACCCAGTCGCGATATGGTCAAGCATTTCGCGATGCGCAGCAGCAAGACATCTTGCAAGTACGCCTAGCCTTGTTGTCTTTGGAGGATAAATTTACTGCTGCACTACAGCAACAAGAAGAAGCAAAAGCAAAACTATCACAATGGTTTGGGGCGCCGTTGGCAGGTCATTTATCGCCTGCTAGTGATGTCTCGCTTTCTTCGTTGACTTTTGGGTACGAAACAAGTGCCCAAGCATTGCTACATGAGCTATCTGTGCGTGAACCCTTCACATTATTGCAAGCACACCCAGAAGCTATGCAAATCAAATTAGAGTCAGAAGCAGAAGATGCCTCGTTAAAAATTGCTCGAGAACAAACTAAGCCACAGTGGGCTATTGAGGCGAGCTATGGCTACCGAGATGACGCGCCAGAAGGTATGAGCCGCGCTAACTTTGTCTCGATTGGCGTGCAGGTAGATTTGCCATTTTTAACACAGCCGAAGCAAGACGAGCGTATAGGGGCTGCAGCAGCACGCTTAAACGCTAAAAAGGCAGACTTTCGATTAAAGGTAAATGCACTGGCGGCACAGGCGGAAACCTACAAGCACAGACTTTCATCGTTGTCACAGCGAGAGGCTTTGTACACAAATGGCCTTATTGATGAGGTAGCGCAGTTGGCGCAAAGCCTTCTCACCGCTTATACCGCTGATAACGGGAATTTTACTGACGTTATTAACGCCAATATCCAGCAGATAAGAGTGGAAGAAGAACTACTTCGAATAGAAGTTGAACAAGCGAAAACACGCAATGCGCTAGCGTACTTGTACCTTCCTTCTATTGATGCGCTTAACAAGCAATAGATGGTATGGATGAGGATATAAACATGACAAAACAAGACAAAAAGCAGTTAACCGAAAATGGCGCATCCCAAAGTCGTTCATCTAGCCATCATTCAACTAATCAAATTTCAGCTAGCCAAGCTTTTATTAACCAAGCTTCTGGGACAGAAAGCGGTAAAGTACTCATTTCTGGCAATTTATCTGGCATAGCGTTTGGTATAACTCTTGGCATGCTGATAAGCGCACTTTTATGGTGGCTTTTTGCAGGTTCAACAGGTGCCCTTCATGATTCTGGTGAGCAGAGTGATGCAAAGCAGCCACTGTATTGGGTTGCACCTATGGATGATAGCTACAGGCGAGATAAGCCAGGTAAGTCTCCAATGGGAATGGACTTAGTGCCGGTATACGAGGATAACGCTATGTCCGGTATGCAGCATGGCAACATGATGTCTGCAGGCACCGTGATGATTGCACCAAATGTGCAGCAAAATATGGGGGTAAGAACCCAAAAGGTGCGTGTTGGCTATTTAAATAGCACCATAAGCGTAACGGGTAATGTTGCCTATGACGAAGACACTATTGTGCATATTCATCCACGAGTAGAAGGCTGGATAGACAGTTTGTTTATCAAGTCACAAGGTGATGAGGTGAAGCAAGGCCAAGCGCTATACACGCTTTATTCTCCAGAACTTGTGAGTGCTCAAGAAGAGTTCTTATTGGCCTTAAAGCGTAATGACAAAAAGCTTATTGCGGGGGCGCGTGCGCGCTTAAGCGCTTTAGATTTATCAAATGCGTTTATTGAAACGTTACAGCAAACACAAAAAGTGTCACAGACCGTTACTTTTTATGCTGAACGAAGTGGTGTGGTAGAAGCATTGACCATACGGGAAGGCTTCTTTGTGAAGCCCGGCACTACCATTATGAGTATTGCCAAGCTCGACAGCGTGTGGGTGATTGCCGATGTGCCAGAAACATTTGTTCAGCGCATAAAATTACATGACGGCGTTGAAGTATCTTTAGGCTTTTCGTCCGACCAAAGGTGGCAAAGTCATATTGACTACATTTATCCTTCGCTTGACCCCGTTACGCGCACATTAAAAGTGCGGGTACCTGTTAGTAACGACAGTTCGCTTTTAAAGCCCAATATGTTCGCTAACGTAAAAATTACGCCACGTGAAGACCGCCCATCGTTATTAGTACCCAAAAGCGCCGTTATCCGTACAGCGACAAGTACTCGCGTAGTTGTGACTGATAACACGGGGCATTTTAAGTCGGTAGCTGTGATCTTGGGAGGTAGAGACGAGCGATATTTTGAAGTTACCGATGGACTGCTACCAGACGACATAGTAGTTGTTTCAGCGCAGTTCCTAATCGACTCTGAATCGTCTAAAGATAGCGACCTTATGCGAATGTCTGAACCTGACAATCAAGCAACTACAACGGGTAAAATAGTTGCGTTACCCGAACGCTTGCAGGCTAGTTCCGAGGAAGGTCAGCAAAGCAAAATAACCATCGCCAGAGGGCCTATTGAAAAATGGGGAAGAGGGCCCGCAACCATGGATTTTGTGTTGTCACCTCATATTGATTTGTCATCATTTTCTGTGGGAGACGACATTGTGTTTACGTTTGTTACAGGCGACGACTTTACTGTTGTTCAGTTAAAGCCTGGGAATGAAGTAGACGCTTCAAGCCTCTCACATGACTCGCATGGCCCACATTCTCATAATTCACATTCCCAGACTGGGAATGTGCAAAGGCATGAACATCATCAAGGCGATGATGAAGACAAGAGCATGGAAAATAGGGAGAACATGGAGCACATGAACCATGATTGAGTCAGTTATTCGATGGTCGGTGCAAAACCGTGTATTTGTGCTGCTACTTGCGCTAATGCTAACAATGGGCGGAATATGGTCGGTTAAGCAAACGCCTATTGATGCTATTCCCGACTTGTCTGATGTACAGGTTATTGTAAAGGTAAATTACCCAGGGCAATCACCACAAGTGGTTGAAGACCAAGTCACCTTTCCACTTACTTCTGCACTTATGTCGGTACCTGGCGCACAAACTGTGCGTGGCTATTCGTTTTTTGGCGATGCCTATGTATACGTTATTTTCGACGATAGTACAGATATCTATTGGGCGCGAAGTCGAGTTCTTGAATACTTAAGTCAGGTGGCCCCTGAACTTCCCGAGGGGGTTACTCCACAGCTTGGGCCAGACGCCACAGGCGTTGGCTGGGTATACATTTACGCCCTTGAAAACGGTAATGCGCCTACCGGCAATTCAACAACTAATGCAAAAGCTAATACAAACAGTCCGCTTGATAGTGGCGAGCTGCGGGCACTGCAAGATTGGTTCTTGAAGTACGAGTTACAATCGGTAGAAGGGGTTGCCGAAGTGGCGAGTGTGGGCGGTATGGTTAAGCAATACCAAGTAGTGCTTGACCCTGAAAAACTCAAAATATTCGGCCTTTTGCCTTCGCAAATTGAAACTGCCCTTAAACGAGGTAATCGAGCCACTGGCGCGTCTGTAATTGAAATGGCAGAAGCCGAATACATGGTTACAGCAGAAACTTATATTCAGGGCGTTGAAGACATTGAGAGCTTGCCCACAGGGGTATTAAACAACGGCATAAGTGTGACTATTGGCGATGTGGCTAATGTTGTTGAAAGCCCGCTAATGCGAAGAGGTGTTGCCGAGCTGAACGGTAATGGCGAAACGGTGGGCGGCATTATTGTTATGCGATATGGCGAAAATGCAAAAGCGACCATTGATGCAGTAAAAGCTAAATTAGCGTCATTACAATCAAGTTTACCCGATGGCGTAACTATTGTGCCCGTTTACGATCGCTCTACGCTAATAAACAACGCCGTAGATACATTGTTTGAAAAGCTGGTTGAAGAGCTACTTGTGGTTGGTGCGGTATGCCTGCTTTTTTTGTTTCACGTGCGCTCTTCGCTGGTGGCAATGATTAGCCTACCGGTGGGTATTTTGGCTGCTTTTATTGTAATGAAGCTTCAGGGGCTTAATGCGAACATTATGTCGCTTGGCGGTATCGCAATTGCCATCGGTGCAATGGTAGATGGCGCTATTGTGGTAGTGGAGAATCTGCATAAGCATTTGCACATAAATGAAAAGCAAACGCAGAGACATTCGATTTTCTCAAGCCAACGATGGAATGCGGTGGTGAAATCGACCGCGGAAGTAGGCCCTGCACTCTTTTTCTCATTGTTGATAATCACAGTTTCGTTCATTCCGGTGTTTACCCTTGAAGCACAGGAGGGCAGGCTTTTTGCGCCTTTGGCATATACGAAAACTTACGCTATGGCGGCAGCCGCAGCTCTTTCAATAACGCTGGTGCCGGTGTTGGCAGGGTACTTTGTTAGGGGGGCGATTCGCTCGGAAAAACAAAACCCCATTAACAAAGGGCTTAATGCCATTTATACCCCGCTATTAACCAAAGTGCTGCATTACCCTAAAACCACGCTAAGTGCGGCTTTTGTACTTTTATTGTCTATGTTGTGGCCCGCTAGCCAATTGGGTAGCGAGTTCATGCCAGAGCTGGACGAGGGCGACCTTATGTACATGCCAACGACTTATCCCAGCATTTCTATTGGTAAGGCGCGAGAACTCCTTCAACAAACCGACAAATTAATCGCTACGTTGCCGGAAGTGCAAAATGTATTTGGCAAAGTTGGTCGAGCAGAAACCGCAACCGATCCCGCACCATTAACAATGATTGAAACCTTCATTCAGCTTAAACCTAAGTCGCAATGGCGAGAAGGAATGACAACCGAAAATCTGAAAGAAGAACTGAATAATTTGGTGAAATTTCCCGGTGTAACAAACGCATGGGTGATGCCAATTAAAACCCGTATTGACATGTTAGCTACAGGCATTAAAACGCCGGTAGGCATCAAAATTGCGGGTCCTGATCTTAGCCGTATTGAAGCCATTGGCAAAGATATAGAGGTACTGCTAGCGAAAGTTGAAAATACTGCGTCGGTGTACGCTGAGCGTGTAGTGGGTGGTCGCTATATTAATATAGACGTGAATCGCGAAAAGGTTATGCAGTACGGGCTAGATGTAGATGCTGTTCATAGCATTATAGGTACATCGGTTGGTGGAAAAGCGGTAACGCAGTCCGTTGAGGGGCGTGAGCGTTTCCCTGTGAGCATGCGTTTTCCTGAACAGTATCGGAACTCACCAGAGGCTTTGGCTGCATTACCCATTGTTACGCCCAGTGGTGCTTATATAACGCTATCAGACGTGGCGACTATTCGCATAGAGCAGGGCCCCGCAGGTATTAAAAGCGAGAATGCGCGCTTAAATGGATGGGTTTTTATTGACGTTGAGTCTGATGGCGTTGGCGGTATAGATTTGGGAGGCTACGTTGCTAAGGCGCAAGCATACCTTAACGACAATCTGAATTTACCTTCAGGCTATTCACTTACATGGGCAGGTCAGTTCACCTATCTTAAAAGGGCAAAGGCTAAGCTTTCAGTGGTGATACCCATTACATTGGCCATTATCTGTCTACTGCTTTACATGGCATTTAAACGGCTACGCGATGTTGCCTTAATTCTCGTTACTTTGCCGCTGTCGCTGGTAGGTAGTGCGTGGCTGCTATATGCCATGAACTTTAACTTATCGGTAGCGGTAGGCGTTGGTTTTATCGCGCTGGCAGGAGTTGCCGTTGAAATAGGGGTAATCATGTTGGTGTATTTAAACCAGCATGTGTCAGATAAGTTAAAGGATGAAGAATCGAAAGCCGTAAGTGGTGATGCGAGATCTCAGCGTATCAAAGGGGCTATTGTTGATGCCGCAACTGCTCGATTGCGCCCTGTAATGATGACGTCGTTATCGATAATAATAGGTTTGTTACCTGTGCTTTACGCAACAGGAACGGGCAGCGAAGTGATGCAGAGAATTGCTGCGCCAATGGTAGGCGGAATGGCCAGTGCGCTATTTTTAACGTTATTTGTGCTTCCTGCGGCGTTTTTCTTAATGGTTAGGCGTTCCTCTATAACGAGTTAAAAACAAAAAGCGCGATAGTGAGTAGCCACTATCGCGCTTTTTTCGTCTGTTAGTTTTTCAAAGGGTCTTAGTGTGCAGCGGCGTAGTCTTCTACCTGTTGCCACACGCGCAGTAAGTTACCGCTTAAAATCTTTTTGATATCACTTTCGCTGTAGTTTCTGTCCAATAACCCTTGAACTAAGTTGGGGAAGCTAGCCACGTCTTTAAGTCCTATTGGAAGTGAATCTCCTACACCGTCGTAATCTGAACCAATACCTACATGCTCAACGCCAACCAGTGATACAACGTGATCAATATGATCTAGCACTTCATCAAGAGTTGAATAAGGATAAGGGACCTTTTTACGGTATTCTTCTTCAAAGTTTTCAAGCTTGGGGCTGTCTTCCCCTTCTTTTTTAATTAACGCTTTTCTCGCGTTGGTTAGCCCTGTACGCCATTGCCCCGCCTCTTTAGACACAAAGCTAGACCCAAAGTTAATCATAATAACGCCGCCATTTTCGCCGAGTTTTTTAATCATGTCGTCGTCCATATTGCGTTCGAAGCCTGGCGTAAAGCGACGAAGCGACGAGTGCGATGCAATAACAGGCGTGTTGGTAAGTTCGATAACTTGGTAAAAGGCATCGTCTGAAACATGTGAAATATCTAACATAATGCCGATATTGTTCATTTCGCCAACCAGCGATTTACCAAAAGGACTTAACCCTTTCCATTTACGACGCAAATCGTAAGACGAATCGGAAATATGATTGGCTTGGCTATGTGCAAGGGTAATGTACCGAATGCCACGCTCGTAAAAAGCCTTTAGATTCGCTAAGTCACCTTGAATAGGCGAGCCATTTTCCATTCCCATTGGCAGTGAAATAATGCCTTGTTCAAAATGGGCTTTTACCTCGCTAGGGCTTTTCGCAATCGCGAATTTATCAGGCGCTCTTGCAACAATCGCTTCTACCGAATCAATGAGTTCGTGGGCTAATTGCGTCGACTCTGGTGAATTATCAAGGCTGGCAGGAACATAAATACTCATAAAGGGGGCATTTAGTCCGCCTTTCACTGCTCGAGGGTAGTCAAAGTCGCCACCGTCGGTAGCTTTTGTTACATCAACCCATTGTTCTTTTACGCGATAGGGTACATCAATGTGCCCGTCTACAATGATGGTTTGCTGCGCAATATCAACGGCTTTATCCGACGCCGTGTAAGTAGGTGAATTGGCGGCAGTGCTGTGAGCACTAAACAGGGCCGCCAGCGCAAATGCACAAGCAGAAAGTGGGAAACGCCCCTTCATAGTAAAAGTCCTTATTAATAAATTCATGTCGCAAGCTTTTCAATACTGCGTGGCTTGTAACGAAAAGGTGTACTGCAGAGCTTAGAGGTTAATGCATATTGCTTGTTGCTACAACGAGTGAAAAAGTAAGCTAAGCGCTTTCTTTTGTACAAATATTCGTCTTTCAGTAGTTGGTAGTAATGATATTGGTTATTTTTAGAGCGCTTGTTGTCGTTTACTTAAAGTTTACATTGCAATAAAAATTTAAAACTTGGTATGGTCTAGTTTGCGTGACTTCATTGCACGAATGCGTAATACTCCTGTGCGCTCTGCCAATAACGAGATGACCAAGATGCATCCGCGGAGCCTAGATAAATTTTCATTGATATCCGTCCTTCTCGCAAATTTTACGGGTATCGCAATAAACAAGTATGAGAAATAAATATGGCTATTAATTTTGTACCGCTAGACAAAGAAAAACATAAAGACCTTAAAATTGCGGTAAACACATCGTTCAGCTTCGCAAAAAATACTCACCTTGCTGCTGCAACTATCCGTGAATTCGCACAGCTTGCTGCTACTATGCCGCTAGTTTTCATTGATGACCAAGTATCTAAGCGTCACCACGTAGTCACTATGCTAGGCATGGAACAGGGTCAAAACCTTTTCCTTACTGGTGACAGCTGGAAAGGCCCTCATGTACCAATGAATATCCTTCGCTACCCGTTTGACGTACGTCCAGACGGCGAGAAATTAGGTGTATACATTGACGAAAACACCGACCTAGTGTCTGACGAAGGTCAGCCACTGTTTACAGAAGAAGGTGAAGCAAGCGAGTTCCTAGCAAACCGTCAAAAGTTCCTAGCTGACCTTGCTAATAGCGAAATGCTAACGCAGCGTTTTGTTGCAAAAGTAGTAGAGCTTGACCTACTAGACCCAATTCAAATTCGTCTAACATACCAAGACGGTACTCAGCGTAACGTTACTGGCATGCAAAGCATTAACGAGAAGAAACTACTAGAGCTTCCTGAAGACCAAGTACTTGAGCTTCACAAAGCAGGTTTCCTAGGCGCGATTTACGCGGTAATGATGTCTGTTGGTCAGCTTAACCGTTTAGTTGAGCTTTCAAACGATACCGAAAACCCAATTCGCAGCATGCAACTTTCTGCCGTTAAAGCAGACGAGCAAGCAGCAAGTGAAGCAGCGCCAAGCGCCTAATTCACACATTGAATTGCTTCAGAAGCCCGCGTTTTGCGGGCTTTTTTGTGCATAATGTAACCTATTCATTTTTCATTAGTTTCTGTTCAGAATTCGTTAAGTTTTATTCGTATATCTTTAGCCTTGTTTCCAACACATATTATTTCAAGGACAAAGACATGGATATCAAAAACAGCCCCTTAAAAGCATCGTTAACTGTAGCAGCAATGACCGTGGCGTCGCTTTTAACAGCATCGTTCGCACAGGCTAATACACAAAACGAAGTTCAAGTACGTGCTATTGATTTTGAAGGAATAGATGACACGCTTTATGGCGGTTCTTTTACTCGTTATACAAGTACGCTTAAAGGGAATAGCGGTGCCTACCTCATTAGCCCTTACCTACAGCGAGTGTCTAGCTTTTCGGGTGGGTATAATAATATCGACGGCACAGATATCTTCACTCTTGGCACCACGCTATATCTAAATGAAGAATGGATGATGTCAATTGATGGAACCTATGCAGACTTCGATTACGACTTTGGCGATTCAGACAGCACAGATATTGATGTAAAAGTGGGGTATAACCTGTCGCGTGAATGGCAGGTGGGTGCAGGGTTTCTTTATTCTGAGCAAAACTTTAACGGCATTATAGATGGTGAACGCTTTAGCGGTCGCGAAAACGATAACGCCATTCTTGCATTCACTCGTTATACCACCGTAGGTAAATCAGGAACAGGTTGGGACCTGTTAGCAGAGTATATCAGTGACGACGCAGATGTGATTCGTGGTTCAGCCCGCTACTTCTTCAATCCAGGGCTAAGTGTTGCTGGTACCTATGCACATATAAATGCACCGGGTGACTTTGAGAACGGTAACGAGATTGGTGTTGAAGTCGATTACTGGCTAAACGAACAATTCTCTGTAAAAGCAGGCTACCAAAGACAAGTAGACAGCGATATTGATGCTGACGTGTTGAGTTTAGGTGCTACGTATCGTTTTTAATGCACCAAATGGTGAGTAGTAATATAAAGGCAAGCTTAAGCTTGCCTTTTTTATGCGCTATAAAAGTACTTCAACCGCTGTTTGTCGATTAATTTTCACTTCTTAATAAGTAATCACGCTTTTATCGCCCTTTTTTTACACGCTTAATCATAGACTTCCTTTAACTACTGTATATCTAAACAGTTTAAAGCCAGTAAATACGGGGCCTTCACCGCATTTTTCTACTTGACAGTGGGGATCATTGGTACCTAAACTGTATCTCAGTGGGTAAATGTGGCGAATTGTGGATCAAGTCATCATCACTTTGCAGATTAGTACTCAAATAATAAGAAAACCAAGAGCAAAAAATAAAAGGCTAGGGGAATGTTCCGCGGCGCTAACGCAATCAATCTGGATACTAAAGGCAGACTGGCAATACCTACGAAGTATCGTCAGTCGCTGCTGGATGATTGCCAGGGACAGCTTGTCTGCACAGTAGATACACAACAAAGTTGTTTGCTACTTTACCCACTTCCCGAATGGGAAGAGATTGAGCTTAAGCTCATTAAACTTTCTAGTATGATCCCAGCTGAGCGCCGTATGCAGCGCTTATTGCTGGGCCATGCTTCTGAAGGTGAAATGGATAAAAGCGGGCGAATTCTCATTCCTACTCCTCTGCGTGCACACGCAAAACTATCAAAAGAAGTCATGTTGGTTGGTCAGTTAAACAAGTTCGAAATTTGGGATGCCGATGAATGGGCACAACAAATTGAGGTTGATATCGATACCGAACGCAAAGGCGAATTTGAACTTACCGAACGATTACAGGACTTCTCGCTATGACGCAGCCCAGCGAATTTAAACATATTTCAGTATTGCTTGACGAGTGCATTGAAGCATTGGCGATTAAGCCTAATGGCATATATGTTGATGCAACGTTCGGAAGGGGCGGCCATTCGGCGCATATTCTTGATTCACTGGGTGAAGACGGCCAGTTAATCGCTTTCGACCGCGATCCTCAGGCAATTAAAGCCGCTGAACGTTTTGCCGATGACAAACGTTTTCGCATTATTCACTCGCCATTTGGCGATATGGCAGAAGAACTGGAGTCGTTAGGTCTAACCGGCAAAATCGACGGTGTGTTAATGGATTTAGGCGTGTCATCGCCTCAGCTTGACGATGCAGAACGCGGATTTAGTTTTTTGCGCGACGGTCCACTGGATATGCGCATGGACACGTCCCGCGGTCAAAGCGCTGCACAGTGGCTAGCAAGTGCCGAAGAACAAGATATTGCGCAAGTAATTAAAGAGTTTGGCGAAGAAAAGTTCGGCAAGCGTATCGCGCACGCTATCGTGAATACACGCGAGGAAACACCTATCACGCGTACGGCGCAGTTAGCCAAAATTATTGATGAAGCAGTGCCGGTAAAAGACAAGTTTAAGCACCCGGCAACCCGAGCATTTCAGGGCATTCGTATTTATATCAATGCCGAGCTTGAGCAGCTACGGGTTGGTTTAAAAGCGGCTACACAGGTTTTAGCCAAAGACGGGCGACTAGCCGTTATCTCTTTTCATTCACTAGAAGACCGTTTAGTTAAGCGCTTTATTAAAGAGCAAAGTAAAGGAAAGGTGGTGCCGCATAATCTGCCTATTACACAAGCAGAAATTGATGCAGATAAAGTCCTCAAAGCGCTAGGTAAAGCCATTAAACCTTCTGAACAGGAGATCGCGAACAATGTTCGCTCTCGCAGTTCCGTGCTACGTGTGGCAGAGAAGTTATGACCAAACGTACGCCAGACAAAGCAGGAACAAATTTTAATCTTCTGCTGATAATTGTTTCAGATTTGACCCGCAACAAGTTGCGGGTTTTGTTGTATTTAATGGTTATCGTATCAGCTATGTCAGTTATTCTCAGCAGCCACCACAATCGACAGCAAGTTATTGCCCTTGAAGACCTCATGCAAGAGAAAGATGAGCTTGATGTTGAATGGCGAAACTTAGTGCTTGAACAGCGCGCGCTTACAGAGCACAACCGCATTGAAACCCTTGTAGAAAAACAGCTTGGCATGTATCGCCCGACCGCCGATGACGAAGTGGTAGTGAGGCTAAAATGAGTGCTGTTGAATCGTCTCAATCAATGAATAGCCCACGTCAGCGCAATAGTTCTGGTCGCAAAGGCAAATCTGGTGCAAAGCAAAATGTAACCCCTAGCTTGGTACATTGGCGTTTTGTGGTAGTGCTTGTTGTGATTATGGCGGTTTTTGGCGTGCTAGTGTCACGTGCGGCTTACATTCAGGTTATTGAACCCGACGAGCTAATTCAGCAAGGCGACAGCCGAACACTGCGTACCCGCAATATGCCCACTTACCGGGGCCTAATTACCGATCGCAACGGCGTAGAGCTGGCGGTAAGTGTGCCCGTTCGCGCTATCTATGCCGACCCCAAAATTATTCACGACAACGACGGTTTTAAAGAAGCTCGCCGTTGGGAAGCGCTGGCCGATGTGTTGCGCCAAGACGTGAACGAACTTAAAGACAAAGTGGCAAACCCTAAGCGTCGCTTTGTTTATTTGCAGCGCCAAGTGTCTCCTGCCATGGCTGAATACGTAGACAAGTTGGACATTCCAGGCATTTATCTTCGCCGTGAAAGTCGTCGTTACTACCCAACGGGCGAAGTCTCTGCCCAGCTTATTGGCGTTACAGACGTTGACGACACCGGTGTTGAAGGACTAGAGCGTTTGTATGACGAGTGGCTTACCGGCACACCGGGGTCGCGAAAAATACGCCGCGATGCAAAAGGCCGTCAGGTAGAAATTCTAGAAATGAAGTCGGGTGAAAAAGCCGGCGATCTTCAGTTAACTATCGATCAGCGCATTCAAGCGTTGGCCTACAAAGAAATTAAAGAAGCAATGCTGTATTACCAGTCTAGCTCAGCTTCGGCCATCGTTATTGATGTGAAAACCGGTGACGTTCTGGCCATGGTGAATGCGCCTTCGTTTAATCCAAACGATCGCAGCGATATTTCTCCGCATAGAATGCGCAACCGCGTTATTAC
Source organism: Alteromonas sp. MTD1 (assembly GCF_042848195.1). NCBI lineage: Bacteria > Pseudomonadati > Pseudomonadota > Gammaproteobacteria > Alteromonadales > Alteromonadaceae > Alteromonas > Alteromonas sp. MTD1. Next base: position 251,420 of record NZ_BTGG01000003.1, read on the forward strand.
CGATGCGTTCGAGCCAGGCTCGTCATTAAAACCCCTTGCTGTATTGGCGGCCCTTGAGTTTGGCGACGTAGAGCCAGGAGATACCGTAAATACCTACCCAGGTTGGATGCGTCTAGGTGGAAGCTTGGTAAAAGACACCCGTAACTACGGTGAGCTTACTCTTGAGGAAATCATTCAACATTCGTCGAACATGGGTACCTCTAAATTGGCGCTATCTGTACCTAAGCAATTCTTGTTAGATACCTATTACAACATGGGGTTAATGAGCGACACAGGCTTAAATATGGCCGGTGAGAGTAGCGGTATTTTTCATGAACGTAGCCGCTGGTCTGAATTTGAGTTAGCAACGCTATCGTTTGGTTACGGTATTTCTGTCACCACAGCGCAGCTTGGCCGTTTGTATGCCACGCTAGCCAACGGTGGCGTTAAAACACCACTTAACATTATTAAATCTCCTGAGCAGCCGTCATGGCAGGCACAAGCCGAACGAGTTATTAGTGAAGAAAACGCGAACGCTATTGTTCACATGATGGAAAGCGTAACTCAGCGCGGCGGCACAGCAACAAAAGCTGCTGTACCGGGTTATCGCGTGGCAGGAAAAACAGGAACTAGTCGTAAGGCCGTCGCCGGCGGTTATGGCGAAGAGTACGTGAACATTTTTGCTGGCATAGCGCCGGTTTCAAACCCTCGGTTAGTCACTATTGTGTTAATCAACGAACCGGGCGGCGACTTGTATCACGCGGGCGACACGGCTGCACCTGTATTTTCATCTATCATGGGAGGCGCACTGCACATGCTGAATGTTGCTCCTGATGATAAGCAGGTGACGTCTAGCCGCTTATTGAAAGGAGGTCAAAGTGGTAGTTAATGCCTTTATTCAAAGTATTAGTGCTTTATTGGCTAAGTTCGGTGTAGAAGCTCCAGATATTCGCGTTGAAGGGCTTACGCTGGATAGTCGAGAAGTAAACACGCGTTTGGCATTTATCGCCATTAAAGGGCATGAGCTTGACGGCCGAGATTTTATTCCGCAGGCCATAAGTTTAGGTGCCCGTGTAATTTTGGCGCAAACTGACGACAGTGCTTCTCATGGGCAGATGGAGATGCGTGACCATAGTGTCATCATTTCACTTTACGACTTACCGCAAATGTTGTCTGGCTTAGCAGCGGCGTTTTATGACTATCCAGCACAGAAAATGACAACAGTGGCGGTAACCGGCACAAATGGAAAAACATCTACAGTTCAATTGCTTACGCAGCTTAAAGACGCGTTGGGTACGCGTAGCGCAAGCATAGGCACACTCGGAAGCAGCGTGTTTGAAGGTGATAATACACAGTGGAAAAACACGCCTGCGGCAAACACCACACCCGATGCTATTCGCATGCAGTACTTATTGGCAGAGTTTGTGCAAAGCGAAGTGCAGCACACTGCTTTTGAAGCAAGCTCTCATGCACTGGTTCAAGGGCGACTTGGCACGGTAAAAACCGACGTTGCCGTATTTACTAATTTAACGCGCGACCACTTAGACTACCACGGCACCATGGAAGAATATGGTCGAGCTAAGCGTTTGCTGTTAAATCAGCCAGGACTTAAAGCCGTGGTACTGAATGCGAACGATGCACAAAGTGAAAAATGGAATGGCCATGCCGCGGCACACATGCAAAGGGTGTGGACCGGTATCGATGATGGGACGATAAGCGACACGTATAAAACGTCTCAACATCGCCATTGTTTCGCCACAAATGCCACTTATCATGCGTCAGGTTGTAGCTTTGAGCTTACCTCATCATGGGGGAGTGCAGCAGTTACTCTGCCATTATTTGGCAAGTTTAACATTAGCAATGTACTAAGTGCCGTTGGTACCTTGCTTGCCGAAGGTGAACGCTTTGACGAGGTGGTAAAAGCTGTTAATGCAATTACCCCTGTCCCTGGTCGTATGGAAGTCTTTCCTGTTAACGGCAAAGCTAGCGTTGTTGTGGACTACGCCCATACGCCCGATGCCTTAGAGAAAGTATTGCTTAGTGCCAAGTTTCATACTGAAGGAAAAGTGTGGTGTGTATTTGGATGCGGTGGTGACCGAGATAAAGGCAAACGACCGCTTATGGGGCAAGCCGCTGAAGCAGGTGCAGACAATATTGTTATAACTACCGACAACAGTCGAAGTGAAGAACCTGAAGCGATAGCAAACGATATTAAAGCGGGCTTAAAACACCAAGAAAAAGCAGTGAGTATTGCCGACCGCGAAGCTGCTATTCGCTACTGTTTAGACAATGCGGAAAACGGCGACATTATTGTGGTAGCGGGCAAAGGTCACGAAGACTATCAAATAATTGGCAACAAAAAGACAAATTATAATGAACGTGCAGTTGTGGCGCGACTGCAACAGGAGTACAGCAAATGATAACAACAACGCTGTCGTGGATAGCCGAGAAGGTTAACGGTAAGGTTGAACAAACGCATGCAGATATTACCGTATCTGCGGTAAGCACAGATACACGAACCATTGAAGATGGTGCAGTATATCTTGCACTTAAAGGGCTGAATTTTAACGGTCACGATTTTGTCGCACAGGCACAGCAAGCGGGAGCAAGCGCCGTTATTGCAAGTGAAAGTGTTGAAACCTCGCTACCTGTAATCATGGTAGATGACACCAAAGAAGCGCTGGGTTTGTTAGGCGCCGCGGTTAAAGCGCATGTGGCACCAAAAACCATTGCGATTACCGGCAGTAGCGGTAAAACCACGGTAAAAGAAATGTGTGCGTCTATACTAGAGCGCCGTGGAAATGTGTTAGCCACCAAAGGCAATTTTAACAACGATATTGGTGTGCCTCTTACGCTTTTGCGCCTTGAGCCAGAGCATGAATATGCCGTTATGGAGCTAGGTGCGAACCACTTGGGCGAGATTGCTTACACAACCAATTTAGTAAAGCCTGACGTAGCAACCATTGTTAATGCTGCGGCGTCGCATCTTGAAGGGTTTGGTAGTCTGCTAGGTGTGGCGCGTGCAAAAAGCGAAATTTTTAAAGGCTTAGGCGATGATGGTGTAGCCATAGTAAACGTAGACAGCCAATTTGCTGAGTTTTGGAAAGGCAAACTTCGCCACACCAAAACGTTAACCTTTGCGCCTGATCAGAAAAACGACGCAGACTTTCGCGCCGAAGACATCACTATTGGTTTAGATGGCTGCGCTGCATTCCATCTAGTTTGCCCTCAGGGTGATATTGCTATTCAACTTACCATTCCTGGTGTACACAATGTGGGTAATGCCCTTGTTGCTGCCGCGCTCACATTGCAGGTAGGTGCCAGCCTCGAAAACGTTCGCGACGGTTTACTTGCTATGAAACAGGTAAGCGGGCGCTTAAATGTAAAGCAGCTTACTCAGCAAGTTCGCTTACTCGATGACACCTACAACGCTAATGTTGCTTCGGTTAATGCCGCTATCGACACGCTTAGCAGCTTTTCAGGTATTACCGTGTTAGTACTTGGCGATATGAAAGAGCTGGGTGAAAAGTCACGTTTCTATCACGAACAAGTGGGCGAGTACGCAAAGAACAAAGGCATTCATTATTTATACACTATGGGTGTATTAAGTCAGTCGGCCAGTGCTGTGTTTAATGAAAATGGCGGGCACTTTAGCGATGTTGAGACGTTGCTAGCTGCCATGGAGCAAGACCTACTCTCTCAACAGCGCGATATTTCAATTTTAGTAAAAGGTTCACGCAGCTCCAAAATGGAGCGCGTGGTAGAGGCGATCGAGGCCTCTGCGCTGGGAAAGCTTGATAGCCGTCGGGAGCGCATTGCATGTTAATTTGGCTCGCCGAATGGCTTACCCAATTTGAAACCGGGTTTAATGTTTTTTCATACCTAACCCTTCGCGCAATTCTTAGCACGTTAACAGCGTTGCTTATTGCTATTGTTATTGGCCCTAAAATGATTCGCTATTTGCAGACAATGCAGATAGGTCAAACCGTACGTGATGACGGCCCGCAAAGCCATTTATCTAAGTCGGGCACGCCAACAATGGGTGGGTTGTTAATTCTTGCCGCTATTGTAATTAGCGGTCTGCTATGGGCCGACCTGACAAACCGCTATGTGTTAGTTACGCTAACTGTGGTAGTTGCCTACGGTATCATCGGGTTTGTAGACGACTATCGCAAAGTTATTCGCAAAGACTCAAAAGGCTTAATTGCGCGTTGGAAGTATTTCTGGCAGTCGGTGGTGGCCCTTGGCGTCGCTTTTTACCTGTATAGCAGCGCCACGTTGTCTGCCGAAACGTCGCTACTGGTGCCGTTCTTCAAGGAAGTCTTTCCCCAGTTAGGCGCGTTTTTCATAATTATCACTTACTTTGCCATTGTTGGTACAAGTAACGCAGTAAACCTAACCGATGGCCTTGATGGCCTTGCTATTGTGCCGACTATTTTGGTAGCTGGCGCGTTTGCCATTTTTGCCTACGTTACCGGTAACGCGAACTTTGCCGAATACCTCAATATTCCTCATATTCCTTTAACCAGTGAGCTGGTTATTGTGTGTACCGCCATGGTTGGTGCAGGCTTGGGCTTCTTGTGGTTTAACACCTATCCAGCACAGGTCTTCATGGGCGATGTTGGCTCGCTAGCATTAGGCGGCACGCTGGGCGTATTGGCTGTATTAGTACGCCAAGAGTTAGTGCTTATCATAATGGGTGGCGTGTTCGTGATTGAAACGCTGTCGGTTATTTTGCAAGTGGGCTCTTATAAGCTTCGCGGGCAACGCATCTTTAGAATGGCACCTATCCATCATCACTATGAACTGAAAGGCTGGCCAGAGCCGCGTGTTATCGTGCGTTTTTGGATCATCTCTATCATTCTTGTGTTGGTTGGTCTTGCGACCTTGAAACTGAGATAAACATTGATGTCGTATAACGTACGTGAGCACAGTTATGTTGTCGGTGGCCTTGGGGTAACAGGTCAGGCTTGCGTACGCTTTTTGCTTAAACACAATGCGAATGTGAAGGCCTTTGATACACGCCAAGCCGTAATTTTGCCTGACGATATTGAAAAGGCGTTAGGGGGTCAAGTGACCACGGATACACTTGACGCTGCGTACTTTGAAGGCATCGATACACTTGTATTAAGCCCTGGCTTATCGCTTAACCTTGCACAAGTGAAGCTTGCCAAACAATGTGGTGTTGAAGTGATTGGTGATGTTGAGCTGTTTGCGCGCTTAAACCAAACGTTATCTACGCCAAAACGTGTTGTAGGCATTACAGGGTCAAATGGCAAAACAACGGTTACACTGCTCGTTACGCATTTACTTAATGCCTGTGGTGTACAAAGTATTGAAGCCGGCAACGTAGGCCGTCCAGTTTTAGAAGCGCTTGAAAGTGACGCTGATGTTATTGTCATGGAGCTATCAAGCTTTCAGCTAGAAACGACATCATCTCTTGCACTGATTGCTGCAACTATTCTTAATATTTCTGACGATCATTTAGACCGCCATATTACGCTCGAAAATTATATCGATGCGAAACATCGTATTTTTGATAACACTCAGTCTGCCATTGTATGGCGAGACGGTGAGTTCGTAGCACCCGAATGCGATGTGAATAATATAGTTGAGTACGGGCTGGGTGAGTCAGACGAAGATTTTGCCGTTGCTAACGTTACCGGGCAACCTTACCTAGTGTTTAATAACACACCTGTTATTGCATTGGCCGATATACAGCTTGCAGGCACGCACAACGTGCTAAACGTAATGGCAGCATTAGGGCTTTGCGACACATTAGGCATTGCGCCTCAGCAAGCCGCCGTCCATCTTAAAAGCTTTAAAAGTGCGCCACACCGCTGTGTGGAAATAGCAAACGTTAATCAGGTTCGTTTTATTGACGATTCAAAGGCTACCAATGTTGGTGCTACTATTGCGGCGCTAGAAGGTCTGTCACCCATGCTAAACGGTAACATTATTTTGCTTGCCGGCGGTGATGCAAAAGGCGCAGATTTACAAGCGTTAGCCCCCTATTTAGCGCGTTGTGTGCTCCATGTATTTGCCTTTGGTAAAGACGCTAGCGCCTTTAAGGATGTTTTCGCAGCTACCACCTTAGTAGACTCCTTAGATAGCGCTGTTGAAAAAGCGTGTGACATGGCGAAGCAGGGTGACATCGTATTACTTTCACCGGCGTGCGCCAGTATTGATATGTTTAAAAACTATATGCATCGCGGTGAAGTTTTTCAGCAGGCCGTTTACAGGCAGTGTGCAGTGGAGGCATCAATATGACCACTGCTACCACTAAGCTAAGCGCACTGTTTGCCGCTCGCCACGACGGTGCGGCACCGTCTACACATCCCTATGATGTAACACTTGTGCTCATTTCGTTGGCGCTAATGAGCATTGGATTAGTTATTGTTACCTCTGCTTCTATGCCAGTAGCAGCGCGTATTTTTGACAATCAGTTTCACTTTGCCATTCGCCACGGTATTTACATTGCCTGCGCGCTAACTGCTGCAATGATAGTGCTTCAGTTACCCATGCGCTTTTGGCGTACTACTAACCCTTACCTATTGCTCGCCGCAATAGCGCTGCTTGTTGCTGTGCTATTAGTGGGGAGAACCGTTAATGGTAGTACTCGATGGTTAGTGATTGGTCCTATTACGGTACAGGCAGCCGAGCCTGCCAAGTTATATTTCTTTGCTTATTTGGCTGGGTATTTAGTTCGCCGATATGAAGAAGTAACAGAAAACTTAAAAGGGTTTATTAAGCCGCTGGTTGTATTCTTTGTACTTGCCATGTTGCTACTGCTTCAACCCGACTTGGGTACTGTGGTAGTTATGTTTGCTACTACCATTGGCCTGCTGTTTTTGGCAGGCGCAAGACTGTGGCAATTCTTTGCGTTGGTATTTGTCGGCGTGTTAGCGGTGGTAGCCCTAATCGTATTTGAAGAATATCGACTTAAACGGGTTACATCGTTCTTAGATCCCTGGGCAGACCCATTCGGTGCAGGCTATCAGCTTACCCAATCTCTTATGGCTTATGGTCGTGGTAACTGGTTTGGTCAAGGCCTTGGAAATAGTTTACAAAAACTAGAATTCTTACCCGAAGCACATACCGACTTTATTATGGCCATTCTGGCTGAAGAGTTTGGCTTTGTGGGCGTGCTAGCAGTACTTGCACTTATTTTGTGGATGGTTCTAAAAGCGCTAAGTATTGGTAATAGAGCGTTAGAGAAAGGCCGCGCCTTCGACGGATACCTAGCTTACAGTATTGGTATTTGGTTTAGTTTCCAAACCGCAGTAAATATTGGTGCAAGCGCTGGCATTCTTCCTACTAAGGGTCTTACCTTACCTCTGGTCAGCTACGGTGGCTCTTCACTTATTGTTATGTCGGTTGCGGTAGCTATTTTGCTACGTATCGATTTTGAACTGCGTGTAGATGGCGTTCAAGCACTTGATCGTGGTGATGGCAAAGGCGAACGTCGAAAGTCAGCATCAGCGAAAAGTAAAAGTACAGCTAAAGCAGCAGCGTCTGCAAGTGCAAGTGCAAGTACAACTGCAGACGATCACAGTTTTGAAGGCTCACAAGTTTCGTCACAAGAGACGGATAAGCCAGTACAGAAGAAACCAAAAACGCCAGAAGATGAAGGTAAAGCCGGTATAAAAGCAATTTTGGCACGGGTTGCCGCGGAGGCTGACAATGGCTAAGCGGTGTTTAATAATGGCAGGCGGTACTGGCGGGCACGTTTTTCCTGGCCTTGCAGTAGCTAATGCGCTTCGCGAGCAACATTGGGACGTTCAGTGGTTAGGTACCGCCGAGCGAATGGAAGCAGATGTAGTGCCAAAGCACGATATCCCCATTCATTTTATTCCAGTTAAAGGGCTTCGAGGAAAGGGGCTTGTTACCCGTTTACAAGGCGCTCTTGCATTGGTGAAAAGCTTGTTTTCAGCTAGGCGCATTATCAAGCGCATCAAACCTGATATTGTTGTTGGGTTTGGCGGCTATGCAAGCGGGCCAGGTGGTGTAGCCGCTAAGTCGTTAGGTATTCCAGTGATAGTGCATGAACAAAATGCAGCCGCAGGAATGACAAACAAGTTGCTTAGTAAAATAGCAAGCCGTGTACTTTTAGGCTTCGATAGTGCTCGTGGCGAGTTCTTATCAGTAAGCGAAAAAGTACATACGGTTGGCAACCCTGTTCGAGATGCTATTTGGGCGGTAAGCCCTAAGCCTACAGAAACGGCACGCGCAGATAATACGCCGCTCAATATGCTAGTAGTGGGCGGAAGTTTGGGTGCAAAGATACTTAATGATACCGTGCCGCAAACATGTGGTGTGTTGAAAGGTTTAGCGATAAAGCATCAGTGCGGAAAAGGCAACAGTGCTGCTGTTTCAAGTGCATATGCACAAGCTGGTGCCGATGTGGCAAATGTAGAAGTGAGCGACTTTATTGATGATATGGCCGCCGCGTATGAATGGGCCGACTTTATAGTATGTCGCGCCGGAGCATTAACGGTAAGTGAAGTGGCTGCCGCAGGCAGAGCTGCCATCTTTGTTCCTCTACCACATGCGGTGGACGATCATCAGACCAAAAACGCACAGTCGCTGGTCGACAAACAAGCTGCGCTAATGATTGCGCAGCCAGTACTAAAAGAAAATTTAGGGCAAGCAGTACGACAATGGATCTCACATCCAGAAGACTGTTTGAATATGGGAGCTTTGGCAAGACAATGTGCCAGCACCCATGCCACAGAACACGTAGTAAGCCACGTTAAAAGCGTGGTAGGAGTAGGGGAATAATGGTTTTTAAAACCCCATTTGAAAGCCCGCAAATGCGCAGGGTAAAAAATATCTTCTTTATCGGCATCGGCGGTGCGGGTATGGGCGGTATCGCAGAAGTATTGTTAAACGAAGGTTATGCAATTTCAGGTTCTGATATTCAAGAAGGACCAATGACCCAGCGACTCACCGAGCTAGGTGCAGACGTAAAAATTGGCCACCGTGCCGAAAATGTGGAAGGCATGGACGTAATCGTTGTGTCGAGCGCCATTAACGAACAAAACCCTGAGATAGTGGTTGCACGTGAGCAGCGTATTCCAATTATTCGCCGTGCTGAAATGCTGGCAGAGTTAATGCGTTTTCGTCACGGAATAGCGGTTGCCGGTACACACGGTAAAACCACTACCACAAGTCTTATTTCAACCATATTTGCAGAAGCGCAATACGACCCTACGTTTGTTATTGGTGGTTTGCTTAATAGCGCTGGCACTAATGCGCGCTTGGGTAAAAGTCGCTATTTAATCGCAGAAGCGGATGAGAGCGATGCGTCGTTTCTTCATCTACAGCCTATGGTGTCGGTGGTGACCAACATTGAAGCCGACCATATGGATACCTATGGCGGCGACTTTTCAAAGGTAAAAGACACCTTTGTAGATTTCTTATCTAACTTGCCATTTTACGGTCAAGCTATTGTCTGTGGCGACGATGCTAATATTCAGGAAATTCGCCCTAGAATAGGACGTAGCATTCTAACTTATGGTTTTGAAGCTCATAACGACTACCGTGCCGAAAACATTAGTTTGTCGTTCGGAAAAGCCAACTTTACGGTTATTCGCCCGGACCACGAACCACTCGATATTACGCTGAACCTTACTGGTAACCATAATGTGCTAAACGCACTTGCAGCAATTGCTGTTGCTACCGATGAGGGTATTGACGATGAAGCTATTATTCGTGCACTTGCCATCTTCGGTGGTATTGGTCGTCGTTTTGAACAGCTTGGTACGTTTAATACCAGTAAAGGCGAGGTATGTTTGGTAGATGACTATGGTCACCACCCAACAGAGGTCAAAGCTACCATAGCCGCTGCGCGTGCCAATTGGCCTGATAAGCGTTTAGTCATGGTATATCAGCCACACCGCTTTACCCGTACCCGTGACTTGTATGAAGACTTTGTGGAAGTGCTTTCAAGTGTTGATGCACTTCTGCTACTTGATGTATATGCCGCCAGTGAACAACCAATTGAAGGTGCAGACAGCAAAGCACTTTGTCGCTCAATTCGTCAGCGTGGACAGCTAGAGCCTGTATATGTAGGCGACAAAGACGCACTGCCAGGTATTCTCGCTAATATCATGCAAGACGGCGACATTGTGATGACACAAGGCGCGGGAAATATCGGTCAAATTGCTAAGCTGCTTGCTAAACATGAGCTTGAACCTCAGCGTTTAGTAGAAGAAGGACAATAAGATGTATAAACCTTCTGTAAACACTCACACGCCAGACCAATACGGCAAAGTAGCCGTTCTGCTAGGAGGCGATTCTGCCGAACGCGAAGTGTCGCTCAATTCGGGTAATGCAGTATTGAACGCGTTGCTTAGGCAAGGTGTTGATGCGTTTGCTTTCGACCCAGCCGAGCGTCCGTTAACCGATTTAATTACGCTAAATGTAGATAGAGCGTTGATAATGCTGCACGGGCGAGGCGGCGAAGATGGCTCTATGCAAGGTGCGCTGCAGCTACTAAAAATACCGTACACAGGTAGCCGTGTACTAGGCTCAGCCCTTGCTATGGATAAAATTCATACCAAGCAAGTGTGGCAAAGTTTGGGCTTACCAACAGCAAAATATGAAATTGCTGACAAAAGGCACTTTGAAGCTGGTAAGTGCAGCGCTATAATGGATAAATTGGGGAATGAAGTCATGGTAAAACCGGCCAGAGAAGGGTCGAGTATTGGCATGGCGAGAGTGACAAGTGCTAAACAACTTGAAGCTGCTATTCAAGACGCTTTTAAATACGATAATCAAGTCTTGTTAGAGCAGTATATTGACGGACCAGAGTTTACTGTTTCTGTACTACAGGGGCAGGCTTTGCCGTCTATTCGCATGTCTACTCCACACACATTCTACGATTATGCTGCGAAGTATCAGGATAATACTACGAAATATTATTGCCCAAGCGGTTTGTCTGAAGAGCAAGAGGCCCAATTGGCCAAGCTTGCAGCACGTGCGTTTGACGCAGTATCTGGCAGTGGCTGGGGGCGTGTTGATGTTATGCAAGACAACCAAAGACAGTTTTATTTGCTTGAGGCAAATACGGTACCCGGCATGACAGAGAAAAGCTTGGTGCCAAAAGCGGCGAAAGTAGCAGGGTTGAGCTTTGACGAACTTGTTTTGAGTATTCTATCGACGAGTTTTGATGTTCAACCTGAATTGGCCGTTGACGCGCGTTAAACCGCAATGAATAAGTGAAGCGGTTATGGCAGAGCAAACGGATAAGCAAAAAAGACGCGAATTATCGACGTCGGTGAAAGTGAAGCACACAAAGCGTGAAATGTGGGCTGGCGTTGCGTTTCTTTTTGTCGTTATTGTTGGCTTGGTAATTGGTGGTATTAAAGCGAACCAGTATTTGTATGATGAACAACAAATGCCGGTTCAGGTTATCGATTTTTCTGGTGAGTATCAGCATATCGATATTACCAAGCTAGAGCGTCTCATTCGCCAAGCGCAACCGGGCAGTTTTTTTGCGCTGGACGTTAATGAAGTATTTGAGCTTGTTGAGTCTCAGTCGTGGGTTTACCGCGCGTCGGTTCGAAAGAAGTGGCCGAATACGTTGAAGATATATTTGGTTGAGCAGCAACCCGTCGCCAAGTGGAACGAGGATTTACTGCTTAACCCTTACGGCGACACTTTCAATGACGAAGGCGTGACGCTGTCACTACCAAGGCTGTATGGCCCAGGTGGTAGTGAAAAAACAGCCCTTGAGGGCTACAACGCCATGCATGCATTAATTGGCACAACCGATATGGCCATTGATGAGCTGAGCTTAAGCGAGCGGTTTGCGTGGCAAGTGCAGTTGAAAAACGGCATAAAATTAAATTTAGGGCGTCAGGAGTTTATCGATAGGTTACAGCGCTTTATCGATGTATACCCACTTCTGACGCAGCAAGAGAAGGCCGTAAAATACGTCGACCTTCGCTATGACACGGGTGTCGCCGTTGGCTGGGCCGACGACAGTACCACTAATGAAGAGGGTTAAGGAAACCATGTCAAAACCTGCTGAACGCAATTTGATTGTAGGACTAGATATCGGCACCAGCCAAGTGAAGGCCGTGGTGGGCGAACTGCTAGATGATGATCAAATCAGTATTGTTGGCGTGGGCACCCATGCATCGAAAGGCATGGATAAAGGCGGCGTGAACGACTTGAATTTGGTTGTAAAGTCGGTGCAGCGTGCGGTAAACGAGATGGAGTTAATGGCAGATTGCCGCGTTTCTTCAGTTTTCATGTCCATCTCGGGTCGACACGTAAAATGCCAAAATGAAAATGGCATGGTGCCAATTAACAATCAGGAAGTGACGCAAGAAGACGTTGATAACGTTATTCATGCAGCGCGCAGTGTGCCTATTGCGGCCGAGCGTCGTTTACTTCATGTGCTTCCACAAGAATTTACCATTGATGTACAAGAAGGTATAAAAAACCCAATTGGTATGTCGGGTGTAAGAATGGAAGCCGATGCGCACATCATTACCTGTGCCGATGATATGGCAAAGAATATGGTGAAGTGTGTTGAACGCTGCGAGCTTAATGCCGACCAACTTATTTTCTCAGCACTTGCGTCTAGCTATGCAGTGCTTACCGACGACGAGCGTGAGCTTGGCGTATGTGTAGTTGATATTGGCGGCGGCACCATGGATATGGTGATATACACCGACGGCGCTATCCGTCATACTGCTGTGATCCCTGTTGCAGGTAATCAAATTACCAGCGATATTGCGAAGATATTTAGAACACCAATCAGCAATGCAGAGGAAATAAAGGTAAATTATGCCTGTGCATTAAAAGATATGGTGAGTATGGAAGACAGTATTGAAGTACCTAGCGTAGGCGGACGCCCTGCTAGAGTGATGTCTCGACATACGTTGGCAGAGGTTATCGAGCCTCGCTATCAAGAACTGTTCGAGCTGGTACACGATGAGATACGTGCCAGCGGTCTGGAAGAGCAAATTGCTGCGGGTCTTGTGCTCACAGGCGGTACCGCCAAAATGGAAGGTGCTGTTGAATTTGCTGAAGAGCTTTTCCAGATGCCCGTGCGCGTGGGCAAACCCATCAATGTAAAAGGCTTGTCTGAATATGTTGATGATGCTGGTTTTGCAACAGTTGTAGGACTGCTGCAATACGGCAAAGTACAATCTGATAATAAGAAGTCCAGTACGCAGAAGTCCGGTGAAAGCTTATTTCAACGTGTGCAAAGCTGGTTTAAAGGTGAATTTTAATTTTATTTGGGGGCGCTACCGCTAGAGCATTCAGACTTGCAGGACGCAATGAGTCTACAAGAATGAAATAGCGTAGTGTTTGAAGACGTACAACCGGAGAGTAAGTATGTTCGAATTAATGGATAGTCACGGCGAAGAAGCCGTAATCAAAGTCATCGGTGTCGGTGGCGGCGGCGGTAATGCTGTTGAGCACATGGTGTCTCAAAGCATTGAAGGCGTAGAATTTATTGCGGTTAACACCGATGCACAGGTACTGCGTAGTTCAAGTGCAGACGTTACACTTCAAATTGGCTCTAGCGTAACGAAAGGTCTGGGTGCAGGTGCCGATCCAAACATTGGTCGCGATGCAGCACAAGAAGACCGTGAAACCATTCGTCAAGCATTAGATGGCGCTGACATGGTTTTCATCACTGCCGGTATGGGTGGTGGTACAGGTACAGGTGCAGCGCCAGAAGTGGCAAAAATTGCACGTGAAATGGGAATTCTTACCGTGGCAGTTGTTACCAAGCCATTCCCATTTGAAGGTAAAAAGCGTACCTCATTCGCAGAGCAAGGCATTGTAGAACTTGCTAATAACGTAGACTCGTTAATCACTATCCCTAACGAAAAGCTACTTAAAGTGATGGGCCCAGGCACGCCACTTCTTCAAGCATTTAGTGCAGCCAACGACGTTTTACGTGGTGCGGTTCAAGGTATCGCCGAGCTAATTACTCGCCCTGGTCTAATTAACGTTGACTTTGCAGATGTGCGTACCGTTATGTCTGAAATGGGTAAAGCAATGATGGGTAGTGGCGCAGCGAGCGGTCCAGACCGTGCTGAAGAAGCAGCAGAGTCTGCTATTGCCAGCCCGTTACTTGAAGATATCGATTTGTCAGGTGCTCGCGGTATTCTTGTGAATATTACAGCGGGTCCAGATTTCGCTATCGACGAATTTGAAACAGTGGGTAACGCTGTTAAGGCTTTTGCATCTGAAAACGCAACAGTGGTTGTGGGTACTGTTATTGATATGGAAATGACAGACGAGCTTCGCGTAACGGTTGTAGCAACCGGTATTGGCGCAGAGCGCAAACCTGATATTTCACTGGTTAGCTCTGAAGGTTCTCGTTTAACCACTCCAGCGAAAGAATATGGTAGCTCACAAACCGCTGAGCCACGTTCTGCAGTGGGTGGCACTGAAGGTAACCAAGCGCTTAAAGCGGAAGACAGTGCTCAGCCTGATAACGACTTGGAGTACTTAGATATTCCAGCGTTCTTGCGTAAGCAGGCAGACTAATACCGCTGAATAAGGGAATTATTTTGGTTTTTAAATGTCTTACGATATAAGTAAGCAGCGTTTTATAACAAAATAATTAGCGATATTTTGTCATTTTGGTGTCAGTCTTGCTGCTGTGATTGGTGGTTTATTGCACTTTTTTGACATGTGAGTAATAACTCACTATAATTCGCGACCGCTTTTTTAATAGGTAAAAGCTTAAGCATATGATTAGACAACGTACAATCAAGCAATCGGTTCAGGAAACCGGAATTGGGCTTCATAAAGGGGAAAAGGTCACAATGACTCTCCGACCTGCGCCTGCAAACACGGGTATCGTGTTTAGGCGTGTTGACCTTGAACCTCATGTCGACATACCTTCGCGTGCAAACGCGGTAGGTAATACCATGCTGTGTACGTGTTTAAATAATGAAGACGGTGTCACTATCCAAACGGTAGAGCATTTAGCGTCTGCATTAGCGGGTCTTGGAATCGACAATATTATCATTGAAGTAGACAGTAACGAGCTGCCTATTATGGACGGCAGTGCAAGCCCGTTCGTATTTTTACTTCAGTCTGCCGGTATCGAAGAGCTGAATGCGCCTAAGCAATTTATTCGTATTACTAAACCTGTACGTGTAGAAGACGGTGATAAGTGGGCAGAGCTTTTGCCTTACGATGGGTTTAGAGTTGATTTCCATATTGACTTCGATCACCCTGTTATCAGCCAAACTCGTCAACATATGGTGATGGACTTTGATTCATGTTCATACGTTAACGAAGTTAGCCGCGCTCGCACGTTCGGTTTTATGAGCGACCTAGAATATATGAATGCCAATAACCTAGCGTTAGGTGGCAGCATGGAAAACGCAGTAGCGCTTGATGAGTTCCGCGTATTAAATCCTGAAGGCCTTCGTTACGATGACGAGTTCTTGAAGCACAAGATTCTTGATGCAATCGGCGATTTATACCTTGGCGGACATAGCTTAATTGGTGAATTAAAGGCTTATAAAACAGGCCACGGTCTTAACAATAAACTGCTTAATGCAGTACTCGAACAAAAAGACTGTTGGGAATACGTAACGTACGATTCGCAAGAAACGGCGCCCATTCGCTACGCGCAACCTGCTCTTGCATAAGCAATTTTGAAAAAGCCGCCTTTGGGGCGGCTTTTTTTCGTATGGCAATTACTGCATTTAATGTTACAGTAGCCGAATAATTATATAAATTTCACCCAAGCGTAGTGGCCTAAAACACAAAATAACGCAATTGGCGCTGGCGTGAAACAGCAAAACTTCTTCGTGGTATGAAACTAACTATAACACTCGCTGGAAAAAATAGACGTTACAGGCACAGTATCAGTGTCCGTACGCTTGTGAGCGCGACAGTGCTTTCATCTATTTTCATGCTAGTGTCGAGCCGTTCTACAGAGTCTGTATCTGAAAATGTCGCTCGCGTTCGTTTAGCGCAAACTGAAGTCAACGAAACGCAAAAAGACGTTGAAGCGCTAAAACAACAAACCACAATAAAACTTCAAGCATTGCTTTCTCACGTTGCTGAGCTATCTGCTCAAGCGTCGTTGTTAGATGAAAAAGGAAAGCAAATAGCAACAGAATTAGGTATGTCAGCGGCTGACCTGGACGCTTTCGTACCGGTATCGATACCGGATAACCTCCAAGACGACCCCATCCTTAATGAAATAGGCAAGCTTGAGCAATCGCTAGATTTAAAATCTCAGCAGCTATCTATGCTTGAAAGTTTGGTGCGGGGTCACCATATCCACGAACAGAGCCAATTATCTGGTCGTCCGATTGAGTCGGGGTGGTTGTCTTCTTATTATGGTATGCGTGCTGATCCATTTACCGGAAAACCCACAATGCACAAAGGGTTGGACTTTGCAGGTAAAGAGGGCGATAACGTTGTAGCTACCGCAGCAGGGATAGTTACCTGGGCGGGCGATCGTTATGGCTATGGGCAGCTAGTAGAAATTGATCACGGTGACGGGTTTATTACCCGCTACGGGCATAATGATGGCCTTACCGTATCAATAGGCGATGTGGTCACCAAAGGCCAACCAATCGCTAAAATGGGCAACACTGGGCGTTCAACCGGCGTCCATGTCCACTACGAAGTAATAAGAAACGGAAGACAAGTCGATCCTCTACCGTACGTTTACAAAAAGTAAATCGGTAGCAGCCAGGTAAGTATGTGGTCTATGGGCTACTGCGCATCAACAACAATGTAAAAATATCGCAAAGTACAGCAGGTATAATGTTGTGCTTTATTGGTTTAATTAGCTGTGCACCGTGTGCGGCGTCTCGACAAGTAGTGGAATATAAAAGCTAATGTTTTCAAGCATCCTTCGAAAAGTATTCGGTAGTAGGAACGACCGACTATTAAAAAAATTACGCAAGAACGTTGATGCCATCAATGCACTGGAAGCAGAGTATGAAAAGCTTTCTGATGAGGCGCTTAAAGCGAAAACTGACGAATTTAAAGCGCGTATCGAAAAGGGGGAAACCCTAGACGACATTCTGAACGAAGCGTTTGCTACTGTGCGTGAAGCGAGTAAGCGTGTTTATGGCATGCGCCACTTTGATGTGCAAATGCTGGGCGGTCAGGTACTGCATGAAGGCAAAATTTCAGAGATGCGTACAGGTGAGGGTAAAACCCTTACTGCAACGCTACCCACTTACCTTAATGCGCTATCAGGAAAAGGTGTACACGTAGTTACCGTGAACGATTATCTTGCCCGTCGTGATGCCGAGTGGAGTAACCAGTTATTTACTTTCTTGGGCATGCGCGTTGGCTGTAACGTTCCAGGAATGTCACCTGAGCAAAAGCGTGATGCTTATCAAGCAGATGTAACCTACGGTACTAACAACGAGTTTGGTTTCGACTACCTTCGCGACAACATGGCGTTTAGCCCGCAAGACCGTGTACAGCGCCCATTAAACTATGCTGTAGTGGATGAAGTTGATTCAATTCTTATCGATGAAGCGCGTACCCCACTAATTATCTCAGGTCAAGCCGAAGATAGCTCAGAGCTTTATCGCCGCATTAACACCATTATTCCTAAGCTTGTTCAGCAAGAAAAAGAGGATGAAGAAGGCCAAGAAGGCGACGGCGACTACACTATCGACCTTAAAGCAAAGCAAATTCACTTAACCGAACGCGGTCAAATTCACGTTGAAGAAATTCTTCAGCAAGAAGGCATGCTGCCTGAAGGCGAGTCTCTATTTGCTGCAGGCAATATTTCATTGCTTCACCACATCAATGCAGCGCTGCGTGCTCACAAGTTATTTGCAAAAGACGTTGATTACATCGTTAAAGACGACCAGATTGTTATTGTTGACGAGCATACGGGCCGTACGATGGAAGGTCGTCGTTGGTCTGAAGGCTTACACCAAGCGGTTGAGGCGAAGGAAGGCGTTCGTATTCAAAACGAAAACCAAACTCTTGCTTCGATTACGTTCCAGAACTACTTCCGCTTGTACAACAAGCTTGCAGGTATGACGGGTACTGCTGATACTGAAGCCTTCGAATTTAATCATATTTACGGCTTAGAAACGGTGGTTATTCCAACTAACCGTCCTATGCAGCGTAAAGATCATGCCGACCTTATTTACCTAACGGCAGAAGAGAAATATGAAGCTATTGTCGAAGATATTAAAGATTGTGTAAAACGCGGTCAGCCTACACTTGTAGGTACTGTGTCGATTGAAAACTCAGAGCTTATCTCTCGTATTCTTAAGAAAGAGAAAATTGCACATAAGGTACTTAACGCCAAGTTCCACGAACAGGAAGCAGACATCGTGGCACAGGCAGGTAAGCCTGGTGCAGTTACCATTGCGACTAACATGGCAGGTCGTGGTACCGACATCGTGTTAGGTGGCAACTGGCAAGCAGAACTAGAAAAAATTGAAACCCCTACTGAAGCGCAAATTGAAAAAGTAAAAGCGGCGTGGAAAGAAAGCCACGATGCCGTACTTGCGTCTGGTGGTCTGCATATTATCGGTACAGAGCGTCATGAATCACGCCGTATTGATAATCAGCTGCGTGGTCGTTCTGGTCGTCAGGGTGACCCAGGTTCAAGCCGTTTCTATCTATCTCTAGACGATGCACTGATGCGCATTTTTGCTTCTGAAAAAATGGGCAACATGATGAAGCGTTTAGGCATGGAGCGTGGCGAAGCCATCGAGCATCCATGGGTAACACGTGCTATCGAAAACGCTCAGCGTAAAGTTGAAGGCCGTAACTTCGATGTTCGTAAGCAGTTACTTGAGTATGATGACGTAGCAAACGATCAGCGTAAGGTTATTTACGAGCAGCGTAACGAGCTTCTTGATGAAGGCGATATTAGCGAAACTATTGCAGCTATTCGTGAAGACGTTATTAGCGGTGTGGTTGACGAATATATCCCACCACAGTCGCTAGAAGAAATGTGGGATGTTAAGGGCCTTGAAGAGCGCTTGAAAGCAGACTTCGCAGCAGATTTGCCACTGCAAATATGGCTAGAAAACGACGATAAGCTTTACGAAGAGAAACTTCGTGAACGTATTCTTGATGAAGTAGTTAAAGCCTATAAAGCGAAAGAAGATGTAGTAGGTGCACAAGTTCTACGTCAGTTTGAAAAAGCCGTTATGCTTCAAAACCTAGACAGCCACTGGAAAGAGCATTTGGCGGCGATGGATCATCTTCGTCAAGGTATTCACCTTCGTGGTTATGCACAGAAGAACCCTAAACAAGAATATAAGCGTGAGTCTTTTGCTTTATTCTCACAAATGCTTGAAGCGCTTAAGGTTGAAGTTATTACTATTTTAGCCCGCGTGAAAGTACAGGCAGAAGAAGACGTTCAAAAGGTAGAAGAGCAACGTCGTCAAGCAGACGATGTGCCTAAGAACTTTGAACATGACGAAGCGTCGGCAACGCCAGAACAAGCGAGCGACAAAGTGCGTACTCAAGTTCGTGAAGGCGCCAAAGTAGGTCGTAACGACCCATGTCCTTGTGGTTCAGGTAAGAAGTACAAGCAGTGCCACGGTAAGTTGAAATAATGAAAGTAGTACATGTTGCCGTGGGCGTTATCGCCCGTGGCAACGACATTTTCATTACGCTACGTCCCGACGATGTCCATCAAGGCGGAAAATGGGAGTTCCCCGGCGGTAAGGTTGAGCAGGGTGAAACAGTCCAAGACGCGCTAAAACGCGAACTAGCCGAAGAAGTCGGCATTGATGTGAGACACACTACGCCGCTTATCGTTATCTCACATGACTATGGTGATAAACTGGTGAAGCTAGATGTTCATATTGTCAATGACTTCGTTGGGGAGCCTTTCGGTAAAGAAGGACAACAAAGCAAGTGGCTTGCTGCCTCTCAACTAAAAAGTGCAGACTTTCCCTCAGCAAACGCTGATATTATTTGCTCTGTACAAAAATTACTCAGCACTTAGGTTGCAAACATTACTACTTTGGTCTAACTTTAAACGGTGTCGTAAATTCGTTGTCGGAAAAAGTTGTGCCATGAATATTTACGTTAGACCTTTAGCCTTTGACTTCCAGATAAACTCTGCTTTCTCTCCCCATCGTATAAAATTCTTTTAATATTCAATACTCAAAATTAAAAGTGTGCCAGTTACGACATTAGTGACATGGCATGTAAGAAACCATAATTTTTAATCTATAGTATAGGTCTCTATACTATGGTATTTGGATTAATACGTAACCAATGCCATTTGTTGACGATAGTGATTAGGTGACCACTATTCGTACAACGAGGAAACGCCATGGCGCTCAAAAAAACATCGGACCCAGTCGCAGCACCCACAGTTCACGTGGATGCGAAAATGAGAAAAGAAGCTGAAGAGCAGCGCCGAAAAGCTCGGACGCTAGCAAGACAGCAACAAGCAGCTGAGCGTGTAGCGTCAGCTACAACCGAGCTTGTAAGTGGAGTAAACCAAGCGTCGAGCGCGACAGACCAACTATCCACAGCAGTAAGTGAAATTGCGGCGGGTGCAGAAGAGTCAAGTAGCGCCAGTCAAGAGAGTTTGGCTGCGGTCACTCAAATATCTGGCGGTCTTGCCGCACAGCTTGAGCTTGCTGGCGCCACCATGGATAAAACCAACGAGCTTCAAACCTATCTTGAACGCGTGGTCGGAGACCTAGGCACCATGATGACCAGCGTTAAAACTGCCTCAGAACACCAGTCACGCTCGGTAGTGATGATGAGTGAATTAGAGCAACAAGCGTCCAACATTGGAGAAGCCGTTAAACAAGTAACGCGCATCGCCGACCAAACAAACCTCCTTGCCTTAAATGCTGCTATTGAAGCTGGCCGTGCAGGTAAACACGGTAAGGGGTTCGCCGTAGTGGCCGATACTGTGCGAGCACTCGCTGAAGTATCAGATAAGAGCGCTACAGATATTGCCAAACAAATTGAAAAAATTCAGGAACAATCCAATCGCGTATCCGATGCAGTTAAATCCTCATCAGAAGCAGCGCTTGAAGAAGTAACGAAAGGCGAAGCAGTAACCGAACAGCTTGTCACTATTAAAGATGATATGAAGTCGATAGCAGACGGTGCAGAAGAATTACAAGCACAAGTTAAATCGATGGATGTTGCTGCAAAAGAAATTCAGCAAGGTTCAGAAGCAATTTCTTGCGCAGCAGACGAGCAATCTACTGCCGCTCAAGAAGTGTCGTCAAACGTGTCTGAGCAAAGTGTTGCGTTGTCGCAAGCTGAACAAGCAGCGCAGTCTTTAGAACTAATAACCGAAGAGTTGAAAAATAGTACTGATATAAACAAAAGTGCAGAAGAAGTCGCGTCCTCTGCAGAGGAATTATCAGCGGCACTAGAAGAAATTAATCGCTCATCTGCCGAAATTATGACTGCTCTTAACCAGGTTACCAATGGTTCACAACAAGCGGCGAGTTCAGTAGACCAAGCCGTCGGTAATATAGACTTATTGCGAGAGGGGGTTGATAGGGCGTCATCTCAGTGTGATTTAGCCCTAGAGAAAGGCAGTGCAATAACAGAACTTTTGACAGAAAACCGTGCACTTATTGAAGGAATGGTAAGTGGTATCAATTTAGCACTTGAAACAAGTAAAGAGAATGTGAGTGCAATCAATGAGATGGAGGCTATGACACGTCAAATAGACAAGGTCATAGACACCATCACAACCGTTTCAGTTAAAACCAGTATGCTGGCAGTAAATGGCGCGGTCGAGGCTGCCAGAGCAGGTGAGTATGGTAAAGGCTTTGCGGTTGTCTCAGCTGATATTCAAAGCTTAGCCGACGAAGCCGCTGAAAATGTTGAACAAATAAAAGACCTCATAAAGGCAATTCAGGACCAAACAGTTAGCGTAAAAACCGACCTTACCAATGTGGCTGAAAGCGCATCGCGCGAAGTTATGAAGGCAGAGCAAACAACTAAAGACGTCGCGAAGATAGCAAGAGATATCTCTGAAGTAGTGGATTACAACCAAGCCATGAAAGACCGTGGTGAGGAAATTGCTGCCGGTGTAACGCAAGCGCAGAAAGGGCTTGAACAGATAGCCGCTGCTAATGAACAGGCAAGCAGTAACTGTCAGCAAGCACTTAATGCAGCTGAGCAGCAGAGTAAAGGTATGGAGATCCTTGCAAAATCTATCGAAGAAATTGCCTCAGTAGCAGATGAGATGCAAAACGGCTAACGGTTCACCTTGTCAAAGGAGTCTTTCTTATGACCGATGTTTCAAATGTAGAAAGTACTGAAAACCTTCAGGACGACACAAGCGACGGTGAACAGCAATTCGTTTCATTTCTTGTTAATGAAGAGCGTTTTACCTTTCCGATGCACTCTGTAGGCGAAATAATACGTGTTCCTACCGTGGTGTCGGTACCACTCGGACCCGCTCAAATGATTGGCTTAGCCAACCTAAGAGGCAATGTTTTACCTGTATATGATTTAAGCATGATTCTGCTGGGTGTAAGCGCACAAATTACCGATGTGACCCGTGTTGTAGTGGTGGAATCGGAGCTAGGTAGCGTTGGTTTTATGGTAGATAGAGTTCTGAAGGTATTTGGCGTTCCTAACGATACAGTTATCGATAAAAAGTCGATGACAGAGTCGATAGCCTACGAATACATGCAAGGTATCATCAAACAGGATGACCAGCCTGTTGAGCAGATCCTCGACGTTTCTTCGCTTGCAAGGGCTCAAGCGGTAACCAAACAAGACGGTAATACCATGCAGCTGTCGGGTATGCGTCATATTGACAGTGACGAAGAGCCTATTGAATCAGATGACCTTAGCCTGCAGCAACTGGTTTGCTTCTCGCTTGAAGATCAAGAGTTCGCATTTCATCTGCAGGACGTTGAAGAAATCGTCCGTGTGCCTTCTGAAATATCTCAGCTTCCAGAAAGTGCGCCATCTGTATTAGGACTAGTGAATTTGCGAGGCCGCATTATTCCTATCGTAGACTTGGCAAACTGCATAGGCATGATGCACACCGATATTAACGAAGCCTCTCGTATCGTCATTGCACAAAACAGCGAATTCGGCAGCGTAGGGTTTGTGGTCGCTAAAGTAAGTAACGTTGTTTCAATCTCTGAAAGTGAACTGGAAGCAGTGCCATCGGTTTGTAACGACGGTGCGGAAACCGGGTTGCTAGAAGCGGTATATAGAAGCGACGGCGGTAAGCGCCTTGTCTCGATTATTAACCTTAACAATGTTTATAGCCGAGCGCTTAAGACTGCATTGAGCTCTCTGGATGAAGACATAAAGCAGGAGTCGCAGATGAGCGAGAACAATGATGTCGCAATCAACGAAGATGATTGTGAACAATACGTCATCTTCTGGATTAATGGTCAGGAGTACGGCGTGAGTATAGATGACACGCAAGAAATAACCCGTGTGCCTGAAAAACTAGAGAGCATTCCAAGCACGCCGGATTATTTAAAAGGGATCGTCAATTTACGAGGAACTGTATTGCCTGTAATCGATTTGAGAAGCCGTCTTGGTATTCCAAGCAGTGAGACGTCAGAGCGTCAACGTATTGTTGTGTTAACTAAAGACAAGCAGCGTACAGGATTTATTGTTGATGGTGTTGCAGAGGTGAAAACCGTGGTGAAACAGACTATCGAAACAGCGCCCTCATTGTCAGAAATGCAGTCTGAATTTTTAAGTCGATTAATTAAATTGAACGATGAAAAACGCATAATTCAAATTATTGAACCCACTGTTTTGTTAAATGACAACGCCGTGGCTCAAGCGCAAGAACAATGCTAATTGAATAGGTAATACACTAATTTATTTGATGGGAGATGCTATGTCGGTAAAGGTACTAGCAGTGGATGATTCAGCGCTGATGCGCAAACTCTTTACTCAATTATTTGAAAAAGAGGGGTTCACTGTTCAGGTCGCCCGCAACGGTGAAGAAGCATTATCTAAAGCCGTTGATTTTAAACCTGACTGTATAACACTCGATATCAATATGCCAGTGATGGACGGTATGACGTGCTTAGCTTTACTAAGAAAGTTATATCCATGCCCCACCATAATGGTGTCATCACTCACACAGAAAGGTGCTGCGATTACCTTAGAAGCACTTGCACTCGGAGCTAGTGACTTTGTTCTAAAAACAGGGGGCACTGTTACAAGAGATATCTCAGATATTGAAACGCCGTTAATTAATAAGATAAACGCGTTAGCGAAGACGGGAAGGGCGCAGCGCCCAATTATAAAAGAGCCCCCTGTAGTAAAGCAAAAGGTGGTTCGAAACAGTAAAACTGCACCTTTTGAAGTTGTTTTAATAGGCGTGTCTACAGGCGGTCCGAGAAAGCTTGAACACTTAGTGACTAATATTTCACCGTCGTTTCCGGCGCCCATAGTGATCTCTCAGCACATGCCTGCGTCATTTACGCAAGCGTTGGCAAAACGGTTAGACGGGCTTAGCCCGCTGAACGTTGTTGAAGTTGACTCAAGAATGAAACTTGAAGCAGGAAAAATTTACTTAGCGAAGGGGGATGCAGACTTAGCTTTTTCTAAAGCCGGCTCTGATATTCATGTGCGGCCTGTACCAGCGAGTCCCAGTTTCTTGTGGCATCCAAGTGTAGATCGTATGGTCGATAGTGCCCTTAGTTGTTATCAGCCCGTTTCTATGTTGTGCATTCAGCTTACAGGCATGGGATGCGATGGTGTAGCCGCGATGAGTAAAGCCTTTAAAGGAGGGGCAACTACTATCGCTGAAAGCGAAGCGACATCAGTGGTATTTGGCATGCCAAAGGAATTGATTGAAGCAGGTTGTGCAAGTCACGTTTTAGATAGTCCGAAAATAGTGTCAAAGTTAAATGCACTTTGTCGATAACAGGAGCTAGCGTTATGGGTTTAAAAAAGAAAACAGATACCAGTGTCGACACTCAAGCGCAAAGCGATGAAAAACGAAGTGCAGAGCGGACGCAGGAACAGCTGATAGCTGATTTGGCGTCAGCAGACAGCAGCACAAGGCGATGGGCAATAAGAGACTTAGCTAACACCGAAAATGCGCACAAAGTGTTTTTGGAGCGACTCCCTACGGAAAATGATCCAACTGTTATCGAAGCATTGTTTAGTGCGCTTGAGCACAATATGACGTACGCAGACGCTTCTCAAGTTGTGGTGATGCTAAAAAGCGAACAAGTACAACTGCGCAACGGTGCTATTGAGCTTATGCAGCAAAACCCGGATTTGTTTGCTCAAAATGTACATAAGCTTATGCAAGACGAGGACCCTGATGTACGAATTTTCTGTGTTGATATCATCGGTGCAGTTGCCCACCCCGAAGCATTAAGTTGGCTCCATCATATTGCACTAAATGATGATAATGAAAACGTTGTTGGAACAGCGTTAGATAAGCTTGCCGAAGTCTCCAACACTTCCACTTACGACATTCTTCAAACAGTAGAAGGCCGTTTTCCAAACCACGCTTACATTACCTTTGTTATTAGCCTAATACGAAATCAGTTAGGGAGTGCGTAATGAGTACAGCTACGTTAGAAAATATTACAGTGGCTGACTTTGAGCGATTTCGGTCTATGTTTTATAGAAAAACCGGGATCCACTTTGAAGATTCGAAGCGATATTTTGTAGACAAGCGTTTACATGAGCGGATGAAAGCGACGGGGCACTCTAGCTTTAAAGGTTATTTCACGTTTATGCGCTTTCAAGCATCAGGCGAGGAGTTTCAAAATCTTGTCAATGCTATGACGGTAAACGAAACATACTTTTTCCGCGAGGAATACCAATTTGAGGCGATGACTCGCTACATCATGGACGAGCTAGATAGCTATCGCTCGCCGGGCGAGGATTTACGTATATGGTCTGTGCCTTCAAGCACAGGTGAAGAGCCTTACTCTATAGCGATTCACCTTATCGAGAATTGGAAAGGGTTGGAACATCGGGATGTTGAAATTGCTTCCTCGGATATTGACAGTAACGTATTAGCATCAGCCAAAAAAGGGCTCTATTCGAAGCGTTCGGTTCAAAATATTCCCACAGCAATGATAAAGAAATATTTCATTGAAACTAATGGGCAGTTTCAGCTTTGTGAGGACATAAGAGAGTCTGTTTCGTTCTCGTTAGCGAATCTTTTATCAGGAACGAATATGAAGCAATTTCGAAATTTTGACTTAGTCTTTTGCCGAAACCTGCTTATTTATTTTGACGATGAGTCGCGCAAAAAAGCTGCACATGTATTGTTTGACGCAATGAAACCAGGTGGATACATCTTTTTAGGACACAGTGAGTCAATGAGCCGTATATCGTCTATGTTCAAGGTGCGTAAATTCGGTGATGTTATTGCCTACCAAAAGCCACTTGCAGGAGGGGCGTAACATGAAGACAGTAATGATAGTTGACGATGCGTCCACGATCAGAATGTTTCATAAAATGTTGGTATCTTCTGATGACCGCGTTGTAGAAGAAGCTGAAAACGGTGTTGAAGCATTAGAAAAGGCAATCGGTACCCCCGTTGATTTATTTTTGGTAGATGTAAATATGCCAAAAATGGATGGTTACCGGCTTTGTAAAGAGATACGACAAAACGAATTACTGCGTGCAGTACCGATCATCATGATTAGCACTGAGTCTGCGAGCCAAGACGCGCAGCGAGCCTATCAATGTGGCGCCAACTTTTACATGACTAAGCCCGTAAATGCAGACGCATTAAAGTCAATTGTGAGCGCTGTTTTGGGGGGGAATCAATGAGTGAATTACTTGACGTCTTTATTGGCGAATCTCGAGAGAACCTTGAGTCAGCAAGCCAAGAGCTTATTGAAATTCAAGCCTCAGGCCCATCATCAGACAAAGTAGATAAAATCTTTAGAGATTTGCACACTATCAAGGGGTCATCAGACTTATTCGACATAAAGCCGCTTACACGTTTGGCACACGCCGCTGAAGACTTGCTAGACAGCGTGCGGGCACAAGATGTCGAGTACAGTGACGACATTGGCGACCTACTTCTTGAAGCGCTTGACCAGATATCAATGTGGTTTGATGAGCTTGAAAGCGGAACGCAGAATCTTGGAGAGTGGCAGCCAATATCAGCCGACCTAGGTGCCCAGCTACGAGCTTTTATTGACCCGTCTCAAGCGGTAGCGCAGGGCGATGACAAGCCATCAAATGAAAGCGTAGAGTCAAGCGACTCAACATCAATAGGAAGTGCGGTATCTAATGTTCTTGACGCATTTGACGATGATGCCGACATAGCTCTGTTGGCGAAGAGTGGCTCACAAGACTTGTATGTTATCGAATACAGTCCAGATGAAGGCTGTTTTTTCCGCGGTGAAGACCCGGTTAATGTGACTTTAGCGCTACCTGGGTTACACGCACTTGAAATTAATGCGCCCAAGATGGCGGACGACGCAGACGTTTATCAATGTTTATTAAAAATCACTGCAATGGGCGAGGCTAGCGCAGATGCAATTGTGACTCATATGGCCTATTACGAAGGGCAATACACATTACATACGCTGACGCAGAAAGCGCTTAAACACCGTTGTAAAGAAAAAATCTTCGATTGTGTCGCGCAGTTCGATGACGAGGCATTGAACGATGCTCTGAACGAAGCTCGTGAGTCAGGAAATTGCCAAATGCTGCAATCGACGGCGGGTTTATTGCTCACATCCCAAACACATGAAATGCCATTGAAAGCGGTGTTATCGTTTTTATCATCCCATGACGATATGAGCTTCTTGAATGATGCCGATGCCGATGTCGATGTCACTGAAGAAGACGAAGCATGCGAGGCGAGTTCAAATGCGTCAGTGTCTGGTAAGCAAGGGCTTCTGCCTCATGAGAGAGAGCTTTTAGAGCAACAGCTTGCACTGCTTAATTCTGAAAACTATAACGCCGAGTTTATGTTTCCTTCAATCTCTATGGTTGTGGGTAATGTACTTAAACAAACTTTTAGCAATGATGCAGCGTTAGTTAGTGCTATTAATACCGCACTTGGGGAAAAACAAGATGATGAACCTGAAGCGGACAACATTGCTTCAGAGGACAGCAAGGCTGAAGTACCAGCAGCGGAAGAAGAGCCTACTCAACCGGCAAAAGCCGAGCGCCAGGCAGTGAAAATGCTTAAGGTCGACCAAAGTAAAATTGATTACTTGATGGACATTGTGGGTGAACTAACCGTCGCTAAGAACTCACTCCCTTATTTGGCAAAACAGGCCGAAGAAGAGGGAGGAAGTAAGAAGCTAAGCAAACAGATAAAAGCGCATTTTTCAATCGTTAATAGATTGACCGAGTCATTGCAAAGTGCAGTATTGCAAATACGTATGGTGCCGGTTTCTCATGTTTTTCAGCGCTATCCAAGATTAGTAAGAGATTTATCAAGAAAGCTCGATAAAAAGATCGAATTGTATATGCAAGGTGAAGACACTGAGTTCGATAAAAATCTCATTGAATCTCTCTCGGAACCACTTATTCATTTGCTGCGAAATAGTATTGACCACGGTATTGAATCACCCGAAGACAGAATAGAAGCCGGTAAGTCTGAGACTGGGCGAATAGATCTCATTGCTACTCCTCTGGATGACAGTGTCATTATTGAAATTCGTGATGACGGTAAAGGTATCGATCCCAATAAAATTAAGCTACTGGCTTTTCAGAAAGGAATTATTACAGAAGCTCAGCTCGAGAGTATCGACGACAATGAAGCACTCCAGTTAATTTTTGCCGCCGGCTTTTCTACTAGTGAACAAGTCTCAGATTTATCGGGTCGTGGCGTAGGTATGGATGCGGTCAGGACGATGGTAAGTCAAGCGGGTGGTACTATCGAAATGCAGAGTGAAGTGGGAGTAGGCTCTACTTTCAAGCTGTTGTTACCTCAAACCATGTCTGTAAATCGCGTTATGATGTTCGAAGTCAATGACCAAATGTTTGGCGTAAGCATGGATACAGTGGTAGAAACTGTAAAAGTACCCACACAAGATATCCAGCGCATACGTAATGAAAGTGTACTTGTGATACGCAATAAATTGGTGCCGCTTTGCAGTTTACGAGATGCACTAGGGTTTGAACAAAACGATGAAAAAGATGAACACTCGATATTGGTTGTGTCGACGCCACAGGGTGAGTTTGGGCTTATCATAGATAAGTTTCATGAAGGTATCGACGTCATTCAAAAACCTCTTGAAGGGGTGCTTGCGGGGTACTCACACTTCTCTGGTACCGCTTTACTAGGTGATGGTCGAGTACTACTTATTATCAATGTACAGGAGGTATTATCTACATGCCTGTAACGTATAAGAAGAAGGTGGCTGTGCTCACCGGACATTGTGAAATTGAAGAAGCGGAAACCTTATTTTCCTGGCTCACTGAAGATGCTTCCAGGCAGCTGAATTTAAAGGCATTAGCGACAGCTCACACCGCTGTTTTCCAAGTGCTGCTGTGTTTAAGACCAAAGGTTAGTGTACAGCCTGAATCATCAGAACTATATTGGTTAGTAGAGATGCTCAAAACCAACAATAACAAAGTGTGGTGTGAATGAGAGTGATAACGGTTGCAAATCGCAAAGGCGGAACAGCAAAAACCACAACGGTGGTGAATCTGGCTTTTGGTTTAGCGCAGCATGGCAACCGTGTTTTAGTACTCGACCTAGACAATCAAGGTCATGTATTGCAAGGATTAAGCGCGCTTGGTAACGAGTCGCAAACGCGTATTACATCTATGCCGCTGAAAGGTTTTTTTACCTCAATAGTTAAGTGTTGCGACAAAATATACGCGACTAAAGTGGACACCACGCGTGCTAATACTAATGAGGATATTGCGTTAGACGCTATTCGTCGTTGGTGTGATGGTGATGAAGTGTCACAGCAGTTTGATATGGTGATTATTGACACGCCACCCACGTTAAGTCCGCAACTTATGGCAGCCTTGTCTGCCGCCACAGACATCATTATTCCAGCTACACCTATGCCACTAGCGAGCGATGGCGTGCAGAAGTTACTCAATGCCTGCCGTAATGCAATGGTAGAGCGCAAGTTCAGAGCGACAAGCTTAACAATACTGCCTGTAATGGTAGAGCAAAGCTTGAAATTACACCGACAAGAGATGAGTAATTGGTTTGGTCGCTATGGACGTAACAAAGTGCTAAGACCAATACACAAAAACATAAAACTAGCCGAGGCATTTGCAGAAAACAAACCGATATTGGCGTACGCGCCGAATAGTCGTGGTGCGCATGACTATACTGAACTGTGTAAACAGCTAATCGGAATTAATGAAGAGGTAATGCAATGAGCGCAATACACTTAGTCGACGACTCAGCCACAATGCTGATGAGTATGGAGATGTTGTTAAAACGGGCGGGTTACACAGTAACCAAATCGGAGAGTGCTGAGGCAGCCATGGCGGCCCTTGAGTCCATTAGCCCTAAGTTGATTATTACAGATTTGAACATGCCCGGTATGAACGGCATAGAGCTTATACAAACGTTGAAAAAGCAGTCTAAATTCAGGTTTACACCGATGTTGATGTTGACGACGGAATCTCAGCAAAGCAGACGTGAAGAAGCCAAATCTGCAGGCGCAACAGGATGGTTAGTAAAGCCTGTTGAGCCAGAACAATTATTAGGTGTGGTAAAGCAGTTGGTGCCAACTGCATAAGGTTAAATTATGAAAGTACTTGAAAAAGCAAAGCAGTATTATGAAGTGGTACTCGCTGAAAAGTTTAAAGTGCTTACGGATAAGTTTAATAACGTTACGGACTCACTTTTGCTTTGGAGCGGTTTGGTAGGAGTGTCTGCTCTGGGTATGGCAATATCACTAAACGTGCCACCAGAGTTTTTAGGAGGGCAAGCAGGTACCCTAGTTACAATTTTGGGCTTTTTAAGCTTTATTTCATGGTATTCGTTTAGGCAAACGAATACATTCAAGACAAGCTTCAACAAGCAAGAAGACTATTTACGAGAGACATCTGAGCAACTCAACGAAACACATTCTCAAGTCAGTGAATATGTGGCAATCCTCAAGGGCCAAATGGACGGTATCAGTGCTATTACTGAAGATGCTTCGATGGAGCTGATGAAAGCGTTATACGAAATTGAAAGCAGTATTCAAGACAGTATGGATAACGTTGAGCTAGGCCAGAAAAATGCACTTAGTTGCAAAGAAAAGAGCGCTGATGAGTTTGATATGGCTGCTGAGCGCTTAGCGAGTATCAAAGAGATGATTGTTACACAGCGAGAGCAGCAAATAGCTGACACAGAAGCAATTCAAGGTGTTATGCGTGAGGTTGAAAACCTAAGAGAGCTAACCGAGCTGGTTAAAAATATAGCTTCACAGACTAACTTACTAGCGCTAAATGCGGCTATCGAGGCTGCTAGAGCAGGAGAATATGGAAGGGGCTTTGCGGTCGTGGCAGAACAGGTGCGCATATTGTCTTCCCAGTCTTCAGAAGCGGCTGAAAAAATCGAATCAGGTATTAAGTCAGCGCTCGACGCAGCGCATAGTCAAGGCGAGAAGATGCTCAATTCAACGCGGGCAAATGATACTTGCGAACTTTTAACGGGTTTCTCTGATTCGCTAGAAAATATTACAAACCACTATCGCGTATTAGAGGAACTTAACCCTAAAATGTTGGCTTGCTTCTCAAAGAGTGCAACCGAAGTTGCAACGAAGGTAAGCGGAGCGATAGCCAAAATTCAGTTTCAAGATATTATTCGTCAGCGCACTGAGCACGTGAAGTTAGAACAAGATGCTATCGTGAGTTTGTTCGGGCAATTTTCCTTATACATCAATAACCGCGAACACTTTGATGAATCGTTCAATTTAAGTACGAAGGAAATGTTTGAAAAATACGTCATGGAAGATCAACGTAAAATTCACTTTGACATTAATGAGTCATGCCCTGATAAAGAGAAAAATGAGTTTCAAGAGGCGCGCGAGCCTAAAATAGAGCTCTTTTAGTAGATGGCCCATGAGGGCCATTTGCATTTCAACTTGGTAGTTTGTCGAACCAGGATATTATTACTACAAGTGTTAGAACGAGTATAGAGACTACAATAATATTTTGTCTGCTGTCGCAAAAGCAACGTTCAGCTTGAAGTAGGCGGCCTCGTTAATAAAATGCGGGTAGGTTTCTGTGCTGGGCTCCCACACAATGTCTTTACCATCGAAAGTGCGAAATACCGGTTGTCCAGGTAGCAGAGGTTTAAAGTCGGCATCTTGAAGCGCGTGGTGGATCATCGCCGTCCGATAACCCTCTTCATCTAACGGAAACGAAACGTTTTCGCTTAATCGAAAAACTTCACATGGCGGTAAAGCACTAGTTGCTAAATTGCCTTTGTTATATGCCATACAAAAATCTAGAATAACTTCAGCCATCGTTTGAGTGAGCAAGTACACATCTTCTCGTAATACCCCCTGAGGCTGAGCGCCTACTTCAATCATTACGCCTTTTTTACCCGTTGTACACAGGTAACCGTGCTCTAAGTAGGGCTTCTCATCCTCAAGCAGAATGTTGGCTTCTGGCATATGATGTTTTACATAGCGTGCAAGCTGAATATGAAACTCGTCAGTTTCTAGAATAATGAGGGTAGCGCCCATAGCACTAGTGGTATTGTGTACATCAATAACCAGATCGGTTTTCGAATTTCCTTTCGGGCCAAACTGCTCATTGAGTGTTTTTGCAAGCATCGCTTCTTTAGCAATATTGTTCTCAGCTAAAGCGTCAAAAGTAAACTGTCTATTTAAATCCTGCTCCAAGAACCGAACATTTGCTGCCAATGCCTCTTTGTTCGCTATGTTAAGCGATACATTCAGGTCACTAAATCGCTGGGGTAAGCCGTGTTGTCGCCAGTTGCGAACAAGTTGTATGCCGCTTGTTTCGTTGCCATGGGTACCGCCTACCAGCGCAATAGAGTTAAGCATAGACCGATGTAATCCTTGTAGTTAATACCTGTAAGTTGTGTACTTACGTTGTAAATGCTTTTACATGCTAAAAGCGAGCTTTTGAGTGTATTGCAGTTTGTTGTGATAGTACACATTAGCGACATTCGTCAGAATACGTTTATGGAATAATTGAAAACAAAAACGCATTGGCAGGAGCCCTCAGCTTAAAAGAGCCCTCAGCGCGAAAAAGCCTTTAGCGCACTTCGTTAGCATATTGTTTTCTATAGCGCTTGGTAAGTTTAGCTGCTCGCAGCTGGTCTAAAATCAACGACACCAGTGCAATGGCATTATAAGTGGGCTTTTTACCGTCACCTAGTCGGCGAAGCTGTCTTTTTACCTGTGCCATTGTGGCAAGGCCTGCCAACGTTTTATCTTTCCAACCTACAACAGGGATTACACCCTCGATGTCTGGCGCTTCAAGCCATCGGTTGGGTAAATCTGGCGTTAGCGCTAATGCTGATGCTATGCCCACCAAATCGACATTGCTTTCAATTACCTGTTGGGCAACAGAGAGTCGGCGTATGCCACCCGTGGTCATAATCGGCGTGCGAGTTGTATCAGCAATTTGCTTCGCGAAGCTTAAAAAATAGGCCTCGCGAGAAAGTGTACGTTCATCGGCAGTGCGGCCTTGCATGGCTGGAGCCTCGTAGCTTCCGCCTGACAGCTCAACAAGATCGACGTTCAGCTGACTAAGCATTTCAACAACTTGCTGTGCATCGTTTACGTCAAATCCGCCTCGTTGAAAATCAGCTGAATTTAGTTTCACAGCAATATCAAAAGCGTTGCCACATTTCTCTCTCACTTTTTTTGCGATAGTAATAAGTAAACGAGCCCTGTTTTCTAAACTGCCACCCCAGTTGTCTTTGCGCTTATTAGTAAGTGGCGATAAGAATTGAGATAACAAATATCCGTGTGCTGCATGAATTTGAACGCCGTCATAACCCGCTTGTTGCGCAAGGCTTGCGGTAGTAACAAAGCGTTCAATAACGTCGTTAATGTCTTCTTCGGTCATGGCTTTTGGCTTTTCAAAAAGGCCAGAGTGCTTACCCATATCTAAAGCAATATCTGAAGGTGAGAGCACCTTACCGCCCATTTTCTTAAACACTTGGCGGCCTGGGTGATTAATTTGCATCCACAGGCGCGTGTTATTTTGTTTTGCTTCAGCAGCCAGTTTTTTAAAGGGCTCAAGCGGTGTGTTGGCTTCTAAAACTAAGCCTCCGGGGCCTGTCATTGCCAAATGATCAACCATGACATTTCCAGTAATAATTAGCCCAACGCCGCCCTCGGCCCATTTGCGATACAAGGTAAACAAAGCGCCTCCTGGCAGCTGATTAGCATCCGCCATGTTCTCTTCCATAGCCGCTTTTGCAATTCGGTTTTTAACAACATTCCCATTGGGTAGCGTAAAAGGAGTAAATACCACGGATGCCATATCGTCTTCTCCAAAAGGCATTAATCAAGTTGTGTTTACTATAAGCTTTAAGTTAACTTTAAGGTCAAGGTTAATTTTAAAAAGAAAAGCATATGCGTATTGGGCAATTAGCAGAAACAGTTGGACTACCAACAAGCACCATTCGATTTTACGAACAAAAAGGGTTAATGCCTGCAGCCGATAGAACAGCGAAGGGCTACCGCAAATATACCGCAGAAGCGGTGGAACGCTTAAAGATGATTAAGTTTGCAACCAGTCTTGGTTTTGCACTGGATGATCTGCCTGGCTTATTTGCCAGCGGTGAGGGGCTTGATCACGAACAAGTGATGGCTCATTTGCAAGATCGTACCGCTGAAATCAATCACCTTCTTAACACGCTAACTCGTCAGAAAACGCAAATGGAATATTTGACGCAACGCCTTGGCGAACTATGGAGGGCAGGGCACTGCATAAGTGCCTGTGAGTTAGATGGTTTACTTTCAGAACTTTCTACCACTAAAGAATCGAAGGTAATCTGATGTTACATCACAAATTAATGATGCAACGTGGTTTTTAATGTGCTGAAGAAAAACTTAATGCTTAAAAAAGTCTTCTTGCTGCTGGGCTAGCATCGCTTCTATTTCTTCAACGTCAATATGCTTTGGCGTAGCATCCTCAGCTGGTTTTCCTGCTATTTTTCTGTCTTCTGCTGCCCACTCACCTAAATCAATTAGCTGGCATTTTTTACTACAAAAAGGGCGGAATTCACTTTCAGGCGCCCATACAACCGACTTTGCACAAATGGGGCATTTTACTTCCATTGGAAACTCCACGAATAAAGACTTAAAAACACGATATACGGGTGTAGTTTAGCAGGCGGCTAGATGAAACTGAACATGGTCTTCAACTGCCGAGCTTCCATTGTCGTTCGATGTAAACAACATAAAGCGCAGGGCATAGCGATACTTGTTACCGCTAAGCGTAGGGTAATACCCTTCATCAACGCGACAGCGAACACGAATTAATTCGTTTTTGTCTTCTGCGACACCTTGGTAAAAGCCATTTTCGGCAGTGACCTCAGTAAACTGCCCTCGCTCACGAATGAACGACAAGCTTACTGCTATGGCATCGTCTAGCAACGCTAATGTCTCAAGCCATTTGGTTATATCAGACTGGCGCTGCGTAAGAGGTTGTTGTAACCAAAAATGAAGGTTTGGTAGGTCGAAACTACACGCGCCGCCTGGGATAGCAAAACGTTGCCTAATTGCGCTTAGCAGCTTTTCTTCTTTTAGGGCACTGCCAAAGCGTCTATCGCTTTTCAGCTTGTCGCGCAGTGTGATAACTGTTTTAAGCGCTTGTTCTAGCGCCGTACTGTCAATTTTGGGATGCTTCGACCAATACACTAAATTTCTTTCATGTGCTTCTAGGTCTTTTGTTAAATCGGATCGAAGATCTAAGCGCTCTATTAAATCAAGAAGTTCAAAAAGTTGTTGAAAGAAAACAAGCTGTAGATGGGTATGTTCTGTCTTCGCTGTAATTTTAATTTGCCCAAGCAGCTGCTCGACACGTAAATAATTACGTACTTTTTCCTTTAATGGAAATTCAAACACAGCGTCGTTCATGGATACCCTTAAAACACAGTTACTTAGGGCTAAAGCCTAATGCATCATTACGATTAAGCCAAGTATACTTGTTAACCCGATTGGTTTTTTGACGTCATTTGGTCAAAAAAGTTTCAAAATCAGGCGGTTCACGCTGGTTTTAATAGGTTTAAACCTTACCTTTGCGTATTACGCGTCTGAAAGGGCACTAAGTTTGGAATGAAGAACATCAACCTGTTTAGCAAGATGCTGAAGACTATCGCTGTTATCTAACACATCATCAGCTGCTTTTAGACGAACTTCTCTTGTTGCTTGAGAAGCCATGATGCTTTTAATTGTTTGTTCTGAACTGCCATCGCGCTGCATTGCTCGGCTAAGTTGCATAGCCTCAGGGCAATCAACCACTACCACGTGGTTACACATTGTTGTGAGGTTGTTTTCTACCAATAGGGGCACACTCAAAATACAGTAAGGGCCTTGAGATTCATTGATAAGCGCTATCATTCGTTCACGAATAAGCGGGTGCAATAGGATATTTAGCCACACTTTTTCATCACTATTGCTAAACACTTTCTCTCTTAGTAGGGGTCTGTTTAAGCTGCCATTTGAAAGTAGAATATCATCGCCAAAGTGTTCGCTTATGGCCTGTAATCCTTCTGAACCAATGGCAACGACGTCCCGAGCAACTTCATCGGCATCTATAATGTCTATGTTGTGTTTGGAAAATAATGCAGTGGCCGCCGATTTTCCACTGCCAATGCCACCGGTTAGGCCTACTACAAATTGGTTGCGCATTGTTGCCTCCGTTTAATACCTAAAACACTTTGGCTCATAGCACCATATCTAAATAAGCGCTTATGATTTCGCTTTTATAAAGCAGTGTAAGCCAGCCCGCAACAGCAAGGTAAGGACCAAAAGGTATTGCCAACGACTTTCCCTTATTTTGAATAACCATAATGGCAACACCAGCAATAGCGCCAACAAATGACGACAAAAGAATAATTACAGGAAGTCCTTGCCAGCCAGTAAAAGCGCCCAGCGCGGCAAGCAATTTAAAGTCGCCGTAGCCCATGCCTTCTTTGCCCGTAGCAAGTTTGAACAGCCAATATACCGACCACAAACTAAGGTAGCCCGCTGCCGCGCCAATAATAGCGTCTGTAGGGCTTACAAAAACATTAAACACGCTAAGCAATAACCCGGTCCATAACAGTGGCAGTGTTAGCTGGTCTGGAAGTAACATCGTGTCAATGTCGATAAATAGCAGTGAAATCAACACATAGGTAAACCCCACTGCCCACAATGCTTGTACAGATGGGCCGAAATGAAAGGCGGCGAAGGTACAGGCAAGCGCCGTGAATAACTCTACTAGTGGGTAGCGTATTGAAATTTTGGTTTCACAATTCGCGCAACGGCCTTTAAGAAACAAATAGCTAAGCACGGGAATGTTTTCCCATGCTCGTATTTTATGACCACAAGACGGGCATGTACTGTCGGGTTTAACAAGGTTGAAAGGCGTTGGTTGTTGGGCTTCTTCGTGCGCCTTTGCATTAGTCGCATGTTCGGCATTAGGCGATTCGGCTGTTGCTGATTGCTCGCTAAAGTACTCTTGATATTCACGCTTCCAGCTGCGCTCCATCATAATAGGCAAACGATAGATAACGACATTAAGAAAGCTACCTACCATCAAGCTGACAATGAAAACTAAAGCGTAAAAAAAGACAGGGTAAACCTGACTAAGTGTTATGAGTGACTCAGGGAATGACGCGTTCATGAAACCTTTCTTGTTATAAATATTTGGTGTGAAAGTTACCGAGCGCTAGTTATACCACGTTACCCATTTGGAAAATAGGTAAGTACATGGCAACAATAAGGCCACCAATAACCACGCCTAATACTGCCATTATCATGGGTTCTAGAAGGCTGGTTAGGCCGTCTACCATGTCGTCTACTTCGGCTTCGTAAATGGTAGCAATTTTACTAAGCATCTCATCTACCGAGCCCGATTCTTCACCAATGGCAATCATTTGTGTCACCATATCGGGGAACACTTGTGTTGCGCGCATGGCAACGTGCATAGGCATACCGCCGGCAACTTCTTTACGCATATACAAAATGGCGTCGCGATAAACGGCGTTGCCCGATGCGCCTGCAGCTGACTCAAGGGCGCCTATAAGCGGTACACCCGCGGCGAAGGTAGTGGCGAGCGTGCGCGTGAAGCGGGCAATACTGGCTTTCTTTAAAATTTCGCCTACAACTGGAATTTTTAAAATATTCTTGTCTACGTTGTCACGTAGTTTTTGGCTATTTCGGTGAGCTCTTACAAATAAATAGCCTGCCACACCAAGGCCAATGGCGATAAAAATACCGTAATCTTGTACAAACCTAGAAATACCTAGCACGAACAAAGTGAAAGCAGGAAGTTCTGCGCCAAAGCTACTGAATATTTCTTCAAACTGCGGCACCACAAAAATAAGAAGAATAGTGGTAACAATGAACGCAACAACCAAAACAGCAATAGGGTAAAACATTGCTTTTTTGATCTTCGATTTTAAGGCTTCGGCTTTTTCTTTATACGTTGCAATTCTATCGTAAATGGTTTCAAGCGCACCCGACTGTTCGCCCGTGTAAACCAAGTCGCAATACAGATCGTCAAAGTAAAGAGGGTGCTTCCGCAAAGCAGATGATAGCGGGTTACCCGATTTTACTTCATCGGTAATTTCGCCAAGGAGTTTACGCATGCTGGCCTTTGCATGGCCTTGAGCAATCATTTCTAAGCTTTGGATAAGGGTAACGCCTGCTGCAAGCATGGTGGCAATCTGACGGGAGATAACAGAAATATCAGAAGGCGTTATTTTTTGGCCGCCTGCGCCAAACAATGGCTTCGCGAGTTTCTTAACTTTGTTTGCAGAAATGCCCTGACGGCGTAATAAGTTCTTTGCTTCGGCAATTGAGGCAGCAGTAATTTCACCTTTTCTAGATTGGCCATGTCGGTCTTTTCCTTGCCAAGTAAATGTAGTGACTGCTTTTGCCATAGTCGGTTCTCTTCTTACTGCTCAGATTTACATGTCTGTGATTTTACAAAGCTTTATTTCCAAGAATTTTTTTCACAACGCTCTGTTTTCACAACACCGTTAATAAAAAAGCATACGCTTTTTCAAACAAAAAAGGCCCAGAGAATTCCGGGCCTTTCTTTAAAACTTGCTAAATTAGCATACAGTTGTTGGGTCGCAAGATTTAGTCCACTTAACGTTGCCGTCAGTTACGTCAGGCGTTAGTGTGAACGTTGCTGCACCAGAGCCAGCTGCGTTTTGTAGGCCAGAGTTACCTGAAGCTGTTGCTGAGATTACGCCGTCAGCTGTTGTAACACCTACTGTGTCAGCGTCAGCAGTGATTGTTGCTGGGATGCCGTTAGCCGCTTGGTCACATGCAGTGATGTCTGCAGTTGACGCGAAGCAAATTTCTACCGCAGTTTTAGCTGCTGCTGTTGCGTTAGTTACTTCAGTAAACTTAGCTTTCTGCGTGTAGTTTTGGTAAGCAGGAAGTGCGATTGCAGCAAGAATACCGATGATTGCAACAACAATCATTAATTCGATTAGGGTGAAACCTTTCTGGTTTTTAGCGTTCATGTTCATCATGGCCTTTCTCCGGGACGTGTATAACACGTTAAGTTTAAATTTAATTCAAATTGACGTTTATACCCGGTTCGCTTTTTGAACGCCCCTGGTACTTGATACTCAGTATAGAATTTTTATTGTCTGTGACAAGTATAGCGAAATATACCTATGTCTTACTTTTTCAGTATGACACGTTCTGCTACGCGTTTGCATACGTGAAGCGTTAAACTTTCGGATAATACACAAATACTTACGAACGTATAGCTAACAATACACTGAATGTTTACTGGTCTTGATTACGGGCGGCGGTGCGGCGACGGTGTGAGCTATGCTACGCGTGAAACACTGGCTCGTGGGGCATATACCTGCTTGCAGATAAAAGGAAGCAACGTTGCACTTCCTTTTTATTGATATTGCCTTACTAGTCTAAATTTATCCTTAGCGACAAATCGATAGCTTGAACATGCTTGGTCAATGCGCCAGAAGAAATATAGTCTACGCCCAACGTTGCCAGCGATGCCAAACGCTCGTTAGTAATATTTCCAGATACCTCGAGTTTACATTGCCCGTTGTTTATTGATACTGCCTGTTGGATCTGTTCATTAGTAAAATTATCCAGCATCACAATATCAGCACCTGCTTGCATGGCTTGCTGAAGTTCTTCAATGTTTTCAACTTCCACTTCTACCAGTTTGCCTGGCATCATTTCTTTTGCTCGCTGTACTGCTTTATTAATGCCGCCGCACGAGAAAATATGGTTCTCTTTAATTAGAAAGGCATCGAATAAACCCACACGGTGGTTTTGACCGCCGCCACAGCGAACTGCATATTTTTGAGCGAAGCGAAGACCGGGTAGTGTTTTACGCGTATCGAGAATTTTTGTAGCGCTGTTCGATAGTAGCTTGGCATAGAACGATGTAACGGTTGCCGTAGCTGACAGAGTCTGTAAGAAGTTAAGCGCGGTACGCTCGGC
This sequence comes from Alteromonas sp. MTD1, assembly GCF_042848195.1. Lineage (NCBI taxonomy): Bacteria > Pseudomonadati > Pseudomonadota > Gammaproteobacteria > Alteromonadales > Alteromonadaceae > Alteromonas > Alteromonas sp. MTD1. The sequence goes on from NZ_BTGG01000003.1 coordinate 291,913, forward strand.
AGTTAATATAGCGCGCGCCGAGCCCTCTAAACTCACTAACACAGTATCTGCACTTACGTTGTCGCCGTCAGCAACGTGCCAATTGACTTCTACCGACTCATCGATAAGTGCAAACGCTTGGTTCACCCACGCTACACCGCAAACAACACAGTCTTCGCGAGTAATAATGGTGGCTTTGGCGCTAACATCTTCATTAATTAGATTAGCAGTAATGTCATTTGCGGCGTTTAGTTCGCCACCTAAATCTTCAATTAACGCGTTAGCGACTTGTTCGCGTATTGCTTGCATATCTGGTGATGTCATCTTCATCGCTGTTATCTACTTCAAAGGGTACGCAATATTAACCAATCTCCGCGCTGAGTAAACTCTAATTGGCGAAGAACGCTCATTCCAAGCAAAATATGGTCATCTTTCATGCCTGGATTTAAGTTGGCGTCTACATTACGCAGCACAATATCGCCAACGCGCAGTGTATCAATGATGGATTCTGATATACGCACCGTACCATTGGCTGTGCTCGCTAATCCTTCTCTACCTGCTTTTAACTGCAACTTATTAGCAAGGTGGGCCGGTACAGCAACGTCGGTTGCGCCTGTATCAACCAAAAAGATAACTTCTTCGCCATTAATAAAGCCGGTTGTAACGTAGTGACCTTGCCTATTTTGTTTAAGTCTTACTTCGGTTTGTGAACCAATGCGCTGAGACTCGGGCGTGCTGTTAGGGTTAACCTGTTTGTCAAGTAAATCGGAAAACACAAAAGCCAAAAGGCCCAGCCCGCAAATCCACGCTAAAGCCACCATCCACTTGGCGGCACTATTATTGTCGTGTTTTTCAGTCATTCATTGTGGCCTTTAGTGAAATTTCCACGTTGCTGTTACTCATAGGGTTCGTCCTTGCTTGATTTTATTTGTCGTACAGTGTCACACTTTAAATCATGTAGTCGAATACACAACAATTCAAATAAGTATGGTTTTTTACCCTAGTGCGCAACGCACATTAAGCCCGTTTTACGATGAACGACCCAGTGAAGACGATATTAGTCTGCTGGTTATTCACAATATCTCATTGCCACCTTCTGAATTTGGCACATCGGGCATAAGAGATTTGTTTACAGGAAATCTCGATGTAAACGCGCATCCTTTTTATAAAGAGATAGCAGAGCTTCGGGTTTCTGCTCACTGCGTTATTTATCGTACGGGTGAAATTGAACAATTCGTACCGTTTAATGCGCGTGCATGGCACGCCGGTGTGTCAACGTTTCAAGGTACAGGGCGATGCAACGACTTTGCTATTGGTATTGAACTAGAAGGTACCGATACGCTGCCCTATACCGACGAGCAATATGCGTCGCTTCAACAAGTTAGTGAATTCATTATTAATCACTATCCTCGGATCACTTTAGGGCGTATTGTGGGTCATAATGATATTGCGCCAGGTCGAAAGACCGATCCGGGCGAAGCATTTGATTGGGCAAGATATAGAACAAGCTTACGAAGCATGCTCTCACATAAATAAGGAATTTTTCAAACCATGATACTAATGAGCCTATTGTTGGTACTGAGTTTAGAAAGAATAATAAGCAAAGGCACCGATTGGCATATAGAGACATACGCTGTTTCTTACAGACAGTTTATGACCGAAAATGGGTGGTTTTCTGAAAGTAGCAGCAACACGAATTTCTACCTTGTAATGTTACTGCCTGTATTGTTGCTAGCGGCAATAGAATACTGGCTGCTAGGTGCGTTTTTTACGTTTATAGAACAAAGCATTGTTTTGTTTATCTGCATAGGCTGCCCTGCGCTTAGGACCACCTACAAATGTTTTTTAAACGCTGCAGACCGCGGCGACTTACAAGCCTGTAGCATGTATACCGACCAGCTTGGACATTGCTCATCAGGTCATGAAAGCGACGGAACGGCTGGTGCTGAAGGTAAAAGCTTTGGCCAACACCTTACGTGGCTCAACTACCAGCACTACGCTGCGGTAATGCTATGGTTTATTGCGTTTGGTGCGCCTGGTGCTCTGTTTTATTGTTTAACTAGAAGTACTACAGACGCACTTTGTAGCAGTGAACACCCACTTCGCGAAGCGTCGGCCCGCTTAATGTTTGCATTAGACTATGTACCTGTTCGAATAACCGCATTTGGTATGTTAATCATGGGACACTTCTCTCGTGCACTTCCTGAATGGCTTAATTATGCACTTCAATTTGATGTGCCAGCTTACGATGTGCTTACCTCAATATCATCAAAAGCAGAAATGCTTACACCAGAAGAGCAAGAGCAACAGGCTGAAAATGCAGCAGTAGAACCGAAAGTATTAGTAAAATTAGCTAAACGTAATGTTATTTTTTTACTAGTGATTACTTCAGCACTTACCCTTGTGGGCAGCTTGGCATAGTGAACATTTTTTACATTTAACATTACCTTTCATTTTAAAGTGCGCTTGGTCTAAAAATAATTTGTATGTAGATCAAGCGCTTTTCACCTCTTTAAAGTAATCGTTGCTCTCGTCAGACCAGTTCAAGGTTTTCGACTTTTCTTAACAAATTCAATAATAAAGCTTTACAGCGAGCAAACTGCTCATGCTTTGCTATGCTCTAGAGTATTTACCTCAAAATAGATCTGCCTTAAACTGTATAGGTAAAATGGTATTACCAATTGTGTTGATGAATAAATTTTCTCCGATTATTTTTTACATTCACACGTGTTATGCCGATTTGTTACGCCGAATTGTTACGCCATTATGCATTTTAAGGAAAAGGACAGATAACGCGCATGCGCCAGCAGCGAAAAAAACTCTCTGATGTAATCACCGAGCAACTCGAGTCAATGATTCTCGACGGTACGTTATTGGCTGGTCAAAAGTTACCGCCAGAAAGAGAGCTTGCGCTTGAATTTGACGTGTCTCGTCCATCGTTAAGAGAAGCCATAGGTAATTTGCAGGCTCGCGGGTTAGTTGAGCGCAAACAAGGGGGCGGTACGTTTGTAAGCCGCAACCTAAATGCAGCAATGAAAGACCCGCTTATGGATTTAGTTAGCCAGCGTCCAGAAACACAGTTCGACTTGCTTGAATTTCGTCATGCGTTAGAAGGTATGTCTGCCTATTACGCGGCGCTTCGTGGACAGCCTGAAGATTACGATGCGCTAAAACAAGCGTTAAACGAGCTACCCACGCCTGGCGCCAAAGACAGTAAACGGGCACAAGCAGAAGCGCTTGGTCAGTTTTACATCACCATGGCGCGAGCTTCTCATAACATGGTGCTTCTACATGTAATGAGCACTATGCAAAGTATGTTGGTTGACAATATAGAACGGAATTTAGACATGCTGGCTTCGCACTCTGAAGCGGTGGAAGACATTGCTAAGCAGCGTCGAGAAATTGTAGATGCTATTGCCTCACGCGACCCTGAAGCAGCACGTCAGGCATGTAATACGCATCTAGCGTTTATTGAAAAAACGCTACTAACAATAAACCAACGTGACACGCGAGTTCAGCGCGCGTTGCGTAGATTAGAAATTTAGTTAATTAACCCGTTAGTTAACTATTCATTCGCAGAGGCCGGTCGGGTTTTTACCTGTGCCACTGCAAAAGCAGGTGAGCCAGATAGGGTCACTGTGAGTACAACGTAATTTAGTTTTCCTTCTTTTGGCGTTTCTTTTTAAGAAACAAAGCCTAAGGAGGATTTTCTATATAAGCAAAAAATAGGATGGCACCATGACTGATATGATGCACCAAGATGTTGATCCACAAGAAACTAAAGAGTGGATTGATGCGCTTGAGTCGGTTTTAGAAGAGGAAGGCGTAGAGCGCGCACATTACTTGCTCGAAAAGCTTATTGATAAAGCACGTCGCAGCGGCGCTCACTTGCCTTACGACGCAACAACCGCCTACATCAACACCATTCCTGCGGCACAAGAGCCTACGATGCCTGGCGATTTAACCATCGAAGCGCGCATTCGTGCAGCAATTCGTTGGAACGCATTGATGATTGTATTGCGTGCATCGAAAAAAGAACTAGAGCTTGGTGGCCATATTGGTAGCTTTGCGTCATCTGCAATGCTTTACGATGTGGGCTTTAACCATTTCTTCAAAGCGCCAAACGAAAATCAAGGTGGTGACTTTATTTTTGCTCAAGGTCACATTGCACCGGGTATCTACGCGCGCTCGTACATGGAGGGTAACTTAACTGAAGAGCAGTTAAACAACTTCCGTCAAGAGTGTGCTGGTGATGGTCTGTCATCTTATCCACACCCACACTTAATGAAAGACTACTGGCAGTTCCCAACGGTATCGATGGGTCTTGGTCCACTTCAAGCTATCTACACTGCACGCTTCCTTAAATACCTAACAAACCGTGGTATTAAAGACTGTTCTGATCAACGCGTATACTGCTACATGGGTGACGGTGAGTGTGATGAGCCAGAAAGCTTGGGTGCAATTGGCCTGGCGTCTCGCGAAGGTCTTGATAACCTAACATTTGTTATTAACTGTAACCTTCAGCGTCTAGACGGCCCGGTACGTGGTAACGGCAAAATTATCCAAGAGCTTGAAGGTACGTTCCGCGGCGCTGGCTGGGAAGTAGTGAAAGTTATTTGGGGGAGCTACTGGGATGAGCTACTGGCTCGCGATAAATCTGGCAAGCTAATTCAGCTTATGGGTGAAACGGTAGATGGCGAATACCAGAACTGTAAAGCCAAAGGCGGCAAGTACACCCGTGAGAACTTCTTTAACAAGTATCCTGAAACAGCGGCACTTGTAGCGAACATGTCTGACGACGACATCTGGCGCTTGAACCGTGGTGGTCATGACCCAGTAAAAGTATTCGCGGCATACCAAAAAGCGATTGATACGAAAGGTCGTCCAACGGTAATCCTTGCTAAAACGGTTAAAGGTTTCGGTCTTGGTCGTTCCGGTGAAGCACAGAACGTAGCGCACAACGTTAAGAAAATGGACGTTGATTCAATTAAAGCGTTCCGCGACCGTTTCAATATTCCAGTAGCTGACGAAAAAATTGAAGACCTACCTTACTTCAAGTTTGACGAAGACAGTGAAGAAATGAAGTATCTTCGTGAGCGCCGCGAAGCGTTAGGTGGTTACCTGCCAGCACGTCGCGAGCAAGCGGAAGAGCAACTTGAAATTCCAGAGCTAAGTGCTTTCGACGCTATCCTTAAAGGTTCGGGAGACCGTCAAGTGTCTTCAACCATGACGTTCGTACGTGTACTTAACGCATTGTTGAAAGACAAGAAAATTGGTAAGCGTATTGTGCCAATTATTCCTGATGAAGCCCGTACATTCGGTATGGAAGGCTTGTTCCGTCAGGTAGGTATTTACGCTAATGAAGGTCAGAAATACGTACCGCAAGATGCCGATCAAGTTGCATATTATCGTGAAGATAAGAAAGGTCAGGTACTGCAAGAAGGCATTAACGAACTAGGTGCAATGGCATCGTGGGTAGCGTCAGGTACGTCTTATTCAACGTGTAACGCAACTACTATTCCTTTCTATATTTACTACTCTATGTTTGGTTTCCAACGTGTTGGCGACCTAGCATGGGCAGCGGGCGATAGCCAAGCACGTGGTTTCCTATTAGGCGCAACAGCGGGCAGAACGACACTAAATGGTGAAGGTCTACAGCACCAAGACGGTCACTCACACGTTCAGGCGAACCTAATTCCTAACTGTATTACGTACGACCCAACGTACGGCTACGAAGTGGCTGTTATTATTCAAGACGGTCTTCGTCGTATGTACGGTAATAACGAGAACATCTTCTATTACCTAACGTTGATGAACGAAAACTATCACCACCCAGAAATGCCTGAAGGCGATGATATTGCTGAGCAAATCATTAAGGGTATTTATAAGCTAGAGCGCGTTGAAAACGACAAGTCGAAACTTAACGTTCAGCTTATGGGCTCAGGTACTATCTTGAACGAAGTACGTAAAGCGGCGCAGATTCTATGCGAAGACTACAACGTATCTTCTGATGTTTACTCTGTGACCTCGTTTAACGAGCTAGCGCGTGAAGGTCAAGACGTAGCGCGTTGGAACATGCTAAACCCAGAAGCCGAGCAAAAAGTACCTTACATTGGTCAGGTAATTACGAAAGACGCAGGCCCTGCAATTTCAGCTACTGACTATGTGAAGAACTACTCAGACCAAGTACGTGCGTTTATCGACACTGAATACCGTTGTCTAGGTACAGACGGTTTCGGTCGAAGCGACAGCCGTGAAAACTTGCGTACTCACTTTGAAGTTAATGCGTCATACATTGTGGTGGCATCACTTTACGAATTAGCTCAGCGCGGCGACGTTGAGAAGAAAGTGGTAGCAGAAGCCATTAAGCGTTTTGATATTAACGCTGAAAAACTTAACCCACTTTACGCGTAAGCCATATAAGGTATTTTACATATGTCAGATATTCAAAAGATTATCGTACCCGACGTAGGCGGTGACGAAGTTGAAGTTATCGAGCTATGTGTTGCCGTAGGCGACAACATTGAGGCAGATGAAGGCGTTGTTACTGTTGAAAGTGACAAGGCGTCAATGGACATCCCTGCACCATTTGAGGGTGAGATTGTAAGCTTATCTGTATCGGTAGGCGATAAAATTAAAGAAGGCGATGTAATTGGTGAAATGAAAGCTGCCGGTGGTTCTACAGACGATTCAAAAGAAGAAGCACCAAAAGAAGAAAGCAAATCAGAGGCAGCGCCAGCTGCTTCTGGTGGCAGTGACGTAATTGAAGTCGCCGTGCCTGATATTGGCGAAGACGGTGAAGTAGACGTTATTGACGTGTTGGTTTCAGTAGGCGACACCATCGAAAAAGAAGATGGATTAATTACGCTTGAAACCGACAAAGCCACTATGGATGTGCCATCAACACACGAAGGTACGGTGAAAGAAGTATTCATCAGCACTGGCGATAAAGTGAAAGAAGGTACAGTCGTGATTAAGCTTGAGGTTGCGGGCTCTGGTTCAAGTGCCGACTCATCAAGCTCAAGCGAGTCTGCACCAGCGCAGCAAGAGAGCGCTAAGCAAGAGTCAGCACCAGCAGCCGCAAGCAGCGAAACTATTGAAGTTGCGGTACCTGATATTGGCGAAGATGGCGAAGTAGACGTTATCGATGTACTGGTATCGGTAGGCGATACTGTTGAGAAAGAAGACGGTCTAATTACGCTTGAAACTGATAAAGCCACCATGGATGTACCTTCAACGCATGCGGGTACTATCAAAGAAGTCTTTATTAAAACAGGCGATAAAGTTAAGCAAGGCACGGTAGTGGTTAAGCTTGAAACTAGCGGCGGCGCAGCTTCACAAGCACCAGCTCAAACATCTGAGCCAGCAGCGAAGAAAGAAGAGCCGAAGAAAGAAGCACCTAAACAGGAATCGGCTAACCGTTCTCCTGTGCCAGAAGCGCCTGCACCGAAAGGTAACGGTAAAGCACACGCATCGCCTTCGGTTCGTCGTGTTGCTCGTGAATTTGGTGTCGACCTAACACTAGTTAACGGTACTGGCCCTAAAAACCGTATCTTGAAAGAAGACGTTCAGGCGTATGTAAAAGCTGAGCTTGCAAAGCCTCGCACAGCAGCGACATCTGGCAGTGCGCCAGTAGGCGATAACGTACTTCAAATTGTACCGGTGAAACCTGTTGATCACAGCAAGTTCGGTGAAATTGAAGAACAGCCATTATCACGTATTCAAAAGATTTCTGGTCCGTTCCTACACCGTAACTGGGCTACTATTCCGCACGTTACACAGTTCGATGAAGCCGATATCACTGAAGTAGAAGAGTTCCGTAAGGAGCAAAACGCCTATCACGCGAAAGTGAAGTCTGGTCTTAAGATTACGCCACTTGTGTTCGTGATGAAAGCAGTTGCTAAAGCGCTTGAAAAGTACGAAGTGTTTAACTCTTCACTGTCTGAAGATGGCGAAAGCTTAATTATCAAGAAGTTCATCAACATTGGTATCGCGGTAGAAACGCCAGGAGGCCTTGTTGTTCCTGTTATTCGTGACGTGAACAAAAAAGGCATCGAACAGTTATCTCGCGAGCTTATCGAAACTTCTGCAAAGGCCCGTGAAGGTAAACTTAAAGCGGCTGATATGCAGGGTGGTACATTTACCATCTCTAGCCTTGGCGGAATCGGCGGTACAGCGTTTACACCTATTGTAAATGCGCCAGAAGTCGCCATATTAGGTGTATCGAAGTCTGAGATGAAGCCTAAGTGGAATGGTAAAGAGTTCGAACCACGCTTGATGGTGCCGTTAAGCTTGTCTTACGACCACCGTGTAATTGATGGTGCAGTAGGTGCGCGATTCTCTACTGAGGTTGCGGCAAACCTAACTGACTTACGCAGAATCATACTTTAAATAAAAGGTCGAAAAAGTTTACAATATCAGTAACATTTTCGACGTTTTTATACGCCCCTTGATGGCATTTAGGTTATGCTATTACACAAAAGTAATAGCATGACCCTACAAGAACAGGATTGAGGTTCACAATGAGCGAAATTAAAACGCAATTGGTGGTACTGGGCGGCGGCCCTAGCGGTTATTCAGCAGCTTTTCGTGCAGCTGATTTAGGTATTGAAACAGTTATCGTAGATTCACGCGACTCGCTTGGTGGTGTGTGTCTGAACGTTGGCTGTATCCCTTCAAAAGCCCTTCTTCACGTAGCAAAAGTGATGAAAGAAGCGAAGCACCTTGCAAGCCACGGTGTTACGTTTGGCGAGCCGACCATCGATTTAGATAAAATCCGTGCATACAAAGACGGCGTTGTTAAGCAATTAACAAACGGTCTTGGCGGTATGTCTAAAATGCGTAAAACCAAGCACGTACAAGGCTATGGTAAATTTACTGGCGCAAACACCCTTGAAGTAAAAAATGGTGACGACGTTACTACTATTACTTTTGAGAAAGCGATTATCGCTGCGGGTTCAGAGCCTGTAAGCCTACCGTTCATCCCTGAAGATGACCGTGTAATCGACTCAACTGGCGCACTGGAAATGAAAGACATTCCAGAAAAAATGCTAGTACTAGGCGGTGGTATCATCGGTCTAGAAATGGGTACTGTGTACGAAGCACTTGGCTCAAAAATTGACGTAGTTGAATTCTTAGACCAGCTTATTCCTGCGGCTGACAAAGACATCATGAAAGTATTCATGAAAGACTACAAAGAAAAATTCAACATCATGCTTGAAACCAAAGTAACAGCGGTTGAAGCGAAAGATGATGGCCTGTACGTAACGTTTGAAGGCAAAAACGCACCTTCAGAACAAGTACGTTACGACAAGGTACTTGTTGCTGTAGGTCGTAAGCCTAACGGCAAACTTGTTGGCGCAGAAACTGCTGGTGTTAACGTTGACGAGCGTGGCTTCATTAACGTTGATAAGCAAATGCGTACAAACGTTGATCACATCTTTGCGATTGGTGACCTTGTTGGTCAGCCAATGCTTGCTCACAAAGCAGTGCACGAAGGTCACGTAGCGGCAGAAGTGATTGCTGGACAGAAGCACTACTTCGACCCACGCGGTATTCCTTCAGTTGCTTACACTGAGCCAGAAGTTGCTTGGGTTGGTGTTACCGAGAAAGAAGCAAAAGAGCAGGGCTTAAGTTACGAAACAGCCGTGTTCCCATGGGCAGCTTCAGGCCGTGCAATTGCATCTGATGCAACTAACGGTATGACCAAGATGATCTTCGACAAAGAGTCTGGCCGTGTTATCGGTGGTGCTATGGTTGGTACCAACGCGGGTGAGATGCTAGGTGAAATTGGCTTGGCACTAGAAATGGGTGCTGACGCAGAAGACGTAGCACTAACTATTCACGCTCACCCAACGCTAAACGAGTCAATTGGTCTTGCGTCTGAAATCTTCGAAGGAAGCATTACTGACCTACCAAACCCGAAAGCGAAGAAAAAGAAGTAAATCTACTTCGTTGAATCTTGATGAAAGCCCGCTTATTTAAGCGGGCTTTTTTGTGGTTAAATTAAAGAGTGTTACCACCTTCTTATGGTGGAAGCCCAAGTCGTTGCTGCTATGCTGGCGTTTTCTCAGTGTCCACATTAGGCATGTTCAAATGAGCAGGCGTAAATTCGTCACAGTTCATGTTTCTCTGCTCCATAAATCGCTTCACTGTTTTTTCGCAATAGGCTTTACGGCAACACTGAGACAGCAGCATTTCATGGCGTTGCACACGCTCGCGGATGAATTTCACCACAAGCTGTCTAAGCCACTGTAACCCTGCGTCTTGGTCTTGACGTTTATGCCACATCACCGACAGCGGTGTGCTCACTATTTCTATAGGCGTTTCAAACACGGCTAGTTCACCAGAGAAGATTTCTCTTTCCATCACCAACGAAGGCGCTACGCAAATAAGGTTGCTTTCTTTTAATAACGGTGATGCGTTATAGAACTGATTTACCGACATTGCCACGCGGCGTTTCAGTCCAAGGTTAGCCAGAACCTGATCGGTAGGGCCGGTAACATCGCCTGTTACCGACACTAATAGGTGATCGGCTGCTACAAAGTCTTCTAGTGTCATTTGTGTTTTTGCTAGCGGATGGTCTGGGCGCATGAGTACTACCCAGCTAGGATCTAGTACATGTTCGGCGCGAATCACCGAGTCTGGCTCTTGAAGCTTTGAAAACGTAAGTTCAGCCTCGGCGTCTTTCAATATTTTATTGGTTTCCATATCGTAGTTTGGAATAGCATGAATATTGATACCTGGTGCTTCGTTTTCTATTACTTTACGGAGCGGGCCCCACACCATAGATACAATGCTGTCAGTAGCGGCAATACGAAACGTACGTTTGGCCGTGGCAGGGTTAAAGTCTGTAGGGTTAACGGCAACTTCAAGCTCACCTAGCGGCCCTTGAATTTGGCTCCACAAATTTTTGGCAAAAGAAGTAGGTTGAATACCGCGTCCATCTTTCACAAATAACTCGTCTTTCCATGCGGTACGCATACGCGAAAGCGCATTCGATACAGCAGGCTGCGTCATTGATAACCTATCGGCAGCACGAGTAATGGCGCCTTCCGTCATAATGGCATCAAATATCATCAGTAAGTTTAAATCATGTGGACGCATAATCGTCTCCGGTGTTTTGTGTTTTTGCGATTTCTATATATCGTCGAATAGGTAAAAGCGTTCCATAAACACGCCGTAAACCCATCCATGGGGGCTCCGCTACCGCATCCCTGCGGTAGAGGGTTTACTCCGTATTACCAGCACGCGCCACTTAGAAGTATTTCCAACAATAGATAAATAGCGCCGTAAACCCATTCATGAGAGCTCCGCTACCGCATCCTGCGGTAGAGGGTTTACTTTGTATTACCAGCACGCGCCACTTCGTTTCTTTAAACAAGCATTGCCAATTTCTTTTGCTTTTTTTCGCTCGTGTCAACGTAATGACATACTTTTTTTATAGGTTAACTCTAAATATATTCACATACAAAATGAATGCGACGAATAACTGAACTTCGTTTAGGTTGTGAAACGTGACTGTAGCCCACGTTTTATCTAAGTTGTTGGGTTTTTTGAGTTATTTCGTTGTTGAAAGTAGGCCCGCTTCAAAAAACTTGCCTCGGCTTTTGTCACTCATCGTATGTATTTTATCAATACATCAAAAAATATGATGCATTTCATATAAAAAGATAATTATTTTTATTGTTTTGTGTGGTCCATAATGCACCACATCAAACTTTAGTCGAACTTTTAGAGAGTATCTTGCAATGAAAACTTTTACCCGATTAATGGCAATCGTAAGCTTAGCAGTGCTAGTCGCCGCCTGTGGTAGTGACGAGCAGGATCCTGGTCAAATGGCCCAAGCAAACGCAGGCGTGCCTGTTGATGTTGCTTCAGTGGTTTCTCAACGTATAACCGAGTGGGACAACTTCACAGGTCGTTTAGAATCGCCACAAATTGTTGCGCTTCGTCCACGCGTTTCTGGCTACATCGATTTTGTTGCTTTTAAAGAAGGCGAATATGTTGAGCAGGGGCAAACATTGTTCCTTATCGATAACCGCACTTTTAAAGCAGAAGTATCACGCTTAACCGCGCAGCTTGATGAAGCAAAAAGTCGACTAGAGCTTGCAGAACAAAATTATAAGCGTGCATACAAACTTCGCAAAACCCAAGCGGTTTCTGAAGAAGTACTTGATGCGCGTTTAGCGGAAAAGAACCAAGCGCTTGCTAGCCTAAATCAAACGCAGGCTGCGCTAGAAGTTGCAAGACTAAATCGTGGCTTTGCCCGCGTAGAAGCCCCAATTTCTGGCCGAATTTCTCGCGCAAACATTACGGAAGGTAACTTTGTTACTGCGGGTCAAACAGAGTTAACGCGCATCGTTTCTACAGAGCGCTTATATGCATACTTCGATATTGACGAGCAAACCTACCTGAATTATGTATCAAGCAGCAATGTAACGTCTGTTAACGAAAAGCCTGTTGCGCTGCGCCTAGCCAATGAGTCTGACTATCAGCACTGGGGCCAAATTGATTTTATCGACAATCAAGTAAACGGTAGCACAGGTACATTACGCGTTCGTGCAGTGTTTAAAAATGAAGACGGTCGCTTAATTCCAGGTTTGTTCGCTCACCTTAAGCTAGCGGGTGGTACTAATGAACAAGGCATCCTTATTAAAGAAAAAGCAATTGGTACAGACCTTAACAACAAGTATGTGCTGGTTGTTAACGATGAAAACAAAGTGGAATACCGCGCCGTTACGCTTGGCGACAAAGTTGGCAGCATGCGAATTATCAAAAGTGGTTTAGCAACGAACGACACAATTGTAGTAGATGGTTTACAACGCGTACGTCCTGGCGCACCCGTATCAGCAAACGAAGTGCCTATGGGTGACCAAGACGCACTAGCTAGCTTAGAAAACTGGCAGTCACAGGTAGACAACGTAACTGAAATAACAAACATGGCGCATATTGAAGATGTTCTTTTTAGTGGAGATACGTCTGGTGGTTCATTAACAAGTGGCGCTGTAACAGCAGGTCTTAAATAATGAACATTTCACAATTCTTTATTAGCCGCCCTATTTTTGCGGGCGTGCTATCACTCTTAATCTTTATCGGAGGCGCCATAGCAGTATGGCAGCTTCCAATCACTGAATATCCAGAAGTTGTGCCTCCAACAGTAGTGGTAACGGCTAACTACCCAGGCGCAAACCCAGAAGTTATTGCTGAAACAGTGGCAACACCGCTGGAGCAAGAGATTAACGGCGTAGAAAATATGCTGTATATGTCTTCTCAAGCAACCAGCGATGGCCGTATGACGCTTACCATTACGTTCGCCATTGGGACCGACCCAGACGAAGCGACAACCCTTGTGCAAAATCGTGTTAATCGCGCAACGCCGCGTTTACCACAAGAAGTACAACGTTTAGGTGTAGTTACCGAGAAGTCGTCTCCAGACTTAACCATGGTGGTGCACCTAACGTCACCTGATAACCGTTACGACATGCTATATTTGTCTAACTATGCCGACCAGTTTGTTAAAGATGAATTAGCGCGTATTGATGGTGTTGGCCAAGTGCGTTTGTTCGGCGCAGGCGAATTTAGTATGCGCGTATGGCTAGACCCAAACAAGTTAGCCGTACTACAAATGAACCCGGGTGATGTGGTTGCAGCTATTGCCGATCAAAACCAGCAGGCCGCAGCAGGTAGCCTTGGTGCACAGCCTACGGGCACTAGCGAATTTCAGTTACTTATTAACGTTCGTGGTCGTTTAAAAGACGAGTCTGAATTTGAGAACATTATTGTAAAAACTGGCGAAAACGGTGAGATAACCCGTCTTAAAGATGTTGCGCGCATCGAGCTTGGTTCAGAGTTCTATGCACTTCGTTCGCTTATTAACAATAACCCAGCGGCTGCACTACCTATTTTCCAAGCGCCAGGTTCAAACGCTATTCAAATATCTGACGATGTACGTTCACGTATGTCAGAGCTTTCGCAGTTATTTCCAGATGGCTTAGAGTATGAAATTGCCTACGACCCAACGGTTTTCGTTCGCGGGTCGATTGAAGCGGTAATTAGCACATTGCTTGAAGCAGTACTGTTAGTAGTATTGGTTGTCGTGCTTTTCCTTCAAACGTGGCGTGCTTCTATTATTCCATTAGTAGCAGTGCCAATCTCGTTGGTAGGTACCTTTGCATTTATGCAGTTAATGGGCTTCTCGTTAAATGCACTGTCTTTGTTTGGCCTGGTACTCGCCATAGGTATTGTTGTTGATGACGCTATTGTTGTTGTTGAAAACGTAGAGCGAAACATTTCTGAAGGTAAAACACCGTTCGATGCAACCGTGCAGGCCATGAAAGAAGTAACAGGGCCTATTATTGCTACAACGCTTGTGCTGGCAGCGGTGTTCGTACCTACCGCCTTTATGAGTGGCTTAACCGGTCAATTCTATAAGCAGTTTGCACTTACTATCACTATCTCTACGGTTATCTCTGCAATTAACTCGTTAACGCTTAGCCCTGCGCTGTCTGCACTATTGCTTAAGCCACATGGAAAAGCGAACGATTGGTTAACCCGTTTAATGGATAAGGTTTTCGGGCGCTTTGTATTTGCACCGTTTAACCGTTTCTTCGACCGTGGCTCTAAAAAGTACACGGGTGCTGTAGGCGGTCTTATACGTAAAAGCAGTATTATTATGGTGCTTTACGCGGGGCTACTAGGTTTAACGTACTTCCAATTTGCCAACACACCAACTGGCTACGTACCTCCACAAGATAAACAGTACTTGGTTGCGTTTGCTCAGCTTCCTAATGCGGCAAGCTTAGATAGAACCGAAGAAGTGGTTCGCGAAATGTCGCGCATTGCTATGGAACACCCAGGTGTTGAAGATGCTATCGCATTCCCTGGCCTTAACATAAACGGTTTTACCAATAGCCCTAGTTCAGGCGTGCTGTTTGCAACGCTTACCGACTTCGATAAGCGCACAAGCCCAGAGCTTTCGGGCGGCGCAATTGCGGCGCAGTTAAACCAAAACTTTGGCTCTATTAAAGGTGCGTTTGTTGCCATTTTCCCACCACCTCCGGTAATGGGGCTAGGCACTATAGGTGGTTTCCGTTTACAAATTGAAGACAGAGGCAACTTAGGCTTTGAAGAGCTAGAGCGTGTAACGCAAGAGGTGATAGGCAAAGCTTGGGCACATCCAGCCCTTACCGATGCATTTACCAGCTTTACCGTTGCCGTACCACAGCTAGACGTTGATGTAGATCGCGAAAAAGCTGTTAGCCAAGGTGTAAACATAGATACCTTGTTTACCACTATGCAGGCTTATTTAGGCTCGCTATATGTAAATGACTTCAACCTGTTTGGTCGTACCTATCAGGTAAATGTGCAGGCCGACGCGCAGTATCGTCAAGATATTGAAGATATCACGCAGTTTAAAATTCGTAATGCACAAGGCGAGATGATTCCACTAGGTTCTTTCTTAAATATCGAGCACAGTGCTGGCCCAGATCGCGTAATGCACTACAACGGCTATATCACCGCTGAAGTAAATGGTGCGCCTGCGCCGGGTTATTCATCTGACCAAGCTAAAGCCGCTATTGAAGAGATATTAGCGGAAACACTACCGCTAGGTATGACATATGAATGGACAGAGCTAACCTATCAGCAAATTCTTGCTGGGAATGCTTCAGCATTCGTATTCCCACTGGTTGTGTTGTTGGTGTTCTTAGTACTTGCGGCGCAATACGAGAGCTTACGCTTGCCATTGGCCATTATTCTAATAGTGCCAATGACCCTGCTAAGTGCGCTTATTGGAGTGCAAATTTACGGTGGCGACAACAATATCTTTACCCAAATTGGTTTGATTGTACTAGTTGGCCTTGCAACGAAAAACGCCATTCTAATTGTTGAGTTTGCTAAAGACTTACAAGACAAAGGAATGGATGCGTTTTCTGCCATTAAAGAAGCCAGCCGTTTACGTCTTCGCCCAATACTGATGACGTCAATTGCCTTCATTATGGGTGTATTGCCAATGGTTATCTCAAGTGGTGCTGGTGCTGAAATGCGTCAAGCCATGGGGGTAGCAGTATTCTCAGGCATGATTGGCGTTACCTTTTTCGGGCTTATTCTTACGCCAGTATTTTACTATTTGCTAAAGCGCAACGGTTAACTCTCCCGTCTACCCAAGCGTTGCCCCCTTAAGGGGCTCCTTTTGGCCACTCACTTTGAGTGGCCTTTTTTATCTATCTCTGTCACATCTCTTTTTCTCGCTGCCTCATTTCGCCATATTTGGCCTCAACTCGTCTTAATTGAATACAAAAGTAAACGGTATTGTGCGCTACCTTTAACAATCTGGTTATTAAACTGTTTATCTTAAGGAGTGAATTGTGAAAACAGGCGCAGCAAGTATTATTGCAATTGGCATGGTGATGGCACTTGGCGTATTGGGGCTTCAGGTTTCTGGTGCTATGAATGATATGCAAACGTGGGACAGGGTAGTGACCGTTAAGGGGCTATCTGAAAGGGAATATATTGCAGACCAAGTAATTTGGCCTATTCAGTTTGTTGATGCAGGTAACGACCTACCAGCGCTCTATGATCAAATTGAGAAAAACAGTGCCAAGGTTCAGCAGTTCTTGGAAGGCAAAGGTATAGCCTCTAAAAGTATTACCATTGGAAAGCCAGAGATAACAGACAAGCTAGCGCAACAATACGGCGGCTCAGACCGAGCGCCATTTCGTTATAGTGCTATTCAAACAGTTACCGTATTTTCAGAAGATGTGCAGAATGTAAGGCTACTAATGCAACAAATTGGTGAGCTTATTAAAACGGGTATTGTGCTGTCAGACCAAAGCTACAGAGCACAGCCTGACTATGTTTTTACCCGGTTAAATGACGTAAAGCCTGAAATGATTGAAGAGGCGACGATAAATGCGAGGGAAGTGGCGGCTAAGTTTGCCAAAGACTCGAACAGTACGCTTGGAAAAATAAAGCGTGCCAACCAAGGCCGCTTTTCAATTAGCAGCCGCGACAGCCATCATCCTCACATCAAAAGAGTAAGGGTGGTTTCTACTATCGATTACACGTTGGTTGATTAATCGATAGATACCAGCTTCGTATTGCACAACGTGTTGTGTGCGTTGTTTGTGCGCTTAGTTCACATGCATTTTTTAGTTCACGGTAGCGAACTGCAGTTGAGAAAGCAGAGAAATACTCAACATTAGATATACTTAAAGGTATACTTTACTGCTAATGTCTACTAGTCATTAAAGCAAGTAAACAACTATAGTAAAGCGTGTAGTACATAAGCATGTAGCGCTTTGTTATTGTATCGGGTCGAGCATTTAGCATGGCAGAACAAAACACGCAGTCGGAACAACTAGAGTTTTTCGAAATTCCCAGCCCATGTGTTGGTGTGTGTCAGTCTGGCCCTCGAGGATTTTGCAAAGGCTGCTATCGCAGCCGTGACGAACGCTTGTATTGGCTTAAAGTAGACGATGCAACAAAAAGAAAGATCATAGGTGCTTGCGTTCGACGCAAGAAAGCAGTGCTAGCGAAAGCACGTAGATCTCAAATGCAAGATGAAGCGCAAAGCAGTGAACAATTTTCTTTATTTGGTGATGTACCTGAATAGACATTGCCTTCTTAAAGAATGTGTTGACCCAAGCACATGAAAAAAACAGTCACAAAAAGAAATGAGAGTGAGTAGATGTCGTTAGAGAAGTTCGTTTCATTTGCCGTAAAGTCGTTTACTTTACCTGATGTTTGCGTTCGTATACGTACAGTATTAGATGATCCTCGTTCAAGTGCCGAAGATATTGGTCAATTAATTAGTATTGACCCTTCATTAACTGCAAAGGTGTTACGCTTAGCTAACAGCTCTTTATTTCGCTTTCCCTCCCAAATTGACTCTGTCGCCAAAGCCGTTAACGTTATCGGTGGAGAAGCATTGTATAACTTAGTGATAGCTGAAACTGCAAGCACTGCGTTCAAATCGTTTGACAACGAGCTTATTGAATTAGACAAACACTGGCATGCATCTGTTTACTGCGGCATGGTGGCAAAGAGTGTTGCAAAGCGTTTGAACATCAGAGGGGCAGAGCGCTTTTTTGTTATGGGTATTTTGCAAAATTTAAGCGAACTGGTGGTAGCCAAACGAGCGCCTAACTGCTACGAGAAGTATGTTTCCTCAGACAAGACAGAATTGCCGCCTGCAAGACAGTTAGAACATTTCGGTTTTACGTTTTCTCAATGCAGCGGTATGATATTGCAAGATTGGAAATTGCCGGTAGGGTTATTTTACCCCGTCATTTATATTAACGACGAATCAAAGCAAACGGTTGATGTTGATGTATGTGTGTTAGCACTCGCTAGCCGAATAACCCTTTCTCAACATGACAAGGAGAGCTACGGGGACATGGAACTTTTCACTCCCGACATGGCCAATACTTTACATTTTGATATGGAAATCATTGGTAATTCAATTGAATATGCCGAGCTGGAAACCGCAAAAATTGTGGCCCTTATAAAATAGCAACGCACAAGACGTTGTAAAAACACAATATAGTAAATGCGCTCCCACGGAATGGACGTAAGCAAACGTCACTTATAGACGTATTCTTATAACGATAACGCTGAACGTAATTCTTAATATGTGCTACACAAAACTTAGGGTATGTGCGCTTTCATGCCTTTCTATCTGCGCTACTTTTTGCGCCTCCGTTCTTATACCTGCCAGTTTGTTTTTCGGCAGTATTTGTACCAGTGTTGAAGCAAGAGATCTCATCCAAACGCTTTACCACGCCGATTACACTCCAGATGCAGATGATGAAATTCCACGTTTCTCGCTCGATGGAGAGCTAGGTGTACTTCTGAATACGGGCAATACGTCTGCCAGTACAATAAAAGCTGCGATGAACGCCGACCACGAAACCGAAAACTGGAGCAGCCTGTATTTTGCCGAGCTGCTATATAAAGAAAGCGGCACGCCAACCACTGAGCGCGATGTTAGTGCACAACGTTTCTTCGCCAGTGCGCAGTTTGATTATAAACTTCTTTCACCTGGCCGCCGTTTATTCATGTATAGCGACATTGAAGACGATAGGTTTACTGGTTATGACCATCGAGCTTCACTGGCAGCGGGCTATTCACAACGTGTTTGGCGAAATGAGGACAGTGAGTTCAGGTACAGTATAGGACCTGGTTACACCTTTGTTGAAGCTGAAGAAGAAAATGATTTATTGATTAACGACGGCATTATTGTGCGTGCTTCGGCTGAATATAAATACTTCTGGCGTTCTGGTGCACGTTTACGACAATTCCTAAGTACTGAAGCGGGTGATGAAAATACGCGATCTCGCTCTGAAACATCGCTGTCGGCTAATGTATTTGGCTCGTTAGCCATGAAGCTCTCTTTCATTTTAAACCATGAAACCGCTACAGCAGAGGATGTTGATGCGTTAAGTACTGAAACGTCTGTGGCCTTGGTATACCAATTCTTTTAATTGGCTACTGTTTGACATGATTTTAGCTATTTGTAGCTGAATCACGCTAAATATAAGGCTTTGCATTGACTGGACTAATGAAGTCGGTACACTGCGCAACATTCGATAGAACAGTTTGTATACGCAGTTTTTGGTGTTGTACTCACGTTTCTTTTATTCGCGCTGTGCCCCTTGTTTACTTAGAGGTGCTTTGCACAGCTAATGGAAAGTTAATCAATAGGATTGTTCAATGAAAAAGCAAATGCTTGCATCACTTATTGCCTTCTCAATGTCTAACGTTGCTTTTGCGCAAGACGATGAAGTAAAACCGTTTACTATGGAAGGTGAGCTAGGCTTTATCTCGACAACGGGGAACACCGATACCACGTCTATCAACGCAGGTATTACAGCGCATCAAGAACTTGAAAACTGGAGTAATGACTATTTAGTTGAAGGCCTGTATCGTCAAGAGACCACAGAAGATGAAAACGGCGACGAAGAAGATGTTACATCTGCTCAAAAGTTCTTCGCGTCAGCGCAGGGTAACTATAAGCTAGATAACCCTGATTATCGTTTGTTTGGCTTTACCTCGTACGAAGATGACCGTTTCAGTAACTTTAACTACCAAGCAACAGTTGCGGCTGGTTGGAACCAAAAAGTACTTAAAAATAAGCGTCATACCCTAGAGTATTCAATTGGTCCGGGTTATGCGTTTGTTGAAACACAAGAAGGTGAAAGCCAAAACAGCATGATTATCCGTGCTTCCACAGTTTATTCTTGGAAAATTTCAGACACGGCTAAGTTTTCACAAACAGCTAGTACCGAGATAGGTGACGAGAACACTAAATCACGTGCTGAAAGTGCGCTAACAGCAACAATTAGCGGTAACTTGTCGATGCGTCTTTCATTTAAGCTAGACCACAACTCGCAGGTGGCTGAAGGCGTAGAAAAGCTTGATACTGAAACCGCAGTAAGCTTAGTTTATAACTTCTTCTAAGCTCACCGCGATATATACGCTTTAAACAAAAAACGCTGCAAATGCAGCGTTTTTTTATAAGTAGCAATTACCATTGGTAGCGTAATCTTTAGAAGCGTAGTCTTTGTCAATATGCTTCCACTCACCAAGTAAAGTGCTTAGCCAAGTAAAGTGCTTAGTGAAGAATACGGGTTTTAATTGTGCCGTCTATCTGTTGTAACTCGGCTAGCGCTTCGTAACCGCGGTCTTCTTTTACATCTACCACTACATAACCAATTTCTGCATTGGTTTGTAGGTATTGCGCTTCAATGTTGATGCCTTTCTCAGCAAACGCTTGGTTAATTTGAGTAAGAATACCAGGCTTATTCTTGTGAATATGAAGCAAGCGTGAGCGGTTAGTGTGCTCAGGAAGCGATACTTCTGGGAAGTTAACAGCAGATAGGGTTGAGCCATTATCACTGTATTTTGCAAGCTTACCCGCCACCTCAATACCAATGTTTTCTTGTGCTTCTTGTGTGCTACCGCCCACATGAGGCGTAAGAATAACGTTGTCGAACTTGCGTAGCGGCGACTGGAACTCTTCAGTGTTCGATTTAGGCTCTACCGGGAATACGTCAATTGCTGCACCGTTTAAGTGGCCACTTTCAAGTGCATCGGCCAATGCGTCAATTTCAACTACCGTACCACGCGACGCATTAATAAGAATGCTGCCAGGCTTCATTTGAGCAAGCTGTTCCGCGCCAATCATATTCTGCGTTTGTTGCGTTTCAGGCACGTGAAGCGATACAACGTCAGAAGTGTTTAATAGTCTCTCAAGCGACTTAACTTGGGCTGAGTTACCTAATACCAATTTATCTTCAATATCGAAAAACTGAACGCGCATGCCAAGGTGCTCGGCAAGAATGCTTAACTGTGTACCAATGTGACCGTAACCAATAATACCGAGCGTTTTGCCACGTGCTTCGTATGAACCTACGGCAGTTTTTTCCCATTCGCCTCGGTGCGCTTTAGCGTTTTTGCTAGGCACTTGGCGAAGCAGCAAAATAATTTGACCAAGCACTAGCTCAGCCACCGAGCGTGTGTTCGAGAATGGTGCGTTAAATACAGGGATACCACGGCGCTGCGTAGCGTTCAAATCAACCTGATTGGTACCAATACAAAAACAGCCAATAGCCACTAGCTTTTGTGCAGCATCAACCACTTTTTCAGTTATTTGTGTGCGCGAACGAATGCCAATAAAGTGGGCATCTTTAACTTTCTCGATCAACTCATCTTCTGGAAGCGAGGTTTTAAGAAACTCAATGTTGCTATAACCATTGTTCTTTAAGGTTTCCAATGCACTTTGATGGACACCCTCTAACAATACAATTCGGATTTTATCCTTCTCTAGTGAAACTTTGCTCATGAACTCGCTATCTCTCGCTGATGTATGGTGGATTGCTTATGCAGCGTTAACTCACTTTATAGTAAACGTCTAAATAAGACATCTAGACGTCTAAATGAAAGCTACCAGAAAACAGTAACACTTAAAAGTAGTATTTAGTAGAGGTGGCCATAAAGCACATGAATATATGTGCTTTATTTTTCAAGCCTTTGGCTTAGCCACTAGTAAAGCTACTTAAATGTGTCTACACCATTGTCTGTGGCCGACAACACTACGTCTGCGCCACGCAGCGCAAAAATGCCGTTGGTAACCACACCTGGAATGTTATTTATCTTTTGCTCAAGCTCTCTTGGGTTCACTATTTCTAAATTGTGCACATCAAGAATAACGTTACCGTTATCGGTAACAACGCCTTGTCGGTATTCTGGGTCGCCGCCAAGTTTTACTAACTCTCTAGCCACAAAAGACCTGGCCATAGGAATCACTTCAACCGGAAGAGGGAATTTGCCTAGCACAGGCACGCGTTTGCTCTCATCAACAATACACACGAACGTAGTTGCTGCACCGGCTACAATTTTTTCGCGAGTTAGCGCAGCACCGCCGCCCTTAATCATGTGCATGTGCTCGGTTACTTCGTCTGCACCGTCGATATAGACAGATAAATTGCTTACATCGTTAAGTTCGAACACTTCAATACCTAGCGCTTTTAAGCGCTCAGTAGACGCTTCTGAGCTAGAAACAGCACCTTCGATTTTGTGTTTTATTTTACCTAACTCTTCAATAAAAAAATTCACGGTTGAGCCTGTTCCAACACCAACAATGCTGTCGGCTTCAACGTAATCAATGGCAGCTTTCGCTACGGCTTGTTTTTTTGCGTTCTGATCCATGTTCACTCTCGAGGGCTAATTTTTGTATGGAGTGTAACCGAATTAAAGCCACGAACCTACAGAAAGCTGACCATATTCTTTATTGCGAAAATGCAAAAGGATACGCTGTCAATGATGAGATCAAAAAAACGCGGCCAAAGCCGCGTTTTGAAAGTGTGAATGCTAATTTATGCTTTGGCTTCTGGAAGCTTTAGCTGAATTTGTTGAGGTACTAGCTTCAGTACCCAGCGACGGCAGCCGTGCCAAAAAGCTGATAGCAGTAGTAGAGTAGAACCTATACATAGCCCGGTAACGGCGAAGCTTGAGGTTACCATTCCGAAGTTTTCCATGAGTGCCGAGAACGTGTAAATAACATAAACCAGTGCGCTAACCATAATGGCTCTGCGATCTACTGCAATAGAGATGAGTGCCAGTAGAACATAAAGTGCCAGTACGACAAGCGATACTAACAAACTGCCGCTTCCCTCTAGTACGCCTAAACCTTGGAAAATAGGATGCACAATCATAGGCGCTGAAATAAGGTGAAGCCAAAATGCCACGTCAGAAGCACGGGTTTGTCTAGCGGTATCTTTGCTGTCCCAGTACATTGCTAGGCCAAAAATAAGCAATCCACATACTAAAACAATGTTGTTCACGTAAAGGGTGGTAATAGGGAACAAATAAGCAATTGAGCCCACAATACCTGCGGTAAACGTAGCAGCGCCTGCGGCAACGGTAATGGGTACACGGAAACGAACCCAATGCACAATTGCGCCTAAAGAGGTAATAAGCCCAGATACCAGTAATGTCAGTTCCTTAGACTCTGGCTGGAATAAAATTGGGGTTGCAAATAAACCAACCAAAAATGACAGCAGCAGTGCAATAGCAGGTAGCGCCATTCTGCGCTTATTCACGAAATACTCAGCTAAGCCCCACGAGCCCGCTGCCACAGCAACGCCACCTAAAGGTGGTGCAATGTTATAGCCAATCCAAGCTAAAGACGCCAGAAGTAAAGCACTAGCGATAACCACAAAAATATCGTTAAAGCCGCTTAAAAGACGAAAGTTTTCCTCGTCTACTGCATAACTGTTTCTGGTTTCATTAATAAACTGGCGAAATTGCGTTACATCGTTTTGCGTAAGCACGTTGTGCTTTACGGCAAGTGTTAAGTCTTCATCAGTGTACATAGGCTATTTTCCTTTATTGTTATGCCGCAGCTAAATACTAAACGTGTTTTAGTAATGCTTTTGATAGCAATCGCAATATCAGTGCCAAAATAAATTTAGCCATTAAAACAGGGGCTTAAGTTCTAAGCGGTAGGGAGTGTAACAATTTTAACCATGTAGTTTTAAGAAAAATGACGAAGATGTTGTTGTTTTAACCACTAGAACTGCAAAAGGCGTGTAGGGGTAATAATGGCATTAAGCGGTATATCCCAAGGTGCAATTGGCAAACGTTCCACCTCTTGAACGTCGTGGGCGACGCCGATTAAGAGTGGCTTGTTCGTAGTGCGCTTCGTAAACGCTAACGTGCGATCATAATAACCGCCGCCCATTCCTAAGCGATTTCCCTTCGTATCAAATCCTACTAAGGGCATTAAAATTACATCAAGCTGTGATGAAGGTATAACACTAGGGCAGGCCAGTACTGGCTCTTCAATGTTGTATTTGTTTTTTACCAACGCAGTGTTTTCGTCAAATTTAAGAAACAACAGGTGCCCTTTACAAACGGGGTGCAGCACAGGCAAAGAAAAGCGAACGTTGGGTAACGTATTTCGGGCTTGTTGCATAAAAGGCGATAAGTTTACTTCGCCATCGTTCACTAAATATGATGCTGTATTTATCGTTGTTTGTTGTGAACACTCATTGCTGTGATTCGAAAAAAACGAAGCAAAAAATTCATTCAACTGTGTTGTTATTGCGTTAGCTGCTTCTATTTGTGCGCTATCAGCTAGCGACTTGCGTGCAGTGCGCAAGCTTTTACGTAGTGTCTTTCGTGCGGATTCCGTGTGATGCGAAATACTGGCTCTGCTATTCGATGAGTAATCGGTTGAATTAGTCATAGCGGCTATTAGCGTGCGCTTAAAAAAAGGTTAAGCACATTGACTAGCTCCGTGCTGTCTATTGGCTTTGTTAGCACCGCATTAAGCCCTTTTTCTTTCAGCGCGGCTTCTTGAGTTATTACGTCAGCCGTAAGGGCTACTACTGGCAGGTCGGGCATGATCGCTTTAATCTGTGACGTAGCTTCGTCGCCTTGTATACCGGGCAAATTCAAATCCATAAACACTAAATCGACAGGGTTAGACCTCACGTATTCCACACCTTCTTCCCCAGTGCCTACAATCGCAAGCGGAACGCCAAGCTTCTCGAATAAGGTTTGAATAACCGCTTGGTTTATATGATGGTCTTCAACTACCAACACGTTCACAGAGGTGGATACATTTAATTGCGCCACATAGCTTTTTGGCTGCGCCTCAATAAATGTGTTGTCGCTCACTTCATCTGCAGGAAGCGAGACTAAAATGCGGGTGCCTTCGTTTAGCTTTCTACTTACTTTTATGGTGCCATCCATTAGCTCAATAAGACGTTTTGAAATATTAAGCCCTAAGCCTGTTCCTTTTATTTGATGGGCATTTTGCATTCGCTCAAACGGCGTGAAAAGGTGCTTCTTATCCTCTTCACTCATGCCAATGCCTTCATCAACCACGCTAAATAGTAGTTTACCTGCTTTGTATTTAACCTGAACATTTACCGATTTGTTTGCTGGTGTAAATTTAATGGCGTTCGACAATATATTAAGCGCTACTTGCCCCAACTTTGTATCGTCAAAAAACAGTGCGCTTGGTACCGAACCGTCTACCCGGGTGGAAAATTTAATGTTGCTGTCTTCTGCACGAATACTCGTTAATGAAAACAAATGGATAAAAAAGTCTTTGGTGTTTACCGTTCGCGGCATAACACGCATTTTACCCGCTTCAATTTGCTTGATGTCTAACACAGAGTTTACGATTTCAAGCAAACGTTCACCGCTTTTGCTCACATGCGATAACGGCGTAGAAAAACTATCTGGTAGCGATAGCTTTTGCGCTTCTGCTTCAAGTAAATGGCTGAAGGTATTAATGGCATTTAACGGCGTTCTAATTTCATGACTAACATACGACAAAAAATCAGACTTAAACTGACTGGTGCGCTCTAATTCTCTGTTTTTTCTTTTTAATTCTAAATGCGCTACTACGGCCTTACTTAACGTTTTTAACGATGCTCGTTGTTCGTCAGTAATTTGCCGAGGCTTTTTATCAATGGCACATAGTGTGCCAATAGCGTGGCCACTTGGTGTAATTAACGGCGCGCCCGCGTAAAAACGGATATCCGGCGAACCTGTTACTAGTGGATTGTCATGAAATCTAGGGTCTTCTGCAGCGTCCGGTACTTCAAAAATCTCATCTTGTAAAATAGCGTGCGAACAAAAAGCGATGTCTCTTGAAGTTTCTTGTGCATCAAGGCCTACTCGTGACTTAAACCATTGGCGGTCTGGGTCTATAAGGCTAATAAGTGCAATGGGCGTTTCACAGATTTGAGAAGCCAATGAAGTGAGATCGTCAAACAGCTGCTCGGCTTCAGTATCAAGCACATCGTAGCTGAGCAGTTCAGCTAAGCGTTCGTCTTCGTTCTCTGGAATAGGGGCTGATTTCATAAAAACTTCGTATCACTGCAGAAATAAAAAAGGGCCGTATTTCTACAGCCCTTTTACATTAACACACTGCTTTTACAGTGCGTAGGTATCTATGAATAATTGTTCCAGTTTTGCGTGGTCTACCTTAGTAGCCACTTTTATGGTTTTCGCCTCGTTCCACAGTGGGCTTGGTGTTGTGCCCTTTGGCGCCACAACGGTTTGGCCTCGATCTAATGTGCCAGTACCAACACGGGCATGCCCCTCGGTTAGCTCAAACAGTTCAGGGTGACGCAAGTGAGCCAGCGGGAATGCATCGTGGAAGAAACAAACGCGGTCTTCACGATTTTGTGAATAGAAGTCCATGTAGAACTGGGCACTTTCTTTAACAAAACCGCCAAGCGTATTGTTCTTCTCTTCAAGCTTCTCTACAAAAACAGGAGAGAAAGGCGTGAAGTTCGTAACGTCTAGACCAAACATGGTTAGGTCCCAGTCGGCTGCAAATACAATTTCTGCCGCGTGAGCGTCGTTCCAAATATTGGCTTCAGCAACAGGTGTAACATTGCCCGGTACAAAAGCTGCACCGCCCATAATGCTTACGCCTTTAACCAATTTTGGAAGGTCTGGTTCTAAACGTAGTGCAAGTGCTAAGTTACCCAGTGGACCAATAGCCACGATAGTAATTTCGCCTGGGTATTTACGCGCCATATCAACAATGAATTGTGCAGAGTTACGCGGATCTAGTTCAGTCTTAGGAGCTTCAGGTTTAATGTCGCCGAAACCGTAGTCACCGTGTACAAAGTGCGCATAAGTCGACTCTGGACCAACCCAAGGCATACCAACGCCTTTAGTAACTGGTATATCTTTGCCTGCCATTTCACACAGCGTAAGCGCGTTTTGCGCTGCCATGGTAACCGGCACGTTACCAAACACTGTAGTAAGACCTAGAACTTCGATATCTGGTGATTGAAAAGCGAAGAAGATCGCCATTGCATCATCAATCCCCGGATCTGTGTCTAAAATAATTTTATGTGCCATTAATTTTTCTCAGTGCGTTCTGCTAGTTGGTATGTTTCGCTAGGAAACGATCCACTTCTTTTTCTGATGGAATGCTTTGTGCTGCACCTTCACGCGTTACCGCGATAGCCGATGCACCACAGCCACGACGCAATGCTTGTTTTGCGTCTGCGTGATTACTGTATGCTGACAGGAAGTAGCCAATAAACGTGTCGCCCGCTGCTGTTGTGTCAACGGCGTCGACAGAAAACGCTTTAACTTCTACTACTTCATTTTTACGCAGCATCATTACACCCGCTTTACCAAGTGTAATAATGACTTCGCAATGCGACCACTTTTCTTTAAAAACAGTCACGATATCTTCTAGCGATTCTTTTTCGGTGATGGCGGCCGCTTCGGTTTCGTTTACGATAAGTAAGTCAACACAATCTAGCGGAAGCTGTTTAACCGACTCGCTCATAGGCGCAGGGTTAAACGCTACTTTAAGGTGCTTTTCTTTTGCTTGGCGAAGTACTTCTTCAATACTGCTGGTTTCGTTTTGCGTTAATACCCAGTCAGAAGGCTTCGCACCGTCAAGCGCCTGCATAACTGTTTTTGCAGTAATGGTTTGGTTTGCACCACCAAACAGCACAATGGCATTTTCGCCACTAGGAGTAACTTGAATGATTGCATGACCTGAAGGAGTATCTGAACATTTTACGCCGCGACAATCTACACCTTTTTTAATAAGTGCTTGTTTAAATGCTGCGTCATTCTCATGAATGCTGCCAACATGGCGAACGTCTGCGCCGGCTTGTGCAAGGGCAATGGACTGGTTTGCGCCTTTACCGCCTAACAGCGTTTGATAATGTGTAGAGGCCAGCGTTTCGCCAGGTTGTACAAAATGTTCTACCTGATAAACGTGGTCGATATTTATAGAGCCAAAATTTATTATTGCCATTTCTTCTTCCGTCGAAAGAGGGCGCTTCCCAGAATGCCGCTGTTCATGTTTCGCCCGTGAACCGAAAAGTTCAGGGCGGAAGCATCACAGTTGCCGTAGGCTTCTCGATACTAGTCGAGCCTGCACAATAGCATCCGTTTCAACTTCCTAGGTTTAAAGCATCGGCCAGGGACATGAATGAACTAGCAAACATCCCAGGAAACATTGTAGTTGTATAAAACGCAACAGGGTATCTCAAACGCGCAGTTCAGTGAAGAGGATCACTTGTTGCGCTTAGTAACAAATTTGCGTACATGATTATTACTGCTGAAAAGAATTTAACATTTTCTTGACCAGTTGGTCAGCAATTATACACGCATCTTGAATAAGCTCAAATGTAAAACAAACACCGTTGTAGCCAAAAGCGTTGTTACCCAGCTAATTACTGGTAGCGTTGCGAGTGGAATTCCGTATCCAAGGCTTGTGATCTTAGATGAAAGACTGCGATGTTGCCAGTGAATCTAAGGGAATTTCGTTAATTGTGCTTCTAACTGCACAGCGAGTAATCAACCGGTTTTTAATTTCAGCACATTTTATTGTTTTTACAATTTGCTTAAGGGGACTCACTAGCAAGAATAGGCTTTCTACGTTGAATTTTGCTAGTATTAACGCCATACCTAAATTGTTGTGCAGCGGCCTGGTAGGTAGATAACGCCGTATTATTGTCACAGCTTTTGTTAGCTTAATGAATAAAGAGAACTCTTCGTGGAAAAACAGCTCGATTACGACAGCGTAAGTAACAAACTTTCTCAGCACGGTATTATTGTAGATGGCGCAGAAGTGCAGGGCATTCTATGCGGTATGTTGTGTGGCGGCATGTCACTTATCGACCAGAAATGGCTAGAGGCATTATGTGAAACCATTAATAACGGTGAGAGTTTTAACGACCAAACCACGTTTTTACTGAACTCTCTGTTTAACCAAACCTGTCAGCAACTGCTTGAGCCAGAGTTTGCCCTAAATTTACTGCTGCCCGACGACCAAGCGCCTATTAACGATAGAGGGGCTGCACTTATCAATTGGGTTCAAGGCTTTATGTTAGGGTTTGGCTTGCATCAGCAAGATTTAATGCAGTGTTCTGATGATGTAAAAGAAGCACTTGAAGATTTCTCTGATATTTCGCGTATGGAAGAGCCGATGGACGCCGATGAGGAATCTGAAAAAGCCTTATTCGAAGTAATAGAATATGTGAAGATCTCGGCAATTTTATGTTTCAGTGAATTAGGTCAGTCGCTGCTTGATGACCAGCAAGAAACGCCCTCAGTTCACTAAGGTACATTAGGTAAAGGAGAAGGCTACCTAGAATGATAAGTGCGCAAGAGTTTATCGCCCGTCAAGACCGGCTGCTGGCACAATGCCAACCAAAAAGCGTTTGTATAATTCCTGCTGCTTCTACGGTTACACGCAGCAGAGACACCGAATACACCTTTAGACAAAATAGCGACTTTTGGTATTTAACCGGTTTTGAAGAGCCTAACGCATGGCTTATTTTGTCGAATCACCCGCGCTATGGTGAAAGTTATCGTGCAATGGTGGTTCAGCCCAAAGATAAAAGCGCTGAAATTTGGCATGGTAAACGTTTGGGGGCAGAGGCCGCGTTATCACGTTTTAGTTTAGACGAAGCTTTCGAACTACAAGAGCTTGAAGAGGCATTGCTTGAATCGCTGCAGGGGCAGGATAATGTGTATTTTGCTCTGGGACAGGTAGACGCGCACGATAAATTATTTACGCAAGCTATCACCACATTGCGCGAGGCCCCCAAAGAGTCACTGGCTCCAAAGGCCATTCATGACGTAAGCCCGCTATTACATGAAATGCGTTTGTTTAAGTCGGCCTGTGAGATAGCCACCATGAAGGCTGCTGCTGAAATTAGTGCACGTGCCCACGCTCGCGCTATGCAGTTTGCCAAACCTGGCTGCTATGAGTATCAGCTAGAAGCTGAAATTCACCATGAATTTGCCATGGCCGGCGCACGTTCTCCAGCTTACAGCAGCATTGTAGGTAGCGGTAGTAACGCATGTATTTTGCATTACACCGAAAACAACGCACAAGTGAGCGACGGAGACTTGGTGCTCATTGATGCTGGCGCAGAATACCAAGGCTATGCAGCAGACATTACCCGCACCTTTCCCGTAAATGGCAAATTTAGCAAAGCACAGCGCGATATATACAGCGTTGTGCTAAGAGCGCAAAAAGCCGTATTAGATGCATTAGCACCTGGTGTTACGTTAAGTGAAATGATGGTGCTAAGTACCGAGATTATTACTGAGGGGCTTGTAGAATTAGGTATTCTTGAAGGCAGCGTGGCTGATAACCTAGAGCAAGAAAACTGGCGTCATTTTTACATGCACGGGCTAGGGCATTTTATTGGTTTAGATGTTCACGATGTAGGTAACTACAAAATTGACGGTGAAGATCGCCCACTTAAACCCGGTATGGTGATTACCGTT
Source organism: Alteromonas sp. MTD1 (assembly GCF_042848195.1). Classification (NCBI taxonomy): domain Bacteria; kingdom Pseudomonadati; phylum Pseudomonadota; class Gammaproteobacteria; order Alteromonadales; family Alteromonadaceae; genus Alteromonas; species Alteromonas sp. MTD1. Next base: position 322,696 of record NZ_BTGG01000003.1, read on the forward strand.
GAACCAGGTGTTTACATCAGTGACGACAGTGACGTACCCGAAATGTACAAAGGTATTGGCGTTCGTATAGAAGATGACGTAGTCATTACAGCCACTGGTGTTGATATACTTACTGCTGATGTGCCAAAAGAGATAGATGAAATTGAAACGCTTATGCGTAAATGATCGCTTGAGTGAAAATGAAATGTCTTTAAATTGAAACGTTTGCGACGCTTCCTCACATTCTGTGTGGGAGACTCAGCGTTTTTTGTGAAGAACAAACACAGTGTATTTCGTGAAGAGCAAAGGCGCAAAAACGCAAAGCGTGATTAACAATAAAAAAGAGAGAAACGATTGGTGAAGTCGGTAGACGTAGCAATAGTTGGGGGTGGTATTGTAGGTACTGTACTAGCCAAAGGGCTTTCTGAGCACGCGCATTTAAATGTGGCGCTTATCGATGCTGCCGACCCTACATTACAAACCAGCGAAAACCCAAACTTTAACCCCTTCACCGACACTCGCGTTATCGCATTGGCAAGACGTACTATTAATGAGCTTACTCACTTGGGCATTGAAGTAGATGAACTTGCCAAGCATTTTCAGGGCGAAATGCCCCCCCTTATTAAACACATTGAAGTAAGCGACAAAGGCCACCTTGGGCTGGTGGAGCTAAACCATCAAGACTACAACATTTCAGCCTTCGGGCGAGTAGTGGCGCTAAGTGCGTTAACACGACTGGTACTTGATGCCGGTAAAGGCTTTACGCATATTGCACCTGCCCGCGTATCGCGCGTTATGCAACATCAAGAATTCTGTGAAGTTGTGTTAGATAACGGTGAAAGCATATCGGCCAAGTTGTTGGTGTTAGCTGACGGCGGGCGTTCTGGTCTCGCTCAACAATTGGGTATTGATAAAACTACCACAGATTATAAGCAAACCGCGCTGGTATTTAATGTTCACACACAGCTTCCCCATGAAAACAAAGCCTACGAGCGTTTTACGGCATCAGGCCCTTTGGCCTTTTTACCGTTTGATAGCGAAATAAACGGCGAAAAAGCATCGGGTAACGGCTTCTCTGTAGTGTGGACAGTAGACAGTGATGAAGCCGAAAGCATAGATACACTTAGCACTGATGCATTTATGCTTAAACTGCAAGACGCGTTTGGTTATCGCCAAGGTAAAATAGTACGCGTAAGTAATGTTGCTAGTTACCCGCTGGCGCTTACTATGGCCGATAAAGTGGCATGCCATCGCACTGTATTGGTAGGTAATGCAGCACAATCGCTACATCCCATAGCAGGGCAGGGCTTTAATTTAGGTCTTCGTGATATTAGTGCGCTTATTGATGTGGTTACAAGAACACGTTCAACGGATTCAAGCAGCAATAGCTTTGATGCCGGCAGTTTTTATGTAACGAATACGTACGCCCAGCGCCGTAAAAGTGATAGAAGTAACACCGTAACACTTACCGATACCTTGGTAAGAACATTTTCGAATCACTATTTTCCAACAGTAGTGGGGCGCAATATTTCACTGTTAGCGTTCAGTGCAGTGCCAATGGCAAAACGCGCGTTTGTAAAGCAAACTACAGGCTATGCAGATAGCACGTTAGGGTAATAATAAGAAGGTTAAACAAAGAAAATCATGCAGCACGTTGATATAGCTATTGTTGGTGGTGGTATTGTGGGTTTAACCCTTGCCGCTGCATTAAAGAAAAGCGAGTTAAACATCGCTGTTATCGATAAAAAAGCAAGCCATCAGCCTCTTGCAGAAAAACCTACCGCCCGCGTAAGTGCCATCAATCAGGCTAACATAGCAGCTCTTCAGCAGCTTGATGTTTGGGAACACGTTCAACAAGACAGAGCAAGCGCCTATACCCATATGCACGTATGGGACAAAGACAGCTTTGGTGATATTTACTTCGCTTGTGATGAAATGGGAAGCGACGCACTAGGCGTTATTATGGAAAATCAGGCTTTGGTTAATGGGTTGTCTGATGCGGTATCAGTACAACCTAACGTACAGCTAGTTACGGCAGGAATAGAGCGTGTGCTAGCGGGTCCAAATCAAACCATGTTAATGCTAGATAACAACGATGCACTAAGCTGTCGTTTGCTAGTGGGCGCAGACGGCGGCAACTCGTATGTTCGTAAGCAGGCTGGTTTTCCGATAACGTTTAAAGACTACGAACACACCGCTATTGTTGCCAATATTCGCACCAAAGAGCCGCATAATAAAGTTGCGCGCCAGGCGTTTACGCCGACTGGCCCCCTTGCGCTACTTCCCATGGCAGACCCTCACGTTTGTTCTATTGTGTGGTCGCAAAGCCCCGATGCCGCTGGGGCATTAATGAACATGGATGATACCGATTTTTGCAACGCGCTAAGCGCCGCCAGTAACAGCGTATTGGGTACTGCATCGCTTGAAACACAGCGTGTCAGCTTTCCTTTAACCATGCGCTATGCAAGAGAGTGGGCAAAAAATGGCGTAGTGCTAGTAGGCGATGCAGCGCACACCATTCACCCGTTGGCGGGGCAGGGCGCTAATTTGGGTATGCAAGATGCCCTTGCGCTGGCTGAATTGCTAATGCAATTAGAAGCACTAAACAAAGATATTGGGCTACATAAGCATTTGCGCCCCTACGAGCGCAGCCGTAAAACTGAAGCAATGAAAATGATAGCGGCGATGGATGGGTTTAAATTCTTATTTGACGGCGACGACCCTATTAAAAAGCTTATTCGCGGTATAGGTTTAACTGCGACTAACAAACTCGATGTGGTAAAGAACGCGTTTGTAAGCCACGCAATGGGTTTGTGATATTAACTCTTTACCGCACTTACGTTTTATATGAAAAATCATCGCGAATAGCTTTGAAAGCCACACTACAAGAAAGGAATTAGGGTATGGATAAACGACACTTTTTAAAGTTTTTCGGTGCAGCTGCTGCAGCTGCTCCTATGGCATCGCTAGCTAAATTAAGCGATGTAGACACCTCAATCAGCCCTGATCCCAGCACCCTAAACGACATTACAGGAAGTAGCACCCCTATTTCACTTGCCGAGCGTCGCTCACGTATTGAAAAAGCACAAGCGTTAATGAAGCAGCATGATATGGCGGCAATTCTTGTAGAGCCTGGTGCCGCAATGGATTATTTCTCTGGCGTACAGTGGTGGAGAAGCGAGCGTTTAACCGCACTTATTATCCCTCAGAAAGGCGAAGTAGCTGTGGTTACGCCTTTCTTTGAAAAGCCAAGCGTGATGGAGTCGCTCAAAGTAGGCGACGATGTTCGCGTGTGGCAAGAGCACGAAAGTCCGTTCGACGTAGTAGCAGATATATTAAAAGCACGTGGAATAACATCAGGTAACTTAGGCTTTGAAAGCAGCGTGCGCTATTTCGTTGTTTCGGGTATGTCGAAGGCTATGCCTGCAATGAATATTTTGCCTGCGGAGCCTGTGACCCTTGGCTGCAGAATGTATAAAAGCGCAGCAGAGCTTACGCTTATGCATAAAGCCAACGAAGTTACGTTGCGCGCTTACGCGTTTGTATTTAACAACTTGAAAATAGGCATGAGTCAGCAAGATGTGAAAGTGCTTATGAATAGTGCTCAGCAACAGTTAGGTGGCAGCAATACGTGGTGTTTGGCGCTGTTTAACGACGCCAGTGCGTATCCTCATGGCACCAATGCAAAGCAAGTTATTCGCGAAGGCTCTGTGGTGCTGCTTGATAGTGGCTGCAGCGTGCATGGCTATCAAAGTGATATTAGCCGAACGTTAGTGTTTGGAAAGGCATCACAAAAAGTTGAGGACGTATGGAATATCGTGCGAGAAGGGCAGAATGTTGCTTTTGCAGCGGCCAAAGTAGGCGAACCTGCAGGCGCTGTTGATGACGCCGTTCGTGCTTTTTATGCAAGTAAAGGATATAGCAAAGATTACGCGTTACCGGGGCTTAGTCACAGAACCGGCCATGGCATTGGTATGGAAGGGCATGAAAGCGTGAATTTTGTTAGAGGTGAAAAAACCGCGCTTGAAAAAGGTATGTGCTTTTCGAACGAACCTGGCTTGTACATTCCAGGGGAATTTGGCGTGAGGCTGGAAGACTGCTTGTTTATGACAAACTCAGGCCCCGCATACTTCACAGAACCACCAAGTTCATTAACACGCCCTTTAGGTAAACTTGTACCTTTTACCGTGTAGCGTAAATGGGCTGGCTTAGTCGTTCAGTTTATCTGAGCGCTTCGCTACGTTTTCCTGCGTAAGTGAATCTATAAACACGGGCGTTTTACTAAGTTGCTCCAAGCGCTTTGTTTCTTCCTTGAAAAAGTACATTGCTGCAAGAACAACTACGAAGGTAATTAATACTGCTGCGATCATCAATTGGCTCCAATACTCTTTTTGGTTAATAGGTTTGATCGCCTGATGCGACTAATGCTTGTACAGAAAATACCAGAAAGCGATTAAAACAATAGTTACGTTCTTGTAATGTTAGGCTTCAGTCTACGCTTGCTTGGATTTCTTTTTGCTCTCCAATGGTTTAAGTTTCTTTTAAACGCTTGATGTAAGAGCATGTCTCAAAATTTCAAAAAAACATTACACTTAGTTACCACAATATTTACATTGTTACGTTGAAACGGAGAAAACATGGCTGATAACAAATTCAGATTGGTCACGCGCAGTGACTTTGATGGCCTTGTGTGTGCTGTACTGCTGAAAGATTTAGATATGATTGACGACATCTTGTTTGTTCACCCAAAAGACATGCAAGACGGCAAAATTGATATAACGACAAACGACATCACAACCAACTTGCCTTACGTTGCTGGCTGTCACATTGCTTTCGATCATCACTTAAGCGAAACCATGCGTAACGACAGTAATATCGATAATCATGTTATCGATCCAAAAGCGCCTTCAGCAGCTCGCGTTGTATACGATTACTATGGCGGCTCAGAGAAGTTTCCCAACATATCTGTGGAAATGATGGACGCGGTTGATAAAGGCGATTCCGCACAGTTTTCAGAAGAAGAGATTCTTGAGCCAGAAGGCTGGGTGCTAATGAACTTCCTAATGGATGCCAGAACGGGCCTTGGTCGTTTCCGTGAGTTCAGAATTTCAAACTACCAATTAATGATGAAACTTATTGATGCATGTCGAGAGCACAGCATTGAAGAGATTCTTAAAATGGAAGATGTGGCAGAGCGCGTAGAGCTTTACAACGAGCATAACGAGCTAGCAAAAGCGCAAATTGCAAAATGTAGCACCGTTCACAAAAACTTGGTGATTTTAGATTTAACCGAAGAAGAAACGATATACGCTACCAACCGTTTCGTAATCTACGCCATGTATCCCGATTGTAATATATCAATACATAAAATGTGGGGCCTTAAAAAGCAAAACGTGGTGTTCGCTATTGGGAAATCTATTACCAACCGTAGTTCAAACACTAACGTTGGCGAGCTTTGCTTACAATATGGCGGCGGTGGTCATTTAAATGCAGGTACATGTCAGGTGGAAACCAGTACTGCCGAAGATGTGCTTAAAGAAATTATCGAGAAGATTAACGCCGACGGTTAATGGCCAAAGGTAGCACTATTTTATATAGCGCTGCTATTTAAATAAACCTGCTGAAAAGGTCAGTGATAAAAGAGGAAATCCCTTTGGCACTGGCCTTTTTTGTTGGCTTTTTTGCTGGCTCTTTTGTTAGTGGCTTTGCTAGAAATTAAGTGACTTAGTTAGTTAGCCTTACCTTAAAAAACTCGGCCAATGTTTTACTTATAACAGGGTGCTGGGTGTCTTGGTTAAACAAACAAATATTTACCTTACCCAATTTAGGCAAATGCGGGTGGCTTAGCGGTGTTAAGTGTGCCGGCAAGCTCGACTTCGCCAATGCCGTTACGCCAAGCCCTTGTTGAATAGCGGCAACTAGCCCACCTAAATCAGCGTTGGTGTAGGTAATTTTCCAAGCAAAGGTTTGTTGTTTAAGCTGTTCAATAACGCGGCTTCTGTACATGCAGCCGTCAGGTGCTAATACCAGCGGTATGTTATTACCCACAAGCGGGTGCGCATTATCTCCCACCCACACCACATCATCTTCTAGTACTACTTCACCTTCGGTTTGCTCGCCCGGGTTTACTAGCGCCAGAATTAAATCGAAATGATCGCGCTGGCTTGGGTGTAGTAAGTCTCTGCTAAGTGCCGATGTAACTTCAAGCGATACATCTGGGTAGCGTTTAGAAAACTCACCAATAAGCCCAGGCAGAAGCGTTGACGCGAATTCGCTAGGGATACCTAAACGTAAGCGGCCGCTAAGCGGGGCAGGGGTAAGGCTTCTAAAGATATTGTCGTTAAGTTCTAGCAACTCTTTGGCTTTAGGGTATAGCCAGTTGCCATCGGCGCTAGGTACATGACGTTGCCCCACTTTGGTAAACAGCTTCCTGTCTAACTGAGTTTCTAGTTTCTTTATTTGCAAACTAATGGCTGGTTGAGAGCGACCAAGAAAATCGCCTGCTTTGGCATAACCACCAAGTTCAATAACGCTTACAAAGGTGCGTAACGTATCAAGGGAAAGCTGCTTCATATTGATAAGGCTTATTAATGAATGCGCGTGCGTACATTATATTTGCAAATGTTATCGAGTGGAAGGATATTACCTGCTAACCCTGACTTTGTTGATCGACTGCTTCATGATGTTCAACGCCTGAGTATTAACTACTTTATTAGCATTCAACGAATTATGATTAAAACGCTGCATGCCAGCGAATATGCAGTACCACGACGGGCGCAAATAAACGAGTTTGTTGTCTACGTCATTTAGCGCTTGTTCAAAGCTTGCGCCTTTATCCCATGCATCTAGTAAATAAGCCAATGTATCAGGCACGGCCATATCGGTTTGACAGGCTTTCCAGTATGGTGTGTCGGTGCGGGTGGTCAAGTAATAGTGCGCTGCAATGTAGTCGCGAATGCCATCGAACATTCTGTTCATTTCAGCATTGTAGTGCACAACACCATTGGCACTTTCACTTTGCCAGCAGTCAACAAAGTGGTGTAAAGCGTATTGCACCAGCATAAGCGCCGTTGCTTCAAGGGGCTCTATAAAACCCTGCGATAAACCAATACAAAGGCAGTTGCCCTGCCAATGTTCATCTAACCTGCCTACTTGCATGGTTAAATGGCGCGCGTCTTGTTGCTGTTCTGTCGTTTCAGAATTGGTCCTTATTAGTACCTGTCGCAACTCTTCTTCGGCTTGAGAGGCGCTACAAAATGCGCTGCTGTATACGTAGCCATTCCCAGTGCGATTGGTTAGCGGAATATGCCACTGCCAACCGTGTTTTAACGCTACAGAGCGTGTTTGAAGGGCGCGGGTTGGCTGTTGAATAGGTGGGCTTGGAATTGCAACAGCGGCATCGTTGAATAACGTATCAGCATAGCTTTTAACTGGGCGTGCTAGCGCTTGCTTGCCAAGTAACCCTCTAAAACCTGAGCAGTCTACGAATAAATCAGCCGACAACTCTTCACCATTGCTCAGCACAATATGTTTGATGCGCGGTTCGTCGGTAACGATTTCCTCTACAGTTCCAATTTTATGGGTTACGCCTTTTTGTAAAGCGTATTTTTTTAGAAAATCACCTAGCAAACCTGCATCAAAGTGGTAGGCATAATCAAGGTTAGCCTTTGAAGAAATGGCTTGCGGGGTAATACCGTCATTTACCATTTGGGCTGCAGTGAAATAATGCGATGGATTTACATCGCAGGCTTCTCCTGCTCGTCTCTTATTCACTGCGCTGAAGTACATGTCGGCAGTAGGCATGTCTAAGGAAGAAAAGAACGGATGAAAATAACTGTCGGCGTTTCCGGTCCACTTTTCGAAGCTAATGCCCATTTTGTATGTAGCGTTACAATGCTGCATCCACGCGCTTTCGTTAATGCCTAAGTAGTCGAAAAAGTATCGTAAATAAGGTGTAGACCCTTCGCCCACACCCACGGTGCTAATGTCTGCCGATTCAAGAAGCGTTATCTTTGGCGGTGGTAGCTTATTATTGGCTGAATTTAGCTCAATGGCTCTCGCTAAATAGCAGGCGCTCATCCAACCGGCCGTGCCGCCACCCACAATAACGATATCTTGAGGCAATGCTTTCATCAGGCTTTCTCTGTCGACGCTCGCACCACCAGTTCCGGTACGAAGGTGTGGTTTAAATTGTCGGCTGTTGATTTGGCTTTCTTAGCACGTAAGAACTGAATAAGCGACGATGTAGCATGTTGTGCAATTTCGTTGGTTGGCTGAGAGGCGGTGGTCAGCGGCGGGAATGTCTGGCGCGAGAATGGGCTATTCTCAAACCCTGCAATGGCAAGATCGTTTGGAACATCAATGCCCTTCATTCGCGCTCCAAAAAGAGTACCCGCCGCAATTTCATCGTTACAGGCAAATACAGCGGTAGGGTGGGATGACATACCAAGCAAGGTTTCAGCGCTTTTTACACCGGTTTCAAATGAATAGGTTCCTTTGATGATCAGCGATTCATCTAGCGTAATGCCTGCTTCATTGAGTGCTGCTTTGTAACCGTTAAAACGCTCGGTGGTCGATTTGTGACTTTCTTCACCCGCAATAAAGGCAATGTGTTGATGGCCTTGCTTAATCAAATGTGTGGTGATGTCGTAAGCGGCTTTAAAGTCGTTCACTAGAACATAGGGTAGGGCGGAATCCACAATGCCATCGCCCGATAAAATACGCACATAATTAATGTTATTAGCATCTAGCTCGCTAAGAACAAGGGGCATTTCAGACAACGGCGGCGATAAAATAAGCCCAGCAAGTTGAGCGGCATCTACCATCTCAACCAGTTCTTTTGCTATATTTTTTGAGCTTGCATCACAGGGGTGAATAAGCAGTTCAAAATTATTTTTTCTACACACATCCAATATGCCCTTTTGCATATCGATAATGTAGTACGCATTCGGGTTGTCATATACATAACCAAGAACAGATGTCCCTTTACTGGCTAGGTCACGTGCCGCTTTGTTTGGCGTATATTTAAGCGCGGCAATGGCATCTTCTACTCGTTTCAAGGTATCTGGCTTTACAGTACCTTCTTTATTGATTACTCGTGAAACTGTCTTTATCGAGACACCTGCCATTTCGGCGACACTTTTGATGGTAGCAGCCAAAGTCTATTCTCACTTTAAAAAATTGGTTTAAATTTCAACAGTTAAGGCGAAGTTATTATACTTTTGTTAAAAAAGTATTTGCGGCTTTACATTCTGTCATGTAACTTAACATTCAATGACAGCGTTGTCATCTAAAAAATGTACCTTATAACAACGCCTGTCATTTTATTATTTTAATAAATGACAGCGTTGTCATTTTTGGCTGAGAAAAGGTTAAAACAATGTCCAAAAACCAACAAAACAAACTAACAAGAAGTGTTCGCCTCGCTATCGCTATGGGTGCGTTAACGAGTGTTTCTGTACCGGTTGCTGTAGCACAAGAAGCTGGTGAAACTGAAGTCATTGAAGTAACAGGGATCCGTGGAAGCCAAAAGGCCAACATTAACGCTAAGCGTTTTTCTAACGCAATTGTTGATGCAATTACCGCTGAAGACATTGGCAAGTTTCCAGACAAGAACGTTGCTGAAACATTAGCACGTGTACCTGGTATTACTATCGACCGCGACTTTGGTGAAGGTCAAGGTGTGACGATTCGTGGTGTGCAACCCGATCAGAACTTAACGTTGGTAAACGGTCAGGCTGTGGGTACCGGGCAGTGGTTTGTACTGTCAGATGCGACGCGTAACTTTAACTTCGAGATCCTAGCATCAGAAATGATTGCAGGCCTTGAAGTATACAAATCATCTCAAGCTGACATTGATGAAGGTGCATTAGGTGGTACAGTAATTCTTAAAACCCGTAAGCCATTCGACCTAGATGCCAATTCGGGTCAGATTTCTATTGAAGGCCAGTACGGTGACATCGCTGATGCGTTAGACCCTTCAATCTCTGGGCTATACAGCTGGAAGAACGACGACGAAACTTTCGGAATTCTTTTCTCTGGATCTTATCAAGAACGTACGGTAGAGCGTGAAACTAACGAAGACTTTGGTTGGTTTGGTCCAAGTATTCCACGTATCGACCCGTTAATAGAAGCACCTGCAGGCGCTGATAGAAAAGGTGCACTACCTTGGGGAATGGGCTCTGCACTGTTTAAACAAGATCGTGAACGCGTTGGTTTCGATGTTACCGCTCAGTGGGCACCAACAGACGATTTCGATATGTCAGTACATTACCTGTCATCTACGCTTAAAGCGGATAACGTGAATTCAAACCTTATTGGTATTCCATTTCGCGGCATCGCTTACATGGGAACCGACACAAACACGGGTACGGTAAGTGCAGATAACGTGGTTGAGTCGCTAAATGTGGTTGGTGTTGACCAGCGTCCGCCTTGGGCACGCTTTATTGCTTACGACAATATTTTCCGCGATGGTTCAGAAATGTCTACCGAGATCATTGATATTGAAGGCCATTATTTAATGGGTGACGGTAAGCTACATTTCCAAGTGGGTACAACAACGGGTGAAGGCGAAAACCGCGACTTCTTTACAGAGTTTTGGGCAGATGCTAACGACCCGCGCGCCGCGTTTGATTTCTTTAACCCTGGTGGCGACTCTCCGTACATTGACTTCACAACGGCAAGTCCGTGGCTTGCTAACCCAACAGATGAAATGTGGTTAGGTGGTATTTTCGACCAGCTTAATGCAACAGAAGATAAAGAAAATTATATCCAGTTTGACTATGAACACAGCGTAGATTGGGGTGCTATAACTGAAGTGAAAACCGGTATTAAACGCCGTGACCGCAGCTTCTTACAAACCCGTTTCAGAACTGATTTGGCAAACTTAGCGCCTACAGGAGAAGGTAGCCTTGGCCCTGCGTCGGCATTTTGGAATGGTGATATGATTAACGTATCGCATTCTAATACGAATGCCGTTGGCGCAAGCTACTTCTTTCCAGACAAAGATAGCATGTACAACGCTCTGTACAGCGTAGCTGAGTGTACAGGTGATGCCACAACGCTGTGTCGTCGCACTGACCAGTTCTTAGATGAGTCGTCATTTGAGATTGAAGAAGACATTACCGCCGCTTATGTAATGGCGAAATTCAGCGGTGAAGGCTTTAGAGGTAATGTAGGTCTTCGCTACGTTGAAACCGATTCAACGTCTAACGGTTTCGACCTCAATACCGGCGAAGCAGTAGCGTTTGATGGTGGCTATAACGAATGGCTTCCAAGCATAAACTTATCTTACGACTTGACAGACGACGTGTTGCTTCGTATGGCTGCATCTAGAGTGTTAACTCGTCCAGCGCCGTTTCAGCTAGCGCCTGCGGTAAACCTAACGCCGGAAACCAGCTCGGGCTCGGCCGGTAACCCTCAGCTTAATCCGCTTACTGCAAACCAGTTTGAAGTAGGCGCAGAATGGTACTTTAGCGAGTCGTCAGTTGCTGCTATCACGGTATTTAAGAAAGACATTAACGACTTTATCTTTACCAAAACCGTATCGCGTGAAATTGATGGGCAGCAAATTAATCAGCTAAGAACGCCAGAAAATGGCGGCTCAACATCTATTGACGGTGTTGAAATGCAAATTCAACACGTGTTCGATAACGGCTTTGGTGGCTATGCAAACTATACGTACACAGACGTGGCAGATGCCAAAGTAGATGAAGCTGTGCCTGTAACTGATGACGACGGTAACATTGTTGGAGCAACTATTGCGTCACGTTTTGTAAGCTTCCCGAATACGTCAAAAGACTCGTTTAACATTGGTGTGTTTTATGAAACTGATGTGTACAGCGCGCGTCTTAACTACAACTATCGATCTGAGTACTTCATTGCCCAAGCTGAAATTGGCGACCAGTTCCGTGACGAACAGTCTCAGCTAGATGCGCAGTTAAGCTGGAACGTGACAGAAACCATTACGTTGAAAGCAGAAGCGTTGAACTTAACGGATGAAATTTGGGAGAACTATTATGTTCGCAGCAGCGACGGCAAACGTCTTGGCGGTACACAAAGTGCCAACGGACGCCGCTTCTTCGTTGGCGCCAGCATGAAGTTTTAACGCGGGGGTGTAAAAGTAGCTAGTGTGTTCGCTATTTTTACTTTTGAAAAGGGTAGAGCACATGCTCTACCCTTATTTTTAATCAATAATAAACACCATAGGAACTGTGACGTGATACGTATTTTGGGATTATCTGTGTTGCTAATGGCGTGTTCACCCGCCGAATCTGTTCAGGTAAACGTTGAGCAGGCGCAATTAGACAGTCTTGGTCAGCACCTAAGCGCACATTACACTGTGCTAAGTAATATCGATGATACTGCGTGCCGCGCGCATATTCCAAAAGGCGATTGTTTCTCTTCACAAATAACGCTGAAAAGCGAAAGCGATGTTATTCCTGCCAACACATCGTTATTTTTTAGCCATATAGCGCCTGTTCGCGGTTTTGATACCGACAGCGCCATAACCATAGAACATATAAATGGCGACTTGCATCGCCTAACATTTAAGGAATCTATAGCCGCTGGTAATGAAGTAAAAGTCTCACTATCAGCGCCTTTCTGGCATGCCTCGCGAAGCGACGCCATGCCTAATTATTATCTCACTTATCCATCGCTTTCCCCGGTCATTGTGGCGTCTACCACCCGAATTGAAGAGCCCGGTAGCAACTTATTAGTCAATCAACATACCGACTCTTGGCAAAGTGAAGCGCAATACAAGCGCACTGCCTCTGATGAAATGCCGTTGATGGATAGTGCTTACCTTGCTGATAAGCATATTAACAGCACAAGTAAGAACGAACAGCGTAACCGTGTTATCCCGCAAGTTGCTGAACGAAAAGACACAGGCGAGACCGTTTCAATAACGGGTATAGTTATTAAACCTGTTGCCACACACGATGCCACGACAGCACAAGATCTTGAAGTAGCATTATCTCCAGCATTAAAGCAGGCTGCGTATTTCGGGCTGATGCAGCAAAGCGATGGCATGCCTGTAAATATTGGTTATGCGCCCAACGAACTTGTTGAAGGTGAATACACGCTTGTTGTAAGTGACAGCGGCGTTGAGATTAATGCTAAAGATGCGGTAGCCGCTAACTATGCGCTACTCACCTTGGCACAGCTTTACAATAAAAATTCGCACAGACTGCCAATAACCGCTATTCGCGATAAGCCCCGTTATGCATTTCGTGGTATGCACCTAGACATTGCACGTCACTTCCCAGGAAAAGCCGCAGTTGCGTCAGTTATTACACAAATGTTCACTTACAAGCTTAATAAGCTTCATCTTCATTTAAGTGATGACGAGGGCTGGCGACTGGCGATAGACGCATTGCCAGAACTTACTGATATTGGTGCTTTTCGCTGTCACGACTTGTTAGAGCAAACCTGTTTGCTGCCACAGCTTGGCAGTGGCCCGTTTAAGAGCGCGCAGGGTAACGGTTATTTAACGCAGCAAGATTACATCGATATTCTTCAAATGGCCTATCGCCGCGGCATTGAAGTTATTCCCTCACTGGATATGCCTGGGCATGCTCGTGCGGCTATCGTTTCTATGAACGCGCGTTATAAGCGCCTTATGTCTGAAGGCAAAAGCGCTGAAGCCAACAAATATGTGTTAGTGGATCGCCAAGATACAACGCGCTACGAGAGCGTGCAGTTTTACAGCGACAACACCATTAATCCTTGTCTTGACAGTACCTATACGTTTATCGACACCATAATGACGTCGGTAAAAGCGTTACACGAACAAGCTCAGGTGCCGCTTAATTACTTTCATGTGGGGGCTGATGAAACCGCAGGGGCGTGGATAGAGTCACCTATTTGCAAAGCAAAAGGCATTCAAGCAAACACTATTCTTCCTACCTTTGTAACGCGTGTTCAAGACATTGCCCAAAAGCATGATATTGCAATAGGTGGTTGGAGCGATGGCATGGAGAAAGCCGCGACGCGTTTAGACAACAGCAAGGCATATACCAATGTGTGGCACTTGCTAGCTGCTGGTGGGGAAAACACGGTAACGCATTTTGCCGAAGCAAATATACCTGTGGTGCTGTCGTTCCCCGACGCACTTTACTTTGATTTTCCATATCAAAGTAACCCACTTGAACCAGGTTATTACTGGGGCTCACGTGCTACAAGTACGCACAAAGTTTTCTCACTTATGCCAGAGCATTTGCCACTTCACAGTCAAGAGTGGACTACTCGCATGGGGCAAAGCTATGAAAGCAACCACAAGGTTAACACTTCATCGGTTGTAGGTATTCAAGGCCAGTTATGGAGTGAGGTAACGGTAAACCAAGACGCTGTGGAATACATGGTATTCCCGCGATTGTTAGCCCTTGCCGAACGTGCATGGCATAAAGCGACATGGCAGAAAAATGCACTGATGCTTGCTGAAGACGGTAGCTTGAGACAACGCAGAGACCAAGACTATCACGCATTTGAACACGCGTTGCTTAATCAGCATGCACCTGTATTAGTACACCAAAATGTAAATGTTCGCGTGCCAATGCCAGCTGCGAAAATAGTGGATGGTGTGCTAACGATGCATGTTAAAAGCGGCTTGGTAGCAGAATATCAACTTTCATCTGGAGAATGGGTTGAATATACAACCCCAGTTTCTGTTAAGCCTACGGCTAATGTAAAAGTTCGTGCAAGACTTAAAGATACACAGAAAACAAGCCGACAAGCACTGTTGTAAGTGCTTGTTTTTAATGGTTAAAAATGACAGCGCTGTCATCATTCTTATGCATGTCATACCTATTTTATAAAAACGAGAAGCGTAAATGAGTTCTGATTTATTTTTTATTGGCATTGACGGTGGCGGCACCAAATGTCGAGCAAGATTAGAAGATAGCGAAGGTACGTTGTTAGGAGAGGGTGTAAGTGGCCCTGCCAATATCATGCGAGACAGTGAACTGGCCAAAACATCTATACAAGAAGCTATTTCGCTTGCCGTTGCATCGGCTAACCAAACGTTTGCTAATAAACAAAAAATTAGCGCGTCGCAGTGTGTGGTAGGGGCTGGTTTAGCTGGGGCAAATATTGCCGGTGCAAAGCGCGAATTTGAGGCTTGGGCACATCCGTTTCATTCACTTTATGTACTAAGTGATCTGCACGCTGCATGTTTAGGTGCGCACGATGGCGCAAGTGGTGCGGCCATTATTATTGGTACTGGTTCGTCAGGCACATTGTGGCACAACAATGCATTTCACGATGTAGGTGGTCATGGCTTTCCTATTGGCGATAAAGCCAGTGGGGCGTGGCTTGGCTTAAAAGCCGTAAAGCACACCTTGTTGTGTTTAGATGAATTAGCGCCTATGGACACGCTGGCTTTAGAGGTTTGCAGCACGCTTCGAACTAACGATATCAACCACATTGTGAGTAAGTGCGCTACTTTTAATACCCATCACTATGCTGCGTTGGTAGAAGCTATGCTGCCTATGCTGTACACCAAAGACGAAACGGTATGCGCAATGTTTGAAGAAGGCGCAGCCTACATCGAAACCATGGCGCAAAGGTTATTGCAACAGCATGACCTTCCGCTTGCCATGATTGGTGGTTTGAGCAACGTGTATTCCACATATTTTTCAGATTCTGTTAAAGCGCGTTTAGTGGCATGTAAGGCAACACCACAACAAGGTGCTATCCATTACGCTAAAACGGCTTGTTTTCAATTAAAAGGTGAGAAATGAAGTTATCAATAATGGCGAAAGAGGCCCGCGAAGTACCTGCGGTTATTGCAAAGCAGCTAGATAAAAATGACGCCGCGGTTAGCGAACTTGCATCTAAGCTTAAGCAGCTAAATCCACACCTTATTTACATTATTGGCCGTGGCTCGTCTGATCACGCTGGCGTATTTGGAAAATATCTTTTTGAAACCGAAATGGGGATCCCTGTGTGCAGCGCTGCATTGTCGATTGCAGGCATTTTTGGCAAGCAGCTTAATTTGCGCGGAGCGGTGGCGTTTGTAATTTCACAATCGGGAAGAAGCCCCGATATTTTGAAGCAAACCGAGTCGGCTAAAAAAGGCGGTGCGTTTACAGTAGCGTTTGTAAACGATGAAACGTCGCCATTAGCTGAACTTGCCGACGCGGTCATTCCCATTTCCGCAGGTGAAGAAAAAGCAGTAGCGGCGACAAAAAGCTTTATTGCTACCTTGTCTGCATTACTTCACCTGTGCGCACGTTGGAGTAACAACAATGCGCTTTTTGAGTCTCTAGCAATGTTGCCAGAATTACTCAATACGGTTATTACGTCACCCGCTCAGCTAACCTCTGAATATCTGGAAAATACACGAAATACCATAGTGCTAGGCCGTGGTTTTGGTTACGCAGTGGGGCGAGAGGTTGCGTTGAAATTGAAGGAAGTGTTGGGCATTCACGCAGAAGCATTTAGCAGCGCCGAGTTTATTCACGGGCCTGTAACGCTAGTTGAAAAAAAGCTGAAGCTTATAGCGCTAAATATTCACGATGAAAGCGCCCCTTTCCACACCGCAATGGTTGACGACGTAAAAGCAAGAGGTGGTGAATGTATTGACCTAGGTGTTGCTGATGACAGTAACGCACAAGCTGTTCACCCGCGTTGTTCTGCTTTGTTGCTAATGCAACGTTTCTACTTAGATATAGAGCGCATTGCCATAGAGTGGGGTTTAAACCCTGATACTCCGCCAGGTTTGAACAAGGTAACGAAAACACAATGATCACGCATCTTCTTGTTGAAAAAGTGCTGGTGGAAGGTGCTTGGTTATTCAATCAAGTGTTAAGCATTGAAAATGGCGTCTTCAAAAGCATTAACGGGTATTCTTTAGTTGGCGACGAAGTAAAGGCGAATATTTCAAAGCACATCAAAGGTACTCTTTTACCTGGATACGTTGATACGCAGGTAAACGGTGGGGGCGGAGTAATGTTCAACCACGCTCCTTCATATGACAGCCTAAAAACAATGGCAGAAGCGCACCTGCAATTCGGTACTACAACGCTTTTCCCCACGTTAATTACAGACGATATCGACACTATAGAGCGCGCAGCAGATGCCATAAGCAACGCCATAGCCAATAAGCACGCATCTATTGCCGGCGTTCACTTTGAAGGGCCGCACCTTTCAGTTGAAAAGAAAGGTGTGCATCTACCACGCTACATTCGCAAGCTATCAGAGCGAGAAATGGCTACTTATACCCGCAAAGATATTGGCCAAGTGATTGTTACCGTAGCGCCTGAAAACGTGTCGAGCGATGTTATTCGTGAATTAGTAGGTCATGGTGTAATTGTGGCGTTAGGGCATTCTAACGCGCCTTACCATGTGGTCGAAAAAGCGCTTGAGGCCGGCGCGACTGGGTTTACTCATTTATTTAATGCAATGTCGCCTCTAACATCACGCGAACCCGGCATGACTGGCGCAGCACTACTTTACGACAGTACGTGTGGCATTATTGTCGATCATCAGCACGTTCACCCTAAAACTGTGGAACTAGCTTTTAAAGCAAAAGGCCCTAACCAGCTAATGTTAGTGACCGATGCTATGGCGCATGTAGGAACAAGCGAAAACCGCATTGCGTTCTTCGACACACACATTACGCGTACAGGGAACAAGCTAACCACGCCTGATGGCACGTTAGCCGGTAGCTGCTTAGATATGCATGGCGCACTTACCAACTGCGTTAACGACATTCGTATATCGCTGGAAAGCGCCAGCATAATGGCAAGTACAACCCCTGCGGTATTTACCAAAATACATGATAGGGTAGGTGATATTGCTTCAGGAAAAGCGGCGAATTTTGTTGTACTGGACGGTACAAATACGCTTTGCCAAGTATGGCTTCAGGGCGCTCAGAAATTCACTTATTCTGAAGAGCAGTACGAAGGCAGCAATAATAGAACCAGCGAAAACAGCCGTGACAAAAGCAGTGACAAAACCGAGCACAAAACGCCGCCGAATGAAGTTAGCAATTAACAATCAAGCGACTCAATAGAATAATCAAAATAAGAGACTTTTGACATGACAACACAAGCTCAATCAGATGTACCCAACACAGAAGGATTAAGCCGCTTTATTCCCATTTTAAGTATCGGCCTTTTATTCTTTATTTTTGGCTTTATCACTTGGCTTAATGGCGCCCTTATCCCATTCCTACAAATGGTGTGCGAGCTAACAGAGTTGCAGGCCTTACTTATCGCATTTTGCTTTTATATAGCCTACGTAGTTATGGCTTTGCCTATGGCGAAAATACTCGAAAAAACTGGGTATCAAAAAGGCATGAGCCTGGGGCTTGGCATTATTGCAGTAGGCTGTTTGTTGTTTGTTCCTGCGGCGCTTACGGCTTTTTTCCCTATTTTCTTGCTGGCGCAATTTGTTGTAGGCAGTGGGCTTACCATTTTGCAGACAGCGTCGAACCCCTTCATTGTGCGGTTAGGAAATGAAGAAAGCGCTGCAGCGCGCATCGCGTTTATGGGCTTATTGAATAAAGCTGCGGGTGTATTGGCCCCCATTGTATTTACTAGCTTGGTATTAAGTGGCTTGCCAGATGTTAATCAAGATTCGCTAAACGCCATGCCCGCCGATGCGCGTGCAGCGCTAATAAACGACATGTCAGTATCGCTTATTCAGCCCTATGTTGGCATGGCCATAGCACTGGGGTTATTGGCATTGGTATTTATGCGTATCGCACTTCCTTCAATAGAAAGCACCAGTAACAGCGAGCAGGCAGCTGACGCACTTGCTAATACAGCGCCGCAAAATAAACAAATTTTGCAGTTCCCGCATTTGGTATTGGGCGCTGTAAGTTTGTTTTTCTACGTAGGTGTAGAAGTAGTAGCGGGCGACACCATTGGACTGTATGGCTCATCTATTGGGGTAGAGAATGCGACTACGCTAACGTCGTTTACCATGGTAGCCATGGTAATTGGTTATGCTATTGGTTTGATGTGTATTCCGCGTTTTATTTCACAACAAACAGCACTACTGAGCTCGGCAATATTAGGCTTGGTGCTAACAATATGCATAATGCTTAGCTCTAATAGTGATACTGGTGTTTCGAATGCATTGTGGGGCTGGTTAGGTGTGCAGGCATTGCCTAATTCCGTAACTTTCATTGCGTTGTTGGGATTAGCTAATGCAATGGTGTGGCCTGCTATTTGGCCGCTGGCCCTTAATAATTTGGGCAAGTACACCGCGCAAGGCTCTGCGCTATTAATTATGGGTATTGCCGGAGGCGCTATTTTACCCATGGTGTACGGCGTAACTAGCGAATCCATCGGCGGCCAAACTGCCTATGCCATTATGCTTCCGTGTTATTGCTTTATCGCATACTACGCATTACTGGGTTGCAAAAAAGAAAGTTGGTAAGAGATATATAAAACAAAGGCGCTAGCAACACTAGCGCCTTTTTTACTTCTTTAAAGCTTCACCATATGAGTAAGGGTTTAGCGGAGAATAGAAGTTGTTATTGTTGCCATTAATAGAAATATCTATATCGCTTCCATTATGACTAAACGTACTCAAACTAATGGTGTTTCCCGCATCTAGTCGAATGCGCTGTACGTTGTTGTATTGAACAGGCGAGCCACAGATAAGCACTTGTCGCTGGATAGCATTCGTTTCTCTAAATACATAAATGCTGCTCAATATTTGATTTTCTGATGTTACCGCGGTTATACATTTGTTTTTTAAATGTATTGATTAAAATTTCCAATTTGTTACTAAAACGTTGCCTCACTATACTCAACCACGTTTTCTACCTTTCAATTAAAAAGAGTAAGTGGAATGTCTAATACCACCGCCCTACACGCAAAGCACCTAGAAGCGGGTGCGAAAATGGTCGATTTCTTCGGCTGGGATATGCCAATAAACTACGGTTCGCAAATTGAAGAGCACCACGCTGTGCGTCAAGACGCGGGTATGTTTGATGTGTCTCACATGACAATTGTTGATGTAAAAGGCGCACAAGCGAAAGCGTATCTTCAGTACCTTCTAGCAAACGACGTTGCCAAGCTAAAAGACAAAGGCAAAGCGTTATACAGCGGCATGCTAAATGAAGAAGGCGGTGTAGTAGACGACCTTATTGTTTATCACTTCGACGAAACTAATTACCGTTTAGTGGTTAACTCGGCAACGCGCGAAAAAGATATGAACTGGCTAATGGGCAAAGCAGAAGGCTTTGACGTAACCATTACCGAGCGCCCAGAGTTCGCCATGATTGCCGTACAAGGCCCTAACGCAAAAGAAAAAGCGGCAACGCTATTCAGTGCAGCGCAAAAAGAAGCGGTAGCGGGTATGAAGCCATTCTTCGGTGTTCAAGCGGAAGACTTATTCATTGCTACCACGGGTTATACCGGTGAAGCGGGTTACGAAATTATGGTGCCAGCTGAGCAAGCAGAAAGCTTCTGGCAAGCACTACTAGACGCGGGCGTTAAGCCATGTGGCCTAGGTGCACGTGACACACTACGCCTTGAAGCGGGTATGAACCTATACGGCCAAGATATGGATGAAACCGTATCACCACTAGCGGCTAACATGGGCTGGACAATTACATGGGAACCGGCAGAGCGTGACTTCGTAGGGCGTAAAGCGCTAGAAGCTCAGCGTGAAGCGGGTACCGACAAGCTTGTAGGCTTGGTTATGACCGAAAAAGGCGTGCTACGTCATGGTCTTAAAGTGAAAACAGAAAGCGGCGAAGGTGTTATCACTTCGGGTACTTTCTCTCCAACGCTGGGCCACTCAATTGCAATGGCGCGTGTACCAAGTAACGTTGGTGAGACAGTTGAAGTGGAAATGCGCAAAAAGTGGGTTACAGTAAAAGTGGTTAAGCCCTCCTTTGTACGCAACGGAAAAAGTGTTTTATAAGTTAACAAAGAATAACAGGAACAATTATGAGCAACATCCCAACTGATTTACGCTATGCCGCTACTCACGAATGGGTTCGCCCTGAAGGTGACGGTGTTTTCACTGTAGGTATTTCTGAGCACGCTCAAGGTCTACTAGGCGACATGGTTTTCGTTGAACTACCAGATGTTGGCGACGCAGTTAGCACTGGCGACGACATTTGTGTTGCTGAGTCTGTAAAAGCAGCGTCTGACGTGTATGCACCAATTTCAGGTGAAATTGTTGCGGTTAACGAAGACCTAGAAGACTCGCCAGAGCTTGTAAACACCGACCCATACGGCGACGGCTGGATGTTCAAAATTAAAGCTGACGACGCGGCAGAAGTAGAAGGTCTACTTGACGCTGAAGGCTATGAAAACAGCATTGACGAAGAGTAATTCGCCACGCAGTTTTAAAGATACACAGTTTAAAAAAGGGGCCTAGTTTTAGCGCCCCTTTTTAACTTAAAGATTTAACGCGCCCTTGCGGCAACCATTACGAGTGCTTAACAACGTTATGTCGAATACTTCCCCTACATTGGCTCAACTAGAGCAAAAAGATACATTTATCCGCCGTCACATTGGCCCGGGTAAAGGTGAAATTGAAGAAATGCTGTCTGCCATTGGTGCAAGCTCATTAGACGATTTAATCGAGCAAACTGTACCGGCAGGTATTGCGCTACCAGAGCCATTGAAATGTGGTGAAGGTGCGACAGAAGTGGAAGCATTAAGTGAATTAAAAGCGGTTGCGCAAAAGAACAAAATTAACCGTTCTTTCATTGGTATGGGTTACTACGATACTCACGTACCAAACGTAATTCTGCGCAACGTGCTAGAAAATCCAGGTTGGTACACAGCATACACGCCGTATCAGCCAGAGATTGCGCAAGGTCGTTTAGAAGCTATTCTTAACTTCCAACAAGTTACTATCGACCTTACCGGCCTTGAGCTTGCGTCTGCTTCACTACTAGACGAAGCGACTGCAGCGGCAGAGGCAATGGGTCTTGCTAAGCGTGTATCTAAAAACAAAAAGTCGAACGCGTTTTTTGTTGCTAACGACGTTCACCCACAAACATTAGACGTAGTACAAACACGTGCTGAAATGTTTGGTTTTGAAATTATCACAGGCGCAGCGGAAGAAGCGGCAGAGCACGACGTATTTGGTGCGCTACTTCAGTACCCAACGACTACCGGTGAAATTAAAGATATCAGCGACATTATTGCTGCGGTACAAGCGAAGAAAGGTATTGTTGCAGTAGCGGCAGACCTAATGAGCTTAGTAATGCTTAAGTCGCCAGGCGAGCTAGGTGCAGACGTTGCACTGGGTAGTGCACAGCGCTTTGGTGTACCTATGGGTTACGGTGGTCCGCACGCTGCATTCTTTGCAACACGCGACAGCTACAAGCGTTCACTACCTGGCCGTATCATTGGTGTAAGTAAAGACACCCGTGGCCGCCAAGCACTGCGCATGGCACTACAAACGCGTGAACAGCACATTCGCCGTGAAAAAGCGAACTCGAACATTTGTACAGCGCAGGTACTACTTGCCAACATGGCGAGCTTCTACGCGGTGTACCACGGCCCACAAGGCCTTAAAACCATTGCTGAACGCATTCACCGTTTCGCTGACATTCTTGCTACTGGTCTTACACAGAAAGGCGCAGAAAAAGGCGTTGCCCTTAAGCACAGCACTTACTTCGACACGCTTACCGTAATGGTAGACAACAAAGAAGACGTACTAGCAAAAGCATACGCGAAAGGCATGAACCTGCGTGCCGACTTAGAAGGCGCGGTAGGTGTAGCACTAGATGAAACCACAACGCGTGAAGACATTGTTGCGCTATTCGATGTTATCCTAGGTGATGATCACGGATTAACGGTTGAAGGCCTAGACGCCGAAGTAACCACGCAAGACGTGAAATCTATTCCTGATGCGCTAGTACGTACAAGCGACATTCTTACGCACGAAGTATTTAACAAGTATCACTCTGAAACAGAGATGCTGCGTTACATCAAGAGCCTTGAGAACAAAGACTTGGCGCTTAACCACTCAATGATTTCATTGGGTTCATGCACCATGAAGCTAAACGCAACGGCTGAAATGATCCCAGTAACATGGGCTGAATTTGGTCAGCTTCACCCGTTTGCACCACTAGACCAAGCAACAGGCTATCAAGAAAT
This sequence comes from Alteromonas sp. MTD1, assembly GCF_042848195.1. Classification (NCBI taxonomy): domain Bacteria; kingdom Pseudomonadati; phylum Pseudomonadota; class Gammaproteobacteria; order Alteromonadales; family Alteromonadaceae; genus Alteromonas; species Alteromonas sp. MTD1. The sequence continues at coordinate 345,759 of NZ_BTGG01000003.1, forward strand.
GATTGCCGAGCTAGCTAAGTGGCTGATTAACGTAACGGGTTACGACGCGCTTTCAATGCAGCCTAACTCGGGTGCACAAGGTGAATACGCAGGCCTATTGGCTATTCAGCGTTACCACGAAAGCCGCGGCGAAGGTCACAGAAACGTGTGCCTAATTCCAAGCTCTGCACACGGTACTAACCCAGCATCTGCACAAATGGTTAGCCTAAAAGTAGTGGTTGTTGCCTGTGATTCAAACGGTAACGTAGACCTTAACGACCTTCGTAAGAAGGCCGAAGAAGTGGGCGAGAACCTGTCTTGCGCCATGATCACATACCCGTCTACCCACGGTGTATACGAAGAAACCGTACGCGAGATTTGTGACATTGTTCACGAGCACGGCGGTCAGGTTTACATGGACGGCGCGAACATGAACGCGCAGGTGGGCATTACTTCACCTGGTTTCATTGGTTCAGACGTGTCGCACCTTAACCTACACAAAACCTTCTGTATTCCACACGGTGGTGGCGGCCCAGGTATGGGACCAATTGGTGTTAAGTCGCACCTTGCGCCATTCCTACCAAACCACACAGTGGTAGACGTAGCAACAGCGGGTAAAGACTGTGGTGCGGTTTCGGCAGCGCCATGGGGCAGTGCCTCTATTCTGCCAATCAGCTATATGTACATTAAGATGATGGGTAGCGAAGGCCTGCGCCGTGCAACCGAAGTTGCTATTCTTAACGCTAACTACGTAGCGAAGAAGCTAGAAGGGCACTACAAGGTACTTTACAAAGGTAACAACGGCCGTGTTGCGCACGAATGTATTGTTGACCTGCGCCCGCTTAAAGAAGCAAGCGGTGTGACCGAAGTAGACATTGCGAAGCGCCTAAACGACTACGGCTTCCACGCGCCAACTATGAGCTTCCCAGTAGCGGGTACGCTTATGATTGAGCCAACAGAGTCGGAAGCGAAGTACGAGCTAGACCGCTTCATTAATGCCATGATTAGTATTCGTGAAGAGGTAGCGAAAGTAGAAAGCGGCGAGTGGGATGCCACTGACAACCCACTACACAATGCACCACATACGCTAGCAGATATCTGTGACAGCGACTGGAACCGCAGCTACGACCGCATGCTAGCGGCATACCCAGCACCAGAAGTACACAGAAACAAATTCTGGCCAACGGTAAACCGTATTGATGACGTATACGGCGACCGTAACCTAATTTGTTCTTGCCCAAGCATTGAGAGCTATTCTGAAGAATAGGGTGTTGGTTTAGCAGCTTTGCTGTTAAAGCTTGATTGATTTGGAAGGCGAACCTGTTGGTTCGCCTTTTTTGTTGTTCCGGTAAAGTAGAATTAGTAGAGTAGAAAAGAGACGGATTCTATTACATGGAAAGTAGCTGAAGCACATGACAAAGAGATGCCATATATTTCTACTATTGATTCTTTTTTCACTGTTTTTCATTCAAGTTGGTGCTGAAGAACTTAATATTAAACCAATAGACATAAGAAACAGTGCTTCAGGAGAAGATGTTTTTAAAAGAGCACAATTTTTTGAAGACGAGAAAGCAATTTTTCAGTATCCGAAACAAATCCCTGTAAAAACAGACTGGAAATTATTGACTCAAAAAAATTCAAAAGCAGGACTTTCTAAGAAACCTTTTTGGATTAAGTTTACTTTAACAAATTCAGGCCCTCATACAGAAAGTACCTTTGTACAAACTGACATTGCGTTTCTGGATAAGTTCGAGATTTTTGCAATTGAAGGCGCAAAGGTAACTCATAAAAGAGTTGATGGAAGTCTATCTTTTAAGTCTAGAGAAGTTCTTAGTCCCTTGCCCACTTTTGAAATCAGTATTGAACCTGAATCTTTAGTTGAAGTTTATATAAAGTTATCCAACGCACATGTTGAGTTTACAAGCCTGCACCTTAGCCTTTGGAGTGAAGACGATTTCGTTCAGCATAATACTACCTACATAGCTAAAATAGCCTTCTTCTCGGCTGTAGCCCTCACACTTGGTGGCATTTGGCTGATTTTTTCCATCGTTCTAAAGCAGCCAAGATTCTTCGTTTATTCTCTAATGATGTCTTTTGCTGGTGCTTATTATTTGTCTTACTCAGGCGTATCATTCCAATTCATTTATCCAGAGTACCCTGAGATACACAATAGACTCTTTGTATTTGCATTACAGTCATCACTTACTCTAAGTTTTTTGTTTTTCATTCTTCATTTATCACCTAGCAAAAATGGTTTTCCTAATATTAACAAGGTGATGTGGACTTTATTTTTTACAGGTTCTTTTCTAGCTCTCAACGCTCTCTTTAGAGTTTCAGATACGCTTGCTGTGGTGGGTGTAATGGGTTTTTCAGGGTTGGCTTTTCTAAATTCAATCTTCGGTATTAGAGTTTGGTTGAAAACTAGAGAATCTTTTGCCTTTTGGTTCATGCTTGGATGGAGCATGTTTGGCATATCTATGTTTGCCTTTATGCTTTTCTTTTCGATGGGTATTGGTACTAAATATCTATCGAATGACATTGCTCACGAAGTTGCTCAACTCTTGATCTTAATTGAAGGAACGACTCTTTCAATTTCTCTTGCCAGGTGGTTTTTATTTCAGCAGTCGCAGAAGAAGCAAGCAGAAATTGCATCACTTACCGATCCGCTAACGGGTTTATTCAACAGGCGTGCATTGGACGAGGAGCTTGAAAGTCGCAAGCCGCTAATGGCGAACGAGGGGGCATACACTTTGGCAGTCGTTGATATCGATCATTTCAAAGCAATTAACGATAACTTCGGTCACGCTACAGGGGATGAAGTATTAAAGAATGTATCTTTCATAATAAAGTCATGTATACGAGGAAACGATGCAGCTTTTCGGATCGGCGGAGAAGAGTTTCTTCTTTTACTGGATAACTGCAAAAGATCAGAAGCTTTCCTAATTATCGAAAGAATTAGACAAGCTTTCGAGAACAACCCGACAGAAGTTAATGGCAGAACAATCACTCACACACTTAGTGCTGGTTTAGCGCAAAGTAATGAGCAACCTTTTGAACAAGTTTTAAAAGCGGCTGACGATGCACTTTACAGTGCTAAAAGAAGCGGGCGTAATAGAGTTTCTTTTGAAACGGATCAAAGTGAGTCTAGCGTCGCTGTATGTTGAGTGTGGTGAAGTGTTGTAGCCTGTATTGGTTTGATAGCTTTACTTTGGTGTTTAGACTTTAAACGCCCGGTTTGTGCCAAAAGCGGTCTCATACATATCTTCATTCAAATGATATATAAGTTTTAAAAGTGAAAGCGCAACTCTTGGTTTTTGGCTGATTATTTTCGATGTTGTACCTCTGTTTAGTACACATAGCCAGTTGCAAGATAAATCAAAATGATCAATGGAATATTCGACATAACAAAAAGTACAAAACGAATCTGTATAATGTTGAGCATTGCCTGAAACACACTGTGAATAATGCGTAATATGACATAGCTCCATGCCGCGATTATCGCCAATTCGGAAACCTGATTTAAAATGCACAAGGCTAAAGTTACAGCATAAAAGAGAGTAGGCTGTTCCATTAGATGATTATAGTTTTCAGCTTTCCAGCGCACTTTTGCCGGTAATTGAGCCATCTGAGTACCCGATGGCGCCATTGGGTCTAGTTTCATTTTCGCGGCAGCAATTGCTGGTAATCGAGTGACGTACATCCACAACCAAACCAACATACTCCAGATTATTAACGCCATCATCGGCTGTAAAAGCGCTGTAATTGAACCCATAATGTGCATTTGTGTTTCCATTCTTTCTCCGAAAATCAATAAAATGATTATCTAACAACGTGAGTTGTACCAGTATACACAATTGTCTTCTTCAACCGACTGGTCAAACTATGACTATTCTCTCAATACTCGTACCGATGATTATCTGAAGCTGAACAGCACAGTAGATATGACCAAGGCCTGTTTCACCCTCCACACCGATTTGGGTTCGCGATTGTCGATGGTTTGCTGTTCTTGATTTCCGATGAGTGCCAGAAGCTGCATGGAAAAGTGCTCTCTAAAATTGAGTTTTAGTAAGCGAGTGTTCAGCATTAATTACGCCATTTAAAAGGCATCGCTACTCTCGCTTATCTCGACTTTCCTATCCATTATTGTACAGTGTGCCCGCTTCAATAAATTCATAGTTAAGGCGGGCTGATGAGCACCTCAATCGACAATCAGTCTTGCGCCAGTGTAGGGACAAAAAATGGGCAAAATAATAGGCACAAAAACACCACAGCAAGCATTAGACGGCCTTGTCAACATGACAGGCGATCTGCGCCCTATAGAACTTTCTGAATATAAAGCTCGAATTGCCAAGGCGCAGCATTATATGCAGGAAAATGGCATAGGAGCGCTTTATTTAAACGCTGGAACTAACTTAGCGTATTTTACCGGAATGCAGTGGTACGCCAGTGAGCGCTTAGTCGGTGCGCTTTTGCCTGCAAAAGGTGACCTTGTATATCTGGCGCCTACCTTTGAAATTCACTCTTTAAACGAACGCAAATTGGTGGAAGGCGAGATTATCGGTTGGCAAGAGCACGAGAGCCCATACGCGCTTGTCATAGCTATGCTAGATGAACTGAATATCGCTGGTGGCGATAAATTGGGTGTGGATGAGTCGACCCAGTTTTTTATCGTAGATGGTTTGAATAAAGTGCTTCAAAAGCCATGGCAGGTTATCAATGGTGCAGAGGTGACAGCACACTGTCGCATGCACAAATCTAAAAATGAGCTCGCGCTCATCCAACGCGCTATGGACATGACCCTAGCTGTGCACAAAGCGACTGCCAGTATGCTTTATGAAGGCATTACCACGACAGAAGTTGAAGCATTTATTAACGATGCACATAAGAAAGTGGGGGCCGCTGGTAACTATTTTTGCATTGTACTTTTTGGAAAAGCCACCTCATTTCCCCACGGCGTTAAAGACCCTCAAGTACTAAAGAAGAACGACTTAGTATTGATTGATACTGGCTGTAAGGTGCATGGCTACCTCTCTGATATCACCAGAACCTATTGTTTTGGTGAGCCAACCGATAAGCAACGGGCATTATGGGAAAGCGAAAAGCGCGCGCAGCTTGCCGCATTTAACGCTGCAAAAGTTGGTGCTCCCTGTGGCGATGTTGATAAAGCTGCGCGAGACAGCTTAGCTAAAGATAGCTTAGGACCAGACTATAACTTACCAGGTTTGCCCCATCGAACCGGGCACGGCATAGGCATGGATATTCACGAATGGCCGTATTTGGTAAAAGCCAATCCTCACCCGCTAGCATCTGGTATGTGTTTTAGTAACGAACCTATGATCGTAGTACCGAACGAGTTTGGTATTCGATTAGAAGATCACTTTTATATGACCGACGAGGGCCCAGTTTGGTTTACTGAGCCTAGTGAATCTATCGACTCTTTGTAAGTAAACTAAAATGAAGCTGCTCTTTGTTACGAGGAGCAGCTGTAGTGCGCGACCCCGCCCGCACTGAAAAATTCAATTGGGCGCAGCTGGTAGTACTTATTCTCTAACTCTTTTGATTGCTCATCATAAGGCACAGTATAGCTGTCGTGTTTAGTTACGTATGGCTCTGGCATTATCATGGCGACATTTGAACTAAGTGTCCACTTCCCCACAACTTGGGCAGAAACCCCTGCCTTTGCAACCGAACGCTACCAGCTTCTCATGTTTGCAGTCGTCACAAATAACACGCAAGAATCCGTGTTCAAGACGACCACACTTAAGAAGTTCGGCAAACTCTTTTTCCACATGGCGTGGTAACGACTTTCCTTGATCCGAAAGCTGCTTTATAAATTCTGGATAGTGACTTTCGACTAATTGATACAGCAATGTCTGCTCTGGCCGATGTCGTTTATAGGTAGAGTATTGAGCTACTAGCAAATGCATCCTTGCCAAGGATTGGTATTTCAGTGTGCAGATGAAGTTGGGTTTGGTCTACTGTCCTTTGAGGTGGAAAAATTCCTTATCCCAAGGTCCGCTTCACGCTCATTGGGGTCGCTGAACAATGAGGCAAAGGTAAAATGGTACTTAAAACAGTCTACTGATAATATTAAATTTAAAACGCTCCTAAAAGCCTAGACATAAGATTAAAAATTAAGTACGTTTTATTTGGAGTTAGGAACATGTTGTACTCTATCCCCAAAGTTGAACTATCCATCAAGTAAGGAACGCATTTTGGAAGTTTTCACCCTTACTGTTGCCGTCGCTATTTCTAACGTAATGATGGCGATTACCGCTTCACTTCTTTACCTGTCGAGTAATAAAAAAGCTGACCGATATCTTCTGGATTGGACCTTAGCAAGTATATCTTTTTTGTTTTATGGAATATGTTCTTTAGCTTCGACTAAAGGATATCTCGAACAAAATTTGGTGCCTCTAGTGCCAAACACGCTTTTTCTGATTGGGCATGCAACGATAATCAGTGGTGTATATAATCTTGCGGGAAAAGGGTCGTGCTGGAAATTGGTACTCTCTGTGCTTATTTTTTCAGTGGCATTTCATTCAATCCCTGCTGTATCTCAGTCTTTTGTATTACGGGCCTACTTCTTATATCCACTCTTAATCTCTTTGTATGCAGTTGCTATTATTGCTTTGTGGCAAGACCGAAGTTCTAAGTATAAACGAGCATACATTCCTCTGGTTATCGTATTCGGCCTGTATATATTACAAACACTTCTAAGAAGTTTCATAGCAATAGCTGAAGATGTTGCAATGGAATTTCTAGGTAATGACATAATCCAAACCAGTGGAACACTGGCTACCATAGCCTTCTTCTTTGCCCTTTCCGTATGCTTCTCTTTAACTGTATCTTGGCGTAAAGAGGTAGACTTGAGAGAGATAGCAACAACAGACCATCTTACTGGTTGGCTGAATCGTTCTACTCTTGAGATAACAGCAAAAAGCATATTGGCAGAATGCGAGAGGAAATCGTCGCAAGCCGCATTTATACTTATCGATATTGATAAGTTCAAATCCATCAATGACAGGTATGGACACGCTGTTGGCGACATGGCTATTAAGCACGTATGTCAAATTACCAAAAGGAATTTAAGAGGCTATGACAAATGCTTTAGACTCGGAGGGGAAGAGTTTTTAATTATCGTTAAAGATACATCTTCAACCGATATAGCTTTGTTATCCGACCGTATTCGTCAGTCTATTGAGAACACCTCACTCTCAATCAATAAAAATTCAATTTATATTACTGTAAGCCTTGGCTTTTCTCTAACACAACCGGGCATGACATGGCTAACAGGTCTAGAGGGTGCCGATAGAGCACTATATGAGGCAAAAAGCTCCGGCCGAAATAAAGTAATACAATTTGAATTTGATGACGCGCATGCGGTTTAAGAATTCTTAAAATTATTAAGAATACTCACGGCTATAGTTTTCCACAACTAACTAAAAAAATGGCAAAGCCATCGAATGTCCGCTCCTGTCTTTAGCAGAAAAGCGCGTAAGTAACTTCCAAGGTCCGCTTCACGCTCGTTGCCGACTGCCTTCCAATAATTTAATGGCGCTAACTTGCACAAAACAAGTCTAGAGCCATGTATCGGTCCTCGTCTAATCAACTATTCTCTCCTAACACCCCGAATACCACCATCCATCACAAGCGCCTCAACCAACCCACTTTCTTCATCCATCTCAAAACGACTACTGCTGCCATTTTTCGCAAAAAATAGCCCTTCACCCTCATGAAAATACTCTTCATTTTCAACGTAAGGTAATGCGTTAAGCACAAAACCATCGGTTGTTTTTTCTAGCACTACATCAACAACAACTGGTTTGGTTACTGCATAGGTGCCAATGTATTTACTTAGTTCCTTTTGGCTAATTGGCAATACGGTTTTTATTTCAGCTTCCGAATAGCCTACGTCTAATGCTTCTTTTAAACGTATTTCTAGTTCGGTGATTAACTGCCTACCGTTGTTGCCGTTAGTCATAATGGCGTAGCCGTTGCCGGTATCTAGTTCTATGTATAGCTGCGACATAAACCCAGCATCTGCGCCACCGTGACCAAAGCCTAAAATTTCACCGTTATCATCCATATTGATAAAAAAGCCTATTCCTACATTAGGCGGCTGAATACTTGGCGTATTGTTGGTTAACATTTCTTGTGCGGTAGCTTGCGATATCCAGTCGGTTGTTTGCCCCAAATACGCACTGCGTACACTACTTGCAAACTTCAACATGTCTGAAGGGGTACTCCACATGCCAGCTGCAGCTAGTGTGGCGTAGGTATGCGCACCACCTTTAATTGGCGTACCGTCGCCGTCATACGGGGTAGCCATATTGTTCGATAGGTTTGTCGTTATGGGTTGCTCGTACCCTGAACGTGTCATACCTAAAGGTTTGAATAAAAGCCGTCGTGACATAGTCGGCAAAGGTTCGTTAGCTACCTCTTGCAAGGCAAGCTGCGCCAGCGTGGTGCCGCCACCTGAATAGCGCATTTGCGTACCTGGCTTAATATCAACTACTACTTCGCTAGTGTTTGCTGGCGCTGTGCCTTCTAACACTTGCTGCAACGTAGGTACTGGCTCGCCCGCTGCGTAACCGGGGAAGCCGTGCACTGTAGTACCCGCCGTGTGGCTCAGCAATCGGCGTAACGACACCGCTTCTTGCCCAGTCCATTCATGTTCTGGCAATTGCCAGCTGGTAAGCAAGTTATTTACGTCGGTATCTAAATCAATGGGGTTATGTTGGCGGTACTTCATCAACACTGCCGCAAATGCGGGTTTTGAAATACTGCCTGCTTGGAATACCGTGTTTTCATCAACAGCTAGCTTGGTAGTAACGTCTTTAACGCCGCTTTCCATGGTCCAAGCCAGTTGCCCATTTCGCATAAATGCGACAGACACCCCTGGCACTTTGTAGTGCGCCTGTCGCTGTTCTAAAGACTGGTAATCAACGTCTTGGCCTTCAATGCGAATGCGTTCACTTAACCTTGTTTTTAAGAGGCGAGCTTCTTGCGTTTTTTCTTTTTCTTGGGCGGGCGAGGGTGGCGCGGTTTGCGTTTCCGGTTCTGTACAACCCAATAATGAAACTAGGCAAATAGACAATGTACTAGCAATAAGTGTTTTGACTGGCTTCATGTTAGGTATTCCGTTACGCATTTTTTACGAAGTGATACCAGAGTACTTGGCTAAAATGTCAAGGTCAATCAATCTATTACACAGCATTAAGTACTAAATACGTGCATTGTTTGGTAGCTTTATTGGAACGAGCACAAATAAGTTTTTATTGCGCTAAATGAAAACAACGCAAACTTTTTTATGCGCTTACCGTAACCATTTATCAAACGATAAAAGCAATCAACAAGGGTTTACAATGATTAATTACATTACGCTAGGCACAAAAGACATTGAAGCATCTGCGCAGTTCTACGAGAAACTGTTAGAAGACTTTGGCGTTAAACGTTTGGTAAATATGGACAGAATTAAGTACATCGGCAAAAACATGAAAGAGCCGATGGTGGCAGTGTGTATTCCATACGACGAGCAAGACCCACACCCAGGTAACGGCAACATGTTTGCTATTGCGCCAGGCAGTAAAGAGAAAGTAGACGCTTTGTATAACAAAGCCATATCGCTAGGCGCCACGTGCGACGGCGAACCGGGCCAGCGTGTGCCTAAACTGTTTTACGGTGCCTACGTGCGCGATTTAGACGGCAATAAGATTTGTTTTAACTTCTTTGGCTAAGTGCTGGCTAAAGGCTAGTCGAAGTGAGGAGAGCAGTATTCACGTTTTGCTTACCGAACACGAATACTGCTTATACTTACTGGAATTTAAAGACTAAATTCCAGTAAACACATTATTCATTAAGTAAACGCCAATTGATAAACACACTAGGCCTAGCGCTACCATTGGCACCATCATAGTGGCTACCACTTTAGCGGTTTCTTTACTTACTTGTTCTCTGTTTTTGCTCATGTCATATACCTCTTAAACTACTTGCGAAATTATACTGTTACTAAGACAACAGTTTTTAGAGGTATGTGCCTAATTTTAAGACAATTTTATGTAACCTTTGTTGAGAATTTGTTAAACGTAAAAAAACATGCGCAGAGGCTCAACCAACTCCTAGTTCAGTAAGTCGAATAACGCCTCAATGAAACGACAGTTTCAGCTACAGGCAGTAGCTTCCGTCCCCATAAAAAAAGCCGCGTGCAGCAACGTGACGCGGCTTTCCGAGCTGGGCTGAATAGACAGCCTTCTAGAGCAATTGCGTTAAAGGGGTTAGCTAGAACGACCCTCACTCATAGCTGCCTGTTCAAATACCTTAACTCTCGACATATGATCACCTCCTTACTTACGTTGCTAAAACTAACTAAAAAGTATCACATAAGTATTTGGTGTAAAGACTATTCAGATTACAAACGCGTTACTTTTGTAATAACGTTGTTGGTCACTGGTCGTCTATCTTTCATCTGCCTTTTATTTGCCCTTCATGCCCAGCAATAATGCCTGCCACTTTTTGATGCGTTAAAACAAGCTTATCATGCAGTAAAAACAGGGCTTCTACAATTGAATCTTGGTTATGAAGAGAGCTGTAATCTTGATGTTTTATTGTTTTTTCTAAACGCGTTACGTAATTGGCTAATGCAAACGCGCCAATGTAACGCAGCGACGTGGTGTATATGTGAAGTATGCGCAATATGGTTGCAATGTCGTTTGCATCAATAGCATTTTTCAGTTCATTGAGTTCATGTTCAAGCGCCACAAAGTCATGCAATAAAGAGCGATACAGTGCTTCATCGTCTAGCAATGGTTTCATCGCCTGTGCTTTATCAATAATGCTAAGCGCGTTCTCGTCTACAGCTAGGAAGTTTGTTGAACCGTTACCAGCGTGCTGTGATGTGCTGTTAATTGTGACTGCAGCTTCATTGCTATCAGTATTGTCATCTAACATGCTTGAAAGCGTATTGAAAAAGTAAGCGGGGTCGATGGGCTTGCTAATGTGCCCATTCATACCCGCAGCAAGGCTCTTTTTGATGTCTTGCTGCATTGCATGTGCGGTCATGGCAATAATGGGAATGTCTAATACAAGTTCGTTGCGAATGGCCTTAGTTGCAGCAAGGCCGTCCATAATAGGCATTTGAATATCCATTAATACTATGTCGAAGGCACTATTGTCACGTAGCACCTCAAGGGCCTCGCGCCCGTTGGAAACCACCTTTATAGTGGCATGAGTATCGTTTAGCAGCCCCAGTGCAACTTTTTGGTTAAGCGTATTATCTTCGGCTAATAAAATATTCTTGCGACTGAAATTGGGTATGTGCGTTGCGTTATTAGGCAATGAATTATACGGCGCGCTGTCACGCTTAACCTCTACCGTAAAGAAAAAGCTAGCGCCTTTTCCTAATTCACTCTCGGCCCACACACGGCCGCCCATCAAAGTAGCAAGCTGTTGGCATATCGCTAATCCTAACCCAGTGCCACCGTATTTACGGGATATAGATTCGTCACCCTGATTGAACGGCTGAAACAATTCAGCAATTTGGCTGCTACTTAAACCAATGCCGGTGTCTTTTACTTCAAACTGAAGTACAACGTTATCGTTATCTTCTTTACTCTTTATGCTTACCGAAATTAATCCATCTTCGGTGAATTTAATGGCGTTACTAATTAGGTTACTTAATACCTGTTGAATGCGCAGGGAATCACCTTTCACATTAACGGGTACGTTTTTGGAAATGTGTACTACGGTTTCAATGTGTTTTTCATTAGCTTTGGCCCCGAAAAGGTGAACGGTTTTGTTCACTAGTGCCTCAAGGTTAAAAGGGGCGCACTCAATAGTAAGTTTGTTGGCCTCAATTTTAGAGAAGTCTAGTATGTCATTAATGATGCTTAACAGGCTTTGGGATGCATTTTCTATCTGCTCAAGGTTGGTTTGTTGTTCTGTATTTTCAGCGTCGCGCTTCGATAGTTTTGTTAGTCCAATAATGGCATTTAACGGTGTGCGAATTTCATGGCTCATTCGAGCAAGAAAATCAGATTTGGCAGCGGTGGCTTTTTGTAAGTCTTGAGTTAGCGTATCTAACGCCTGCCGCTGACGATGCGTGCGAATTAAAAGCCCTAACACTAAAAACAAAAACGCGAAAACGACACTTATAAAGTAAAGCTGCATGGTATTTTGCTTTTTCTGAATACGGTTACGCTGTTCTTTCAACTCATTGTCTTTTTCTAACAGCTTTATGGTTTCTTCTTTTTCTGAAACCGACAGCCTTACCCGATTTAACGCTAATAACCTAGACTGTTGCTCGTTAAAACTTTGTTCAAAAGCTTTTTGATATTGCTTTGAATAGGTAAGGGCATCTTCATAGTTTTGCGTTTGTTCAGACAACGCAACCAATTCATCTAGCAGCTGCAACAGCAGTAGCTTGTCACGCTGAATTTCGTCTAGCAATAGGCCTGCTTTCAGTTCGCTAATGGCTAGCGCTATGTTGCCTCTCTGCTTGTAAATTTCTACAAGCTTCAATAGTTGCCCACCTTGGTTGTATTTAAAGCCTACTTTACGGTCGGCCTCGGTAGCCATGTTCAGTCGCTTAAGTGCTTCGTTTAAATTACCTTGCGCCAAATGTAAGTCAGCGATTGCGTTATGAATAATACCGATAAAAGGGTAGTTAAGTGATTTCAGTATACTTTCCGACAAAAGAAGACTTACTGTTGCATCTTGATAAGTAGCGCGCTTAATTTGTGCGAATCCTTGGAAAAAGTAAGCAATACCTTCATCCTTTTTACTTTTTAAGCGCTGAGCAGAAGACAAGTACTGTTTGGAAAACTGCATCATTTGCTCATAATCTTTTAGCGACATGTAAACGTTGCCCATAGCGCTATACACCAGTAGAACAAGGTCACTGTTTAATGACGTATATAAATCTAATGCGTTGTTTAATGCCTCTAGTGCGTTTGCATGTTCACCAGAAAAATCGAGGATCATGCCTTCTAATCGATAAGACTCGGCCAATGCTAATGTGTTGTTGCTGCTATTAGCTAGTTCTCGCGCCTTCAGCAATATTTCGTAGCTTGCCAGGTTTTCTTGCTGAAGAATTAGCGCATAGGCTTTGATATTAAGGTAACGACTGTGGTCTTTGTGATTAGGGGATACGGCAAAAAAACGGTCAAGTTCTTCAAATTCTTGCGCTACCGAAGTGCTGTTGTTTTGAACACGTTTTTTCAAGCCATCGAGCTCAGGAGGGCTTACGGCTTCAACGTTTTCAGGTATCTGTAGCCCATGTGCCGTTGGAGAGAGTAGTGATAAAGCGAATACAAAAAGGAAAGTAAGCAGCACGCGCATAAAAAATTTTAAAAACATAGCCTTATGCAACGTCACTTTTAATTAATTTCAAAGTATATTGTCTTCCTTTTGCCGTGTTCATCATTCCGTTTTCACGCGTCATGTACTTCATTAAAAATTATAAGGTAGGAACTGCGCTTTTTCCATGTAATCAATTTGCTTGCTATAACGCGCTATGCTTTTTCTATAAGTTGTAGGAAAGCTTATCTATTAGCAATATAAATAACACTGATAGTGCGAGCATGTTAGTTTTGTATCACACAAAGAAACACTCCTACAAGGCGAGACAAATTTTATGAACAAATCTAAACAACTCTTTACGCTTATTACTTCTGAAGGTGAGTTAGAAGTTTCATTAAAAGAGGTAGATGTACCCCAGCCAAAACCTCATGAGGTTATTGTGCGCATGGAAGCATCGCCGATAAACCCGTCTGATATGTGGCCTATGTTTGGCCCTGCGAGTTTAGATAAGGCAACTTTTGATGCTGATAAAAACGCATTAGTAGCACCAGTACACAAGCCTTTACTCGGCAGAATTAAATCTCGATTAGATCAAACGCTACCTATCGGTAATGAAGGTGCAGGTACTGTAGTTGCTGCGGGTGATAGCCCTGAAGCGCAAGCATTAATGGGCAAAACAGTTTCAATTCTTACCGGTGCTGCTTATACCGAATTTGCATGTGTGCCAGTACAAGCTTGTTTGCCGCATCTTGATGGCACTACGCCACAGCAAGCTGCATCGTCTTTCGTGAACCCGCTTACTGCGTTGGGTATGGTCGAAACCATGAAAATGGAAGGTCACAAAGCGTTAGTGCACACCGCCGCTGCATCTAACCTAGGGCAAATGTTGAACAAAATTTGTTTGGAGCAAGACATTGAGCTTGTAAACATTGTTCGCAGCCAAAAGCAGGTAGACCTATTAAAAGATATAGGCGCCAAAATTGTACTTGATTCTTCAAGCGAGAATTTTAAGGCTGAACTGTATCAAGCCATTGATAGCACAGGCGCAACATTGGCCTTTGACGCAATTGGCGGTGGTGAGTTGGTAAGCGATATTTTAACCATGATGGAAGCGTCGGGTAGTAAAGACGCGAAAGGCTTCAATACGTATGGTTCGGATACCAACAAGCAAGTATATGTTTACGGCGGCCTAGACTTCTCACCAACAATCTTGAACCGCGCCTACGGCATGACGTGGAGTATTGGTGGTTGGTTGCTTATGCGCTTCTTAGGCAAACTAGACAGAAAGCGTGTGGGTGAGCTGTATCAAAAAGTAGCGACTGAAATTAATACCACATTTGCATCATCGTATACCAAAGAGCTTACGCTTGAAGAGGCTCTGCAACCTGAAAACGTGGCGCAGTACAACGCAAAGCGTACCGGTGAAAAGTATTTGATTGTGCCTAACTCTTAAATTTACGAGTGAAATAACAAGGTTAGTAACAAAACAAAAGCCTGTGATTACCGTTCGGTAGTCACAGGCTTTTTAGTATGTCGCTTTGAGAATTTGGCCAATTAAATAAACCTTACTGTAATGCGTTGTGATGTAGGCGAAGGCGATCTTTTTATTGATTTTCATTCTATAAAGCCTGTTAAAAAATAACACCAATAGTTGAATTACAGCGAGACATAACATGCCTGAAGGCCCAGAAATACGACGCGCTGCAGATAAAGTACAGCAGGTACTTATAGATAAGCCCCTTGAACGTGTAGAGTTTGGTTTGCCACAGCTAAAAAACTATGAAAAACAGTTGGAAAATGAGCATGTTCTGCGCGTAGAAACACGTGGCAAAGCGCTGATAACTCATTTTAGTAATGGTTTGTCTATGTACTCGCACAACCAGCTTTATGGTGTATGGCATACGTGTAAAAGAGGTGATGAACCAAAAACTACTCGTCAGCTGCGGGTAGGGCTTTATACAGAAACTCACAGCGCCATTTTATACAGCGCGTCTGATATAAGCATTTACCCTACAGAGTTAATTCACGAACACCCCTTTTTACAGCGAGTTGGTCCAGATGTTTTGAACCCCACTGTAACCTGTGATGTTGTTGAGGTACGGTTAGCCGAAAAAGCGTTTCGCAACAGAGCATTAAGTGCGTTATATCTTGATCAGCGTTTTATGGCTGGACTTGGGAATTACTTGCGAAGTGAAATATTGTTTGCAGCAGGCGTGCACCCCGCGCTTAAACCTTCTGAGTTGAATGATGAGCAGTTAAAAAGCTTGGCATATCATACGCTAGACATTTGTAAGCGCAGTTATGAAACCGGCGGGTACACCGTTTATACTGAACTGAGAGAAGTGTTACAGCAGCAAGGTGATGACTTTGAGCGGACACGATTTATGGTGTTTGATCGTGAAGAAATGCCGTGCAGAGTGTGTGCAACGCCAATTACGCGCCAGACATATAATGGGCGAAGGTTATACTGGTGTAGGCAATGTCAGCCAGAGCGCAGCAAGTGAGAAAATAGCCAGGAAACGGGCTTAGCTTGAAGCTAAGCCACAGTACTGATAAGCAAAACGCAGATTGTTATTGCGTGATGATTAATGATTAGTGATTAATGGTGACGCTTGAACGGTGGGCGCGTGCCTTTCTTTGAAGAGCTTGAAGTGTCATCAATAACTTCGAGCTGTGCTACATCATACACTGGCATCATTTTGGTTACTCTGCGATAAGGTGGTTTACCACGCATAACCACTTCTTTCACCTCTACGTATTCAACAGCTTCTTGCCCCGCTGTTTCTAGCTGCGCCACATCGTTAACTGAAAGCTCAACAACGCGACGCTTAAAAGGTGGTTTGCCTGAATAATCTACCACTTGCACATTTACGGTTGCATCAGATGCAGAAGGCGCCGCTTGAAGCGACGTTGAAAGTAATGCACTAGCAACCAAAGAGCCCAAAACATAACGTAATTTCATATCGAATCCTCAAAATACCTTACTTACTTATACTATTGTATGAACGAATGCTTTTTAAACAATGGTTGTTGGCGATAGTTAACTGCTATCAGATGGCTTTTTTGATGACAATTTCTTAATCAGTAACGTAAATGCTGCACCTTTTTGTGCGTGTTTGCTCGTTCGCTGTGCGTCATTTGTTGTCTTTTTGCTCTAATGTGGTGCGCGCGGCTCTTTGAAATTTGGAAATATTATTGATTATCAACGCATTAACTTACTGGTCTTTATCTTGCTGAGTAAGCATTACTATTTCATTTAGAGCGCGGCGGTTTCGACATGAAATCTAAGCTTTTGGCGTCATTCTTAGCAGTAATCTGTGGTGTACTTTCTATTTGCACATCGACGCTTGCTGTCGAGCAGAATATCCCTTTATTACAAAGTAAAGGCGGAACACTTTATTTAGAAGCTACGCTTGAGTCATCAGTAAAAGCTTCATTTTTACTTGATACTGGCTCTAGCTTGCTAACACTAAACGAAGCAACATTTAAAGCGCTCACAAAAAACCAAAAGTTAGCCGCTACGCGCACGTCGGCCGCACGTATGGCAAATGGGAAAATATTGAAAGTCTCGCAGTATCAGCTAAGTTCGGTGCGTATTGGTGATACTTGTGAAGTAGGGCCGGTAGAAGTTGCCGTGTTACCTAAAGGTAATAATATTTTAGGAATTAATACGCTACTTCGTGTGGCCCCAATGACCATTACTTCTTCGTCGGTGTTGTTGGCAGGGTGCTAGCCTTTCGTTACAAACGTTAGTCCTCAGGGCTTTCAACAGTAAATATCAAATGCTGGCGGCCTTGTTTTAAGATAACGCCCTTTTTCAAAAGCGCCGCACTCAGCTTTCGTTGCCACACTTTTAACTGCGGCGTAGCCTCACTAAGGCGTTCCTCATTTTCAAACTGAAAGCGCAAAAGTAACGAAGCTGGAAAGTCGTGGTATTGCACGTCAAACCAACACTGAACCATACCGCCTAGTTCTTTAAGCGCTTCTGCTTCTAATGTATCGGCAACGCTAAATACCAGCGTTTGTTGCTTTTGTTGTACGGCTGAGAGTTTTTTCATTACATATGCTTCTGTGTAGCTACTTCAACACTTTCGGTTACTTCGGCACCTTCTATCGTAAGCCACATTTGTCCATCTTGAATAGTTACCTGAATTTGCATAGAGCGCTGAACAGCATTGGCCAGTGTAGGTGCAAGAGAGTCAGGTAACGAAAATACGCTTAAATTCTTTCGTAACTGAAGCTTGCTTTGCTCCTTCTTCCACCATACGTCAAAACTGTTGTCGGCATAGGCGTAAATCATCATTTGTTGGCTTTGATTACAGCCTTTTTTAATGCGTTGTTCAGACGGTTGACCAAGTTCAATCCATAGCTCAATTTCATCGCTAAAGCTCTTTTGCCATAAATCGGGTACGTCGTCGTCAGATAACCCTTTGGTAAATTGAAGGCGTTCATGCGCATTCACAATAAAAGCAATGATGCGAAGCATCATGCGTTCATCGTTTTCAGAAGGGTGACGTGCAATAGTTAAATTGTGGTCGTTGTAATAGTTGCGATCCATATCGGTAATAGATATGTCTGCTTTAAATATTGTTGCTTTTAGTGCCATCGCTCGTGGTAACCATGTCGACCAAGGCGCTTTTTCTAATTAAAGCGGCCTGCGGGTGGTTCATTTTATGTGGCGCATAATAACAGCTATTTATTGCTTGAGCGTGCACGACGCTAATTTTTTTGTATCGGCCTGTTTATCTTCAAAAATCTAACGGCGAAATAAGCCCATCCGCTTAGCTAATAGCGTAAAAGTTAGCGTAGAACAAAATACGATTAATGTGCACGCGGTGATGTCTTGCCATTCATTTAGTGTGAAGAAATGCTGCGTAGTATTGATAAGTACGATGGCTGTAATGGTTACGCAAAGCACTAAAAGCATATAGCCTGTTATTTTTTTGATACTGGTTAGCATAGGCGTCTCCAGTAAGAGGGCGCAGTCCCCGTTTTGGTTTGTGTAGTGTTATTCATCTCTAATTTTTATGCCTTTGAAGGAAAAGGTTTCAGTTCAAATAAGTGGCTAGTTAAAACCGCTGCCGAAAAAGTACACTTTTTAATAGTTGGAAAAAACTGTACTTAAGGGCATTTTTACATCGAATGTCTGACTATTTTTGTGAAATAGTCGTTGGATTTTTTCACCCCGGTCCGATACGATATAGACACAAATAACTAGAAAAATGAATAAGATGTCAAATAAGGGATTTACGCTAATCGAGCTTATCATTGTTATTGTTTTGCTCGGCATTTTAGCAGTTACCGCTGCACCAAAGTTTCTATCACTATCTTCTGATGCGCGTATTGCATCACTTGAATCTGTAAAAGCTAGCATGCAAACCAGTATCGACTTGGTGAAAGTAAAAGGGCGTATAGCTGGGTTAACGCCGCTCGCTGAAAACCCAGGTGATTCTGGGCAAGCCAACTTTATTATCAATTTTGGAATTGGTTCAGCCGAAGTAGACTTCCGCAATCTTTGCCCAGAAAGCCAAGGCGAATTGGGTGATGCGCTTGATATGGAAGACTTCCTAGATTTAGGAGACGACCTAGACGTTCGTTCAACCAACCAGTACACGCTTGTGGGCTTCGACGTTCCTTCATCGGGCACACCCACAAACCAAGGTTGTTACATTCTGTACGATTCGTTTGGCTTCCCTGACTGCACGTTAACTATTGTGTCTGACGACTGCTAACTAATTTTTAGTCCAATATCATCAAGGCTAGCCGTTGCTAGCCTTTTTTTATCAATGTCGTAGTCTTGATCTAAACGCCACGGCGCTATTTGCCCTTGTTTGGGAATAATGCTTTGCGCGCGTTGAATATATCCCGACGATAAATTTAAGAATGGCTCGGGCATAATGTTACTTGGGGCTTCAGGTACAAAATAATTGGCCTGCTTCTCATCAACATGGTTTATCAACCTGCAAATGTACTTCGATACTAATTCAACTTTTAACGTCCACGATGCATTGGTATAACCAAACACCATTGCAAAATTAGGTATATCTTGAAGCAGTGCGCCTTGGTAAAACATTTTCTGGCCTGTGTTCTGTACCACGCTGTCTACACATACGTCTATCCCAGACAGAAATTGTAGCTTCAACCCTGTTGCAGTAACCACAATGTCGGCATCAATATGCTTTCCGCTAACGGTAGAAATACCGGTTTCAGTAAAGTGGCTTATTCCATCGGTTATAATAGATGCCTGTTTACGATTAAGCGCATTGAATAAATCAGCATCTGGTACTAAACACAGCCTTTGCTCCCACGGGTTATAGCTGGGCGAAAAGTGAGCATCATCAATGTTTTCAGTTAGTAGTTTGCTTCTTTCCTTTGTAATGACTTTCTTTGCAAGCTCTGGGTATTTGGTCATAAATTTGAAGTAAAAATTACCTAACCAAATATTACGCTTTCTGATGATCTTTGATGCGGTTGAGGCGGAAAACATTGATTGTGTGACACGGGTGAAAAGGTCGCGCTGTGGGCGAGACAGAATATACGAAGGCGAACGTTGAAGCATAGTGACATGAGCCGCCTTTTTGGCAAGGCTAGGTACTAGGGTAACGGCAGTTGCGCCACTACCAACAACCACTACCTTTTTGTCGCTATAGTCTAAATTCTCTTGCCAAAATTGAGGGTGTGCTATGGTGCCTTTAAAGTTATCGCTTCCTTCAAATTCAGGGGCGTGACCCTCTTTGTAGTTGTAATAGCCGCTACATGAAAACACATAGCTGGCGTGAATCACGTTACTACCTTTTGGCGTGCTAACGTGAACTTCCCAGCGCTTTATGTCGCTGTTCCAATTTAAGTGGGTAACCCTGTGCTGATAATGAATGTGTTTGTCTATATCAAACTTATTAGCCGTGCTTTTTAGGTAGTCGCAAATACGATCGCCTGTGGCAAGAGAGTCTTGCTCTGTCCACGGATTGAACTGATAGCCGTAGGTGTACATATCGCTGTCAGAGCGCACGCCTGGGTATTTGAACAAACTCCAAGTACCCCCTAGTTGTTCCCGACCTTCTAAAACCATTAGGGTCTTTTGCGGACAAAGCTGTTTTATGTAGTAGCTAAGCCCAATGCCCGAGATACCAGCGCCAATTACCAATATGTCGACTTCACTGTTCATATCGCACTCTTTTTTGTTTTTTATAAGCATGCACTAAAAAAGGTCAAAATATCACTAGTTTGTGATTAATTTGTCGACAGGGTTACCAATAGCGTTTTAATGTTTATATATACGGCGAAACATGCTTTTGCCGCCAAGCTTACAAAAGGTGTAGTGCAGAGAGGAGGTATTTAAAATGGATAAAAATCAGCTAGTCGATATATGGAAACAACAACTTCACGATGTGTTTGCGCTAGTTAAAGCTGGGCGTGCTGACGATAAAAAGAAATATCGAGCAGAGGGCTTTTTACACGCACTGAGGTTAAGTGGTGTAGTTTCTGATAGGGAAGTAAACGACATAATTGAACAAACTCACCAAGACGTATTTGGCGAGTCTGTTGCTGAGAGACAGGCGCGTAAAGCTACGTTGAATGCGCTTAAAGAAAACGATCCTGACGCCTATTTTAATATTCCTGCTGTAGAGAGGCGTGGCTAGTTAGTTATCTGATTTGGCAGCTAGTAAGTGCCCGGTGTGTTGTCAGCTACTACGGCTCCACGCTGCCCTATAGGCTTGTCCTCACCCACGGTACTATCTTTCACAGTTTGTAACTCAATAGCAGCATTTAACTCAGCACCTGTAAGAATGATGTTGGCACTGAAGTACAGCCAAATAAGTAAAATAATTACGCCACCTACTGAACCGTAAGTAGACCCGTAATCTGCAAATTCGCTAAGATAAATATTAAATGCGTAGGAAGCGACTAGCCACAAAGACGTTGCCAGCACTGAGCCTGGTGTAACCCATCGCCACTTTGGCGATTTCCGATGAGGGCCGTATCGATAAAGCGCAGCTAAACATGTATTGAAGAAAACAAATAACATGCACCATGTTAACCACGAAGCGAGTGTTTGGTTGATTGCTGTGCTTGTGACTTCTTGAAGCACTAGAGGAAGAAATGAGATGGTTAGAAGTGCGAATATAATGGCGGCTATCATGAAGACTGTGCAAACTATTCGAACACAAATTCCCATTATAAAGCTTCTGTTTTCGGGTTCGCTATAAGTGATATTACATGCTTGTATTAAGGCATTAGCACCTTTACTGCTTCCCCAAATAGCAACCACAAGCGTAACGGCAAAACTCCAGCCCAATGTAGAGTCTGAGCGTTTCAAGAAGTTAGCTAAATGCTCCTCAACAATGTAATGGCTTTGCTGTGGGAACAAATTTATAAATTGGGCAAGGTGCTGCTGAATTTCTTGTTGAGAAACAACAATGCCGTACAACGAAATTATGGCGGCGAGCAAAGGGAAAACAG